>CAJTSK010000017.1 GCA_910578835.1 uncultured Muribaculum sp.
CGGGTGGTCCCCTTTTCAAATGCCACCTGGGTCCCTTTTCAACTGTTAGCTACAACTCAACTTCTACGACAACCGGTCAACCAATGCCTCTGCCGAATCAATAAACTCAAAAATCAAGGCTTTCAGGGCTAAACTGCACGGCGTAAACGACACCAAATTCTTCATCTTCCGTCTCTGTAATATCTACGCTTAAACACAGGATTTTTACTATGCGCCATCTTTTCTTGTAGTTGCTTAATATGCTGATAATCAGCACGTAATTCATTCTCATTCAAAATCATTCAGCATCATTCAACTCCACATCTTACCTCTGCAACCCCAAACTTTAACAGACGTTAACTACACCACGACGGTAAAAATGTGGCGACCTCAGCCAAAATTTCGTCAGGTCACCACACTTAACCGTTAAAATCTCATAATAATTTCGTAACTTTGTGGTTGGGTTGACACCAGTCTGCCTATGACATTTTAGAAATAAGAAGCGATATGCTCTCTTGTATTTGGGAACGTAGGAAATTCACCAGTGTACTGAGATTGCATAGCGGTTCTCACGTATACGGCGTGGGCTGCTATAACTACATCTGTACACAAGGTTTCCTACGACCTCCAAATAAGACGTGGCGTTGCAGTCCACGCTTCTGTATCTAATAACATGCATCATTGGGCTGTGATGCTTTGTGTTTATGAAAAGTATTGAAGTAAACAAAGAACTCATAGCGGCGTGCGGCCTCTACTGCGGCGCATGCCGTAAGTATCTATCGGACAAATGCCCCGGTTGTCATAAGAATGAGAAGGCGACTTGGTGCAAGATTCGGTCATGTGTCAATAGTCAAGGGTTCCACTCTTGTGCCGAATGCTCTAAGAATGTAAGAGAGTGCAAGATATATTCTAATTTCATCGGAATGGTATTCGCTTTTATTTTCAGATCAGACCGTCCGGCTTGTATCCGTTACATCCGTGAACATGGCGAACAGGCTTTCGCTGAGGAAATGACTAAACGTAAATGTCAGACAATTAAACGGAAATAAAACCATGTTTATCGCAATTTTAACATATAAGAAACCGTTGAGCGAGGTTGACAGATTCCTTGCCGCACACCGTGAATATCTCGCTAAGCATTATGCCCTCGGAGATTTCATCGCCTCAGGGCCACAAACACCTCGCGTGGGTGGAGTGATTATGATTAAGGCTGAAAACCGCACAGCAGTGGATGCCATCATTGCAAAAGACCCGTTTAACATCAACGGTATTGCCGAATATCAGATTGTGGAGTTCAACCCAACAATGTTCTGTGACGCTGTTCTTTCAAATTTCTTATTATAATCAGGTGATATATGGTAAAATTAGAGGATGCTGTTGAAATAATATCTGCACTCGAAAATGCAGGAATCAAAGTGTTCATTGATGGAGGCTGGGGGGTCGATGCGCTGCTTGGCTATCAATCCCGGACACATAATGATATTGATATATTTATAGAATGTTCCCATAAAGATAGCGCACTCAAAATACTATACGCTAATGAATATAAGGAAATAAAAACGGATTATACTACTTCGGATCATTCCGTTTGGAAAGACAAGAAAGACCGCCTCATCGATTTACATATATTTTCATATAGCCCCAACCTCAATTTTATATTTGAAGGACAGGAATACCCAAGAGAGGTTTTCTCAGGAAAAGGGAAAATCGGGGATATAGATGTAGTTTGTATACCTCCCGAATATCAAGTACAATTCCATTTAGGCTATGAGCGTGACATTAATGACATAAAGGATGTATTAAAAATATGTGAAACTTTTAACATTGAAATTCCATCAGAGATACTGAAGGAAATTCCACATAAAGACGAGTAATATGCCCTATATATCAATAGAGAGTGGCAAACTGACCGCTGAACAGAAGAAACAGTTGATTGAGAGGCTTACTGCCACAGCCTCCGAGATAACCCATATCCCGGAGCAGTTCTTCACCATTACCATCAAAGAGCTGTCTGACGAGAACTTTGGCATCGGCGGCAAATCAATCGACGAAATAAAACGTAGCTATAAAGGATAGTATTATGAATATCGAGGAACAACTACGACAATTATCCGAAAGGGAAACAGATATGCACTTCAACAATGTAGAGGTTAATCCGGAAATCATACGGGCAATCATGATAAATGAGGTAGTTCCCTCATGCCTGGAAGATGATTTCTATGGAAAGCCGGATGCCGCATATATGTCAACGACAATTCCATTGTTCCGAAAAGCCGGGATAGAGGTGAATTCCGCACTGGATATCCTGAACAAAGGGATTTACATCACCAATGCTGTTAAGATGCCCAAAACCGAATATGCCGTTTCAAAAGAGAGCATAGAGGAAAATTTGCCCTATCTGGAAAGAGAACTTGCATTGTTTCCCAATGTCAGGGTCATTATGCTTATGGGGGATGTGGCAAAGAAAGCCTTTAATATGATAAGTAAGAAGGCAATCAAGAAGAATGCGGTTCCAAGCATATCCACCTATAAATTGCGCAATACCGAGATTGTATACAATGGTATTCGTATCCTTCCATCCTATATAATGACAGGGCAAAACATCCTGATTGAGAAATCAAAATTCGAAATGGCATCGGAGGATATTGCAATGATGTACCGGTTAATTAAAGAATCATGATTACAATATGGCTGTTACACCTGATAACATTCTGAAATATTGCCTTGACAACCTTGAAGGAGTTGTCGAAGTTCGTAGCTGGGGCGAGCGCGGTATTTTCTATAATCCCGGTAGCGTACTGAAACGTGGCGTATATGTCTTGACAATCAAAGAAAAGGATGGTGACAATGACCGAGCTTCCCAACTAGACCGTGAGGGAGCGTGGCGAGTAAATATAGGTGTCCGAAAACAGACATTCTGCACTTTGTTCGGAGAATTACCAAAACGTCCATGCAAAGGTAGTATTGTGGATATGCCATATAACTTTACTGCAAAGAATGTCATTATGCCGCATCCAGTCTATGCGTGGATGGGTTGGATTTGCGCTTTGAGCCCATCCGAAACGACTTTTGAATCATTGAAGCCATATATCCTCGAATCTTATGAATATGCAAAAGAGAAATTCGGCAAAAGGAAATAGCTGTTAAGATAACAAACATATGTATTGATTGTGTATCGTATTGATATGGAACAGTATAGAGAACTTTGAAGGTAACAGTGATAACCACAAGTTGCAACTTGCGTAACCTCGGCGAGAATATGAGATTCGTACAAAACGTGACAAAATAAAAAAGGATGATTGAATCTGAACTTGATTATCAGAATGGCAATATAGGGAAGTTATTTCGCTCACTGTTCTTTCCCACACTGATAGGGATGCTAAGTAACTCTGTATTCCTTATCACTGACGGGATATTTGTCGGACAAGGTATTGGTCCGTTAGGACTTGCCGCAGTCAATATGGTTGCCCCAATATTCATTCTGATTTGCGGTGTCACCCTGATGTTCGGCATCGGTAGTACTGTCAGGGCATCTATTTCTCTTGCCAGCAAACAACTTCTCTATGCTAAGAAAATAGTGTTTCAAATTTTTTTAAGCGGAGAATTACTTATATTGTTTCTTGCAATTATATTTTACTGAGGGTGCTATCCGAGAATTGCTGATGAACGCCTGTATGCACAGGGATTACCAAGCCAATATGCCTATCCGTCTTTATCAGTTTGACGACTACATCGAAGTGATGAATGCAGGTGGATTGTATGGTGAAGCCCGCCCCGAAAACTTCCCCTCGGTCAATGACTATCGCAATCCGCTCGTGGCAGAAGCAATGAGAGTGATGAAGTATGTCAACAAATTCAACCGAGGCGTAACCCGCGTGCAGGAGATGCTGAAAGATAACGGCAATCCTTCGGCAGAGTTTGATGTGAATACAATCACTGCCTTCCGTGTAAATATCCACGCCACAAACGAATCCGACTTGTCGAAAGGCACAAGTCAACCCCTAAGTCAACCCCCAAGTCAATCGATTGAGGAAAAGATTGTAGAATTCTGCAAGGAACCTCGATCAGGAGCAGAGATAGCAGCTCATTGCGGATTTAAAGATATCAAGTATTTTAGAGAGCGCTATCTCAATCCTCTCCTCGGCACCCGCATCCAAATGACAATCCCAGATAAGCCAACAAGCCGTAATCAAAAGTATATTGCAACAACACAACAAGATTAACTTGATGCCTGACTTGATGCCTAATCCACAAGTCAGGCATTAAGTCTTTTGAAATGTCAGAACTACCATTTTATGGTTTTGATGGATTTTTCTTTGTTAAATTGATAAAGGGAGTTTTAACAATAAGGACACTGTAGTCATACCGGATTATTGCTAACCTTGCATTATAGAGAGGGCTTTGAGAATCGGCAAGTGGGATGAGCGCAAGAAACGCCATGTGCAAAATGCCCATAATGCCATAAGATATCAGTGGACAAATGATATTATCCATCGCATTAAAGCATGTATTTCGTTGGCAATAAAGCGAATGCAGGATTGTAAACAATATTGGTGACACCAGCCAAGACCATCCACTCCACCGAGTCACCACAACCTTTAGCTCGATGAGGCTTGAACGGGGCAAATGTGGTGACCTCAGCCTCATCGGCTTGCCGCTTTCGCTCCGGTGAAAGAACATTTCGCCGGGTAACCACATTTAAATCTAAAATTGTGTAGTTCGGGTGGCACGATTTTTAATCATGAACCAGAACTAACAGCAAAATCGAAAATCGAGTTTATTATGACGCGAGGACAATGTAATGATTTTGCTGGGCTTATATAATTGGGATTCGGGATTCTATTATTAATTTTGCCGTCGGAAAGGCTTCATATGACCCTCAACAAAGACGTGGCACTTGACCCGTTTTTGAATAGAAATAGATAACATCAAATCATGGCATATTATACTGTTTACCGGCCTCAAGACTGGTTAGACGAACTCAGAAAATCAGATGACAACGGACCTATAAAAGTAGTGTTTGGCAGTATCCACACAAAGATGCCGTCAATAGCATCGATAAAAGCAGGAGACATCGTATTTCCGGTTTCCTTGCTTGACAAGCATCTCTACATAATGGCAAGATTAGAAGTTACTCATAAAGAGAGAGCCTTTGACTATTGCATAAGAGAGCTTGGTGCTCCTTACAGTTCACTTGTCCCTGAAGGTTTTGTGGTTAAGAAATCTCAAAAGATGGAGATGCTATGAAAAAAGGACTTTATCTTTATAATGGGAATGTCTATTCCGGACTCTATGACGAGAGCCAGGTCTCCGGGCAGGCAAGCCTTTCCATGTTCAAACCTGAGCAGATTCTGTCAGAGTACCCGACATGTGAATCTGATTGGGCAGTCCAACTATGGGATAATCACCGACTACTTGAGCCGGAATATGCAGAATTGAAGACAATGTTGCTTAAAATAGGGAATCTTACAAATCTCAACATTGGGCATAAAGTTGATTTCTCCGCGACAGAAACAAGGCTTGGATTTAAATTGCCGAAAGAATTGAAGGCGATTTATACCGCATTGCATAATCAGACCGAATATTTCACCGCCACAGAACATTTTATTCCTCTTGACGAAATTTATGCAGAGCAAGGCACTCTCGTATTCTTCAAAAAGAAGCGTTCGCCTATTGCCGGATATGATATGGCGAGCGGTTGTCTTTCGCGGTACTACAAAAAGGAATGGTATATCGAACCCGGTGATTTAAGCTGCTATCAGTTCTGTGTGGGCAGTATAATTACAATCGCATTGGAAAACAAGCCTGTATGCAAAAAAGGGCGATGCAAAGGCAGGCTTGTGACAGCTCTCAATATAGTGCATGAGCTGAAGGAACGTTGCAAAGACCAATACTACCTGCTGTCAGAATTCAATGTGTATGGAATAGCTGTCTTGTATTCCGATGAGAAACTTATTGCATGGATACGGAGCAATGGTTTCTATGCCGACATCCATGCAGGAGCCGATGACGAAGCGCAATTGGAAAAACTTGGTGATTGCATTGGAGATATTACATGGAAACAACAATCCACATAAGCCACTTGACAACAGCAGAGCAAGCAGAACGACAAAAACATCAAGCCCTGAAAAGCCTATCCCCTGCGCCCCCGAAGATAACTTGTAGAAGCGGAATTTAATAGCTGTTTTTTTGTAGGATTATCCGGTTTTCACTAACCACATAGATAGAGGGCAATGAGGGGAAATAAAATTTCTCATCCATTTCTGCTTCATCAACCACCAGAGCCGACATCCAGGAGTCATTAATCACCTTTGCCCTCCCGGTCACGCTTATGGTTATAATCCTTAATCCAACCGGAGCCTGAATATTGAGTTGTTGAAAAACTGCATCACAAGAACTGCAATCAGGGTCATAAAACACTATCATACAGCCCTGACCGGCATCGCTAATTAACCGGTGTAATGATGCCGCCCGGCTCCCGACCGAAACATTCAGGTCAGAGATGATTGAACCGACAGGGTTCTTGCGTATGTTTTCAAGCAGATATCCCGACCTCATTGCTGCGATATCATCATCTGTGTATTTCAAAAAACCGGTCAGATACTCTTCAAGTAATCCGGGTGAATATAACGGCGAATCAGGCTCGCCAAGATAATCGACTACGGTCTTGTCAGGATGCCCGTCGATCTGTTTATAAAAGTCGTGCCACATACTATCACGCTCAGCGCGGTCAAGATGTCCGGCAAGATAAAGGTAGTCAACTATGTGCTGTTCACGAGCATCCTCCGACAATAACTCCGTATCTATATCATCCCAATAAGTGAGGACTTTATCGTATAGTCCCGTCCTTGCACCGGATTGCTGTGAGCCTCCGGAGCAACTGCAGCAAGCAAACAGCACCATGCAAATACTAATCACGCGAAACATTGACATAATATGGCTGTAGATATTTCTGACCATAGTTGGCGATTCTAACACAGAATCCCGAACGTCCGTTATCAGGATTACGACCCGCAATATCAGCAGCATCAATCGCCTGCGTATCATAGACCTTATCTTCGGCTGAGGTTGTATTCACCCTGAACCTTGCGTTCAGCGTGACTCCCCCACCGCCATCAATAGCCGTATAATCTTCCCATTCGATACGCCATTTGTAGAATATCACTTCATCGGTCGTGGCACCGGTAAATCCTGATTTGCCGGTACCGACCGATAAAGACGTACCATTCATAGCATAGATATTCTGCTTGTCACTCTCAAATGTTATAATCAAAGGAAACTGTGACTGCGACAGCCCCGACGGGATAGTGAGGTCTATCGAGAAGTCACTTCCGATAGTCCCGGATGGGGAGGTAGATACCACATCGGTAAATTCCCACGGACGGCGAAGCATAAACGTGACAGTGCGTCCCAAGCCGGCAGAGCCTCCACTGTAGTAGACACGGATATTCTGCTCAAGGCGTCGGCTGTCAGCCGGCACCGCCTTTGTCGACACATTCAGATTATACCAGCCGTCGGCACCCTGCGTTATCACGGCATTATCAATCACCTCTCCGCTAAGGTCAACGGCTTTGCCCTGAGAGGAAGTCACACCTGATACATTGTATTCCACCGACTCATCAGAGATGTCGTAAATCTTGAGTTTTGAAGGGTCAAATGCAGTGCCCTGCGGAGTGGTATAGCGGAATCTCAGAGAATAATCCGTTGTATGCTCGGTAAATATCACACGCGTGGAACTGACCTCGATTTTCTCGCCGTCATAACCGATTGAAAAGAGGTCGCGGGTGACCACTGAGGTTGACAAGTTGTTGTGGGCTGCGCCATTCATCGCATCAATCAGAGTAGGCGAGCCCTCACCCCCTACCTCGGTAATCACAACCGTATATTGGAAATTGCGGAGCAAGTCATAGAACCCGAACTTGCCATCCTTGTCACGTCCTATATCAATTTTGTAATAACAGCGTTTTCCCTTGTATTCACCCACGATAATCATATACGTTACCATCACTTCGCTACCTGCCGACATCAATCCGCTCTGTGAGCGTTCATATATGTAGCACGGCGTATCAGCCTCCCCTGCCGACAGTCGGCTTTCTGACTTCTGAAGCGCCAGCGCCACCTCATCAGCGTCGGTATGCGTCATCCCGTCGTCACTGCCCGACGGATTTACGCCATGATAACCCTGAGCGATGATTTCATCATAACCTATAAGTTCATTATCGGGATTCAGGAAGGAAGCAAAAATATGGTCCCGATAGATATAAGGAGCTACTGTGCCTTTACTTGGACGATTGACCACAGTATAGCCAAGCAGCCGGAACACATTTTCATCCGCAGAGCTTTTCACCGTCAGCTTCACGAAATTACGGATTAATTTGACATTAATCTCCATGTTATCGGCAATGCTTTCCAGCTTCTTTATCCCCCAATATGCATCAGTGCCGTCCGAAACAACCAAAGAAGGCATCGTGGTAGTCTCGCTTGCCATTGCCGAAATATATTCACCGCCTGAAATGTCGTGAAGATCCTCGGCGGAGGTTATGACAAAATGCAGCACCCTCGGTAGTGACGAGCTATATATATTGCTCACCTTGAAAAATACACGTTTGCTTACAGGGTCAATATCAACAATCGAGACATCCTCCGGCCCGATAAACTGAAGCATAACGCCGGAAGGGTCAAATACAAATAAATTGACCTTTAATACATTGAGCAGTTCATCGACCGTCGGTTCATCGCCCATGGCGCGGGAAGTCGCGCCAAAATCCATCTCAGGAAAGGCAGCTCCGGTTACAATCTCTACAGGAGCTCCTTCGGGCATATCACCGGACACACCGGGCATATCCTGACCCGCGCAGGCGGTCAGGATAACCGACATTATCATTACGACTATCTTATCTAAAATCTTCATCTTTTATTCCCACTGACAGAGCGGGGACGGTCGCCCCAGGTGAAACTTTTTTTACCGGTCAATGTATCCGTACCCCAGAACCATTCGTCGTAAACGCATCGCACCGCCCTTCGTTCGTCGGCAGATGTCTCCACTATCTCAACCCTGGGATTTTCGGCACTATTATATACGTCGATACCTCCTGATGCACACCAATAGCTTGCCTCCCCGCCTTCCGAACCAAACAGATAGGGTATATACTGTTTGTTGGATAAGCCGGAGATATATTCAATTTCAGCAGCAGTAGGAAGTCGCCAGCGACCCGCCTGCCTGCCGTTTTCCTGATAGGACGCACACCGGCGTTCGGCGCCTGTGCGTGATATCTGATAAGTCACTCCCCATTGCGAAGCCACCCGCAATTGCGGGGCTATGAACCGCAGCCTATCGTCACTACGGTCGGCAGGATAGTAATACTGCAATTGCCGGTTGTTCACGGCTATGCTCCAGTCTGCCGGGGCGGTTGCCGATGTACCGCTTTCATTGAGATTATCGACAGTCCTCATCCGGGGGTCGGCTATTATGTAATTGTCGCCGGCAGCAAATTTCGATATTGTAAGTATGTAATTATTCTTGTTTTTGACGTAGCTGGATTGACTATGGTATGACCCAAGCCAATAACGCCTCTTCTTATCGTTGGTCGGCCAGCTATCGCTTGTGGTGACATAGCCCTTATAAGTGTATGTGGGATTCAACCACCCTGATTTAATTTCATAGGTTGTATTATTGTTGTTTATAAAGCGGGTAGAGCCGTCGGAAGTCAGCTGACTGTTAATGTAGATTGCCGGAATTTGAGAGATGACCACCGTGGCGTGGGCCGACGGGTCGTTGGAAACCGCGCCGGTATGACGCAGTTTTATCTTGAAAGTGTAGGAGTTGATAGCAGTTTCACCGGTTATTGCCGGTCCGTCGGTCCATGCAATATGGAGAATGTCGCGTTTCAGATTCAACGTGGATTTTTCGGCATCAAGCCCGATTCCCGCGAAATCGGTCGTAGGAGAGTAATCAGAGCAACTGTCATATTGGTATCCAGAGTTCTTTGTCAGCGTTATGCTGCGTTGTGCATCATTCTTGTAATCGTACCACGACATTTCCACCGACTCAATTTCCACCGGATGAGAGGTGTTATATGGAATCGAAATAAACGTTTCATTCTCCATTTCGTAATAATACGCGTCAAGAACCGTTGAAAAATCATTGTTGTTAAGAAGCAGATACCTGATTTCCTTGATATCGGTAGGTAATGTCTGAATGTTCCATTGCATGTTATAGTTCCAGTCAAAGAGCATGTCTACCGGCTTTTGGACGGTAATGCCGCCGAGCCTGCCTATTGTGACACGCATGTCGTAGAGAGTGTTGCGTTCGATAACACTCTTGCCGGGCTGGACACTGAGCCTGTAATAAGTAACCACATTATGGATATTTCCGGTGCCGTCTTTATAGTACCAGGGTATTTCCAGGGTAAGGAAGCAGTTACCTTTGGGCAAGGAGGAATCCCATTTACCGGGATAGGAATAAAACGGAATATCCTGAGTATAGGAATATTTTAATTGAGATGCATCAAATGTAAAACCCGACCCCGCGCCTTTGGCTGAAGAAATCTCATTGGAGTAGAGACATTCTTCCGACACCGGAAGTGGCGGAGTATTGAGCTTTGACTGCTTCACTCCATTGGAAATCCACACATGCATATCTTCTGCTCGCGAATAATATGTAGTGGTGACCATCTGCACGCTGCCGTCAACCAGGTCGACAATCTTCTCCTCGACATCAATGGATTGAGGTAAATCAACTGACAGGGTCAGTTTTGCGGCAGCTCGCTGAAGTGTAATGGTTCCGGTTACAATCCTGTTGGCTCTGTCAAGTGACAACCCGGCAAAACCATCCATGGCAAACTCAGGCTGAACTTCTGTCTTGCCAAAATCACTGCCTATAACGGTTGATTTTATACCGTTGACTGTTTCCGACACTATTCGGGACTTATCGACATTAGCGACGGCATAGACATAACACTCATCGGATTCAGGACCAAACAGTCTATAATCTTTCAGAGCATCATCGGGCAATGCGAGAATTATGTCATCGGAATATTCAAATCTTCTGTCTACGGTGACAGCATAGACCGGCTTGCTTGTGTCATCATCGTGTCCGGTCTTCTGATAGAAATATAGGTGTAGCTGATTTACAGTATATTCATTCAAATCATCACTTCCGGCGCGCGAAGATGCCAAAGGCACACTTACATTGATATTGATGCAGCCAGCTCGTGACTGTATCGGCTCACCAGCAAACTTATTGCCGCAAGCCTGCGACAGCAGACTCAACAGAGCGATATACAGGATGACGTTTATGTTGCGTAACACGTTCATTTATAACTTATTCTCGCGATATATTATAATCCTTGAACTCATTGTCGGAGTAAGAGGCGCATAAAGTACCGTGCCATCAAGAGTGCGCACCTCCACCACCAGTTCAGCCCAGTGGCGATAAAAGTCGGCCGCGCCTTTGCCTCTGATATGTATTGTTGCCGGCTCGCCCACAGTTCCTTCGGCAAAGACCGCCTGTGAACCGTCTGCGATATTTCCGTTTTCATCGACATCCACAAACTCAAAGGCATCCACACCATTCTCTCCCGGAATAAAATAGGCTCTCCACGTCGCACCTCTGGGCGACAGGATATGAAATCTCCCGGTAGCAAATGACATCGTACCGTTCAAGATTGAGAGTTGCTCTTCCTGTTGACCATTATACATCTCTGTCGTTACGGCAAAATCAGTAGCGTCATAATCCCATTTCAGGAAACCGTCAGGCTCCATGCTCACAATGTCGTCAAGTTCATATTCATCGGTCTGCGCAATCCAGTCACTGACCCTGACATCAAGGTCAAGAATAGTATTGAACGCATGGATATCGAATCGGTAAATATGATTTCTCACAAGCTCGTCGCCGATTTCAGCCTCAAACGAGTCAAGTCCCGTCTCAAACTGTTGCGGCACACCACCCGGCGACAATATGGCAGTAACCCTGAACTTCATATCTTTTACTTTTGCCTCAGGGCAATAAAATCTGTATCTGCCGTCGGTCTCCCTCGCCGAGACAATAGATGTCACAGGGGAAGCGGGATAAATGTTTGCAAATTTCAATCCCGGCTGATAATCGTCAAACCGCGGACGTATATAACCCTGATTGACCCATGATACCATCTCGACAGCCGTGACCTTAGGATATTTTTCCCCGTCGGGAAACACAATCGTGTTGACTATTTTATCGGCAACCTCTATCTTGCACAGACTGCGTATCATATCTATCTGTCCGGCAAACGGGGCGTCGATACCTTGCATGAGCAGCTCTTTGGGTACCGAGAACCCTTTTATACCATACATCGGGATTCCGTTGTCTTCTGTCGGGAAATAGTCAGTAGCCATCACAAAAGAGTCAGCGATATCCGACACACGGGTATTTCCGGGCGAATAAGCGGAATATTTGCCGCCGATGCTTTCAAGATTTGCAAGAATCATGACAGTAAACGGCACAGTAGCCTTGTCATCAAACTTGTCGAAATAGTCATGGTTAAACGCGACAGAAAGCGAGTAATAACCGTCATTGGTCACGTCGCTTCCGGTATAATCAAGATAGGATGGACGCACCGATTTCAGTAACAGACCGCTCTGATCGAAAAACAAAATACGCATATCATTCACATCAAGGATACGCTCGGCTATATTGGCGGCGTTTTCGTCCCACACACCGAGTGCACGTGAAGAGATTTGCGTTTCATCAGTGTATATGGTAAACTTGAACGATATTGCACTTGCGCCATTGCCGTTGCCCATCGCAGGGTCATCGACAGAGCTGCATGACACGGCAATGACTGAGCCAATCAGCCATAATAAGCAACAAGTCAATATGTCAAGGTGTTTTACCATTCCTGATATTGAACCGGAGGAGTCGCCCAGTTATTGATATAAATCATGGCCGCCTTGTCCCAGTTATTGTTTTTGTCAAGTAAAAATGTCACCACGTAGTCATCCTGTCGGTCAAGATACTCCTGATCTGACATATAAGAATGATACGCCCCTTTATACAGAAGGAGATTTCGTTCAAGAGGTATGGATATTATCCTTTCACCATCAGCCACGCGGTACACATCAAGCCGTGAGTCAGACTTTACAGTGAGTCTTCCTACCGACATTTCAGCACCGAGTGACGACTGTACAGCAGCAGGAGACACATTGGTCTCGGACAGAATAGAGGATACATGCCACGGCAGGTATCGTACCTTTTTTCCTGCTTCAAGCGAATTGTCGTAATTTATCCCGGCGTTATCCGATGATATAGAGAATGTGAAATCTGATTCCTGCAACTCTGTTCCGTCAAGATTATGCAGCATCACGTAAATACGGTTGGTATCTTTGGTAAGAGACATTACCGCTGTCTGCACCTGATAACTGCCGATTGTGTTATTGTCTATGAATGTCACACCCTCGACAAGTCCGTGATATAAATTGTTGAGCCGGTTGTCTGAAATGCCGTTTTCAGTATTCAGTATGACATTCTGATGTTCAAGAATATCCGCCGCAGGGTCGGCATAGCTGAAGGAGTTGCCTTCTGCCATGCCTGCCCAGCAGAGAATATTATAAGAGCCGGGGGCAATCGGCAACTTCACCCGATAGCCATCAATACCAAGTGCGTCACCTTCATCCGAGAATGAATATACCTCCCGGCCCGTGATGGAATCAAACACCTTTATGTCTACAGATTTGACCTGACTTGCAAACGCATCGGCAAATAGCATGTTGCGGTCGAAGATGAGTTTCAGCTCATATTCGTTAGGACATTCGGTAAAGTCGCTGGTAACGCAACCTGTCAAAACCGCTGTAGCAAGAAGTGAAATGCATATATTTCCAAGGTGTCGTATTTTCATATCGATTTACACAAATGATTGAGGCGATATTACCATTCCCACTTCTGAGTAGGGAGAGTTGCCCACTTCTGGATATTCACACGGAATCTTACTGCATAGCCGACTTTGTCGGTAGGCGGCAGCAGCGGATCGGTATTGTGGATAATTCCGGTGCCGAGACCTGCAATTTTGTCAATCTGGATTGTATAGACGTGATTGCGCACGATGCCGAAGTCACCGGTCTTCATCGCGGACCACTCCCATTCGTCCATAGGCTTGCCAAAGTTTTTATTGCCTTCTCGATACCACCCCCAGTGCTGTATCGGCGCGCTAAAGAATGCCATGCCGTTGATATAGGCGTGGGCACCGCCAAGGTTCTGATACAGCAGATGGTTGACTTTGTGCACTGCTTCAGGAGTGTTGATTTCGGTGTATTCTCCTGACTCTGAGTCATAGAAATAGAAGCCGCCGTTGACTGTGTTGACCTGCAGGGTGACGAGGTCTCCACCCACTTTAAGCCCACGGCGTGCATCCTTCTTGGGATGGTCGACAATGAAAGTGCCCGTGTTGGAAATATCTTTTTTCCTGACAGGGACATATCCCGTACTGGTCTTCATCAAAACCACTGTCTGAGTTTCGAGCAGGCGGTCACTTATAGTCTCTACTCCGGGTATTTCACCGTCATTGGCAGCATAAATTTTAGGCAGACCATCTGTGTCTTTCTGATAGATGTAAAACGACAGTGCGTTTCCGTTAATTTTATACTGACCGACAAGCACCACCGAGGGGATTGAGGTCAACGGCAGGTATTGTTCCGGCATGTCTTCACCGGTGAGTCGCGAGCCTTTCAATGTGCTCTCGATGACATATTGCGACTGACCGATAACGTTTTTGGCAGTCTGTACCGACTGATAGCTGACCGAATAAGGATATTTATCTGCATCAAGGATGTCATCGGCGACCAAAGGATAATTGTTGTCGTAATAGCCCGGGGTACGCGCCCAGAAAGACCTGTAACAGTCGGGGCGGTTCCATCCCTCAAAAAGGATGTTGGTCATGGTCGAGAACGACTCGTAACTGAGTCCCGTGCCGTTTGCCTCACGATAGGACTTGAGGAAAAAGAAGTTTTTTTCATAAGCGCTCATACCCCAGTTGAGAGGAGTAAATTCAAGACTTATACCATCGGCGGCAGTAAACGTTTCAACGGCATCGTCAGAGATACTGAAGCTTACTTTCGCGGCATAGCGCTCTACATAGATGTCTACCGTCACGTCTTCGACGTTTTCCATGTTGTCAAGTTCTGTCTCTGTAAGAAGTTTGCTGGTGTCAAACGGGGTTGCCATAATCAACACGTTGTCCTCACCTGTAACCTCGTCAAGTCCGTAATACACGGAGTTGTTCATCGAAAAGTATTTATCACCTCCACCTTCCGGACTATAGAATGAGTTCAAAAGCTGTGCCTGTGCCTGCTCCATGCTCTTGTTTTCATAGAAATTGGCATTGACGGCATTGATTATACAGAGTATATAACGGGGCAGCTTCTCTCCCTGCACCAAGTCAATAGGCACATTGGTTTCATAAAAACCATGTACTGAAGAAACCGCGCCCGGAGTTGTCGGGTCAACAGCGGCGGTAAGACCCGATGATACATGGCTGTAATAGTTCTTATCCGCATCATATAGATAGAAGTCAACAGTGCGGATTTTGTTTTCAGCTTCCGTGCCGTTAGCATAGTCCGATTCTTTGTCTCCGACAGCACGTGAGCCAAAGCCATTGCCGTCGGCATTCACGAGATTCACCTTGAGATAACGCACTTCGGTTTTCCCGGCTACGATATCGTCTCTGTCTGCAGCAACGGGACCGTCGGCGGAACACGCTCCGAGGGTTACTATCAGTAACCCTGCCAGCAGCATTTTAAGGGATTTTTCCATTGTTTTGTGATTATTATTAATACTGATTTTTATTTTTTTGTTTTGATTTTCAATTCGTCCAGCGCTTGCACGGATTCCAGGACGCCTCTTGACATAGCCCTTATAAACCATGCCTCAGCTTCATCATATCGTTGCTGCAGGGCTGCCACCACTCCTCTTGCATAATCGGCTTCGGGCGATGGCGGAATATTAACTAACAGCGTTGCCGCTTCTTCAATATTGCCGGCCATGATGCAACGGTTCACTTCCTCAAGTGTCTGCAGCTCAACTTCCTCATACTGATGTTGATATTCTATCCGATACTCGGTGCGTCGTAGCGACGGCATAACCTCCTTGCATATCCATGCCCATGATGCCTTGTGTCTTTTCAACAATGCTTCTTTTGCATCGGGAGACATTTGATTGTCAATTATTTCAAGCAACACATTCTTGTCGGAAAGGTCAGAAGCTTGAATCGCGCTGCGCAGACCACTCCAGTCTTCGGCTACATGCCTTACATTTATGATGCTGTCGGCAAGCCGGGCTTCGGCCATGAGAAATGACTTCATGGAGGCAGTTCTCTCATATGCAAGCCGGTCGTTGTTTCGATATGACCCTTCAGGGGAAGCATAGCCGATAAGTTCAATCCGGTGTATATCCATTCCGAGATTATCACATATCGAGTCAAGCTTGCCGGTGATAGCTCTCAGTTCGGCTCTGTTGCCGGCAAACGTAGAGTCTATCTCCGTATGATTAACCATAAACTGCACGCGTGCGATTCCGGCAAGATTTTCTGTCAGTATCTTGCTGTGAGGGACATCCATAAGCGGGAAGTCAAACTTAGGCAAGGTGTCGACAACCGCCACTTCCACCGTTTCGACAAGCGGCTCAGCCGGGATTATGACGGGAGCCGTCTCTTTCTTTGACCCGCCAAAGTAATACACCAGGCTGACAGCCGCCTTGGTAGGACCTACATAATTCTTGTCTCGGGAGGCTATCTTTCTGCCACATTCCGCACACGGAAACTTATCATAGCTGTAGCGCGCATAGCCGACGGCAATCTCCGTCTCAAGACCCCAATGACCGCCAAAACGAAATGAGTAGCCATAGCCGACACCTACTCCTGCCGCCACGCCCTGACGTCGGTAACGGTTAAGCGTGGTGTTGAATTGTCCGCCAAATATGTGACCTGCAAAAAACGACCCTCTCATAGTCTCTTTTTTTAGCCAGTATCTCAATTCGGGTTGTACCATCCAATGTTTCCATTGCCTGCCATGAGATAATTTCCAGCCATTATAATTACCTGAAAGCTCAATTGACCAATTGGGCGCCACGGTCAATTCAGCACCCAAATTGGCATTGAGCAACGCATCATAGAGAAGGTTGGTCTTCACGGCAACCCGTTCTTCAGCCATGATGTCGATGCTGAGAAATACATTTATTGCAAGTATTACGATAATTAGGTTTTGTTTCATCTTATTTATAAAAATCACTAACTCTTGTCAAGAAAAAAAATGATGTAGCTTATAGTTTTATTTTAATATGGCTTATATAAATCTGCCCGAATTAAGCGACACAAATGATACGCAAATTTAGCGTCAGGTCATCCTTAGACACTTACACTGCTGCCAAAAAACAGCTTGTCACCGGGTAAAGCAATGGACAACATAACAAACAATAGATTGTCATTAGGTAAATCAATGATTGTCAAAACGTAAATATCCACTTAATATCAGCACATTAGACTGCAACACCATTAAAGCGCCGATATACCTGCGGTCAAGTTATTTTGTTATCTTTGTAATTAGACATTATTAAACAAGCTCTTAATCATGACTTGGCAAACTCCTCGTTTATTATGATGGAAACTATTCTACAGACCGTTCTCTGCGTTTCATCCACCGTCTGCCTGTGGAGCGCCTTTCTGTTGGCATACAATTGGCAAGGAGTCAGACAGCGCCGATGGCTGTCATCGGTATTGTTTTTGTGGGGTCTGGCATGGGGATGTCGCGCATATGGACTTATTTTCGGCAACACAGCACCCATATATGAGCGGGTTCTTACACCGGAATTGATTCTTGTTGCAATTATTGCAGGTTTTACATTTCTTGTATGGCCGATTGCGGTATTAAATGCACCGAAAGTCAAGCTACGCCGGTTATTATTGTTCTGTCTTCCTTTTATCCTTTGCGTGACCATATATTACGGGACAATCGGAGTGTTCGGTCTCAGACAATTCAACTTTACGTCGCTTCATGAAGTAGGGACTCACATATCATACTTCTCGGTATGGTTCAGGCTTGTCATGTGTGCCTGCCTGCTTGGCTATCTGGTATTCACCATAAAAATTATAATCTGCTATATCGGCGACTACAACCGCTATGTCGAGGAAAACTATTCTGAATATGAAAAGTACACAATCAAATGGATGCGCACATACTTGATAGGACTGATGGCTATCACCGTGCTTTTCTTCATAAACCTATGTTTTGCGTCCTACACGACATTTCTATGTCACAACATTGTAGCTTGCATTTTTCTCGCCTGGCTCACTGCAAAAGTAATGGTGTATAATACGCCCTATGTCGCGGATATCAACGATTATGTCGTTCCGGAAATGCCCAAGACCGAGGGCGAGGATTTCAACAGCCGGTTCAGCACCTATAAACAGCAGATAGAGATATGGATGGCTAATGAGCGTCCATATCTCAGTACCGACTTCAATCTAAAAAATGTGATGACTCATTTTAGACTGAACCGCACTTATGCATCTAAAATATTCAATGAAGGTTTTGGCAAGAGCTTCATACTTGTCGTCAGGGAGTACAGGATAGAATATGCAAAGAAAATTATTGACAACAATCCTGCCATTTCCATGTCGGAAGTCGCCCATCTATGCGGATACTCCACCGCCCAGGCTTTCCATAAGGCATTTGTCGACTGCAACAACGGACTTACCCCAAAAAGATACTCACAAGCCAAGACCTCTTCCCTCAAGAAATAATGGCGCAGAGGCGGCGTGTTTTAAGAGCGCGTTCCTTAAAATTTCGGGGTCGTAGTGGCGGCGAATTTTGAGCAGATTTTGCGAGTCGAAGAAGGAACGATGCGGGCATCGTGACTGATGAGATCTCGCAAAATACGCCAAAAAGCGCCGGACAGAGGTAACTTTTAATCTGACCGGAATTGTCCGCTCCCTCCCGAGAATCTTCAGGATGTGAATGACGGATTTATTATATTTCTTTTTCAAACAGCTGTATGATTTGTAAACAAATCCAAATCAAAGCTACAAATCATAAACGGTATTTTAACATACACATTGTCCTGCTGTAAGATGAAGTTACCTATGGTCTCGCATCCTTGGGCGTATTTTGCCCCTTGTTTACAGTCACATACCTCGGTATGCTCCTTTCAACAAATGACAAAATCCACTCCAAGGCTGCGACCCCTACGACCTCAAAATTTTAAGGAACGCGCTCTAAATCCTTGACTGGATGAATTTGTCGAGATCAGTCTCTTTCGACAGGTTCAGACGGGAGCGCAGACGTGAACGGGAGGTGGCGAGGCTATCTCTTGATATGCCAAGAGCAAGGGCTATCTCTTCATTCCTCCTATTCAGGGCTATCAGCATACAGAGCAGCTCATTGCCTACGGTCAGATTAGGAAATTCACGTCGCAGCCTGTCGATAAACCCGGGGTGCAGATTATTGAAATCCTTGCGGAAACGCAATTCATCTTCCTTTTCGAGCAATATCGTGGAGAGTATCTCCTGACGTTTATTCTCATCGATATTGTCGGAAACAGTGTGCTTCAATTCCTCAATCCTGGCATTAAGTGCTATACGCTCCGAAATAAGATTGTCCAGATTCTGCTGTATAAGCATTAACTGCCGCTTGTTATATCGGATACGCATAAGACTGAATACAGTCAACCCAACTACAAGCAAAGCCGCGATGACCGATATAAATACTATTCGTTGCTGCTTTGTGTGCAAGCTGCTTTCCAGTATCGACTTGTCATGTTTAAGCTGCGATGTGCGGTATTTGAAATCCATCGCGAGGAAAAGGTCGTTCTGACGACGATGAAATATCGTATCATGGAGAGCCGCAGCTTCCGTGTATATATCAAAGAGCTTACGGTCGCCTGCCGCGGCATAGGACTGAGCCAGTAGTTGCAACGCCCACTCAACACTTTCCGTATCGCCTTGCTCCCGAAATAATTCCAATGATTGTTCCATCAACTCCCGTCCTCTCTTATAATCACCAAGAAGCACATCGGCGCGACCTATCAGGAATCTATTTGTAGCAGCATCGGTATATGTCAATTTACCCTCTTCAGAATGTTCGGCAATTATACGTTCAAGCGTAGCTTTTGCCACCGGGATGGAATCGGGTGAGAAATCAGGATTTTCAATATAAAACCATGCGAGGTTCTCAATCTGCTTTTCTACGGCTCTTTTGCGAAAACCGTCTTCATCAATCCTTTCACAGAGCTCTTTGGCACGGCGCAGGCATATAACCACAGAGTCAGGCTGATTGCTCAAATTATATATAATACTCCTCATGCCCCATAAATCCGGAAGCCGCGACGGAGCCTTATCCTCAGCAAAAGCAATTGCACGTGAATTCAACTGTTTTGCCTCCTCAAACAAGCCGATACGGGTATATAAATTTGAGAGATTGCCAAGAAACATCACCGCGCCATCAGGATTGATACTGTCAGCAGGCATAGCGGACAATGCATCATTTGCCTCCTGGAGAAGCTTCATACCCTCCATATACTTGCCTTTGCGACACAGTGAACGCCCCTGCTCTGACAATTCTTCAAACGAAGTGGAAGCAGGCAGTTGTGTTTCAGGTGTATTACACGCACCGAATACCAACAGCACCAAGCATACGAAATATAATAGGCGTGTCCTCATATCGCAAAGTTAGTAAAATTTCAGAAATACAGTACACAAATGACTCAACTGTGGAGTCAAGTGTGGGGATTTATGATGTCACAGAGTTGTGTATTGCAAAAGGTTTTGTAATTTTGCAGAGCAAAAGAAAAAGAGATTATCCGTGACACAATATATAAATCCAGACACCACACTACCGCTTGTGTTTGCCTGTCTCGCCATGGCAATAGCCATCGTTGAACTCACGGCATATCTCCCGCGCGTGACAAGACTGTCGAGAGCGGTAAAAAAGCAGGACAATACCCCATTGGCGGCAAGCGGCTATCCAAAGACTTCGATAGTGGTATATTGTCACAACGATGCCAAGGGCGTGGCATCGCTCCTGCCGTCGCTGCTTGACCAGGACTTCCCTGAAGAATATGAGATAATCGTGGTAAATGACGGACGCGACCATGCCACCGAGGCGCTCATCAACTCTCAAGAAGAGGGTGACGTAAAAATCTATCACACATTCACCCCCGGCGACACACGCAACCTCTCCCGAAAAAAGCTCGCCCTAACGCTCGGAATAAAAGCGGCGGCTCACGATGTAATCGTGCATGTCACCTCATTGACCCGCGTACCGTCGGCACAATGGCTAAGATACATGACCGCGCCATTTATCGACAGAAGCATAGATGTGGCTATCGGATATGCGACCGTAGCCGAAAACGGAGGCAATCGTTCGCGCACCCGCGATGATGACAGGCTGATTGACAGCGTCCACTATCTGTCATCGGCACTCTGCGGCAAAGCGTGCCGTGGCGACGGCAACAACCTCGCCTACCGCAAGAGCCGCTTTTTTGCCATAAAGGGATTCAGCAATAGCATCAACCTCCATTACGGCGACGATGACATATTTGTAGCTGACGCCTCGACCTCCGACAATACGGCAGTGGTAGTTGCCACCCCCTCTCATGCCGTGACCGTAAGCGACAATCCGGCAACCGACTACATGTACAGCAAGCTGCGCCACGCATTCACGGCAAAGTTTGCCGGCACGCGCCAGCATCTGTACTACGGCGTAGGCTCGCTCCTGCTGTGGTGTTGGCTCGCATTCAGCATCACAGCCGTCTCACTCGCCCCGGTCAATCCCGTCGTAACAGGCATTGTAGCGATAGCCGCCCTTTCCCTGTGGATACCTGTGATGATTGCCTGGAACAACGCGGCAAAAGCCCTGCAGAGCCGCAGGTTTCTGTTTTCAGCACCCGTATTCCTTATGTTGCGTCCCCTCCTCAACTTCGTTTACTTACTGAAAAGCAAGAAGATACACGATGCACAATATGCATGGCAGTCAACCAATTGACCAGGCATTCAAAAAATGTTAAATTAGGATAATAAAGCAGCTTACCACCACGTTATAATACAATATGACATCAAGATAACAGGAACATGAAATTATTAAAACACCTTATCGCCGGCACACTGCTCCTTGCATTTGGTGCCTGTACCACTTCAAAAACCTCTCTTCCATATTTTGAAGATATCAAGTCGCTGCAAATGGGAGAAATACCCTCGTCAGATTACGCGATAAAAATCATCCCCGACGACGAGTTGATGATTACCGTGACCTCGCTTGTCCCTGAGGCGACACTTGAATACAACCTTCCGCTCATCAACCCGGCGACATCCACTACCCTCCTCACCACCACCCAGCCGCGCACACTCACCTACCGTGTTGACAAGGCGGGCGACATCAATTTTCCCCAGCTCGGCATACTCCATGTCGAAGGGCTTACCACTGAGCAGCTTACCCAGCTTATCACAAAGCGCATCAGCGAAGATGTCCAGGATCCATATGTAAAGGTTGAGCTTGCCAATTTCCGCGTCAATGTGCTTGGCGAGGTAGAACGTCCCGGCGCATACAATGTCACCCGTGAGCGTTACACTGTACTTGACGCCCTTGCCGACGCCGGTGACCTCACCGAATACGGCGAGCGAAACAATGTGCTTATTATCCGCGAAGTAGACGGAAAGCGTGTATTTTATCACGTCAACCTCAACAACTCCGACCTGATGTCACAGCCCTACTTCTATCTACAGCAAAACGACGTAATCTATGTCGAGCCTAACGCCATCAGAAAAGATGTCGCCACTTACAACCAGAACAATTCATTCAAGGTGCAGGTGGTAAGCGCAATAGTTAGCGCCTGCTCTGTAGTGGCATCACTCTGTATAGCTCTGTTCATTAACAAATAACCTCCCGCAATCATGAGAGAAGAAAAAAAATCATTAGGTGACCGCATTCACTTTTATATATCCAAATGGAAATACTTTGCAGTTTCAATAGTTGCATGTCTAATACTTGGCGGATTGATTTCATATATAAAATCTCCAATATATGAAATTGACGCAAATGTACTCATTACCGACAATGATACTCAGAGTGACTTTCTTCGCAGCTTCAGCATGGCTGATATGTTTGGAGGAAAAGCAAGTGCGGATGAAGAGCTACTTCTCATATCATCATATTCTCTATTCAATGATGTTGTAAAGCAATACGACATAAATAAGGTTTATATTATAAAGAAAAATCTTCTAAAACGGATTAGAGCATATGAGGACACCCCTGTAAAAATCGAATGTGATAATTCAATTCCTGACACCCTCAGCTCCCAATTAATATTCAAGGTAAAAATAAACGACAAGGGACTTGCAAAAATTACAGGAAAAGATAAAAACGGTACATTCATAGAAATAAAAGACAAGCATCTTCCTCTCTCGCTTTCAACTATATATGGCAAGTTCCGATTTGACACAACCGAATATTACGACAAAGATGAATCGTTAAACATAGCCATATTACTTGAGAGTTATGCAGCTGCGACAGAAAAACTACAAAAGCTAATAGAATGCTATATTCCAAGCAGAAAAGCCAATGTCATCACTGTATCAATGAAGTGTACAGACAAAGATTATGCAAAAAAGATAGTAAATACCATAGTTGATGAATATAATTTACGAGGCATTGAAGACACTCGTAACAGAAACCAGATTACAGCCGGATTTATCGACGTGCGCTTGAATGAAATAGCCAATGAGCTTAACTCTACAGAAATAGCTGTTGAAAACTATAAAAATGACAATAATATTATTGACCTCGTTGCCGATGCACAATATATCTTCACGAAAAAAGGCACCATTGATGAGGCACTTGTCACGGCAGAGACTGAATATGAGATTCTCGAAATGACGCGAGAGCTCATGAACGACCCGGCTCACAGGTATCAGCTTATTCCAACTCCATATGGAGCAGAAGCGGCTGTAGCGGCAATTGAAGAATACAACAAGCTTGTGCTTGAACGCATGAAGCTTGAAAACAACGCCAAGACCAACAACAACGCCGCCCTGCGCACAATCTCAGGACAGCTCGACGCGATGCGCGAAAACATCAATGCCACGCTCGACCGCTCGCTCGCATCGGCACGCGTGAAGCTCCACGACCTCCGCGAGCAGATGAACGAAAGCGACACACGCCTTGGCAAACTTCCTCGTCAAGAGCGAGAATTTCTTAACATAAAGCGTCAACAAATAGTAAAGGAAAACCTATATCTCTTCCTGCTAAAACAACGTGAAGAGACTTCATTACGTATAGCTAACTCTATCCCGAAAGGAACAATCATTGACAAAGCTTATGCACTGACCAAACCGATTAACATGGGCCCCGCAATGATATTGTTTATTGCCTTAGTCTTTGGAGTCATGCTTCCGATTGCCTTTTTCTACATCAAAGATGCGCTGAAAAGCAAGATTATATCAAAGAAAGATATTGAAAAGATAACAGATACTCCGATAATTGGCGAAATCAGCAATCTGCCTAAAAATAGCCTCATTATCAATGATACGCAACACGAGTCTATCCAGAGACAGCTAAAAAGCCTTTGCGCCAACATTCAATTTCTAACCAACAGCAATAAGAAAGTAATTGCTCTGACTTCTCTTCAAGACGGAGACGGCAAATCATTTATTGCAGTAAATCTCGCCAATAGATTTGCGCAGCAAGGGAAAAAAGTTGTTCTTGTAGAGCTTGATATGTGCAACTGCACAATTGCAGACATGCTTAATGTATCAACAAGTAAAGAGCTGTCTCATTATCTTTATTCAGATGATGTTAAGGTCAATGATGTAATAACTAAAGTCAATATTGGCAATAATAGCTTTGACGCAATTATCGCAGGTGAGACACCGACTAATTATGCGCCAATTGCTTCTGAACGCGTTGAATCTTTGCTTGATGAACTTCGCAAAACTTACGACTATATTATTATTGACGGATTCTCGATTAAGAATGATAATGATGCAATAATTCTTTCCAAGATTTGCGATATGATTTTATTCGTCTGCCGTTCTAAACACACATCAATCAATAATGTAAAAAAGATAAACTCAATCCGTAAAATATCTGAATTTAAAAAAATTGGCATTATCGCCAATGGGACAACGCATTATAAGAGTCTTGAAAAACAATAGACCATGTATAATGTTAAAAAGGTCATATATAATGTCGGTTGGGCCTTCATAGGTAAAATTGTATCCCTACTAAGCGTACTGCTTGTAGGGATACTTGTCGCACGCTATCTTGGGCCATCACAATATGGACTTTTAAATTATGTCATCAGTTATGTTAGCCTTTTTACCATCATTTCCAATTTCGGGCTTGACGACATCGAAGTCAGAGAAATGTCACGTAATGCGTTTCCTATTCCTACAATATTAGGTTCTTGCATAAGACTTCGATTAGCATTTGCATCCATTGCTTACATATTGATAATTATAACAATCCTTCTCCATAATCCAGAAACCGAGACTTGCATTTTTGTTCTTATTTATGGATTAACCGTATTTCCGACTTGCCTCAATTCCATAAGAAACCTATTTGTCTCACAACTGCAGAACCGCTACGTCGTGCAATCAGAAATTGTCAGGACCGTCATATGTGCTTTATTTAAAATATTGCTACTTTACTTCAAAGCGCCATTAATATGGTTCATTATAGCTTCTGCACTTGATATTTTCATTGTTTCAATCGGTTATTACCTAACAATGAAATCATTTGACAGCAAAATCCATATCGCACCCAAAGACAGTCAGTTCAACAGATATGTTGTAAAGGAAGCATTTCCCCTGATGCTGTCATCATCTGCCATAATAATTTATCAAAGGATAGACCAAGTAATGATCGGGGACATGATTGATGACCTTTCTGTTGGCTTTTTTGCCACGGCAGGACGTTTTGCTGACCTGGTAATATTTGTTCCAATCATAATCTGTCAAACCCTGACACCAATACTTGTCAAACTAAAGAAGGAACATTCTAAAGAAGAATACAACCGTGATTCAGTCATTTTCATCGGGACAATCGTATGGATTTCAATAATCATGGCTTTGATTGTATCTCTAACATCGTCATTTCTCATAACATATACATTTGGCGAAAAATATCTTGCAGCAATACCCATATTACAAATAATGGCATGGAAAGCTGTTGGTACAGCTCTATCAACAACAACAGGACAATTAATGATTATTGACAGCACACAAAAATATGCAGTCCTACGCAATGCACTCGGTTGTATCATATGCATTGTGATGAATTTATTGATTATTCCTGTATATGGTGTCATTGGGTCTGCAGTAATCACCGTATTTTCTGTATTCTGTTCCGGATTTATTGCCAATCTAATCATCCCTCCTTACAGAAAATATTTTTTTCTCCAGTGCAAAGCACTAATATATGGTCCAATAAACATCTTTAATGCAAAATACCTGATAAAGGCATGACAATACAACATAAATTTTCCGATTTAAAATTCAAATTTTCCTTATTCCGGGAAATGCTCAGTTTCTTCAGGTTACTTTGTCGGTACAATGCCTCTATCGGCACGACCCACAATGCCGAAAAACTGCGCTATCTGATTGCTCGTGAAAGCCATGTATTTGAAAAAGGGCTATCCTTAAAAAATACACGTAAAGGATTCGGAATTGCCAAAGCCCTTAAATTAATTGATAACATCGACCATTACATTCAATTAAATAGCGAAGATAATGAAACTATAAACTATTCAATTAATGTCTTAGACAAATACTCCTCTCACCTTGAGAACGAGAACACGGAATGCCATATAATAAGAGACAACGTCGAGAGATTAAAAAGCATTACCAAATTCTCGACAACAGAAGCAGGGATAAACAATGTTGCCGCTTCTGAGATAAAAGAAAAAGCAAAACTTGACTTTAAGTCATTGGTATATAGCAGGCACTCTATCAGATATTTTTCCGAGACACCAGTAGACAAGTCTACCATCTCCAAAGCAATTGAATTGGCACAGCAAACGCCATCTGCTTGCAATCGGCAAAGTTGGAGAACTCATGTATTCTTTGATAAAGAAGCCAAATCTCTTATAAAGTGGCAAGGAGGAGCCAAAGGGGCAGAAGATCATATATCATGTGCGATACTTGTCTCTACTGATTTAAGGGGATTCTTCGCCCATGAACCATTTCAAGCATATATTGACGGCGGTCTATATGCCATGAATCTGATTAATGCCCTGCACTACTTCGGATTAGGGACACTGCCGCTATCCTGTGGTTATCCGGCTCATAAACTATGCCAACTAATTCATTTTGGCATTCCTCAAAATGAAATTCCAATAATTGTCATCGCAACCGGAAATTTAACAGAGAATGTAAAATTTGCAGTTTCAACAAGATTATCAATCAAATCAACTAACAAATTTCATAATGAATAGATATCTTGCCTATATAGAACAGCCGCTGAAAAACAGAGGCGATGAATCAGCTCATCGTGGGATTATTCGTCGTCTAAATTTATTGTTTCCTAAGTTGAATATACTTATTATTTTTTTAGGAGGATCGAATTCTGACATAAAAGAGTTCATTGTCGATAATCCTATGAATCATTATATCCAAATACCTCAACACAAGGGAACCCACTGGGCTCTGTTGAAAGGGCTTAAATGCAGTCTTTTCTGGAAGCTCCACCCCTCCATAAGAAAATTTATCTCTTATCTGAAAAAATGCGATGTAATAATGTGCTCGCCAGGTGGAGTAAATATGGGTGGCTTTCAAAATTATGAACATCTCGCATTTCTTGACATTGCCACAAAAACTGGAAAACCGGTAATTTATTATGGACGGTCAATAGGCCCATTCTCCGAGAATACCCAAAACGATATAAATTTTAAATGCAAGAGCATTGAATTATTAAAAAAATTTGCTTATCTCTCGGTTAGAGACTCTAAATCAGCTGAAGAAATGGATGCGTTAGAATTATCTTTCTCACAAACTACGGACTGCGCATTCTTAGACCCAATCGACCATTCCAATTCAAGCATCAAAGAATTATCTCTTCCTGAAAAATACGCTGTCATAGTACCAAACAACCTTATATGGCACTATGCCTTCAAACAGTGTGATTTATCAATCATAAGACAATTCTATTCAAGACTCATTAAACGTCTTATGGAGAAATATCCTGAAATTGGGTTTGTGATGATTCCACAAACTTACAATGAGGCAACATATCTCCGCAAAGATTATAATTTTTTTAAAGAGATTGAAAATATCATCAATAGTCCGCGCATCAGAGTCATTGACGAAACTTACAGTTCTGATATTCAACAGTCTATCATAAGTAAAGCTCAGTTTATAATAGGAGCACGTTATCATTCGATTGTTTTTGCTATAAACCAAGCTGTTCCATTTGTTGCGTTGTCTTATGAGCACAAGATAGAAGGACTGCTGTCAATTCTCAACTTGAAGTCAAGAATGATAAATATATCGTCCAAGGACTTCGCTGACGCAGAATCAACAAACAATCTCATTGAATCTTGCCTTGATAGATTAAATCTCCAGCAAGATTCAATTTCGCAGGCAAGAGAGGTAGCAACCTCTATTGCCTTAAACAAAATAACTGAACTCAAAAAATTCTTCTTGGCATAATCATGATTGAATCAATTTTTTTATCAACATTTTGCCTATTGATGTTCTGTCAACTTGGTTATGCGATAGTACACAAAGGCATTGTGAGCATAGCTTCCTATGTCACATTGTTTTACACATTTGCGGCAATATGTGCCGTAATATATTATCAGAATCCTCTATATGGAGTTCTGTCATTCTCAACACATATCCAACTTGAAGGAACACTGTATCTTTTCTTCGTTTTATTGATTTTTGCGATACCGCTCTTTAAGTTTCCCAATAAACTCTCAAAAATATCATTTAATGAAAAACGCTTCAGGGTTGTATATTATAGTGTTTTTATAATAACCGCGATTTCTCTTATTTTCAATATCGCATCAAATGGTTTTACATTACATAATTTTGTTGAGGACTTCGTTGATGTAAGAAATGATTCATATTACGAATCAGAGGAGCGAGCCGGATTTTTTGAAGGATTCATGACAGGCTACCTTAACGCATTCAATTACTTTTCCATACCGATTTCTCTTCTCGCACTATTCGTATTTAGGTATAAACCATTTCAAAGCACCATATTCTTTATTATAGCAATCGCGTCTCCTATATACAACTCACTTGTTGTTGCAGGGCGCTCCGAGATTGTCAACATGATGCTAATGCTCGGATACTCATTTATTCTGTGCAAAGGATTAATTAGCAAGACTGTATATCGCGGATTTATGAGTTTCATTATTTTCTTGGGACTAATAGTTTTGGGATATGTTGTTTTTGCCAATTTCTTGCGCTTTGAAAATCAGTCTGTCGATGCATCGTTTTTCTTATGGAAATACACCGGTGAATCAATCGTAAACTTTACCGGAGTCCTTTTCCCGTCTATAATCGGTTACACCTATGGAACATCTTCGTTTGGTTTTTTCCGACGATTATTAGGCTTGGATTATACTTCCGACCTTATGAGTCTTCGAGCTTTCGTTGAAAGAAAGACCGGGACTCCCGGATATATATTTTACACTTATATAGGTAATTTTTTCAGGGACTTCGGAGCCTATATTACAGCACTTATGGGAATAATATATTGCTCCTTAATGAATCGCAGTCTAAATCTCACCACGATAAAGACTGATAGCGGAGAAACCGAAATGAAATGTGGAACGTGGGTATTGTTTGCCTTTTTGGGTAACATGTATCTTCCAGGCGTATTTTATTTCACGCTATATTCTCAAGTTGGAAATATTGCCATTATTCTCGCAATAGCCCTTTATGTTTTCCTAAATAAAGAAACACAAGATGAAGAATAGAGTAATCGCTATACACCTGCCTCAATATTATCCCTTTAAAGAAAATGATGAATGGTGGGGTAAAGGTTTTACCGAATGGCGTTCCGTGACAAGTGCAAAACCTCGATTTCTTAGACATTATCAGCCTCACCTACCTGCTGATTTAGGATTTTATGACCTTCGGTTAAAAGAATGCCGTCTTGAACAGATTAAATTGGCAAGAAAATATGGCATTTACGGATTCTGTTATTACCACTATTGGTTTAATGGAAAACTAATAATGGAAAAGCCCGTTGAACTAATGCGTCAAAATAAAGATGAGAATTTCCCTTTTATGTTATGCTGGGCTAACGAAAACTGGCATCGTAACTGGGAAGGTGGCTTTAACAAAGTGCTAATCAAACATGACTACAACCTCGATGATGACAAACGCCATTTTTATTATCTGTTACCATATCTGACCGATGAAAGATATATAAAAGTCAATGGTGCACCTGTATTATGTATCTACAGAACCCATCTCTTTCCTGACATTGACAAGACTATAGACTTATGGCAGGATTTAGCTTCTAAAGAAGGTTTTAGATTATACATTTGTCGATTTGAGGACTCGTTACATTTCGGAGAAAAGTACATGACTGACAAGATTGATGCTGCAATTGAATTTCAGCCCTTTATAAATAGCGACCATATGCATGTCGGCAACTATATATCAAGGATATCCAGAAAATTATGTAATAAGGAATATTTCAATTACTTATACTCCTATCCGAAGCTTGTAAAAAAACAACTTTCTCGAAATTATAAGGATTTATCCTACAAACGCTATCTTTGTGCCTTCCCCTCTTGGGATAATTCACCCAGAAGAAAAGGCAGAAGTTTTACAGCTTTCAAAGATAGCTCCCCGGAGTTATTTGAGAAATGGCTAAATCATATTTCAACCACCTTTGAACCATTCTCTGAAAACGAAAATTTCATTTTCATAAATGCTTGGAACGAATGGGCAGAAGGATGCCATTTGGAACCCGACTTAAAATACGGCACCCGATTTTTAGAAGCCATTAAACGAGCAATCATTGATTGATCTATAATGAAAAAACAATCTCCTGATATAAGCATCGTAATTGTATGCATGAATCGTTGGGACAACATCTCTGAATGTCTTGACAGTCTACACGATACAGATAATGTATCGTGTGAAATCATTGTTGTGGCTTATAGATTCTCAACTGAGAATCTACAAAGATTACGCCTGACATATCCTAATGTCACAATTATCGAGAGTATTGAGACACGTGGTTTTTCTGAGAATAATAATCTTGCACTACGTCAGGCTAAAGGACGATATTGTTTTGTCATAAACGACGATACTATAATCAAGCCAAATTGTATTAGTACTTTATTTGACAGTTTTTCTAAACTTTCTGACAACGTCGCGATTGTAAGCCCTCTAATTCTTAATACAGATGGAAGCGTCCAGTGGTGTGGTAGAGCTAAGATTGGATTTAAAGACTATATGTTAGGTCTGATAGGTTACAGGAAAGAGTCTTCCCGGAAAAGTATTCACACTAATGGAAATGGACTATTTAAGACTTACAATATAAGTGGTGCAGCCTTTTTAATCAGAACTGACCTCTTTAAAGAAGCAGGGTTCTTTGATGAACATTACTTTTTTTGTCCGGAAGACATCGCGCTATCCACCAAGTTAAACAACACCGGTTATGAATGTTTTGTCAACACCAATGCCCAAATAATACATAAAGGAGGAATAACAACATCAGGCAAACGCTCAAACATGCAACTTGCGACAACCCCTGTTGAGCACAAAGGAGCCGCTTACTTTCTATCTAACAACAATAAGTCGAAAAGATATTTTGTTTCATTAGCCATAAGTATAGGTTGCTTTTTAAAAGCTACAAAATATCTTATCACAAGCTTGCGTAATGGGAAAGACGACAGGCTCTTTGCTAAAGCTAATTTCCTTGCTTCAAAATATATGTTTAGCTCTAAATCGGCAAAAGAGATTTTTATCGAGTGCACAGAACGATACATCCAGCCTAAAATCTGACAACCCTATCCATATTTCCACTTCGGGGGGAGTCAGTCAAGATAGGGGGCGATGTCGGAGAGGGTGAGATTGAGGAGCTGCATGCGTTGGCGCAGGTCGGGCAGCGTGTCGCGGAAAAACTCGGCGCGTCGCGCTTCAAGAATAAGCCCGCGGGCTTCGGGTGCTACATAGTAGCCGAGTCCGCGCTTGGAGTAGATGATGCCTTGGTCCTGAAGCTCTTCAAATGCCTTCAACACTGTGCGGTTATTGACAGTAAGCTCCAGCGACAGCTCCTTTATCGATGGCACGCGACCGTCGACATGCCACACATCGGACAGTATCCGTGCGTAGCATAAGTCGACAATCTGTTTATATATAGGTTTATTTTCGTTAAAATCCATCTGTAAGGGTTATATCTGTCGGTTTTTAATCACGCGGCAAGTCATTACAATTGCAAAGATAGTACAAATTGCGAAGAATACCGTCAATGCGGGTGTCCATGAACCTACCTGTGACAATATTGATTCGGTTATTTCGCTTGACGTATGTTCCACTCCGTTCATCCCGTCCTCAAATCCTTGCTTGAAGCTGCTTACCGCACCTACGACACCTCCAAGCACCGACTCGGAGATATTGGCGACAATCGTCCACACAATCGCCAGAATCACGCGGTTGTGTTTTATTGCCATCACGCAATATAGACACACCGACATTGAAAAGGCTGTCGTAGCCACGGTCATCCACATATACCTGCCGGTCGACAATGTTTTAAATACAGGTAGCACCTCACGTATAAGCGGAGACAACTCTGCCCACTGCCAGGTACACAGATAGCACAATTGCATCGGAATCGCAACCAACAGCGGCACAACCACAAAGGTGTAGACCACGGCAAAAGCCGCCTTATAGCGCCAGTCGACCGGAAGGGCGGTGTCAATTTCCATGCCGTTGCGCGAAGCAAAAATCAAGGCTCCGTATATCAGCATCATGATCAGGATATTGCCGGTAAGAACACCTGTCAAAACACCTCCGTCCCACCTTAATGTAAAAAAGACAAACAGGTATAAAATCACGGCTATGACAGGATAAAATATCAACTGCTTTTTAAGCCGCGGCATATAATAATTGATGAGTAGCATCGGTATAAAATCGGTTTAGAGTTTTACATTATGATGAAGCGCGTTAAACAGCAGCTCATAGTCAACATCGCAACTTTCTTCAGCATCGGCGACATTGCATATAGCATGAAACGAGTTGAAGCGGCGCTCCATGTAGAGTGGTGCCACCGGAGGAACGGAAGTCACGGTAAACGACACTCTGCCTAAAAGGCTGTCGACAGTGTCGGCAAGCAACAATTTGCCGCGCGACAACACCAGCACACCGTCATAAAGGTTACGGAGGTCTGACACGATATGGGTCGACACGATTACCGTCTGCTCCTCTGTGACACACTCGGCTATCATCTTCTGCAGCTGCTGTCGTGAAGGGATGTCAAGACCGTTTGCCGGCTCGTCAAAGAGCAGCACCGCGGTACGTAGCGACAAGGCATAGGCAAGCTGCGCCTTATGACGGTTGCCGAGCGAGAGCTTGCGCAGACGCTCCTTGCCTGTCATGCCGAAACGCGCCAGGTTGCTGCGCAGCATCTCTGCGTCAAAGGTAGGAAACAGCGGTGCATGGCACTTCACCATCTCCTCGATTGACACAAATGGAAATTTCATGTTGTCACCGAGGAAAAATATACTTCTCATTATCTCGGGACGCCTTTCCGATATATTGTATCCGTCGAGACTGCATTCTCCCTTGGAGGGGTAGAGCAAGCCCGCGATGATATGGAGCAGCGTTGTCTTTCCGGCGCCATTCTCTCCAAGAAGGAGATAGACGCCACCGCCTATGGAAGCAGAAGCGTTGCACAACGCCTCCGCTCCCTTGCGGTAAACATAGGTTAAATCATTTAGAATTATCATTAGCGAAAGTATAGAGTTTTTATTTCATTGATATGGCATCTCTTATTTCACCGGGGTCACGTCATATCCCGCCTTGCGGAGCTGCTCAATAAGTCCGCGCTCTCCGATAAGATGCGCCGCGCCTACGGCAACCATCACATTATCAACGGCAAGCACTTCACGGAGCTGCTTGACCCAATTGTCGTTGCGGTCGTAAAGGAGTCGCTTGGCTGACGCTTCCGACATGCCAACATCAGGGTCGTTAAACATTTCCTGCATCTTGGCGAGGTCACCGGCAAGATAAGCGGCAGCAAGCAACTTTGCATATTCAATCGACTTCTCGTCGTTGCGCACACTCTTCATAAGGCTCTCTGCCTGCTCGCTCAACGGACCGCCCATAAGCATCGAAAGCTGCTGGTCCATGGTTTCAAGACCTTTCACTGTCTTTCCGGTCTCAAGCGCCTTGCTTTGTATCACCATGTCGAGTTGCTGCTGCCCGTTAAACTCGGGAAAAGCGACCATGTTCTGAAACATTCCGAGCTGGGTGTCGAGCACAGTGGGCTTCATCATGTCCACAGCCGCCACGGTCAACATGCCGCCGGTATATTTTGCAAGAATGCTGTTGACCGAGTCAACACGCTCGGCGGTAAGCAGCTTTGAAAGAGTGCTGTCGGCGGGAGCCACTGAATGCTTCATCACTATCTGCTGCATATCGGGCGACGTCATTTCCGCCATTTCAAGCTCGCCGTAGACAGTCGACACGCTATTGAGCGCATCATTAAAGCCTGGAGTTGTATCAAGTACCGACGCCGGAGCGATATGATGGGTACCGAAGAGGTAAGAATCGCCTTTGGAGTCGCCACCAGAGACCTTCCATAATAATTGAGCCTGTGAGCCAAACACTGTGGCAACTGCGATAATAGAGAAAATCAACTTTTTCATATTCCAATATTTTATGTTAACAATCGGTTCGTAATGCGGTAGTGTAGTCGTGTACATCACTATCACGCTGCAAAAGTATGATATCTTTTTGAATCTGCAAAATTTTCTATAAGTTTTTTTATAACTTTTTTCACGGCACTATTATGTTTATTCATCAGAAATAGCTAATTTTGAAAATATCATAACCAAAAACACTTATATATTATGAACAACATCTTAGACACATCTTATCTATTTCTCGCCGACGGGTTTGAGGAAATAGAGGCACTGACCACCGTAGATGTCATGCGGCGTGCCGGAATGAAAGTATATACCGTTGCCGCCTGCGGAAAAGAGAAGACCGTAAAAGGAGCCAACGGCATCGAGGTTATAGCCGACAAAAATATCGATGAAATTGACGCAACCGACGCACAGTGGATTATCATACCGGGCGGAATGCCGGGTTCGACCAACCTTGCTGCCAACGTAAAAGTCACCGATATAATCAACAAGCAGTGGATTAAGGGAGGCAATATAGCCGCCATATGCGCTGCTCCGGCAGTAGTGCTCGGTCCTATCGGGGTGCTGCGCGGCAATGAAGCCACCTGTTACCCGACATTTAAGGACGACCTCATCAAAGCAGGGGGCAAATATGTCGACAACCGCGTGGTAATCAGCGGAAACCTCATTACCGGCAACGGACCCTCGTCGGCACTCGTGTTTGCCTTTGCCATCGTAGCCCAGACACTTGGCGATGATGTAGCATCGTCAGTAGCATCAGGCATGCTTGTATAAGCACAATTGGCATAAGCAAGTTTTTTGCTTATATTTGTACCATGAAACAACGTATTTTACTTGTAAATAAATTTTATTACAGGCGTGGAGGCGACTGCGTGTATCTTCTCAACCTTGAGGAGATGCTACGCAGTCGCGGTCATGAAGTAGCTGTTTTTGCTATGGACTACCCGGAAAATATATCTTCGGAATGGTCGGCATATTTTGCCCCGGAGATAACCTTTCAGGGAGGTGCGGCGCAAAAGCTCAAAGCCGTGGGACGCACTCTCGGCATTGGCGACATAAACAGCTCCTTTTCATCTGTGATAGACAAGTTCAAGCCCGATGTCGTTCACCTCAACAATATCCACTCCTACCTGTCACCGCAGCTGGCAAAGATTGCCGCCCGGCGGGGCATAAAGGTGGTGTGGACCCTCCACGATTACAAGCTTCTCTGCCCCTCCTACTCCTGCCGATGCCGGGGAGAGATATGCGAAGCGTGTTTCACCGACAAGAGCCAGGTAGTCAGGCGCCGCTGTATGAAAGGCTCACTCGGGGCAAGCGTGATTGCATGGCTCGAAGCCATGAAGTGGGACAGCGCCACTCTTTCACGCATGGTCGACAGCTTCATCTGCCCCTCGGAGTTCATGGCGGCAAAGATGAGACAGGGAGGATTTCCAGCTGAAAAAATCGTGACGCTCAACAATTTCATTGCCCCGGAAATGTGGGAGCGCTGCAAAGCCGCCGATGTCAACAACGACCGCGACGACTATTACTGCTACGTAGGGCGGCTCTCCGAAGAAAAGGGAGTGGAAACCCTCCTAAAAGCAGCCGCCACACTCCCCTACCGGCTGAAAATAGCCGGCGACGGCCCGCTTGCCGATGAGTTGAAAAAACGTTATGGAGGTTTTTCCCACATAGAATTTCTCGGACACCTCGACAGCAACGGCGTCAACAATCTCCTGTCGCGGGCGCGTTTCTCGGTCATCCCCTCGGAATGGTATGAAAACAATCCGTTCAGTGTCATAGAGTCTCATTGCCTCGGCACCCCGGTGGCAGGCGCACACATAGGCGGCATCCCTGAGCTTATAACCCCCGACAACGGTGTCACATTCAAGTCGGGCGACACTGCATCGCTCGTCGCAGCCATCGAGGAAGCCCGTAACAAGCACTACGACTACAATCAGATATCACATATAGCCCTCTCCCGCTTCTCTCCCGACCAACATTATATAACGCTCGACAAAATATACCGCACAAAATCCGCGTTATAGATTATAACCAACGAAAAAACTACGGAAGCGTATGGATGTACAATTACCCACAGATGCCTCTATTATATTGACTTATCGCTGTCCGATGAAGTGCAAGATGTGCAATATCTGGCAAAATCCCACCGACAAGAAGGAAGAGATTACCGCCGCCGATCTGAAGACACTTCCGCGACTAAAATTCATAAACCTCACCGGAGGAGAACCCTTTATCAGGGAAGACTTACCGGAAATTGTGGAAGAGTGTTACAAACACACCTCCCGCATCGTCATATCCACCTCAGGCTGGTATGAAGACCGCGTCATAGCCCTTGCCAAGCGGTTTCCATCAATAGGCATACGCATATCAATCGAAGGACTCAGCGCCAAAAACGACGAGTTACGCGGCAGAGAGGGCGGATTTGACAAAGGGTTACGCACACTTCTCACTCTCAAGGAGATGGGGCTCAAAGACATAGGCTTCGGATGCACCGTGTCCAATCATAACTCCGATGACATGCTCGCGCTATACAAGCTTTCTTGCGAGCTGGGGCTGGAGTTTGCCACTGCGGCATTCCACAACTCCTACTATTTCCATAAAGATGACAATGTAATATTCAACAAGGAGGAAGTAACCGAAAATTTCAAGAAGCTTATAGGGATGCAGCTCAAGGAAAGCCATCCCAAATCATGGTTTCGCGCCTTCTTCAACATGGGACTCATAAACTACATTGAGGGCGGTCGCCGCATGTTGCCGTGTGAAGCAGGCACAGCCAACTTCTTTATCGACCCGTGGGGAGAGGTATATCCCTGCAACGGGCTTGAAAAAAAATACTGGAAAGAGTCGATGGGCAATATCCATAATGCGTCATTTGACGAGATATGGCACAGCGAACAGGCTAAAAAAGTCAGGACGCTCGTGAGCACATGCCCTAAAAACTGCTGGATGGTAGGCACCGCATCGCCGGTAATGAAGAAATATATCAAGCATCCGGCAATGTGGACGCTGAAAAACAAGCTCCGTGTAATGCGCGGTCAAGAACCATGCCTTGACAAGCGATGGTATGACGTAGGGCAAAATCCATGTCAGGGCGACCTCGGAAAAAGATAACTCCATAAATCCATAGCAACATGAAGATAGTGGTAACGGGTACACGCGGCATCCCCGCCATACTCGGCGGCGTAGAGACCCATTGCGAGGAACTCTATCCGCGCCTCGCGGCGATGGGACATGATGTCACCGTAATACGCCGCAGCTCCTACGTCACCGACAATAACCGCATAAGCGAATATCGTGGCGTGAAGCTACTCGATGTCTACGCCCCGAGGCGCAAAAGCATCGAGGCGATTATCCACACCACACTTGCCGTGTTCAAGGCGCGCACGCTCAACCCCGACCTGCTCCATATCCATGCCGTAGGTCCGTCGTTGCTTGTGCCGCTCGCCCGACTCCTTGGAATGAAAGTGGTAATGACCAACCACGGTCCCGACTACGACCGCCAGAAATGGGGCAAACTCGCAAAAACCGTAATCAAGACCGGCGAACGCTTCGGCACCCGATGGAGCAACAAGGTAATCGTGATTTCAAAGGTGATTGCCGACATACTTAAACGCAACTACGGATACACCGGCAGCCGACTGATATTTAACGGAGTGAACCCGCCGGAGAAATCTACATCGACCGCATATCTTGACAGCCTCGGCATAATACCCGGCAAATATATACTTACCATCGGACGCTTTGTCAAAGAAAAAGGATTTCATGACCTCATCAAGGCTTATTCGCGTCTCGGCGACTGCGGATATCAACTGGTGATAGCCGGCGACGCCGACCATGAAGACAACTATTCGCGCGAGCTGAAGCAGCTTGCCGCCGATAACGGAGTGATACTTACCGGATTCATAAAGGGAGAACCACTCAATGAAGTCATGACCAATGCTGCCCTCTTTGTGCTACCATCCTATCATGAAGGATTGCCCATATCTCTGCTTGAGGCGATGAGCTATAATCTTGACGTAGTGGTAAGTGACATCCCTGCCAACCGTCTTGACAATCTTGAGCCCGGTGACTTCTTCCACGCCGGCAATGTTGACGCGCTCGCATCGGCAATCGGTAGAAAACTGGCAGCCCACACAGGCAGCCGCACCTACGACCTCACCCCCTACGACTGGGACAATATCGCCCGCAGGACCGAGCAGGTTTACAAAGAGATTTTGGGTGATTAAGGTTTTTTTGCTACATTTGTATCTGCAAAAAAATTTCAGTCAGCCTTTATGAAAAAGATTCATGCGATAGGCGCAACAATGCTCCTTTTGTGTTCCTGCAGCGGTTTATCGCGTCAGGAAAAGGAGATTGCAGGCAATTACTATAACCAGCAGCTCTCCGACCGGCTTCCGGTATTGGAACTGAATGCCGACAGGACTTCGGTCGTGCGCAATATCGCCCCCGATGTGCTCGTAATGGAAGTCAACGGCACATGGAGCATTGTCGGCGACTCACTCGTCATCGTCAATGACCTCAACTCCATCAAGCTACAAGGCGACACATCGATTGTAGGCGACATCGCCCCGCGCCTCACGCGCAGGATTGTCGCCCACGACCCACACTCAATCACTTTAAGCAAAGACAATATAGACTACCTCTATATACGACATCACAAGCAATCAGACAACTAACCGGAAACGACTATGAAATATCACTTGCTTACATTGGTATTAATCCTGTCAATGTTGTGTACCACATCATGTGACAACGGAAGCACCAAGGAAAATCTCGAACATGCAGCATTTGCCATCGAGCAAAATAAGTATCAGGCGGCAAAGGATATCTGTGACGACATCCAAGAGTCCCAGTCACACGACGAGACAAAAGATGCCGTGACGCTCTGCAATCTCTCACTCCTCTATATGAAATTGAGCGAAAACCACGACCGTGAAGACAACATAGGGCTGGCACGCCAGTGTTACCTCGACGCTTACGCCACCGACTCCGCGCAAGCCCGTGACTTCTACGACCATGTAGAAGTCGAGGACCTGCCCCATCTGCTCCTGCTGTCGTCAATAGTCAAGTCTACTACCGGCAGCCATGCCAACTCTTTTGAGGAGTATATCGACGAAGTAGACAGCATAAGCGGGCTAAACTGATTATCATATCCCCTAAAAATATCATTTTCAAGCATACATGAAGTCCAACGACATGCAGGCAGCGTTACGCGCCTTCCTTGACGCCAACCCCGACCTACCGGAAGGCGAAATCACGGAAACCAACGATGACACAAAAGTCAGCTCACCGGCATTCCGCCTTGACATAATACTTGAAAAAAAAGGGCGTGGTGGAAAGCAGGCAACCATCATATCGGGATGGCAAGACTCCGACGAAGCTCTGCTTGACCTCGCAGCCACCATCAAAAAAAGGCTTGCCACAGGAGGCTCGGCTCGCGGCGGGGAGATACTTATACAGGGCGACCGACGTAACGATGTGCTTGCCCTGCTGAAAGAGCTTGGCTACAAGGCACGTATAATCTGACAATCATCTTCCTATGCTCACCATACACAAGGCGTCGGCAGGCTCGGGAAAGACATATACCCTGACCTACACCTACATAAAGATGCTTCTCGGCGAAAAAGACGAGAAGGGTGTATATCGTCTTTCAACAGAGAGAAACCGTCACCGCGCCACTCTCGCCATAACCTTTACCAACAAGGCTACCGATGAGATGAAGCGGCGTATCGTCGACCAGCTCGCCTGTCTCGCCGGCATAGGAAACAAGCCGAGTCCCTATGAGGCTGATTTATGTAACGAGTTGCACACCGACACCTACCACCTGCGGGCTCAGGCGGTCGAGGCTCTTCACGAACTGCTCTGTGACTTCAGCAATTTCAATATCAGCACCATCGACTCATTTTTTCAAACCGTATTGCGCACCTTCTCCAGAGAAGCGGAGATAACCGGCAATTACGAAGTGGAGCTGCGCGACGACTATGTAATCACCGTAGGCGTAAACGAGATGCTCTCATCGGTCAACCGCGCCACCGACCACGAGTTTGCAACGCGGCGCGAGATTATAGCGCTGGTAAGCTGGATAAAGCAATATATCAACCACAACATAAGCGAGGGAAAGAGTTTCAACATATTCAACCGCAAGTCTAATCTTGTCGACACCCTCGTGACCTTCACCTCCAAGGCTCTCACCGAGACCTACAAAATCAATGCCGAGGCGATTGACGCATATCTTGAAGACATATCGCGCACCCTCGATTTCGCCAAGGAAATCAGCGCAGTAACCCGACAGCTCGAAGCCGACTTTTTTGACCTTGCAGCCGCCTCATACCACACCCTCGACTCCGCCGGCGCAATCGACGGAATGATGAAAGACTGCAGCAACAATTTCAGGGCATGGGCGGCACAGAGCTGGGGAAGCGGTCCCGGCAAGAGAATACGCTCATCACTTGACGACGCGACCGTGCTTTATAAGAAAAAAAGCTGTCCCGACACCAATCTGCTGAATATCGCCGCTGAAACGGCGGCAGAGGCGGTAAGGGTCTACGACTCGATAATTCTGTTAAAGACATTGCGCACCAATGTCTACTCCCTGGGGGTTATCGGTGAGATTCAACGTCAGGCGGCGAAATTCAAAAATGAGAATAACGCCATACTGCTCAGCGACACCAACGACATACTCCGCCGCATAATCAGCGAGGCTGAGGCACCGTTTATCTACGACCGTCTCGGGGTAAGGCTCCGCCACTTCCTGATTGACGAGTTTCAAGACACTTCACGCCTGCAGTGGAGCAACCTGCGGTCGCTCATAAGGGAAAGTCTATCAACCGACAATGACAACCTTATAATCGGCGACGAAAAACAGTCAATCTACCGCTTCCGCAACTCCGACCCCGACCTTATCGTAAAAACCGTGCCCGAAGAGTTTCACCGGCAGTCGGAGATAAGGGGCAACAACCCCAAGGAGAACACCAACTGGCGAAGCTCCTCGGAAGTGGTGCGATTCAACAACACCCTGTTCAGCTACATGTCGGAGGCAAAAGGGCTCACCGACATCTACTCAAATGTAGTGCAGCGCATAGCCCACAACAATCTCCGCGGATATGTAAAGGCTGTGCCCTACGACGATATAGAGATGTCGCTCGACATGATGACCGAAGAGATTGTAAGGCAGCTTAACTCCGGATACAAGATGGGTGACATCGCCATACTTGTATCGACCAACACCAACGGACGCACCGTAATCGACTACCTACTGCGCCAGAAACCGCTTATCGCAGAGTTGAAAGACCTCCAGATAATGTCGGATGACGCGCTTACCCTCTCCTCATCGGCAGCAGTGAGAATCATCACCAGCGTACTATCTTATCTTGATGCGCAGCAATCCATGTTTGATACCCCTGACGATGCCGCCGACGATACACCTCAGCGCCTCCCCGTAGCCACAATACAAAGCCGATATTACTATCATCTGTCAAAAGGCATCGACAAGCTGAAGGCAATCCAACTTACATTCAGCGGCGACGGGGCGGAAGGGGATGCAACGGCCAACGAAGCTGCCGACATGAGATGTATCAACCTGCCGTCAATCGTGGAGCGTATAATCAACCGCTATCTTACCGAAGATATGCGCGAGTCGGAAAATGTGTATATCTGCGGATTCCAGGATGTAATCGCCGACTTCTGTGAGGGGAGCGAGGGTGACCTGCATGCGTTTATGAAATGGTGGAACAGCTTCGGAAAAGATAAATGTGCGCTTGCCATACCGTCGGAAGTAAACGCCATCCGCGTAATGACAATACACAAGTCAAAAGGTCTGGAATTTCCTTGCGTGCATGTGCCGATAGTCGACTGGAGTTTCAACTCGGCAAAAAACATCGAATGGTTCAAGACCTCCGACGACACCGGGAAGCCGCTCGGCATACTGTCGCGGTTCAGCAGCGAAGCCTTGCCCCCGTTCATACCGCTCGCCACTACCTCATCGCTCGAAAAAGGGGAATTTGCCGAGCAATATGCCTGCTTCGCTAAAAAATCAACCATAGATATCCTCAACAAGACCTACGTTGCTTTCACCCGTGCGGTCAACGAGCTGATAATCGGATACAAAAGAGTATCAAATCCGTCGGACTCATCGGTTCACGGCATGATGAGCATCTCGCTTGACGACACCTCGGAGCAGTGGATTGACAAATTTGGAGAAAACCGCCAATATCATGTGGCACTCGCCTCCCACACCGATGACACGGGTGTATTCACATTCGGTCAGCCCACATCACCGGCCGATGACAAAAAACAACCCGACAGCGGGGCAACGAAAATGCCGGCATATATGTCGCTTGACAACGACAGCATATGGGACCTCAGCCGCATAGAAGACCTCGATGAAATGTCACTTCCGCGTCAGAAAGGCATCATACTACACAACATCATGAGCCTGATACGTACACCACGCGACATCGGGCGCGCGGTGAAGCGCCATGCGATGAAGGGATATATTGCCGACGACGAGATTGACGAGTATATCGAGATAATAAGCCGTGCGCTCGACGAGGAGGAGGTAAAGCCGTGGTTTGACGGTTTCACGCGTCTGCTTAATGAGCGCGCGTTTATCGTCAACAACAGCAAGGGCGAGTCACAGCGTTACCGTCCCGACAGGGTTGTGTGGCGCGGTGACGGCACGATTGACGTGATTGATTACAAATTTGGAGAAGAGGAGCCGAAGAAATATATCTATCAGGTGCGCGGATATGTTGAAAATCTTAAAAAGATGTATCCCGGCACTACTGTCAACGGCTATCTTTGGTATCCCTTGCTCTCGCGTATCACCCCGGTAAATCAAGGCAATTGATATTTAACAATCTAAAATTGGTGTTTTGCAATATAATTTGTACATTTGCAAGACAAATAATCATTATATGGAAACACCGACCGACACCAATCTGCTAATCGTAAGCCGAATACGCCATCTTATGGAATTGCGCCATCTATCGCAGGTGGCATTTTCAAAACTCATCGGCATTGACCCTTCAAATGTATCAAAATATCTCAGCGGAAAGCTCCCTGTAAGTGACTCGCTGCTCAACCGCATAGTGGTCAATCTCAATGTCTCCAAGGAGTGGCTGCGCGATGGCAACGGGCTCCCCTTTGACAAGCCCGGACACGCGTCAAGAGTGGAGGTAGCTGAAATATGCAACGACTACCGCAGCGAAGGCATACCGGTCTACGATATCGATGTAGCGGCCGGCTGTACAGAGATGTCACGCGCATTTACCGAAGAAAATGTCATCGGAAAGCTGAATTTCCCCCACCTCAACCCCGACTGGATAGTGGTGAGAGCCAAAGGCGACTCCATGAAACCGAAAATCGAGAATGGTGGATATGTGGCGTTCCTGCCACAAAGTGACACGGAAAATATACTTTGGGGACAGATTTACGTTGTAATAATGGAGAACCGCAGAGTCGTGAAATATGTGCGCCGCCACCACGACCCGACGAAGGTAATATTGCGTAGCGCCAATTCGGCATACGATGACATGGATGTGCCACGTAAAGATATAGTGGCACTATATGTCGTAGAACGCATAATCAACATACAGGATTGTTTTTAAAGATGTTTAAAGAAAAAATCAAGCGCATCACCTCGATGCCCACTCTTCATGTGCTGCTTGCATTAAGTGCCGCCCACTGCCTCAACGACCTGTTGCAGTCGGTAATCACAGCCGTCTACCCTATGCTTAAAACCGACCTCGGCATAAATTTCACCCAGATTGGTCTTATCACGCTGGTATATCAGCTTGCCGCCTCTATATTTCAGCCGGTGGTGGGGTATGTGTTTGACAAGCGACCATTTGTATGGAGCCTGCCCGCCGGCATGATCAGCACCTCGATAGGCATAGTGTTGCTCGCCTACAGCAATTCGCTCGCGGGCGTGCTTGTAGCAGTATTCATGATCGGGCTTGGGTCGGCGACACTTCATCCCGAGGCATCGCGCATCACATCGCTTGCCGGACATGAGCGCCGCGGATTTGCCCAGTCGGTATTTCAGGTAGGCGGCAATTTCGGAGGCTCAATAGGTCCGCTGCTTGTGGCACTGATTGTAGCACCCCACGACCGCCGTTATATCATGTGGTTTTTGATTTTCGCGGGACTATGTTTCTGTGCCATGCGACCCATATGCAAGTGGTATCGCGGCTACCTCAACTCCCTCAAGCAAGCCGACAGGCGCAAAGAGCATCACGCAGTGTTGCCCTTGTCACGCGGCATGACCATATTCACCATCGCCGTGATTGTAGTGCTGATATTCTCCAAATATATCTACATGGCGAGCCTTTCGAGCTACTACACATTTTACTTGATTGACAAGTTTGGCGTGACAGTATCGCAGTCTCAGATATTCCTATTTATATTTGTAGTGTCAACAGCGGCAGGCACACTTGTCGGTGGCCCGATAGGCGACCGCTACGGCAGAAAACCGGTAATATGGATATCCATCCTCGGCACAGCGCCGTTCAGCCTCCTGATGCCCCATGTCAATCTGCCGCTCACGGTCATCCTTAGTTTCTGCGCCGGATTCATGCTCTCATCGGCATTTCCGGCAATCCTGCTATATGCACAGGAGCTGTTACCGACAAAACTTGGCATGATTTCGGGACTTTTCTTCGGATTTGCCTTCGGAGTGGGCGGTATTGCCTCTGCTGTACTCGGAGATTTCGCCGACCGCTACGGCATAGAGGCGATATACAATTTCTGTGCCTATACACCCTTGCTAGGCATAGTCGCGGCATTTCTCCCCAACCTCAAGAAACTGAAAAAAATTTAAATAAAGAATGAGAGCGAGATGGTTGTGAATCCATTTCGCTCTCATTTCAATTATCAATAACCTATTTAGTTTTTCTGACGGGGTCACAGGTAAGTCCCACCCCGAGTTTCTTGAATATCTTGTGGTCAACCTCACCGAGCATCACGGTCGAGTGTACCTGACATCCGTCAAGTTCAGGAAGCATTTCGAGCGCGCGGCGGCAATTCTCGTCATCCTTGCTCAACACGGAGAGCGCCACAAGCACCTCATCGGTGTGAAGGCGCGGATTACGGCTGCGCAGATAACATGTCTTGGTATGCTGTATAGGCTCAATCATTGACTGCGGGATAAGCCTTACACCGTGGTCTATTCCGGCAAGATGCTTGATGGCATTAAGTATGAGCGCGGCACTCGGTCCGAGCAACTCGCTCGTCTCGGCAGTGATGATGGTACCATCGGCAAGTTCGATTGCCGAACAGGGCACACCGCTACGCTCGGCACGTTCCTTTGCGGCAACCATCGGTTTACGGTAAGACGCGTCAATCTTAGCCTGCTTAAACAGCAGTGCTATCTTGTTGACCTCGCTGTCATTGCCATCGCCGAGGGCAAGCCTGTTGAGCGCGGTATAGTAGCGGCGTATAATCTCATTTTTGGAAGCCTCACGACACACTTCGTCATCGTTGATGCAGAATCCTACCATATTCACACCCATGTCGGTGGGCGACTTGTAAGGATTCTCTCCATATATCTCTTCAAAGATTGAGTTAAGCACCGGGAATATCTCTATATCCCGGTTATAGTTGATAGCTGTCTTGCCATAAGCCTCCAGATGAAACGGGTCAATCATGTTGACATCGTTAAGGTCGGCTGTAGCAGCCTCATATGCGATATTGACAGGATGCTTCAGCGGAAGACTCCACACCGGGAATGTCTCAAACTTGGCGTATCCTGCCTCGATACCGCGCTTATGCTCATTGTACAGCTGGCTCAGACACACTGCCATCTTTCCGCTACCGGGACCGGGCGCTGTCACAATCACGAGCGGACGCGTGGTCTCTACATAATCGTTTTTGCCAAATCCCTCGTCAGAAGCAATCAGCTCCACATTGGTGGGATACCCGTCGATAAGATAATGGTAGTAGGCGTTGATGCCCATGCGTTCGAGTCGCTTGCGGAAAGCGTCGGCACTGCTCTGACCGTTGTAATGGGTTATCACCACGGAGCTCACGAGGAAGCCGCGATTCTGAAACTCATTGCGCAGACGCAACACATCCATGTCGTAGGTAATACCGAGGTCGGTGCGCACCTTGTTTTTCTCAATATCAACAGCGCTTATGACGATTACTATCTCGGCACGGTCGCTGAGCTTGGAAAGCATACGTAACTTACTGTCGGGCTGAAAGCCGGGGAGAACACGACTTGCGTGGTGGTCGTCGAAGAGCTTACCTCCCAGCTCAAGGTAAAGCTTGTTGCCGAACTGAGCTATACGCTCCTGGATATGTTCGGACTGAATTTTGAGATATTTCTCGTTGTCAAAACCGTATTTCATAACGGATTACAAAGGTAGAAATTTTCTCGTTAAAATACAAGTTTCATTACAATTCACAACAAAAAAAGAAGAGTCACAAATATATTCATGACCCTTCTTTACAAGCATTTATAATAAGTTTATTCTCCGAGAGTAAGCGAACGGATTATGCGCGGGATATCAGTATTGTTGACCACATGGGTAAACTTACCGGCACCTTTTCCGACAGCAAACACAGGCACAGGATTTGCCGTGTGGTTATGGCTGATGAAGTCAGTGCCTACCCAATAATTATAGATACGGAAGGTCTCGGTGACAAACTCGTTGAATGTATTGTAAAGACCCTTTTCGTCATTAGACTCGCGCGCCACAAATGTACGGTCAAATGCAGCCCTGAGACGGGTGGTCTGCTCGTCGGTCAACGGCACATTGGTCCAAAAACCAAGCTTAGCCTTGAGAAGGTCGCTCATCTCTTCCCATGTCATGGTCTTACCCTCCTTGACAAGGTCGCGGCAATAGTCGGAAAGATGGTCTTTGCTGATACGCTGCGTATCGATAAGGGCAAGGTCGACATGTCCGTAATGGTCGGGGTGACCGATAGCCATTCCGCCGGTATCGTGGTCGGCGGTGACAACAATCAGAGTCTCATCGGGATGAGCGAGATAGAAATCGTAAGCCACGCGTATGGCATCCTGGAAATTGAGCACCTCCTTGATTACGCCGCCGGGGTCGTTGGCATGGGCGGCATGGTCGATATTTCCGCCCTCAATCATGATGAAAAAGCGTTCGGGCGACTTTGCGCTCACATGGTCGAGAGCAACCTTGGCAAGCGACGGCAACGTCATCGCACCGGGAATCGAGTCAATCGTGTAGCCTATATCATTGGAATTACCCCATACATTTTCAGGGCTTAACACCCAGAGCCGGTCCACCTTACCGGCAAGTGAGGAAGCCGCCTCTGTGCCATAGGCAATCTTTATGCCTGCATCTTCTATCATCGCCGGCACCTCATTGGGCTTGCCATCCTTGCCTTTAACGCCACGCAACGACGCCCCGCCAAGGAAATCATATCCCGAAGCCACTGCCTCCTTGTCGATTTCATAATACATCCAGCGCGCAGGCTGATGAGCATAAAACGCGGCAGGAGTGGCATCGTCGGGAGCAACAGAGGTGAGCACACCTACACCCCAGCCTGCATCCTTGAGGTCGCGCGCTATCGACACATAGCGTTCCACCGAGTCGGGAGCGAGTCCGAGCATATTGTTGCGGGTCTTGTTTCCGGTAGAGAGAGCGGTTCCGGCAGCCGCCGAATCAGTCACAGGAGCCGAGGCGGAATAGGTCCACGCCTGTGAAGCTACCGGAAATTGCATCATAAGTATAGGCTCTTCGGCGCCAAGCACCATGCGGTTATAGTACTGCGCGGCATTTACATGCCCCATGCCCATGCCGTCGCCTATCAGATAAAATACATACTTTACCTCGGCGGATAATCCGAGGACACATGCACCGGCGATGACCGATGCCAAAATTCTGCGAAATTTCATGATAGTATATCTAAAATTAAAAGTTTACTTTTTCCTTACCTCCGAATCGCGGTCATCACATAAGCCCGAGCATCGACTCTATGACATGACGGTCGTTGCTGAGTCTCGGCACTTTGCGCTGTCCGCCCAATTTTCCGGTAGAGGCGAGCCACCTGTCAAAAAGTCCGGCAGGAGCCTGCACCACCGACAGGCGGTCAAGAAATATGTCGCGTGAGCGCTTGGCGTCATAATCAGAATTGACCTTACGCAGATTGCGGTCAAGCGTATCGGCAAACTGCTCCACCGAATCGGGCATCTTTGAAAACTCTACAAGCCACTCATGACGTCCGCGTGTGCGGTCGCCGGCATATACAGGCGCTGCCGTGTAATTGGCAATCTCGCAACCCAGCTCGTGACAAGTCGCAGCGATAGCGGCATCGGCGTTATGCACCATCAGCTCTTCACCGAAAGCATTGATGAAATGCTTGGTGCGACCTGTAATCATGATTTTCAGCGGGTTGACCGACGTTACAGTGACTGTATCGCCTATCTTGTATCGCCACAGCCCGTTGCACGCAGTGATGACAAGCGAATACACACCTCCCTCCTCTACTTCCCACGAAGCGAGAGCGCAGTCAGTCTCCTTTCCGGCATCGTCAATCGGGATAAACTCGTAAAACACGCCGATATCCATCAACAGCAACATGCCCGGAATATCGCGGTCACACTGCACGGCAAAGAAACCTTCCGAGGCGTTGTAAGTCTCCAGATAGCGCATACGCTCCGGATCGATTATGCGGTTGTATTGCTCGCGGTAGGGTTCAAATGCAATACCTCCATGAAAAAACACCTCCAGATTGCTCCACACCTCATGTAATTCTTGCGCGCCTGTAGCTTTCAACACCTCTTTAAGCACTACAAGAAACCATGAAGGCACACCCGACAGATTGGTGACATTTTCGTGCAACGACGCCTTTACGAGCGCCGGCAGTTTGCACGACCAATCCTCCATAAGCGCTATACGCTTCGACGGGATTCTGACAAGATTGGCAAGAGGGTTGATATTCTCGATAAGATTAGCCGACAGGTCACCTACCACCACCCCTTTGGGCAGGGTAAGTTCATTGGCAAAGCTGCCTCCGAGGATAAATCCTTTCCCGTCAAACATGCGGCTCTCGGGATAAAGCGAGAGGTAACGCGCCACGACATCAAAACCTCCCGCGTAATGATTGCGCCTGAATGAGTCGGAAGTGACGGGCACATACTTGCTCTTTCCGTCAGACGTACCCGACGACTGGGCGAAGTTTCGCGTGACACCCCGCCACAACACATCGCGCTCCCCGGCAATCATGCGCTCCACAAGCGGACGCATATCGGAATACTCATGGAGTTTCACGCGATTGCGATACTCTTCATATGTCCTTACTCCCTTAAACCCAAACATTTCCTCAGCGACAGTGCCTCGCGCGCATGCTATCAGGCCGGCGAGTTCACGTCGCTGCACAGTCTCGGCGTCAAGCGCGTTGCGATAGGCAATCTTGGCTCGACGCGTAAACAATGGGCGTATGAGAGATGTACGATTCATAAAGTTTTCTTTCGAGTTTCAACAAAGTTACGCTAAATTTGTTGAAAATTTATGTTGAAACTATAAATAAATGACACCCCCGATGAAGAAGACCCTGCTACTCAGCCTGCTCCTCGCGATAATGACCGTGAGCCTCTCGTCATGTGACCCGGAAGATGATTATTACTATGACAACGCTCCATTTTTAGGTACATGGATGAGAGATGACGGCTCCTCGACATTCACTTTCTACAACAATGGCTACGGGGTATACACCGACTTCTACAGCGGCACTCCTCCTATGTCATTCAGCTGGAGCGCCGACGACTTTTATCTCACGATATATCCCGACGACGGCTGGGGTGATGAATGGAATTACCGATGGTCGCTGTATGGCACCACCCTCACCCTCTACGACCTTGACAATGGGGGCACACTGTATTACTACGCCTATTGACGGTGCAGCTATCGTGACCGCAACATATGCCTTATGCGTTCTATCCCTGCCTTTCCCAATATGATAAGCGCAGTGTATTGACATGCTTTGGCAAGACCGAAAAATATAACCCACAGGACCCCTTTAACGGCAACGCTCACAGGAAGAAACATCTGAAGAAACGACAATATGTAACACACCACACATATTGCCGCCACCGCTACCCCTGTCTTAAATGACAGAGCCGACAGCCATTGCCTCACTTTTTTGAGATATTCCTTCATTTTTGTATCAAAGGTAGCTAAATTTCATGTAACATACAGGGCAATCTCCCATTCTTGCTTAACTTTTCCGGCACCGGAATGATAAATTGAAAATTTAACACCTAATGTTTGTCGATTAGACGTAATTGGCGTAACTTTGCGGCAAAATATCGGGCATGATACCCGGGTGGAGAAATTTGGCTGCTTGCAACCACTAAAAAAAATGCTAAAACCGCATGAATTTGAGACTGAAATCCATAAGGTTTTTGAATAGATTTTGCTCCGCCCCGGCAATCAGCCGAAGTGGAGATTTTTTTATGTATAACAAAACCAACAAAACAAGCTATATGGAAAATTATCTTTTTACTTCCGAATCAGTATCGGAAGGTCATCCCGACAAAGTAGCCGACCAGATATCTGACGCTATCCTGGATGAATTTCTTGCCCACGACCCCAACTCAAAGGTAGCATGCGAGACCCTCGTGACTACAGGTCAGGTAGTTGTGGCAGGAGAGGTGAAGAGCAGCGCCTATATTGACCTTATGGATGTGACCCGCAGGGTAATCAACAATATAGGCTACAACCGAAGCGAGCTGAAGTTTGACGGCAACGCCTGTGGAGTATTTTCCGCCCTTCATGAACAGAGCGCCGACATCAACAGAGGCGTAGAGCGTGCTCAGGAAGAAGAGCAAGGAGCAGGCGACCAGGGCATGATGTTTGGCTATGCCTGCGACGAGACCGCCAATTACATGCCGCTCCCGCTCGACCTCAGCCATATGCTGCTTCGCGAGCTTTCCGACATACGCCGCGAAGGCACAGAAATGACTTATCTGCGCCCCGATGCAAAGAGCCAGGTGACAGTAGAGTATTCTCCGCAGGGAGAGCCTGTAAGAGTACACACAGTGGTCATCTCTACCCAGCACGACGAGTTCATACCCGTCGAAGATGCAGGCAGCCAGGAAAAGGCCGACGATATGATGCTTGCCAAGATACGCCACGATATCGAGACCATACTTCTCCCTCGCGTAAAAGCCAAGCTGCCCGGATCGGTAAAAGCTCTCTTTGACGACAAGCTGATACTCCACGTAAACCCGACCGGAAAATTTGTAATCGGCGGACCTCACGGCGACACCGGTCTTACCGGACGCAAAATCATCGTGGACACTTACGGAGGCCGTGGCGCACACGGTGGCGGAGCATTCTCCGGCAAAGACCCCTCGAAGGTTGACCGCTCGGCTGCATACGCGGCACGCCATATCGCCAAAAACCTTGTTGCGGCAGGCGTGGCACGCGAAGCTCTTGTACAGGTGGCGTATGCTATCGGCGTAGCCCAACCGGTAAGCCTTTATGTCAACACGCGCAACTCCGCAAATGTGGCGATGAGCGATGCAGAAATATCGGAAATCGTCAAGAGCCTCTTTGACATGCGACCCAATGCTATCGAAAAGCGTCTAAAGCTGCGCGCCCCCATATATCAGGAAACAGCGTCTTACGGCCATGTAGGTCGTGAACCTCGCGTGGTGACAAAGACTTTCGAGTCTAAGTATGAACCCACAAAGACCATCGAGGTAGAGCTGTTCACCTGGGAAAAACTCGACATGGTGGACACCATCCGCAAAGCGTTCAAGCTCTGAGCAGTCCCCCACCGGACAAAGTATATGTCAATCGAGTAGGTCGGAAAACGAAAGTTTTCTGACCTACTTTCGTTTCCTTTCCT
>CAJTSK010000018.1:0-31215 GCA_910578835.1 uncultured Muribaculum sp.
CGGGTGGTCCCCTTTTCAAATGCCACCTGGGTCCCTTTTCAACTGTTAGCTACACTAATGAGCAAGGAGATAATATAATGAAACTGCGTAATATCATCTTAGGTGAAGGAATAGAAGAAATCGGCGCAAATGCATTTGCCTATTCAATGCGTCTGAAAGAGTTGACGCTGCCATCAACATTACGCAGGCTCGGTGACGGATGCTTTAGAGAATGCTATAATTTATGCGGTTCCCCGCTTGTATTACCTGAAGGCTTAGAAGAGATTGGCAACTCATGCTTTACAAGCTGCACGGAGCTGTCGGAAGTAGTGCTTCCTTCGACCATAAAAAGTATCGGCAACTCTGCTTTCAGCAACACACGACTTTCAAAAATCAATTTTCCGGAAGGGCTGGAGGAGATTGGCGACGGGGCATTTTACGGCTCAGGTCTCAGCGAGGTCATCCTCCCCGAATCATGCCTTACATTCAAAGGCTCCGAACAATTTGCATACAATTACAGTCTTAGACAGCTTAGGCTTCCTGACGGACTTACAGCAGTGCCTGCCAACATAGCCTCCGGTTGCCCGAGACTCTCGGAAGTCAACATCCCTTCAAAAGCTGTCACCATCGGCAGCGAAGCGTTTTACGGATGTCCGTTGAGCGGGACGCTTACTCTCCCTGAAGGACTGACTGATATCGGGGATAACGCATTTTACGGATGCACCGGGCTGAAAGAAGTCTCTTTCCCCTCATCACTGAAGACTCTCGGAAGGGAAAGCTGCGCGGAATGGTCGGGCGTAAAAAGGATATATTGTCACGGTGAGATTCCTGCCAAATGTCAGATTACCGGAAACGGCACAGGCCCGTTCGGGAAGCCTGACACGAGCGTAAACGGAGGTATCCTGCCCAATATTCCGGTCTATATCCCGGTAGGGTCGCTTGAAAGCTACCGCAAGTCGAAGGGATGGAACATATTTTTCAACTACATAGAGCTGGAGAACTTTACGGCAATCCAAACAGTAGAAGATAACGGCAACGCTACAGTGACATGCCACGGCGGCAATATAATCATCAACGCAAAAGCCGGCGAAGACTATTCGGTGTACTCGCTCGACGGCAGCATTATCGCTTCGGGAAAAGTCAATGACACGGATGTCAGCGTAGCCGTATCAACCGGCTGTTACATCGTGAAGGTGGCCGGCAATGCCGTCAAAATAAAGATGTAACAACAGCTGCTTACACTGCACGACGACCTATATCCCCGGCGTAGAGCTACTCTTCGTCGGGGAATTTACGATAATACTCCTGAAGGATGTAGAGCACGTTGAAATAGAAGCCCTTAGGGTCGCCCTTACCATCCTTGGGCTTTACGGTGATATAGTCGAAATGAGGCGGGCGGTCCTCCTGACCTTCCACTACATAATCCTGGAAGTTGAGCAGATTGTATTCATGCTGCGGGTTGATGATTACCCATGCATTATCCTGGTCAAGACCGGTGCCGGTCGACACTATCGCCTCAAGTATATGGTTGAGCTTATATTGCAGTATATTGGCAAGGTTGTTTTTCTTTTTCTCGCGATAGGCGTAAATCAGAAACGACATCTGGCGCAAATCAAACGGGTCATCCTTCAGCGACAGCTCGGCATACTTGATTATCGTGTCACACTCGGCAAGGGTGTGCTTGTCGCGATAATAGAGATTTTCCATCTTTGAGGAGTAGCTGCTCCGCCTGTAAGGGTTGTAATCTTCCTGAAATACATATCCGAGATACAGGTGACGAAACTGGTCGAGCGTCATCGATGTGTCGTTGGACTCAAACTGCTTCATCAGCTTGGGATAATAATATTTTGACGAAGGGTCGTTGACTTCCTTCTTTATCTTCTCCATGTCGGGCTTTTCCGGCTTCAGCTTCTTGTCGCCGCGCTTTGCGTCGACGGTGAAGGCGGCGCAGGCAAGCAGGGCGGATATCACTAATAACAATACTCTTTTCATGACCATAAAATTTATAACTGGCTAAGGGCGAAACCGGGATAATGCTCCATCACCACAAGCAGCAAGGCTATGCCTATAAGCCCGAGAGTGACCACAGCCGGCAACCCCTTGGCACAAAGATACTGAAAAAATCTTGACGACGGAAAACCGAGCGACCTCCCGCCGGGGGTGCGCGTATAGGCGAGCGCACCCAAAACCACGCCCGTAGCGGCTCCTGTCACCGCCCAGGCAAGAGAGAACCCCGTCATACCGACAAACAAGCCTACAAGTCCTCCTACTCCCATATAAGCCATGCCGTTGGTAGCCCGCGCGACAGCCGGGGGCAGAAGGAGGTCGATTACGACCACGACCGCCACGATTATGCCCCACGATGTAAGCAATCCTACCGAGGGGTGTATCACGCCGCTCCAGCGGAGCAGCCACAAGCCGACATAGGCGAGAACGGCTCCCGGCACATAAGGGCGCAATATCGCCATGAACCCCGCGACAAGGGCTACTATGCCTGATATTAATAACAGTGTTGACATAGGGCTTGAGGTATTATATAATTATAACAGCCACGGAGGAGTAAAGTTAGGCATCGGCCTTCTCAGCCGCCTCTTCTTTCTTCAGGTCGGGGTAACTCACGCGGGCATGATACATTGTGCGCAGACGCTCGATAAACGCATTTTTAATCACATTGACATCGCGGAACGAGATGGGCGACTCATCGTGCAGCCCGTCGCGTATCTGACCGTCGATTATACGGTTGACGAGGTCGGTGATAGCAGGCACGGTATGCTCCTTCAACGAGCGTGACGCCGCCTCCACCGCATCAGCCATCATGAGTATCGAGGTCTCCTTGGTCTGCGGGTTAGGTCCCGGATAGGTGAAAGGAGCCGGGTCTACATCTTCGTCGGGATGAGCGTTGCAATATGTATTGTAAAAATACTTTGCCCTTCCCGCGCCATGATGCTGAAGTATGAAATCAGTGATTACCGTGGGGAGCTTAGCCTTTTCAGCCCGCTTCAATCCGTCGTACACATGGTTGATCACGATACGCGCACTTTGTACGGGACTGAGCGTGTCGTGCGGGTTGACCCCATGCTGGTTTTCGGTAAAAAACGCCGGGTTGTTAATCTTGCCGATATCATGGTAAAGCGCACCGGTACGCACCAGCTGTACATTGGCGCCTATACGGTGGGCGGCATCGGAAGCAAGGTTGCTCACCTGCATCGAGTGCTGGAATGTGCCCGGACACTCCTCGGAAAGCTCACGCAACACGGGATTGTTGACATCGCTCAGCTCGACAAGAGTAACCGACGACACGAAGCCGAATATCTTTTCCAGGATAAACACAAGCACGTAGGTAAACGAGATAAGCACGGCATTGATGGCGAAGAACCCGAACATGCGGGTGCTGAGCTTGTCGGCAGAGCCTGACTGCATCACCTCTACCGCCACGTAGGCCACGCAGTAGGCGAGAAATACAAATATCGCCGCCCTCACAAGCTGCGACCTGCGGTTAAGCTCTTTTAGCGACGTGATGGCGACAATGCCCGCCACAAGCTGTACAAAGATAAATTCCAGAGGAAAAGTGGCGATAAGCGTGCAAAGCATAATCTCGGTGATAAACACAAAATACGCTGTGCGGCCGTCGAAAAACACCACCATGAGTATCGCCACCACTGTGAACGGCACCATGTAAAGTCCTCCGCGGAAAGTCTCCGACATACCGTAGGCAAACAGTACAAACGCGGTCAACATGGTCATTATGAACACCATGGCACGGGGATTGCGGAATGTGCGCCAACGGAAATAAAACAGAAAGAGATAAAGCGACGAAAGGATGACAACCACGTAAAGCAGCTGACCCAGAATAGGATAATAATGGCGGTCGACCTTGCTTGGCGAACGTGAACCGGATATGCGGTCGTAGGTCTTGAGAAGCGTGTAAAGCTCCGGGGTCACGATATCTCCCTTGTCAATTATGCGCTCGCCCTGCTGTATGACCCCTATAGGCGCCATCGCTTTCTGCATCACCTCGCCGAGAAGACGGCGCGTGGCGACTGAATCAAGCACCACATTAGGCACCAGAAACTGCGACATCGACGTCTGCTCGATTGCCGAGCGGAAATTGGGGTCGGTAAACATGCTGTCGAGGCTTGCATAGGCGGCACGCGCCGACAGGAAATTATCGGCAGGGAGCGTAATCGCCGTATTATCGTGGATAAACCTCACGTCATGCAGCTTTCCACTCTTCACTTCCTGATAGGTCTCCTGGTCGACAATGCCGTTTTCAAGAAGCTTCCTGAGCGCGTTTATCAGCTTATTGCGTTCACCCGGCGTAAGATTTATGTCGGGGGTGTGGTTGACACGCGTGGCATAAGCGGCAAGAGTCGTCTTCTCGCTGTTGATGTCGCGCTGATATACAGGCACAAAAGTACGGGAAATACTGTCACGCACCATCGCCATGCTTATCGAGTCAAGATAGATAGGCATGTCACTCGGAGCTGTCAGCAGGGAGTAAGCCCATGGTTTTCCCATCTCATACTGATAAGAATGTTTGTCGTTGCGGGGCATAAGCCCTATTATAACCGTCACTGCCCCCACAAAAAGCAGTAGGCGCAACAATGAGTCTTTTGTGAATCTCTTTTCCATATTAAGAGCTTGTTTAATAATAACTGTTGCCGTCAGGGCTGTCATTCGTCGAGCAGATTTTTGCTTGTGATGAGGGAGTTATGGGGTTCCATAACGACCGAAGAGCAGGCGGAAAGATGCCGGTGAATGACCGACGGGAGGTAATTTGTTTCATATCGTTGATATATTTTTGCATTTGTTCCAAAGACCGTCAATGGGTTGAGTGATTATAAAGTCACCTTTGGTCTCGTATATCTTGGTCGCTTTTCGCCCTGTTCCTCTCAAGCTATACGACCCTGACGGCAACATTTATTATTAAACAAGCTCTAAATCACTAATTGACACGGCTCGCCTTCTGAACCCCCTTTATCTGCCGCAACTTGGCACAGAGGTCGGTGACTACCTTGGTATCGTTGACAAGCACAGAGAGGTCGCAATGAAACACTTCATTATCGGCCTCGATGTCAAGCTTACGTATATTTATGGCGAGATGCATCGATATCATCTGAATAATTTCCTGAAGTATTCCGAATCGGTCGACACCCTCGATTCTGATATTGGCAAGGAATTTTCCGGTATGAGCCGCCCATGCCGTATTGAGTATCCGCCTGCCGTAGCTCGCTTTCAGCACCTGTGCGCGAGGGCATGTGAGTGAGTGCAGCTCTACCTCGCCGTTGTCGTTGACCCATCCCATCACATCGTCGCCGGGAAGGGGGCTGCAACAGTCAGCCATGATAAAATTGGTGCCGCCTTCATCGGCACGCAGTATGTAAGTCTCCTTGTAATTGATTTCCGGCTTTTCCTTTTCCGGGGCTATCTCGACACTTTTCTTTCCTTTCAGCGGGCGGAGTATCTTTGAGAACAGAGATGACGACGCAGGGCGGAGCGACTTTGCAAGATAAGCCGGAATAACAGCCTCCTCGCTTCCAAGAGCGGTGAAAAGCTCCTCCTTGTTCTGGAAATGAGTGGCACCAAGCACCTTGGTCACTATCTCGTTGGTTTCGGTCACGCCATTTTCTTGAAGAAATGTCTCGTAAATCGCCTTTCCCTTTTCCACCACGGGCTGGAGCTCTTTTCGCAATGCGGCGCGCAGACGCGTCTTACCTTTAGCCGTGGCAAGGAAGTTAATCCACTCCTTCTTGGGTGTCTGCGACTGTGAAGTCAACACCTCCACCTGGTCGCCCGACTGCAGGCGATGGCTCAACGGCACAAGCTTATGGTTGACCTTTCCGGCTATACAATGGATACCAATCTGGGAGTGAAGCCCAAACGCCACGTCAAGCACCGTCGAGTTATTGGGGAGCGTAAGCAATTCGCCCTTGGGCGTAAACACCACGATTTCCGAAGAAAACAGGTTAAGTTTAAGAGTGTCGAGGAAGTCAATCGCGTCAGGTTCGGGATTGTCAAGGATATCCTTGATTGTTGCAAGCCACGCGTTAAGCTCGCTCTCTTCCTCCCCTTCCCCGATTTTATATTTCCAGTGGGCGGCAAAACCGAGCTCGGCAATCTCATCCATGCGGCGTGAGCGTATCTGCACCTCCACCCAGTTGCCGTCAGGCCCCATCACGGTAAGATGGAGCGCCTGGTAACCGTTAGCCTTGGGCACGCTGATCCAGTCGCGTGTACGCTCGGGATGCAGCTTGTAAAGGTCGGTGATTGCCGAGTAAATCTGCCAGCAAATAGCCTTTTCCTGACTTATGTCGTCGCAGTCAAATATGATACGCATGGCATAGAGGTCATACACCTCCTCAAAGGGGATATGCTTGTTTTCCATCTTGCGCCATATCGAATACACCGATTTCAGGCGCGCCTTTGCCTCATATTTGAGTCCCATCTCCTGGAGTTTCTCCTTGATGGGCAACGAAAAATCATTATATACCGACGCACGGCGTGCCTCGGAAGCGCGTATCTGCTCGCTTATCTGCCCGTAAGCCACCGGATGCTCATACTTGAAGCTCAAATCCTCCAGCTCGGTTTTTATCGCAAACAGTCCCAGACGATGGGCAAGAGGAGCATAGATATAGAGGGTCTCGCCGGCAATCTTATACTGCTTGTTGGGCGACATCGACCCGAGAGTGCGCATGTTGTGCAGGCGGTCTGCCATCTTCAGGAGCACGACCCGTATATCCTCGCTCATGGTAAGGAGCAGCTTACGGAAATTTTCGGCCTGAGCCGACGCCTTGTCACCGAATATACCGCCTGAAATCTTGGTAAGCCCCGCGACCAACTGGGCTATCTTCTTGCCGAAATGCTGCTCGATATCCTCGACAGTATATTCCGTGTCCTCCACTACATCGTGGAGAAACGCCGCGCAGATAGAAGTGGAGCCAAGCCCCATCTCCTGACTGGCAATCTTTGCCACCGCGATAGGATGGAGTATATATGGCTCACCGGAACGGCGCCTGATACCTTTATGAGCTTCCTTTGCAAAGCGGTAGGCACGTTCAATAATCTCCACTTTCTTGCGGTGGTTGCTTGCAAGATAGCCGTTAAGTACATCGCGGAATTCATCCTCTACCATGCGGTCTTCCTCTTCAAGCGTGAGTTTATTGCGTTCTTCCATTGATACGTCGGTTAATTTTTAACTTTGATTGTAGCATTCAGGCACATTAAAGTCGCCGTATGAGTTACAAACTTAACAAAAAAGATTGAATTGGTCATACTAAAAATCGTATATTTGCAGAAAAATAGCTTTGCAAATGGGAAAATATGATTTTGACCGCATAATCACGCGCAAAGGCTCGGGCGCGATGAAGGTCGACGGACTTGTCGATATATTTGGGCGTAATGACCTTGAAGGCATGTGGATTGCCGACATGGACTTTGCAGTGGCACCCCCTATCACCCGGGCGCTCGCCGAAAGAATGGCACATCCGATTTACGGATACAACGTGATCCCGCGCGAATATTGGGATTCAATCATAACCTGGCTCGGACACCGCCATGACTGGAAAGTGGAGCACGAAGAAATCACCTTTATACCGGGCGTGGTGAAAGGCATTGCATTTGCTATAAACTATTTTACCTCGGCAGGCGACAAGATAGTGATACAGCCGCCGGTATATCATCCGTTCAAGATGGTTATCGAGGGCAATGAACGCGTAGTGGTCAACAATCCGCTCATACCTGCCGGTGGCAGCTACCACATGGACCTCGAAAGACTGGAACGCATATTTGCCGAAGAGCATCCGCGCATGATGATATTGTGTAATCCTCACAACCCGGTAGGCATACAATGGGATATCGAGACTCTGCGTAATGTTGCATCGCTTGCGGCGAAATATGACGTAATCGTGGTGAGCGACGAGATTCATGGCGACCTCATGCTTGACCGCCGTCCCCACTACCCCTTTGCATCAGTGAGCGACGAGGCGGCATCGGTGGCAATCACGCTCGGCGCGCCTTCAAAGACATTCAACATCGCCGGACTTGTAAGTTCATGGTGTGTGATAAAAGACGAGAAACTGCGTAAAGGATTTTTCCACTGGCTTGAGACCAACGAGTTCAACGCACCCACATTCACCGCGATAATAGGCACGATGGCGGCTTACAACCATTGTGAAGACTGGCTTGACGAGATGCTTGAATATATCTCCGGCAACATCGACGAGACAGAAAGACTGCTCAATGAGCTTGCTCCCGAAATAAAGATGATACGGCCTGAAGCATCATTCCTTGTATGGCTCGACTGCCGTGGTCTCGGGCTTGACCACAACCGGCTGATTGACATGTTTGTCGACAAGGCTCATCTTGCCTTGAACGACGGGGCGATGTTTGGCGAAGAGGGCGAAGGCTTCATGCGCATGAACCTGGGATGTCCGCGCTCCATGCTGCGCCATGCGGTCGAGTCGCTTGCCAAAGCTCTCCATAAGGGCGAAGAGGTCACCGTGTAAGCCGGTCAAGTGCCGGCTGAAGTGCAGGACAGCGCGACAGGAGGTCGGCACGCATTGCCGCGGTGGCGCGCTCAAACTCATTGTCGGCGACACCCGACAGTGAGCGATGCCGGAGACGCTTCACAAGGCGCGCACACTCTGCACCAAGGCGCATGTCAGCCTCGCTGACAAAGGAACGCCGGAAAATATCGTAGATATAGTCGACCGCGACATCTGACGGATGCACCATGTCTGCCGCATAGAAGCGATAATCGCGCAAGTCGTCGAGCATAATCTCGTAGGAAGGGAAATAGAGCGCTGTTGCCGCATTTTCAGCCACGAGCCTGTCAACGGCAAGGAGCAGCGTAGACTTGCTTACCTGATTGCCGTGGGCGCCGTCAGAGAGGTGGCGTATGGGGCTTACGGTGAAGATTACCTTCAGGTCGGGATAACGCGCGGTAATCTCGCGCAATATCTTTTTCCAAAGACCTAAAATCTGAGTGGAGTTAAGCATCTCCCTGTTAAATAGCGAAGCAGGCTGCTTATGGCAGTTTGCCACAACACGGTTGCCCTCTTTAAGCCTGAATATCCACGCTGTGCCGAAGGTGATGATTAATGCCGACGCCCGCTGAAGGGCATTGCGCGCTTCGGCTGCCGACTCATTCATCATGCGAAGCACCTCGTCGCGGTCAACACCTGAAAAGCGTGAGTGATGGGAATAGCTGCGCCACACTCCTTCATGCTGAAAAAGCTCGTCGGCAGTGAAATCGCGGTCATACAGCAGGTCAAGCATTGACGACGCTATGCTCGCGGGGTTGTAAAGGGTTCCACACGGATTGACCACGCAATCATACAGCTCGCCTTGCAGACGCGCCCCTATATTGTCAGTGAAACATGAGCCCATCATCACTATCGGGCGGTCGTGAGACACAGTCCCGGAAAGACCCTCAAGAGGTTTTACTGTCGTGCGGAAGTCCATAAGCATCAATACATTTTATAGTCAATCGAAAGCACCTGAAACTCGGTGCGGCGGTTTATCTGGTCGGCAATCTCCTGGTCGACCTCTTCGGGGAGCGCAAGTATATACTCCTCGTTAAGCACGTCGCCCTCCTTGTATTGTGGGAACTCGCGTGCGAGTTTCTTGGTGATGACCTTCGGGCGCGACTTGCCGTAGCCCTGAGGCTGAAGACGGTCAGGCTTTATTCCTGCAGCGATGAGATAGTCGATTACCGACTGTGCGCGACGCTCCGACAGGTTCATGTTGTACTCCTCCGAGCCCCAGCGGTCGGTGTGGGAAGCCATCTCGATAGTCACATTGGGATTGTCGTGAAGCACCTGCACGATGGAGTCGAGCGCGACACACGATTCGGGACGAAGCGTAGCCTTGTCAAAGTCGTAGAAGATGTTGTCGACCACATTGGGCTTTGTGATGGACGCGAGTATGAAGTCAACGTTGTAATCGGCATCTTCTTCAGCGGTGTCGGATGTAAACTCCTGACGGGCATTTAGATACCCTTTTGCACCGGCGAGCATCACATATCTCACCCCGCGCTGCAGCGGAAACGAGAAAGAGCCGTCGACCTTGCCGGTAGCTTTCTGATTGGACCCGTCATCACCGATTATACGTATCACGGCATTAGGCACAGGCTCTTCGTCGCGGTCAAGCACCATGCCGCTTATGGTAATCTTCAAGTCGGGCAAGACAAAAGAGTAAAGATGGTCATAGCCACGGCCGTCGCCTCGGTTGGAGCTGAAATAGCCGCTCTCACCCTCACCGAAAGTGATACCGAAATCGTCGGCAGAGGAATTAACAGGCGAGCCCATGTTTTCCACGCTCCAGCCACCTGACGGGCGGTGTGTAGCCTTGAAGATGTCAAGACCGCCGAGTCCGGCATGTCCGTTGCTTGAAAAATACATCACACTGTCGGCACGCATGTAAGGGAACACCTCGTCGCCCGGAGTATTGATAAACTCGCCGAGATTTTCAAGCGAACCGGCGCGCTCTTTCAGGTTGATGCGCCATATATCTTTTCCGCCATATCCACCCGGCATATCGGAAGAGAAATATAGCCAGACGCCGTCGGGCGACACGGCAGGATGCCCGTAGGCGGAAAGCGTGTCGGCGGTAATTTCAAATTTCACCGGTGCGCTCCACTTGGCATCGCTTCGCTGCGAAGTATAGATTTCGACCGACGTATTGGCGTTCGGCTCACGGCGCGCACGCGTGAGATACATAGTCTGTCCGTCGGGAGTGAATGACACTATACCCTCGTCATGTTCCGAGTTCAGCTCACCTTCCACCGCTTCGGGACGCTGCCACTCGCCACGCTCGTTCTTCCGCGCGACCCAGATGTCGCTCTTCTTCATTCCGGTAATCTCGCTTTTGTGGGAGCCGGTCACCTTCTCATTGGTAGTGGTGAAGTATAGCGCATCGGCACTCTTGTCGAGAAACATCGGCGCGAAATCAGCGCGACGCGAGTTAAACAGTTTGGCATTTTTCACGACATAGCGCGTGGGATTTTTCTTGACATCCAGCCCCATGCGGCAACCCGCGATACCGGTCTCCGCCACATCGGCATCTTTCGGAGAGGTGGCAAGATAGTCGTTGTAAGCGTTTATTGCCGGCTGATACTTGCCCTCAGCCTGAAGCGACTGCGCCATATAGAGGATAGCAGTCGAATCGGGATAGCCGTAACGCAGGGCATTCTGATAAGCCGCCGAAGCACGGGCATTCATGTTAAGACGCCTGTAACATTCGCCCATTTTGTAGGCAATCTCGCCACGCTGCGGGCGTTCCTCCCTCTTGGTAAGCTTATTATACACCTTGCGGTAAGTGCGCGAGGCATCATAATACTCTCCGCGCGCCATCTGCTCGTCGGCAACAGACAATTTTGCCGCCCCACACCCTGTGACAACAAGGCATAGCAGCGGCAATATGACGTAAAATACAGTTTTAAATGATAATGACTTCATACCTAAATAACGCAGCTCCCGCTACATTATTTTACTTCGGCATCCTCCTTTTTAGGCAGACGGAAATCTTTCAGGAAGAGAACCCATGCACATGCTGCAACAACGGCAAGGAATACACATCCCACAAGGATGAGCATCTTTGACGGCTTGGAGGCACGCAAAGGCACCGTGGCGGGCTGAACGACGGTATAGACAGGAGTGGTCTGCTGCACCTTAGCCTTTGCAGCCTGGAGCTGTGTGGCGGTCTGGTTATAGAGACTGTAGGCAAGCGACACTTCATTTTCAAGACGTGTACGCTCTGTCTGACCGGAGCGAAGCACTATGCCCTGATTGCGGTCGATATAGTCGGCAAGCTGCTTCTGCACCTTGTAATATTCCGCCTTAGCCTCGTCATTGAGTTTCTGGGCATATGCAAGGTCCTGACGTGCCTTCTCGGTACGGTAGTTGGTCACATATTCCTGAAGTCGGAGTGCCACCGTGTCGGCAAGCATAGCCGACACCATGGGGTCCTGCATGGTCGCTGAAAGAGTGATGACCGAAGTCTTGGTGTCTACATCGGCGCTTACACGTGCATTGATAGCCTCCACAATAGCCTGTTCACCTTTGGTGAGCTGAAAGGTATTGACCGCGCCGTCGCCCTCCGCCTCTTCTTCCGAGGTGAAGAGTGAGAGCACACCGCCGATTGCCTTTCCGGGAAGCGACATCACCGCACTCCACCATGGAGCCGAGGTGTCTTCTTCGAGGAATTGCCTTACGGTGACTGTCTTGTCATCATCTTTAGACACCGTAACAGGCACATCAAAAAGGCTTACCGTGAAGGGCACGGAATTTACAACATCGGGATAAAGCTGCGGATACACGGCGTCGGCACCCTGTGACGAGCCGAGGTTTATACCCGCCATAGCGGCAAGTCCCGACATGCCGCTTACCTTTGACCCGTCAGTTGCCTCAGGCGCAAGCTTTATTGTCGTAGTATATTCCTTGGGGATACTGAAAGCTATTACAATTCCTGCGACAGCACCTATCAAGCCCCATTTAAGGATGGTCTTTCTCGCATCCCATATCTTGCCGGCGAGTTCAAGAAGGTCTATTTCCTGCTCCTCATCCTCGATATTATGTTTTTCTTCCTGCATAGTCATTGCGTTTGTAGGAGTTATTATTTAAACAAGTTTGCGAGAGCGGCAGCCATTGTGGCAACAGAACCGAGCGCCGATACCGACGACAATATCGCAGTCCAGTTGACACCTTGTCCCTTATGCTTCGAGGGCACTACAATCTGGCAACCCGGCTCGATGCGGGCACTGCCCTTTGCAATAGCCACCTCGCCATTCATATAGATAATGAAAGCCTTGTTCTTTTTTGCGTACTCGCCGTAACCGCCGGCTTGCTCCACATAATACTTGAGTTTCTTTCCGGGCTTGTAAGTAACCGTGTTGGGGAACATCACGTCACCTGAAATTCTCACCGTATTGGTGTACTCGGGAATCGAGAGCACATCACCTTCCTTCATCACAAGGTCGGCATCGCTGCCGGGCATAGCGAGAGCCTTGTCAAGCTCAATCGCCACGCTGTAAGTGGTAGGAAGATTAATCTTTGCGATTGAGATAGAGTCACCTTCAGTCTGCATTCCGGTAGCGAGACGCAATGTCTCTTCACGCAACCTCACTTCTTCAGGCGACATCTGACGCATCACATGCGCGCCCTTGATGTAGGCTGAAGGCGTAAGTCCTCCCGCACGACGGATAATATCGCTCACGCGCTCATTTTTTGTTTCAAGAGTGTAGCCTCCGTCAAACGCGACTTCGCCTACTACATTTATACGTCGCTGAGTCTGATAGCCCGGGCTGCGGCGCACCTCTACAATATCGTAAGGTTCAAGCGTGAATCCCGGGTCGCCGTCAATCACAAGACCGTCTTTAAGAGAGAAAGTGTAAGTCTTGGATATCTCGTCGGTAGGCATAAGGCTTGTCGGGTCGACAAGGCGGCGCGATACATCCACCTTGGCGGTCGAGGCACCGTTGAGCAATCCGCCGGCCTGAATCACCAGGTCTTCAACAGTGGTATTGTCGGCAAAAGGATATACTCCGGGATGAGCCACAAGACCAAATATCGACAACTCGCCACGGTCGTTAAGCTCATGGATGCTCGGCACTACAAGCACGTCGTTGCGCTTCAGCGTGATATCAGGTCGACGACCAGAGAGTATGCCTCCGAGGTCGACGGGAATAAGTTCAAGTGACAAGTCAGCACCCTCGCGATACAACATGACGCGGGTAGTATAGGCATCTTCGGTAAGACCCTCGGCTTTCTTCACGAGGTCACCTACCGTGCGCAAATCAGTGGCAAGGGCATACATGCCGGGACGGAATACAGATCCTTTCAGCTCAACGCGGTTAGCATATCGGTCAAGAATAGTACCTACGGTTACAATGTCACCGTCAAGCAGCTTATAGGTGTCGAAATCACCATTCACGATATTGAACAGCTCATTTTCACGACCTGACTGACGGGCAAGTCTTACCTGCTCGGTATAAGCATCGCCGGTAAATCCGCCGGCATACTCGATAAGGTCGCCAAGCGTCTCGCCATCCTTAACCTCATAATACATCGGGCGCTTTACATTACCTGAGATATTGACAAGATTCTCATAGGGAGGCACGATTATGACGTCGCCTTCCTGAAGGCGTATATTGCCGGTCTGCTTGCCGTCAAACAGGAATTCATACACGTCCACGCCTACGATTCTCTTACCGTTACGCAACACCTCGATATTACGCATACTACCTATGTCGTTGATACCGCCCGACTTATAAAGGGCGTGGAAAACGGTAGAGAACGGTGACAGGCGGTAAGTACCGGGAACGGCAACCTCACCCATCAAGTCGACCTGAATGGTGCGCACCTGACCAAGAGTCACATTGACCTCCGATTCAGGCTCCAAGCCGCCTACTCCGGCATATTTGCTTGCAAAACGACCCTTGATATGGTTGTTTGCCTCCTGTATGGTCATCCCGTTAAGATAGATGGGGCCAATCTGCGAAACCATTATGCTTCCTTCAGGAGTGATGGTCTGCCTTATGTGGTCCTCACTCGCACCCCAGATGTCGATTACAATCTCATCACCGGGTCCGAGGCGGTAATTTTGCGGAGTAGCGACATTTTCATTAGGCTCAAATGACAATGACTGATTACGGAACACGCTGTGACCGTAGACGCGACGCGCCTCCACTTTATCATTGTCACCCTCCTCGACCTCACGCTGCACATCGTCAAGTGTACCGGGAGTGATTTCATTGGCAGCCGACCTGCCGCGCTCAACACGCGCCGCACCTACACTTTGGGCGGCAACGTTGGTTTCACTACCTTGTGATTCCTCATAGCGTGACTTCAGTCTCTCGACCTGTTCCGGAGTCACTCCGCGCGCAATCAGCTCTTTGCCTATCTGTTGCTGCGACTTGCCCTGGGCTGTAGCTGTTTTTACATAAGCGACAACCTGGTCGTCGGTCATGCGTGCCGAGGCGGTTGCACCTGCAAGCAACATGGCTATTGCAAAAATCGCAGTCCGTAAATTATTTCGCATAATTTTGAATCCTTTTTTATAAATATGGCTTGGTTGAATAATTTTATTTCTTAATCTCATCCTTCTTTCCGGCAATCCTGTGAGAAAGCCATATATTCACTCCTGTCCAGAAGCCAACAATTATCACAAGAAGGATATTCACCTCAATATAACGAGAAAGATAGATACTTATTACACTAATCGCAAGAGCTATCATCACGATTGTAACCATACACACACGCGGCTTGAGCCCGAGAGCAAGCAGCTTATGATGAATGTGGGTCTTGTCGGGGAGGAACGGATTACGATGCTTGCGTATGCGGTGAAGGAACACCCTCACAACGTCAAGACAGGGAATCAGCAGCGGAGAAAACGCAAGGATAAAGGCGTTGGTGCCGAAAGCATCACAACCAAGCGATGACACATGATAAAGCTGAAGGCTTAAAAACGAGAGTATCAAGCCGATAGTGAGCGAACCGGTGTCGCCCATAAATATCTTTTTACGCTTGTTTACGTCGCCAAACACATTATAATAGAAAAATGGGACAAGCACTCCGAGAGTAGCAAACGAAATCATGGCAAACAGATACTGTCCGTACATGAAAAAGCCTATGCCATAGATAATCAGCGCCGCACTCGAAAGGCCTGACGCAAGACCGTCGATACCGTCAATAAGGTTAATCGAATTAACGACATACACTATCACGACAATAGTAAGCGGGATGCCTATCCACCATACCATACGGTCGACAAACAGCACACCTGAAAGCCCATGAAGCCAAAGGCCGCCGGCGATAAGGAGCACCGCACAGAATATCTGTACTACGAATTTCGCACGATAACGCACACCCACAAGGTCATCAGCCATGCCGACAAGATAGAGCGTGAAAAGCGAACAGAAGCCAAATGTAATCGTCGTCGAATCAAGAATCAGCGACTCTTCCATTCCGGCATAGCCAAGTAGAGAGTTGACACCCAGCAACAAAGCAACGGAAAAACACACAACCGGGGTAAACGCTATGCCACCAAGACGAGGCACTGCTCCCTTATGTATTTTTCGGGGATCAGGTTCATCAAACAAATTACGTCGAAACGCAACCAAAAGTATCTGCGGAATAAGTATACCTGCAAAAAGTACACAAAGCAGAAAAGCACATAAGGAATTAATCAGCCAATAATCCATATTCTCTATGTTGTTGTAATGTGTATGCTATTCACCTAATTTAGGAACTGCAAATTTAATACTTTTTTAATACTTCTTGCAAAATTTATCGTCAGAAAATACAAATTAATAACTTATTACAAAAAAATGAGGATATGCCTTGCAGGGCATATCCTCATCATATGGTCAATTAACCTTAGAGCTTGTTTAATAATAAATGTTACCGTCAGGGCGGTCATTCGTCGAGCAGATTTTTGTTTGCGATGAGGGAGTTATGGGATTCCATAACGACCGAAGAGCAGGCGGAAAGATGCCGGTGAATGACCGACGGGAGGTAATTTGTTTCATATCGTTGATATATTTTTGCATTTGTTTCAAAGTCCGTCAAGAGGTTGAGTGATTATAAAGTTACCTTTAGTCTCGTATATCTTGGTCGCTTTTCAGCCTGTTTCTCAGTCGTGTACATAAAGTACACTCCTTCGTCACATGTCGAAAATCGGCTCAAGCTATACGACCCTGACGGCAACATTTATTATTAAACAAGCTCTTAGTTGTTTTCGGGACGGAGCTTGCGCACAGTAACCGCAGTCTGCCACATTTCGCTTTCGCGGAGTGCCTTCAGCTCTTCTTCAAGCTTCTCGCGATAGTCGGGCTTAGAGTTGCTGTCGATAGAAATCTGAGCCTCGTTACCGGTCTTCACGCTATCATACAGACGCTCAACGACAGGCTTGATGGCATCGTGGAACGGACCCATCCAGTCAAGAGCGCCGCGCTGTGCGGTAGTAGAGCAGTTGGCATACATCCAGTCCATACCGTTTTTCGCGAAAAGGGGCATGAGTGACTGGGTAAGCTCTTCGACGGTCTCGTTAAACGCCTCGGAAGGAGTGTGACCGTTTTCGCGGAGCACCTCGTACTGGGCGAGAAGCAGACCCTGGATAGCACCCATGAGCGAACCGCGCTCACCAGTAAGGTCAGAGGTAGCCTCACGCTTGAATGTGGTCTCGAAAAGATAACCTGAACCGATACCGATACCGAGAGCAATTGTGCGGTCAAGGGCGCGACCGGTGTAATCCTGCTCGATAGCGTAAGAAGAGTTAAGTCCGCGGCCTTCAAGGAACATTGTACGGAGCGATGTACCTGAGCCCTTCGGAGCGACAAGTATGACATCGACATCCTTCGGAGGCACGACACCGGTGCGGTCGCTCCAGGTGATTGCAAATCCGTGAGAGAAATAAAGAGCCTTGCCGGGAGTAAGATACTCCTTGATTACAGGCCATACCGACATCACGGCAGCGTCAGAAAGAAGACACATGATGATGGTACCGCGCTTGCATGCCTCCTCGATGCTGAAAAGAGTCTCTCCGGGCACCCAGCCGTCGGCAACTGCCTTGTCATAAGTCTTGCCTGCGCGCTGACCTACGATTACATTAAATCCGTTGTCGCGGAGGTTCATGCTCTGACCGGGGCCCTGAACACCGTAACCGATTACCGCGATAGTCTCATCCTTTAGTACTTCTCTCGCTTTTTCCAAAGGGAATTCTTCGCGGATGATTACATTTTCCTCAACTCCGCCAAAATTCATTTTTGCCATAATTGTTTCTTTTATTAGTTTTCTGAATACTTATTTCATATCGTAGTGATAATCACCAAAAATTATGCGCCCGCGTGAATAGCAGGTGTCAGTCCCGCATATCTCGGCAAGATAACTCCGGGCATCCTCCTGAGTCACACGCACCTGCGCCTCCATGCCAAACTTAGCCTCGTGCATAAACGCTATGTCAAAGCGTTTTACCACATGCGAGTCAAAGAAGTCCATGTCCCACTGGTTGAGCAGCAGCTCCATATAACGCAAGGTGTTGACATGACGGTTGAAATCGCAGTCGCAGTAGCGGAAACGGTACACCGACTCTCTTACACCGTCGCCCGACACCGGAGTGAGACGCGGCATTTTAGCTATGGGACAAACGCGGTCAGACACACTGTCGCGCAACGGCTCCAGCATAGCGAGGTCAGCGCCACAACGCTCCCTGATATTTATAGCCATCCATATCGAGCGGGCATGTCCTATCACCTCTCCGCGGGAATCGGTCATCTCAAAATTTCGCTCCGAGAAGTGGCGGTTAAAGCCTTCAATCCATGTGCGGAGCGTATATTGCTCGTTGACCTCAGGCGAGCGGTACATCTCTATCGAGAGACGCGACAACACCCACGCAAGCCCGTCGGCGATAAGTCGGTCATAACCCACGCCAAGCCCATTGGCATGAAACGTGGCGACCTCTATCACCCGCGCGGCGAAAAGCGTCACCGGCATGATGCCCTGGGCGTTGCACTCTCCTGCCGTGAGAAGATAAGTGTGGGTATATTCCGGTGTTATGCCTGACATTGGTTGCTGCGCGATTTACGTAGTTCCTGCTCTTCAAGATACATGCTCAGGAGTTCACGCGGCGACTTGGTGACCGCCACTCTTCCCGAACGCACAAACTGGCTGATGTCATACTTTTCAAGCTCGTTGAAGAGCGCTTCGGTCTCATCCTGATGACCTGTCTTCTCAAGTATCACATACTCGCGTGTAATCTCCAGTATTCTGGCATTGTAGCGGCGTATGATTTCTTCTACCGAGCGGTCATCGAGCAGCGCGGGGGTCGGCACCTTATAGAGCGCGATTTCCTGATACACGATTTCATCATCGGTGTATAGATAAGCCTTTATCACGTCAATACGCTTCTCGATCTGCTTGACGACGCGCTCCATAATGGGGCGGTCGCCGTAACAGGTGATGGTGAATTTCGAGACACCTTTTATTGAAGAGGGACTCACCGACAGGCTCTCTATGTTGAGACACCGGCGGGTGAATATGATTGAAATCTGATTAAGCAGTCCCACCTGGTTTTCAGAAAAGACTGTAAATGTAAATAACTGATTTTCCATAACTGTCAATTGCTTCGGAAGTGGGTAGCGGTTAATCAATCGGATAGCATTCGTCGGGTGTCAGCATGATATGGTCAACATTAGCTCCTGCCGGGGTCATGGGGAATATCATGTCGGTCTCGTCGATGTTGACATTCAGCAGATAAGCGCCGTCATGATTGACCATGCGCTCTATCGCGGCGGCAAGAGTGTCACGGGTCTCCACATTTTCAGCCGCAATACCGTAAGCATTGGCTATCATCACGAAGTCAGGATTGATAAGCGGGGTCTGGGAGAAGCGGTCATGGAAGAAAAGCGACTGCCACTGCCTTACGTTGCCAAGGAAATTATTGTTCAGCAATATTATCTTTACATCGGTATGATATTCAAGTATCGTGCCGAGCTCCTGAATGGTCATCTGCAAGCCACCATCGCCTGTAAAGAAGCAAACAGTGCGGTCAGGGGCACCCATTTTTGCACCGATAGCGGCGGGCAGTCCGAATCCCATTGTGCCGAGTCCGCCCGAAGTCACCATCGACCGCGGCTCGGTAAAGCGGGAGTAACGCGCCGAGAACATCTGGTTTTGTCCCACATCGGTCACGACTATCGCGCGGTTGCCGGTGGCTTCCGATACCTTATTTACCACCTCGCCCATGGTCATCTTCGCTCCGGAAGGATAGACCTCGCGTTTAACCACTTTTTCAAACTCTACACGCGCAGGCTCGTCAAATAATGAGAGCCACTCGCTATGCTTGCGCTTGTCGACGAGCGGCAGCAACGCTTCAAGCGCCTGCCTGGCGTCGCCGTGGATAGTGGCGTCGGTGGCTATATTCTTGTCAAATTCAGAGGAGTCGATATCGATATGCACGATTTTCGCATTGGGTGCGTAGGTCTTGACATTACCGGTGATACGGTCATCGAAACGCATGCCCACAGCGATAAGAAGGTCGGCGCGGTTGGTATTCACGTTGGGTCCGATATTGCCGTGCATTCCGAGCATGCCTTTATATAGCGGATGGTCCGACGGCATTGTCGACAATCCCAGCAATGTTGCCGCAACGGGTATATCGGCTTTTTCAGCAAGGGCGGCAAGCTCCTTTTCCGCGCCGGAAATCATCACTCCATGACCGGAAAGTATCATCGGGCGCTCAGCCGCGTTAATCAGGTCGGCGACTTTCGCCACATCAGCCTTATTGATTTCAGGATAGGGGTTGTAGGAACGGATGAAGTTGCATTTCTCATACTCAAACTCCATCAACCCTGTCTGTGCGTCTTTTGTAAGGTCAAGCACCACCGGACCGGGACGACCGTTGGAAGCGATGTAAAATGCCCTTGCGACAGCACGGGGGATATCCTCGGCACGCCGTATCTGATAGCTCCACTTCGACAGCGGCTGGGTGATACCCACTACATCGGTTTCCTGAAATGCGTCAAAGCCGAGAAACGGCGTTGCCACCTGCCCGGTAATCACTACCAGCGGCGTACTGTCCATAAGCGCATCACCCACACCGGTGATGATGTTGGTAGCGGCTGGGCCTGAAGTGACAATCACCACTCCGGGACGTCCGGTAACCCTCGCATAACCCTGCGCGGCATGGGTAGCACCCTGTTCGTGGCGCACAAGGATATGCTTCAACCGGTCCTGATAGTCATAAAGCCGGTCATACACCGGAATAATTGAACCGCCCGGATAGCCGAATACCAAATCAGTCCCTTCGCAGATAAGCGAACGGATCAACGCGTCGGCACCTGAAATCTTTTCTTTCATCTATATATGTTTTCTTTGATAGCTGCTTATCATTTTAACTCTCTGACACCGCCCTTGTCGGCAGATGTCACCATCGCCGCATAAGCCTGCAATGCCTTTGACACCACACGGTCTCTGCCACGGGGCGTAAACGCCGCCTTTCCGTGAGACTCCTCTTCCCGGCGCCGCGCCTCAAGCTCGCTTTCGGTCAGCTCCACATTGATGCTACGCTCAGGGATGTTGATGTCAATTATGTCACCGTCACGCACAAGCCCTATATTACCGCCGGCAGCTGCCTCCGGTGAAATATGCCCGATTGACAGTCCAGATGTGCCTCCCGAGAAACGTCCGTCGGTTATGAGCGCACATTCCTTGCCGAGATGCTTCGACTTGATGTAGCTCGTGGGGTAAAGCATCTCCTGCATGCCCGGACCACCCTTGGGTCCCTCATGGGTGATTACCACCACATCGCCGCTCTTCACCTTGTCGCGAAGTATGCCGTCGACAGCCTCCTCCTGAGAAGTAAACACTTTTGCCGGTCCGCGGAAATGAAATATGCTTTCATCCACGCCCGCTGTCTTAACAACACATCCGTCGAGCGCAATGTTTCCTTTCAACACGGCAAGTCCGCCATCTTTCACGTAAGCATGGTCATAATCACGGATACAACCCTTCTCACGGTCGGTGTCAAGGGCATCGTAAACAGCCGCCTGTGAGCCGAGCGCAAGGTTTCTTCCACCTCCGGGCGCACTATGCCAGAGCGCAGAGGCTTCTTCGGTGAAACCGTCGCTTTCGGGAGCAAAACGGCATATAGCCTCGCCGAGTGTCATGCCGTCGACACGCTTTACCGATGTGTCGACAAGATTTTTATCGGCAAGCTGCTTCATTATTGAGAGGATGCCGCCCGCGCGGTTTACATCCTGAATATGGTAATGGGAATTGGGGGCGACCTTGCACAACACCGGGGTCACGCGTGACAGCCGGTCGATATCAGCCATCGTGAAGTCGGCTTCCGCCTCGTTGGCGATGGCAAGAAGGTGGAGCACCGTATTGGTAGAGCCACCCATCGCGATATCGAGCGCCATTGCATTGAGCATTGCCTGGCGCGTGGCGATATTGCGGGGCAACACGCTTTCATCGTCGTTATCGTAATAGGCAAAGGTGTTTTTTACAATCTGCTGCGCCGCCTTGCGGAAAAGCTTTTCGCGGTTGGCGTGAGTGGCAAGAATAGTACCGTTGCCGGGTAGCGCCATTCCTATAGCCTCGTTGAGCGAGTTCATTGAATTGGCGGTAAACATGCCGGAACATGAGCCGCAGGTAGGACATCCCTTTTGCTCCAGCAGCTTCACAGTCGCGTCATCGACAGTGTCGTCGGCAGAGTCAATCATTATATCGATAAGGTCAAGGGGGCGACCGTCAAGGTTGCCCGCCTCCATCGGTCCGCCCGACACAAAAATCGTAGGGATATTAAGACGCATAGCCGCCATCAGCATACCCGGTGTCACCTTGTCGCAATTGGAGATACACACCATCGCATCAGCCTTGTGGGCGTTGACCATATATTCAACCGAGTCGGCGATAAGGTCGCGGGAGGGCAGAGAGTACAGCATTCCGTCATGCCCCATGGCTATACCGTCGTCGATAGCTATCGTGTTAAATTCAGCCGCGAAGCATCCCAGCTTTTCAATCTCTGATTTCACTATCTGTCCTATCTCATGGAGATGGGTGTGACCCGGCACAAACTGTGTAAACGAGTTTACTACCGCAATGATAGGCTTGCCTATCTGGTCATCGGTCATTCCATTGGCACGCCAGAGGGCTCTTGCCCCTGCCATGCGTCTGCCTTGAGTGCTTGCTGCGCTTCTTAACTGTCTGCTCATACGTCTTTACTTCTTTAACTGAAATGCCTCCCTTTCGCTTATTGCGTTGGAGAGGCATCATGTTTCCTTTCAATCGGTATACGTGAACTCACCCCTCCTTACTCTGAAGAATGGAAATGACGACCACTGAAATGACGGTCATTGAGTTTACGTAACCTATACGATTCATAATCAAATGCAAGTTTGAAATGCAAATTTATGACACTTTGCAATAAAAAGCAAATATTTTGCTCAAAAATGTATCTAAAACTTGACAGAATAATTACTTTATTCCGTTAAACAGCTTAATTACTTCATGTTATTATTTACGCCACTCTGTGTTTTTTATTTATATTTAAGTATAAATATAGTGTAGAAAGACCACGATATGGATTTTTTCGCTAATTTTGCAATCAGTTTGACCAGATTATTCACATCTTGAGGAGAAGTGTACTGAAACTTTTGGCTATCTTCATGTTTTTTGTGGTACTTTGTGTACTGCAAAAGGCTTGGTTCATGCTTGTTTACGACCCTGTCATCCACGCCCGTCCGCTCACAGAATACATCAGCGCGATATTCCACGGCTTGCCGATGGACTGCTCTATCGCAGGCTATCTGACTGCCATCCCCGCCCTTCTTATAATCGGGCAATCATGGACCGGCAGCCGGTGGATTTTCATTGTCGAAAAGGTGTATTACGCCATCATAGCCCTGACTCTCTCGCTTATATTCAGTCTTGACCTCGGTCTTTATGCCTACTGGGGATTCAGGCTCGACATGACCCCGATATTTTATTTCACATCATCTCCGGCATCAGCCTTGGCGAGTGTCACCTGGAGCGAAGGAGTTCTCGGAACGGCCGGCATACTCTTCGGCGCCGCAGGTATCTACGCGTGTCTTGCCTATATATCCCGGAAGATAAAGGTGACACCGGCCGGGAAAGCATCGGTTACCATCGTCATGCTCCTGCTTACCGCACTGCTGTTTATTCCTATACGTGGCGGAGTCACCGTATCGTCAATGAACCTGAGCCGCGCCTACTTCAGCGCCAACCAACGCCTTAACCATGCGGCAGTCAACCCGGTATTCAGCCTCATGTATTCGGCGACCCATCAGCATGATTTCGGCGCGCAATACCGCTTCATGACAGCCGATGAAGCGACCTCCGCACTTGCAGCCCTTGACTCGATAACAATGAGCCGACCCGCTGTGGCACCCGACTCGGTGCCGCTGCTCAACGAGAGCCGTCCCGACATCTATATCGTGATACTGGAAAGCTTCTCAGCCCACCTCATGCCATCGCTCGGGGGCGAGCCGATAGCGATAAAGCTCGACTCTCTCGCCCGCGAAGGCTTAAGCTTCACCGACATATATGCCAACAGCTTCCGCACCGACCGTGGCATCCCCGCGATATTAAGCTCATTCCCGGGACAACCATCCATGAGCATAATGAAATATGTCGAAAAGACCGAAAATCTCCCCTCGCTCCCGGGAGAGCTGAAAAAAGCGGGCTACGACATTAAATACTTCTACGGCGGTGACGCCAATTTCACCAATATGCAGGCCTATCTTGTCAATGCGGGGTTTGAAAATATAATATCCGACAAGGATTTCACGTTAAGAGAAAAGGCAAGCAAGTGGGGAGCCCATGACAACCTGCTATTTGACAAGGTGATTGCCGACGTAAAAGCGACACCTGCTGACGCGGCGCCGAAATTGCGCGTCATCCAGACATCAAGCAGCCATGAGCCCTTTGACGTTCCCTACCATTCCCCGCGATTTTCCGCAGAGCCGGAGAAAAACGCGTTTGCATTTACCGACAGCTGTCTCTTCGCCTTTACCGACATCTTGCGCCAATCCCCGCGCTACGACAAGTCGCTGATAATATTTGTGCCCGACCATCAGGGATGTTTCCCGGCGCAGATTGACGATGTAGTGAAACGCCATCACATACCGCTCGTCATGACAGGAGGCGCACTTAACCGCAAGGCTTCTACCGATGCCACCATCGGCTCGCAGATTGACCTCGGCGCAACATTACTGACGGCGATGGGGCTTGACGGAGGTGCCCTGACCTACAGCAAGGACCTGCTTGGAAGCGGACCACACTATGCGGTGATATCCGACCCGGCGATAATATCCATCGTAACGCAGTCAGACACCATCGTTTACAACTGCGACGCCAATCAGGTAATTGACAAGAAGTTAGCGATAGGGGGGGAACAGTCCGAGACTATACTTCAGGGGGCGAAGGCATTCCTGCAAACACTATATGACAGAATTGAAAACCTTTAATAATTACACCTGTAATGATCGAATATCTTAATCAACTTGACGCATCCATACTCCTGTTTTTCAACGGGATGCACTCGCCATTCTTCGACAAGTTCATGATGCTCTGCACAGGCAGGTTCATCTGGATACCGATGTATGTGACCATATTGCTTATCCTGATAAAGTCATTCAAGCCGAAGCAAGTGCTCCTCTATGCCATAGCACTGGCTATAGCCATAACCTTGACCGACCAGACATGCTCGTCGATTATCCGCCCTATATTTGAACGCCTGCGCCCGTCAAATCCCGAGAATCCCCTGTCGCAATATATCCATATCGTCAACGGCTACCGTGGCGGAAGCTACGGCTTTCCCTCATGCCACGCCGCCAACTCATTTGCCCTCGCGGTATTTGTCGTGTGCCTTGTGCGACGCCGTCGTCTTGCCTTCTTCATATTCGGCTGGGCGATACTCAACTCCTACTCCCGCATCTATCTGGGCGTGCATTATCCCGGCGACCTCCTCACAGGGGCAATCGTAGGGTCATTCTTCGGATATATGTGTTACCGCGCGGCACGACGCTTCAACACCGAAACCGACGGCACCGTGTCACACACCTACCGCATACCTGTGTTCAAGCTCAACCTTGAGCCGTTTCAGCAGACCATAGGCATAACCGTCGGTGATATCATGATTTTCACCGGCACTATCACTCTTTTTATAATTATCGCCTCATCATTAATAAATATAAGCTGAGGGAAGAAAATCGGCAACATTTGGCATTTATCTGACTTTTTTTATTAAAAATAGCTATCGCGATAACAACTTAGGGTTATTTTTTTTACTTTTGCACAAAAATATCACAACAACGATTATATCATGTCAAAAGTAACCAAAGAAATGGCCCTCGAATATCACCGCGAGGGTAAACCGGGCAAAATAGAAGTTGTGCCCACCGTACCATATTCTTCCCAACAGGACCTCGCGCTCGCATATTCTCCGGGCGTGGCTTATCCCTGCCTTGAAATAGAACAGCGTCCGCAGGATGCCTACGAATACACCAACAAGGGAAATCTTGTGGCTGTAATAAGCAACGGCACAGCCGTGCTCGGACTCGGCGACATAGGCGCGCTCGCAGGCAAGCCGGTCATGGAAGGAAAAGCTCTGCTTTTCAAGATTTTCGCCGGTCTCGACTGCTTCGACATTGAAGTCAACGAGAAAGACCCCGATAAATTCATAGAGGTGGTTAAAGCCATTTCACCCACTTTCGGAGGCATCAACCTTGAGGATATCAAGGCTCCCGAATGTTTTGAAATCGAACGCCGCCTCAAGGAAGAGTGTGACATCCCCGTGATGCACGACGACCAGCACGGCACCGCCATCATCTCCGGTGCGGGTCTGCTCAACGCCCTCGAAATCCAGGGCAAGAACATAGCCGATGTGCGACTCGTCGTAAATGGCGCGGGAGCAGCAGCCGTAAGCTGCACAAAGCTTTACATAGCCCTCGGCGTGCGCCCCGAAAACGTGGTGATGTGTGACTCCAAAGGTGTAATCAACAAGAAGCGCACCAACCTCAACGCCCAGAAGCTTGAATTTGCAACCGACCGCGACATCGACACCCTCGCCGAAGCGATGGTAGACGCCGATGTATTCCTCGGTCTGTCGGTAAAGGATGTCGTGACTACCGAGATGGTGAAGTCAATGGCTCCGAAGCCCATCGTGTTTGCCCTTGCCAACCCCGATCCCGAAATCGCATATGACGTGGCGATTGCGTCACGCCCCGACCTTATTTTTGCAACGGGCCGTTCAGACTATCCCAACCAGATTAACAATGTACTCGGATTCCCCTACATATTCCGCGGTGCGCTTGACTCAGGCGCCACTGTCATCAACGAAGAGATGAAGCTTGCCGCCGTAAAGGCAATCGCCGAGCTTACCAAGCAGCCTGTACCGTCAGTGGTAAATGCTGCCTACGGCATGTCAAACCTCCACTTCGGACGCGACTACATCCTTCCGAAGCCCCTTGACCCGCGCCTGCTTACCGCTGTAGCACCCGCTGTAGCCCGCGGAGCAATGGAATCGGGTGTAGCCACCCGCCCCATCACCGACTGGGAGGCTTACAACGTACAGCTGCGCCGCCGCATGGGCTACGACAACCAGCTTATGCGCGGATTCACCGAAACCGCACAACGCAACCCCAAGCGCGTGGTATTTGCCGAGGCAAACACCGACAATATGCTCCGTGCAGCAGTCAGCGCATATCAGGAAGGCATCTGTATCCCGGTACTGCTCGGCAACGAGGAGATGATCGAGAAGCGCGCCGCACGTCTTGGCGTAAATATCGAGGGCATAGAGATTGTCAACCTACGCCACGACCGCGAAGGCGACCGCCGTTCACGCTACGCCAAGTGTCTCACCGAGAAGCATCAGCGCGACGGCATGACCTATCGTCAGGCACTCGAACTCATGTTTGACCGCAACTATTTCGGCATGATGATGGTAGAGTGTGGCGACGCCGATGCAATGCTCGCAGGCACCTATTCCGGCAATCTCACCCCTGTGGAAATCGCCAAGGAGGTTATCGGCATACGCCCGACCTACAACCACTTCGCAGCAATGCACATACTCCAGACACAGCGCGGAGTCTACTTCATCGCCGACACCACCATCAACAGCCATCCCGATGAAGACGCGTTGTTTGACATCGCCCGCCTTGCCCGCAACTCTGTGGAATACTTCGCCCACGACCCCGTCATGGCGCTTATCTCCTACTCCAACTTCGGCGCGAGCAAGCTCCACGGCTCACGTATCGTACACAATGTCGCCGCCCGCATGCAGGAGATGTATCCCGAGCTCCCCATCGACGGAGAAATGCAGATCGACTTCGCGCTCAACAACAAGGTGCGCGACACCAACTATCCGTTTAACCGTCTTAACGGCAAGGATGTCAACACTCTCATCTTCCCCAACCTCAGCTCGGCAAACACAGCTTGGAAGATGCTCCTTTCAATGGGTGTAGGAGAGGTTATCGGCCCGATCCAGATGGGTCTCAACAAGCCTATCCACTTCATCAGCGTGGATGCAGCAGTGCGCGACATCGTAAACCTTACCACAATCGCAGTAATCGACGCGGCGGTAGTGGAGAAAGTCGGCAACGACCACGACAAATAACCCCCTCAGGTTACCTCAACCCATATATCGGGGATATGCACCACGCATGTCCCCGATTTTATTTTTCGACCTTTTTCGCTATATTTGCGTTATTACTTTATCAGCAAACAAGTTCTAAACTCATTGACCATGCGACTCAACGGAAGGCGACAAAGCTCTAACATCGACGACCGCCGCGGACAACGCAGCGGCTTCTCAGCCAAGGCAGGCGGTCTTGGCATAGGCGGACTAATCATAGCCGGCATCATCACCTGGCTTATGGGCGGAAATCCGCTGGATGTGCTCAACAGCGGAGTAAGCTCATCGCTCGGCGGCACTACGACTGAAGAATATGTGCCGACGCAGCAGGAAGAGGAACTCGCTCAGTTTTCCAAGCAGATACTCGCCTCGACCGAAGATGTGTGGACCGAGGAGTTTAACAAGATGGGGCTTACCTACGAGCCTCCTACACTTGTGCTTTTCAACGGGGCTGTACAGAGCGGGTGTGGAAACGCGACTGCATCCACAGGTCCGTTTTACTGCTCGGCCGACGAGTGTCTTTACATCGACCTGTCATTTTTCAGTCAGATGCGCAGCAACCTCGGCTCCGACGGCGACTTTGCCTATGCTTACGTAATAGCCCACGAGGTGGGCCATCATGTGCAGCACCTGCTCGGCACCCTTGACAACGCCCACTCAAAGATGTCACGCATGAGCCAGAGCGACGCCAATAAGGAGAGTGTGCGCATAGAGCTGCAAGCCGACTTCCTCGCCGGCGTATGGGGTCATCACGAAAACCGCATGTTCAACTCCCTTGAAGAGGGCGACCTGGAGGAAGCCATCAACACAGCCTCGGTAATCGGCGACGACTATCTTCAGAAAAAGGCACAGGGATATGTGGTGCCCGACGCCTTTAACCACGGACGCTCCGACCAGCGTATGCGCTGGCTCAAGAAAGGGCTCCAGACCGGCGACATCTCCCTCGGCGACACCTTCTCCCCGGCTTACAGCTCGCTCTAAGCCGCGGTCTCACCACGATTATCACATTAACCCATTAACCAATCTTCATGAATACACTTAAAGCAATGATGCTGGCGGCATCCATAGCCGTGCCGGCTGCGGCTCTTGCCGACACCGACCTCCGGTGGGGCGACCTTGGCGACGGGACATTTGCCAATCCCGTACTCAACGCCGATTATTCCGACCCCGACGTGATACGCGTAGGCGACAAGTATTATATGACATGCTCCGAGTTTCACTATATGGGGATGCTCATACTTGAATCAGACGACATGGTAAACTGGCGTATCATAAGCCGTGTCTACGACAGCATCGACCTTCCGGGATATTCCGACATGACCCGCTATGCGTCCGGGACATGGGCTCCCGCGTTGCGCTACCACGACGGCAAATTCTGGATATTTGTATGCACCCCCCACGAGGGACTTTTCATGACCACGGCAAGCAACCCCGCGGGACCGTGGGAACCGCTTCATCTGGTGAAGGGCATTGAAAAGTGGGAAGACCCGTGCCCGTTTTGGGATGACGACGGCAATGCCTATCTCGGGCGAAGCCGTCATGGCGCGGGACCGATAATACTACACCGCATGAGCCCCGACGGGCGGCAGTTGCTCGATGACGGCGTGGAAGTGTATCGCGGGCCCGTTGCCGAAGGCACCAAGATATTCAAGCGCGACGGCTACTATTATATGAGCATACCCGAAGGAGGGGTGAGCAAAGGATGGCAGACTGTGTTACGCTCCAAAGACATATATGGGCCTTATGAATCACGGCGCGTACTTGAACGCGGCACAACCGAAATCAACGGACCTCATCAAGGCGCACTGGTCGACACCCCCGACGGAGAATGGTGGTTTTACCACTTCCAGTCGGCAGGACCGCGAGGAAGGGTGCTTCACCTGCAGCCGGTGGTGTGGAAAGACGGATTTCCCCAAATCGGCACCGACTATGACGGCAACGGTGTGGGAGAGCCGATGAAAGTATGCCGCAAGCCGTCGACCAGAGTCATCTCAAAGCCCTTCACCCCGCAGTCATCCGATGAATTTTCCGGTGTGCGCCCCGGCATCCAGTGGCAGTTCAACCACAATCCCGACTCTACACGCATAGCCGTCAGTGACGGATGGCTTGAGATAACCCCCTTGAAGTCTTCACGCCTCCGCACGTCACGCAATCAGCTCGTGCAGAAAATCATGGGCTACCGCAGCAGCGCGTCGACCAAAGTGGATTTCTCGCAGTTGCCGGAAGGCGGCAGGTGTGGCATCGTCTCTATCGGCAAGCGGCATATCGGTGCAGGCGTGGAAAATCACGAGGGCAAGCGGTCGCTTTACATGGAGATTGACAGCATTGTCGAGCGTCATGACCTCCCCGGAAATTGCGACACCCTGTATCTGCGCCTTGACATTGACACGGAGGCTAATGTCAACCAATATCATGTAAGCATCGACGGGGAGCATTTCCAGCCACTCGGCTCACCGTTTGAGACCGAAGCCCACGACTGGAAAGGCAACCACATAGGCGTCTATTGCTACACGACCGACTCCGACGACGGAAAAGCCCGGTTTGACTACTTCCGCTACGCCCACGACGGACCAGCCTCCCTCCCGCAGTAGCCGCACGAAAGCCTGTTGCCCGCAGTAGCTGCACTGAAAGCCTGTTGCCCGCAGGGCATCATCATTGTTTAGCCGGTGGTTGAGCGAAGCGATACCACCGGAAAGAGATGCAAAATCAGATGTTTCCGCAGGAATCATCTTGGAGCGCTCTTGATGATTCCCTATCGGGAAACGACAGGGGGAGAAAAACGCAGTCCGTGGGTTTCACTACGCTCAACGCCACGGCTAAGTTTGGAAGATTCCCTGTAGGGAAACGTCCATGCTATCATTACCGGTTTATGATATTTTGATAACAATATTTAGTTTTCATTTGCTATATCAAAATATTTCGGCTACACCCACGACGGACCCGCCTCCCTCTCGCAGTAGCCGCACGAAAGCCCGTTGCCCGCAGCAGCCCCACTGAAAGCCCGTTGCCCGCAGTAGCCGCACGAAAGCCTGTTGCCCGCAGGGCATCATCATTGTTTAGCCGGTGGTTGAGCGAAGCGATACC
>CAJTSK010000018.1:31315-51077 GCA_910578835.1 uncultured Muribaculum sp.
ATGCTATCATTACCTGTTTATGATATTTTGATAACAATATTTAGTTTTCATTTGCTAAATCAAAATATTTCGCATACTTTTGGCTAAAATCATTTCACATTTCTTTCTGCACACATGATACCACAACTGAAAAAAACAAAGAATATTGTTATCAGCTTAATTGCAATTATTTGCTGTGTAGCTGCAAGCTATGCACAAAACGACGACACCTATACAGCCGAGATGCTGGAAGGAAAGGACTGGTATGTTAAATTTATAGATGAGGAACAAAAAGAGAGAGATTCTCAGGGAATACGATTAGAAAACAATCAATTTGTTTCATTTTTCTATTCCAATAATCGAAGAAAAGAAGTTGTTGCCCCCTATTATCTATCGCCGACACAAGATAAAACTTTTATTACCTCAAAAATTGGGCTATATAAAAGCGGTAGTTACATCATATCTCAAGATAAATATGGATTTACATGTGCAAAAATTTTAAGTCTGACCAATGACACGCTAATAATCTATTGCGACTGGAATCGTTCACAATTAACATTCACAACACAACGGACTAAACAAATTCATTAAGTGCACTGCAATGTGACTATAAGGAGATTGTCATACTTTTTACCCGCATTAACAACAATGAAAAAGAATATTGTTATCAGCTTAATTGCAATTATTTGCTGTGTAGCTGCAAGCTATGCACAAAACGACAGCACCTATACAGCCGAGATGCTGGAAGGAAAGGACTGGTTTCTCCTTATGCCAACAGAATATCCTTTTAAAAGGACCCCGCAAGGAATCAGATACGAAGCCACCACACAAATATCATTCATATATGACGGGACAAAGCGAATGGAAGCATCCGTACCTTATTATCTCTCTACGACACCTGATAAAACTTTTAATCCGTCAAAAACAGGTAAAAGCACATCAGGAAAGTATATAATAATTAAATATCCGGATGGCGTTTTGTGTACAGAAATACTAAAATTGACCGGTACCGAATTAATAATCTTGAATCATCGGAATAAATGGCAAGTGAAATTTTCAACAACAAAACCCCAATAAATGAAAATTTGTTTAGGTCACCTCATTTCCTCTGTCACGCTCATAGCAAGTATCTTCAAAGAGAGGGGGAGTTGTCATGATGATGTTATGTAATCATGTATTTACGGGGAAAGTTTACGGCGAATTAAACTTTTTCGTAATTTCGTATCTTATTATATAGATAAACCCGTTTATAAACTTAACAATGACGGCAATGAATGGTATGTTAAAGAAAATTGCAGTGGCTTTCCTAAGCCTGGCATTAATGACGCCGATGGTAGACGCACAAAACCACCGGACTTCAGGTAACCGTGGCGGCAACCATCCCACGGCACAACGACCCGCCAATTCCGGCAACAACCGCCCCACTTCTACCCGACCGTCATCACGACCTTCAAGCGGAAATTCAAGCAACAACAATAGCAACGGTAATCACGGAAATTATCGACCCGGAAACAACGGAAACAGCACTCGCCCCAACCGCCCCGGCAACAACGGTAACCACAACAACGGCAACCGTCCCGGCAACAACGGCAACCACAACAATGGCAACCGCCCCGGCAACAACGGTAACCACAACAATGGCAACCGGCCCGGCAACAACGGTAACCACAACAATGGCAACCGCCCCGGCAACAACGGTAACCACAATCACGGCAACCGCCCCGGTAACAACGGTAACCACAATCACGGCAACCGTCCCGGCAGACCCGGTAACGAATGGCACTTCGGTCGACCCAACGGCGGCAGTCACGGGCATGTGACACCTCCGCGACCCGGTGGTTCCCACCGTCCCCCGATGATTGCGCCCCCGATACGCCCCCATCGCCCGATTGCCCATGGCTGGACACGCCCTGTGCCTCCACCAGCATGGCGTCCGCGTCCCCATGCACCGTCAATCTCGGCGATTCTCGGCATCACTTTCGGGACAGCCCTCAACCTGTCGCTTGACTACCTCTATGGCAGAGGCTATGTAGTCGACGGCTACGGCGACAACCGCGTGTATCTGCGTGATGTCAACCAGTTTAACTATTATTGGCCCGACGCCACATTATATTACGGCAACAACGGACTTGTACGCTCAGAGTTTTTGTACTCTACCTCCTATCCCGACATGATGCGTTACACCGCGCTCTACAATTCATTGACAGGCACCTATGGCGCGCCGGTCAACTATGTCACCAGCGGGGCATCGGTAACCGCGACATGGTTTGCCCCCAACAGCGGCTACGTCACCCTGCAATATGCCCCTCAATATTCAATAGGAGGAGCTCTCCGCTACTTCACGACAATCACCTTCGGGCTATAAAACAATATCAGACAGGACTCCGGATTGACACATTGTGTATACAGGGATAAATAACACAATCTTTCAGATGTCAATATATTACCATCCGGAGTCCTGTCATTTTTATACATCGTCAACGCCATCTGGAGAGTGAAAGACTGATATTTTGCAAAAATATTGTATAAAAATTCATAATTATTGCGCGAATATGATATTTTATCACTAAATTTGCCGTCTCAAATAAGATTTTCTTAACGAAAAAGATATGAGCAGAAGGCAAACGCGCTTATTGGCGATTGTTGAGATACTCACCAACAACCGCATAGGGAGTCAGGACGAATTGTCGCGACTGCTTGCCGCACGCGGTTTTAAAGTCACACAGGCAACCCTGTCACGTGACCTCAAGGCATTGAAGACGACCAAGGTCGCCGCCGACTGGGGCGGCTACCGCTATATCGTGACCCGTCCAGGCGATGTGCCCGAAGATGAGATTTACGAGTCGATACCGTCTACCGCTCAATCCGACACCCATCCCGCAGTACAGTCGCTCGACTTCTCGGGCACGATGCTCGTGATACGCACCCTTGAAGGCTACGCAAGCGGACTCGCCTATGACCTCGACCATCTTGACACCCCCTACATACTCGGCACAATCGCCGGTGCCGACACCGTGATTGTCGTACTTGCCGAAAATGTATCACATAGCGAGATTCTCGCCTATTTCCAGAATTTTTTCCCGCCGAAGGTGATAGCTAAAGCGCTTGACGTGTATTGTCACCGAGGTTAAACCCTAAAAATTATCACTATAACGAACAGAAATGATTGACCCGTCAAAAATTGAAGTGGTTGTTGCTTCGGAAGAGCATGTCGGTTATGTCGATGAAATCCTCGACACTATCAACCGCGCGGCAAAGGTGCGCGGAACCGGTATCGCGAAACGCTCTCCCGAATATGTCAAGCAGAAGATGCTTGAACACAAAGCGGTGGTGGCTCTCCACGACGGGGAGTTTGCCGGCTTCAGCTACATTGAGTGCTGGAGCAACAAGCAGTTTGTCGCCAACTCAGGACTTATCGTCGCCGACAAGTATCGAGGCATCGGTCTTGCCAAGCGTATAAAGGAACGGATATTCAGGCTGTCACGCGAAATGTTTCCCGAAGCAAAGATATTCTCTCTCACCACCGGTGCGGCAGTAATGAAGATGAACTATGAACTCGGCTACCGCCCCGTCACTTTTGACGAGCTTACAACCGACCCGGCATTCTGGCGCGGCTGTGAAAGCTGTGTCAATTTCGACATACTCCAGCGCAACGGAGGTCACAAATGTCTCTGCACCGGACTTCTCTACGACCCGGCAGAGGTAAAATTTCATATCAACGAAAAATCATAATTATTTCTCACCTCATAAAAACACCTTGACGATGAAGGAAGACAAGAAAAAAGTAGTGCTCGCTTTCAGCGGCGGACTTGACACATCATTTGCAGTAAAATACCTCAGCGAAGACTGCGGTTACGAAGTGTACACGGCTATCGCCAACACCGGCGGCTTTTCACCCGAAGAGCTGAAGGCTATCGAGAAGCGCGCGCTCGACCTCGGCGCCAAAGGACACGCCACGCTTGACATCACACAGGAATATTACGACAAGAGCATCAAGTACATGATATTTGGCAATGTGCTACGCAACGGCACCTATCCCATCTCGGTAAGCTCGGAGCGTATATTCCAGGCTATCGCCATCATACAGTATGCCAAGTCAATCGGAGCCAAGTATGTGGCACACGGAAGCACAAGCGCCGGTAACGACCAGGTGCGTTTCGACCTCACATTCCAGATTCTTGCCCCGGAAATCGAAATCATCACCCCTACACGCGACATGAACCTCACTCGCGAGTATGAAATCGAGTATCTCAAGAAACATGGCTATGTAGCCGACTTCAAGAAGCTCGAATATTCAATCAACAAGGGACTTTGGGGCACGTCGGTAGGCGGCAAGGAGACTCTCCACAGCAACCAGACACTCCCCGAAGAGGCATATCCGACACAGATGACCGCAGAAGCCGACAGCCGCCTTACCATCGACTTCAAGGAGGGCGAGATTGCAGCCGTCAACGGAGAGCCGTTTGCCGACAAGGTAAAGGCAATCCAGAAAATTGAAGAGCTTGTGGCTCCTTACGCTGTGGGCAGGGACATGCATGTAGGCGACACCATTATCGGCATCAAGGGCCGTGTAGGATTTGAGGCAGGCGCGCCTATGGTGATTCTTGCCGCCCACAAGATGCTTGAGAAGCATACACTCACAAAATGGCAGCAATACTGGAAAGACCAGCTCGGTACATGGTATGGCATGTTCCTCCACGAGGCACAGTATCTTGAGCCTGTGATGCGCGACATAGAGCGTTTCCTTGAGTCATCGCAGCGCAATGTCACCGGACGCGTGCTCATCGACCTCAAGCCTTACCGCTTTGTCACTGTAGGCGTGGAAAGCGACTTCGACCTGATGAAGAGCGCATTTGGCGAATATGGCGAGGTAAGCAAGGGCTGGACCGCCGACGACGTGAAAGGATTCACCAAGATTCTCGGCAACCAGATGAAGATATATTACTCCGTTCAGGAACGTAACAATAAAGCACCCGAGGCATGATAAAGACCGGTATTATTGGCGGCGCCGGATACACGGCGGGCGAACTTCTGCGACTGCTCATCAATCATCCCGACGTAGAAATCAAATGGGTTAACTCGGCAAGCAATGCCGGAAACGCCGTAACCGATGTCCATCAGGGACTTATCGGCGAGACCGACCTGCGCTTTACCGGCGATACGCCCCTCGATGAAATCGACGTGCTGTTTTGCTGCACCCCTCACGGCGACACACGCAAGTTTATGGAGAGTCACGAAATCCCCGAGGACCTGCGCATAGTCGACCTGTCGACCGATTACCGTATCGAAGACGGCACCCACGACTTTGTCTACGGACTTCCGGAGCTTAACCGCAAGCGCATAGTGCGCGGGGCTAAGCGCGTGGCCAATCCGGGATGTTTTGCAACGGCGATACAGCTCGCCCTGCTCCCGCTTGCAAAAAATCTCCTGCTTAACAGCGACATCCATGTCACAGCGATAACCGGTTCTACCGGCGCCGGCGTGAAACCGTCGGCTACAAGCCATTTCTCATGGCGCAACAACAATGTGTCAATCTACAAGCCATTCACCCATCAGCATCTTGCCGAGATACGCCAGTCGCTTTCATCGCTTCAGTCAAGCTTCAAAGCCGACATTAACTTTATACCGGTGCGCGGATGCTTTGCACGTGGTATCATGGCAATCGTATATCTCGACTGTCCGGTGAGCCTTGAAGAGGTGCGCAAGCTTTACGAAGAGTTCTACTCCGACCACAATTTCACATTCGTGACCGACAAGGCTCCCGACCTGAAAGATGTGGTCAATACCAACAAGTGTATCATACACCTTGACAAGGTAGAGGGCAAGCTGCTCATCACATCGGTGATTGACAACCTTGTAAAGGGTGCATCGGGTCAGGCGGTCCACAATATGAATCTCCTGTTTGGGCTTCATGAGCGTGTAGGACTCCAGCTCAAGCCTTCGGCTTTTTAATTAACTAACATTGACAGGACAATGAAACTATTTGATGTATATCCGCTTTTCGATATAGAGATTACAGAGGGCAAAGGATGCCATGTCTACGATGACCACGGCACCGAATACCTCGACCTGTATGGCGGTCACGCCGTAATCTCTGTGGGACATTGTCATCCCGTAGTGGTGAAAGCTATCAATGAGCAGGCATCGCGACTGATGTTTTACTCCAACTCGGTAATCAACCCTCTTCAGGAGCGGTTGGCGGAGAAGCTTGGAAAGATATCGGGTTACGACGATTATCAGCTCTTTCTTGTAAACTCGGGCGCCGAGGCTAACGAAAATGCACTGAAACTCGCTTCGTTCCATACCGGCAAGTCACGCGTCATAGCCTTCGGAAAAGCCTTCCACGGCAGAACCTCAGGCGCAGTCGAAGTGACCGACAATCCAAAAATCGTGTCGCCTTTTAACGACAACGGTCATGTCACCTTCCTTCCCCTCAACGACATCGACGCTCTTGTAAAAGAGCTTGAAAAAGGCGATGTTTGCGCGGTAATCATCGAAGGTATACAGGGCGTCGGCGGTATCCGCATCCCCTCCGACGACTTCCTGCGTGTTGCGCGCGAAGAGTGTGACCGCTACGGTGCCGTGCTTATACTTGACGAGATACAGTCGGGCTACGGAAGATCGGGTCGATTCTTTGCCCATCAATACTCCGGCATACGCCCCGACATAATCACCGTGGCAAAAGGCATAGCCAACGGCTTCCCTATGGGCGGCGTACTCATCAGCCCCAAGTTTACCCCTGCCTACGGACAGCTCGGCACCACTTTTGGCGGCAATCACCTTGCATGTGCCACCGCAATAGCTGTGCTCGACGTGTTTGAAAACGAGAATCTTGTTGAAAACGCAGCCAAGATAGGTGAATATCTGCTCGACAATCTGCGCGGGCTGCCCGGAGTGAAAGAAGTGCGCGGACGCGGGCTCATGATCGGTATCGAGATGGAGTATCCTGCCAAAGACCTGCGTACACGTCTCATAAAGGAAGAAAAGGTGTTTACCGGAGCCGCAGGCACAAATATCATACGCCTGCTTCCCCCGCTTTGCCTTACAATGGAGGAAGCCGACGAATTTCTCACCCGCTTCAAGCGACTGCTTGAGACAGAATCACCTAAGGCATGAAACTCGCTATAATAGGAGGAGGCAACATGGGGGGCGCTATTGCGCGCGGACTCGTGGCAAGCGGCACATTTGCCGCCGCCGACATAACCTTGGCAGGACCTCACAGGGAGGTGCTTGACAAAGTGGCGGAAACAGCTCCCGGCATTGTCACCATGACCGACAATGCGGTGGCAATCAAAGGAGCCGATGTGATAATCCTCGCGGTAAAGCCCTGGGTGCTCCCTGCCGTGCTGGAAGAGATAGCTCCGCGCATAGCCTTCCGCGAACAGTCGATTGTGTCGCTCGCCGCCGGCATATCGCTTGCCGACATTGACGCGATGCTTCACCGCTATTCATCGGACCGCACCCTGTTTCGCGCCATGCCCAACACGGCCATGTCGGTGGGCAGCAGCATGACGTTTATATGCCATGACGGTGCGTCGCAGAAAAACATCAGTGATGTAGTGGCGATATTTGACCGTCTCGGCTCTACGGCTGTCATCGAGGAGCGGCTTATGGGAGCGGCTACAGCTCTATGTTCATGCGGAATAGCCTATGTGATGCGCTACGTGCGCGCCGCCACTGAAGGCGCTGTCGAGCTTGGGCTGTATCCCGACAAGGCTCGCGACTACATGCTTGCGACCATGAAAGGCGCAGTGGCATTGCTGGAAGCCACGGGCAACAACCCCGAGGTAGAGATTGACAAGGTGACGACCCCCGGAGGCATAACAATAAAGGGGCTTAACGCAATGGAAGCCCACGGATTTACCACCGCTGTGATAGAGGGGCTTAAAGCTTCTGCCAAATGACAATAACGCATACCAAGCATTAACCATGTCAGTAAACAAAGTTATCCTTATAGGCAATGTCGGACAAGACCCAGAGATACGCTACATCGAGTCAAAGCGGCCGGTGGCGTCATTCTCGCTTGCCACGACAGAAAGGGGTGGTGTCAACGCCGAAGGAATCCAGATGCCCGACCGCACCGAGTGGCACCGCATAATAATGTGGGACCGTGCGGCAGAGACTGCCGAGAAATATATACGCAAAGGCACAAAATTATATATCGAGGGAAGAATACGTTATCGCACATGGGAAGACCGGAACACGATAAAACGCACCGTGACAGAGATTTATGTCGACACATTTGACATATTGTCACGACCCGTACAGCCCGAAAAGCAATGATGTGACCACAAAATTTTAAAAATGTTATACAGGTAAAAGATTACGCGATGAAATATTTTATATCTGCCGGCGAACCGTCGGGCGACCTTCATGCCTCCCGACTCGTAAAAGCACTGAAAGAAGTGGACCGTGATGCAAGATTTGCCTATCTCGGAGGCGACCTCATGGCAGCCGAAGCCGGCGTGCAGCCCGTAATCCATTACCGTGACATGGCGTTCATGGGCTTCAGCGAGGTGATACGCCACCTTCCGCAAGTACTGTCCAACCTTAAACGCGCCAAGCAGGCAATCACAGAGCAAAAGCCCGATGCACTGATACTTGTCGACTATCCCAGCTTCAATCTTAAGCTTGCCCGCCATGCCCACGAACTCGGCATCAAGGTATATTACTACATCTCGCCAAAGGTATGGGCATGGAAGGAACACAGGGTAAAAGATATCAAGCGATATGTCGACCGCATGTTCTGCATATTTCCCTTTGAAGTCGACTTTTACAAGCGTCGCCACGATTATGACGTGACCTATGTGGGCAATCCGTCGGTCGAGGAAGTCGATGAGAAGTTGCGCCGTCTGCCCTCAAGAGAGGAATTTTTAAAACGTCACAATCTGCCCGACAAGCCCATAATTGCCATCGTGCCCGGCAGCCGTAAAAGCGAGATTAAAAACAATCTCATGATAATGGAACAGGCTGCCGCGCCCCATGACGATTACCAGACCGTGATTGCGGGTGCCCCGGGCATTGACCTGCAATATTACGGCTATTACATCACCCCCGGCACCCCCATCATCACAGGTGCCACATTTGAGCTCATGCACCACGCCAAGGCGGCATTAGTGACTTCCGGCACAGCCACTCTCGAATGTGCGTTGCTCAACACCCCCCAGGTAGTGTGCTACCGCTCCAACGGTATCAAGCTTTCATATCAGATTATGGAAAAGATACTGAAAGTGCCGTTTGTATCGCTACCCAATCTCATCGCCAACCGCCGCATTGTACCTGAGATGCTGGTGCATCGCTGCACCCCCAAACTGGTGGGCAGGGAACTCTCCAACATCCTCCCCGGACGCCCCGGCTTCGACAACCAGCGCGAGGGCTACCGCCTGATGCGTGAAATCCTCGGCGACTCCGAAGCCGCCACAGCAACCGCCTCCGCCATCTACACCGCCCTCCTCCCCCGCTAATCCCAACGGTTCACCCGGTCCACAATCGGATTTCGTCATTTTCGCCACAAAAAACAGCAATAATTTCTTATATTTGCATTTAAATAGGGAAATATTGCATGTTACCTTGAACCATTGTCACTGACCGGAAAATGAAAGAAGATATCCTAAACTATGAATCTTTTGACAGAAACAATCCTCTGTCAATCTATGATTTTAGCCAATCTCTAATTGGCAATTCCCTTCATTCTCTGTTTGGTGAGATTGCAGTCATGCAGCATCGAAAAGGGAAAGGTGGACTTGGGCAAATGGTTGAAGAATTATTTTTCAAGTATGATGTCAATTCAAATCGAGAAGCCGATTTCGCAGATGCGGAAGTCGAGCTAAAATGCACCCCTCTGCTAAAATCAAAAAGTGATGGAAGCTATCGTATCAAGGAACGGCTTGTATGCACCATGATTGATTATTTCGAGCTTGTCAACACTAAGTTTGAAGACTCTCACCTGATTGCAAAATGCCGCCTGATGCTACTTCTGTTTTACCTTCATGTGGCAGACACCAACATCTACGATTTCCAATTCTTGTTCAGAGTCTTATGGAAACTTCCTGAAAAAGACCTTATATTGATAAAGAAAGATTACGATGTAATCGCCGATAAGGTAAGGAAAGGAGAAGCCCACCTCATTTCAGAAGGAGACACTCTATATCTGGGAGCATGCCGAAAAGGTCAAAAGGGCGACGCCCCTCAAAAACAGCCATATTCCGACATCAAAGCCAACAAGCGCGCATTCAGCCTAAAACCGGCTTACATGAGATATATCCTTAATCATGTAATCGAATCGGGCACTGACCATTATACTAATTACTCAGCGCCGGAACATATCGACTATGAGCTTGTCTCACATGCCGAGCTTAACACTAATACCTTTGAGCAGATTATACTTCGTAGGTTTGACGACTATAAAGGATTAGACTATTTGCAGATATGCAAAAAACTTGACATCGTGCCTTATCAGGCAAAGAACAAATATGCCGATGTCGCAGCGTTAATTGCATCTAAAGGTAAAAGTAAACGTCTTTCCACTTCTGAAGAGTTTATAAAATCGGGCATAATCATGAAAACTCTCCGCCTTCGTGACAACGGCATGCCTAGAGAATCCATGTCATTCAAAAACATCAACTACCAGGAAATCTTTGATAATGACGAATGGATTGATTCAGAGTTGTATGAATTGTTTACCAATCGATTCTTGTTTGTGGTATTCAAGCCGGTAAAAGGGAAAAGCATAACCATACACAATAATAGCACCGAAAAAGACATTTCCGAAATATCGTTTATCCTTGATAAAGTATTCTTTTGGACGATGCCTCCTGACATACTTGAACAAGCTCGGCAATATTGGCTTCATATACGTAAAAATGTATTGACCAATAACATCAACCTTAGCGCGTTCTGGAATATTGCCGACCACAAATTATTTCATGTACGCCCCAAGGCGGGAAAAAAGACTGAAATGACATTAAATCCTAATGGTGGTAAAGCCGAGAAATATTGCTATTGGTTTAATGCCGACTTTGTAAAACAAATTATTGACGGAATTTCTTAAGATGTATAATATACAAAACGACACTCACAAATTATGCGAGCCTCTTGCAGCATATAGTCGCACATGCAAGACAGCATCACTTTTCCCTGACATACCTGTCGAAACCAAGCCGGAAGATATCAGGGTAATTGAATTATTTGCAGGAGTCGGGGGATTCAGAATTGGACTTGAACGTGCTTCATCAAGATTTAAAACCGTATGGAGCAATCAATGGGAACCATCAACAAAACGCCAGGATGCCTCGATTATTTACTGTCGGGAATTTGGCAGTGAAGGACATTCCAACGAAGACATAAACACTGTTGATGTAAATGATATTCCGGAAGCCGACATGCTTGTCGGAGGTTTTCCATGTCAAGACTACTCGGTAGCTACGACATTAAAAAATTCCGGAGGCATAGAAGGGAAAAAAGGAGTATTATGGTGGCAGATTCACCGGATACTAAAAAACCAGCCCAACGCACCCAAATACCTCATGCTGGAAAATGTTGACCGGCTGCTAAGTTCACCAGCCTCGCAACGAGGAAGAGATTTTGCAATTATCCTTGCCTCGCTGTCTGATTTAGGTTATATTGTCGAATGGCGCGTCATAAATGCAGCCGAGTACGGGATGCCTCAACGGCGACGACGCACATACATGTTTGCTTACAAAAACGACACCCCGATAGCACATGCTATAAAATCGCCTTCCGATTGGCTCTATAGCAAGGGAATTATGGCAAACGCTTTTAATGTAGAAAGTTCAAATATACCGCCACTCACATTCCAGATTACCGGGACTCTATCAACAGTATCCGAACAATTCAACAGAGGGAAATCAACTACTCCGTTTAAAAATACGGGTTTGATGATTGACAGAAAAGTATATACCGTGGCAACCGCTCCCGCGTATGATGGTCCTTTCGTAAACCTGGGTGATATATTGATTGACGAAGAGTCTATCTCTGACGATTTTTTTATTAACGACACTGACCTGGAGCGATGGAAATATGCTAAAGGAAGTAAATCAGAAAAAAGGATTAATAAGACTACCGGCTACGAATACAACTATTCGGAAGGAGCAATGGCCTTTCCTGACAGCACAGAAAAGCCCTCTCGCACAATTATCACCGGAGAAGGCGGCACAGCCCCCTCTCGGTTCAAGCATATTGTAATGACTCCAAGTGGTCGTTATCGTCGTTTGACACCAATAGAGCTGGAGCGTCTTAACATGTTTCCTGACAATCACACTCTTGGTGCATCAGACATGCGACGGGCCTTTTTAATGGGAAATGCGTTGGTTACCGGTATTGTCGAACGAATCGGATTGCAGCTTCTACCATATCTCAAGAATTAACACCCTTTAGTGGTGATGGGGAAGGTGTGTCGTGATTTTTCATTAACTTTGTAGGGAAATAGCTAATATACGGGACTATGGCAAACTATGGTGCAAACCGCAAGACTGACGATTTAATCAACTCACTGAAAGGCAAGAAGCCGGTGAAGGTGCTTTTTGTGTGCCTCGGCAACATATGCCGCTCGCCGGCAGCTGAAGGCGTATTGCGTTCAATCGTTGAAGCCAACGGCGACAACGAGGCGTGGGTGATTGACTCGGCGGGCACTTATGGCGGACACGCCGGCGACCTGCCCGACCGACGCATGCGTGTCCACGCACAGCGGCGCGGATATGACCTTGTACATCGTTCACGTAAATTCCGCACCTCCGATTTCGATGACTTCGACATCATCATACCAATGGACGCTTCCAATGAAAGCGACCTGCATCAGCTTGCCCCCACAATCGAGGCAGAGGCAAAGATTATACCGATGATGAAATTTGTCTCACTCGCCACACGCTATGATTACGTGCCCGACCCCTATTATGAAGGGGCAGAAGGCTTCGAACTGGTGCTCGACCTCCTCGAAGACGGATGTGCCAATCTTTATCACACATTTAGCCGCAACTGATGGAAAAGGTAGGCGGTGACTTGTCGGCACTTGCAACGCGCCCCATCGGGCGTCTGCTATGGGAATACAGCCTCCCGGCTGTAGTAGGCATGGTAGTAATGTCGCTCTACAATGTCATTGACCGCATATTCATAGGCAGAGGCGTCGGGGCGGAAGCCATAGCCGGTCTCGCCGTCACATTCCCTGTCATGAACGTAAGCGCCGCGATAGGAGTGCTTATCGGAGCCGGAGCAGCCGCACGAGTGTCGATAATGCTCGGACAGCGCAACCATCGCGGGGCAGAGCTTGTGCTCGGCAACTCACTGGTACTCATAATTATCAACGCGGCGATATATCTCACCATATTCAGCATATTCATCGACGACATACTCATGGCTTTCGGCGCGTCGGAGGTCACGTTGCCCTATGCCCATGATTTCATTGCCTATCTCATCCCGGGCATGTTTGTGATGAACATCATGTACAGTCTCAATAATGTGATGCGAGCCTCAGGATATCCCCGTCAGGCGATGGTGACCATGTTTATCGGCGCCGGATGCAACCTCATCCTTGCCCCGATATTCATCTTCGCCCTTGACCTCGGCATAAAGGGCGCGGCTATAGCCACCGACATATCCATGACCATAGGCGCGATTTTCGTCATAGCCCATTTCTGCCGCAAAAGCTCCACCGTGCATTTCACACGCGGCATATACCGGCTCAGATGGCACATCATATGGGCTATCATAAGCATCGGCGCCGCACCCAGTATCGTCAACTTCACCTCATCGGCGATAAATGTCATCATCAACCGCTCACTCTATCTCTATGGAGGCGACATAGCCGTAGGAGTGGTAGGCATATTCAACACCTACACCTCGCTGCTATGCATGATAGTTGTGGGCATAAGCATGGGCATCCAGCCCATACTCGGCTACAATTACGGTGCAGGCAATATCGCGCGAGTAAAAAAGACCTTCTGGACAGCAGCGATAGCCGGCACAATCGTCACATCGCTCGGTGCATTCGTGTCGGTATTTTTCCCCCGGCTCATCGCAAAGGCATTTACTGTCGACGCCCAGCTGATAGCCGCTACAGGTCACGGACTCCACATATCCACACTCGTATTCTGGTTTGTCGGATTCCAGATTATCTCCACCGCCCTGTTCCAGTCGATAGGCATGGCAGGCAAGTCGATATTCCTGAGCCTTATACGCCAGGTAATCTTCCTTATACCGCTTCTGCTCCTTATGCCGCGCACTTTCGGGCTTGACGGAGTGTGGGCGTCATTCCCCACATCTGACCTTGCAGCCACGGTAGTGACACTCATCATGGTATTCTACCAGCTGCGCCGCCTCTCCCGCCACAATCCCGTTGCTCGCTAATCCCTCTTCCTGTAAGTAGCGGCTGCAATATCACAGGTCGCCACGGCACACAGGCACATCACCGCGTATTGCATCCGGAGGTCGGTCGCCAAATCATTTATCATGTTATTTCAAAATCTTCCACCACCTTTTTTGAATGCCGGGCTATAATCGGGCATTATCCATTAGTCAGTCTGCACAATAATTTTGGAAAATTTGAGTTAACTATAACGTAATAAGTAGCTCGCGAAAATTAGCTGATATGTTTGCGAGGGATTTTTACGGACGAAAACAAGGAGTGTAGCGGGCTACATGACTGGTTGGCAGCCGGTAAATCACCGAAAAGACAAATAAGGGCATATCAGCGCCGTAGGGTTACTGAAATAAAAATATATAAACTAATTTAAGAGTTACTTATCACCTCTTGACGATGAATACACGTTATTTTAAGCCCATATTAGTCCTTGTCGCGGCGGCATTGTTGCTACCGTGCCATTCTGTCGCCCAAAGCAAGGATGAGTTCAACCCTATCGAGACCGGTGTCACCTCGCTTTCAATCGCCCCCGACGCGCGCGGAGCCTCAATGGGCGACCTTGGAGCCGCTACCGACCCCGATGTCAATTCCCAATTCTGGAACCCCTCGAAATATGCGTTTGCCTACAGCCAGGCAGGCGTGTCGCTAAGCTATACACCCTGGTTGCGCAAGATTGTCAACGACATCTTTCTCGCCAACCTTTCCGGATATTGGAAACTCGGCGGATATGATAACCAGGCAATCAGTGCGTCGCTGCGTTACTTCTCGCTCGGAGAAGTCAACACAAATGGCGAAATTTCTGGCGGACAGTCGCTCAACCCCTATGAGCTGTCATTTGACGTGGGCTACTCGCGTAAGCTCTCCGAGAAGTTTTCTATGGGCGTGGTGTTACGCTACATTTACTCCGACCTCGGCTTCTCCAGCTCCTATGCCGGGGAACAGTCGACCGGTGCATCGGCATTTTCAGTCGATGTGTCAGGTTACTATACCACCTACCCCATCATAGGCAGAAACGAGTGTCAGTGGTCATGGGGATGGGATATCTCAAATATCGGCTCCAAGGTGAGCTTCAACAACGGCGAGAACCCCGCTTTCCTGCCCACCAACCTGCGCATAGGCACCTCGTTTATGTTCCCCCTCGCCGACTACCACACCCTTGCGCTGTCACTCGACCTCAACAAACTGCTCGTGCCGGCTAAACCGCGTAAAAACGACTTTCCCGACACCCCCGAGGGCCAGCAGGAGTATAATGACGCGACAGAAGAGTGGGAAAACATGTCGCCGATTACCGGTATATTCAAGTCATTTACCGACGCGCCAGGCGGCGCAAAGGAAGAGTTCCGCGAAATAACGATGTCAATCGGCGCCGAATACAGCTACAACCAGCAGTTTTTCCTGCGTGCCGGATATTATTACGAAAACGAGTTCAAAGGCGGACGAAAATATTTTGGCATGGGCGCCGGATTTTCGCTCAATGTATTGCGCCTCGACGCATCATACATGCTTGCAACCGCCCAGACCTCTCCGCTTGACCAGACTCTCCGCTTCACACTGACCTTTGACATGGACGGACTGAAAGACATGTTCAGCCGCCGTTAACCCCCCCGATTTACAATCATGGAACTGACTTCGATACGTGTAGGCAACGGATTTGACGTACACCGCCTGGTAGAAGAACGCGAGCTTTGGCTTTGCGGAGTGAAAGTGCCCTATCATCTCGGGCTGCTCGGACACAGCGACGCCGACGTGGCGCTCCACGCCCTCAGCGACGCACTGCTCGGCGCGGCGGCACTGCGCGACATAGGCTACCACTTCCCCGACACCGACCCCGCCTATAAGGGAGCCGACTCAAGGGTATTGCTCCGCAAGGTAAAAGAGCTGCTCGCCGCCGAAGGCTACAAGATAAGCAATGTCGATGTCACCATCATGGCGCAGGCTCCCAAGCTGCTCCCCCATATCCCGGTGATGATCGAGCGCATAGCCGCCGACCTCGGATTGCCCGAAAATGCCGTGTCGGTCAAAGCCACCACCACCGAGCGTCTCGGATTTACCGGCAGGGGCGAAGGAATAGCCGCCTCAGCGACAGCACTGATATATAAATAATCAATCATGACCGACAAGGAAAACGCCGACAGCCGCCGCTGGCAGCTGCTTCACAGCGAATACATCATCGACCGCCCGTGGCTTCACGCACGTCGCGACCACGTGAAACTCCCCACCGGCGCCGAACATGACGAATATTACGTGCTTGAATATCCCGAATGGATTAACGTCATAGCCATCACCGCCGACGGCATGATGGTGATGGAGCGCCAGTACCGCCACGGGCTGCAGCGCACCGACTACGAGATATGTGCCGGCGTGGCGGAGCCTGGCGAGCGTCCGCTTGATGCCGCTAAGCGCGAGCTGCTCGAAGAGACCGGATATGCCGGCGGCACTTGGCGCGAGTTCATGACAATCGCGCCCAACCCCACCAACATGACTAACTACAGCCACACCTTCATAGCCGAAGGTGTCACCTTGCAGGCATCGCAACATCTTGACCGCACCGAAGACATAGAGGTACTGCTCATGTCGCCCGAAGAGGTGTTTTCACTTCTGCGCGACGGCAAGATCATACAGGCGCTTATGGCGGCTCCCCTCTGGCGTTATTTCTTCGATAGAAATATCCGCTGATTAAAACTATTTTCGTATTTTTGCGGTAAACCCCAAAAGCCACAACCGATGCAACCTATTTTTCTTATCGGCTACATGGGCTGCGGCAAGTCGACTCTCGGGCGTCTTGCCTCTTCGATGAGCCACCGCAGTTTCATTGACCTCGACTCCTACATTGAAGGACGCTTCCACGCCACTGTAAAAGAGATTTTTGCCGCGCGGGGCGAAGAGGGCTTCAGGGAGCTTGAGCGCGCCATGCTTCAGGAAGTCGGACAGTTTGAGGATGTCATCGTAGCCTGTGGCGGAGGCACTCCCTGCTTCTATGACAACATGGAGTGGATGAATGCTCACGGCACTACCGTATTTCTCGACACATCGGTCGAAAAACTGTTCACCCGCCTGAAACGCGGACGCCACAAACGCCCGCTGATAGCCGAAAAGACTGATGAAGAGCTGCGCGACTTCATTGTAAAGGCTCTTGAAGGACGTATGCCCCACTATTCCAAGGCAAAGGTTGTATTCAAGAGCGACTTGCTCGACTCGGAAAGCGAAAAAGCCGACACCGCACAGCGGTTTTTGAATCAACTCGACATCAAATAGCAAGTTCAGGATATGGTTGAGAATGATACTCATGGCGTGGTACAGCCACAAGATATACAGATTACCGACCGCCGACGCAGACTTACCGTAGGGCTGCCGACATGCAACACCTCGCGCGAACGCCGCTTCCCCCTCACCCCTGAGGGCGCGGCACTGCTTGTCGACTCCGGCTTCTCGGTAAGGATCGAAGAAGGCGCGGCGGCTACCATCCACTATTCCGACACGCAGTATATCAGCGCCGGGGCAGAGGTGACCTCGCGCGACTCAGCTCTTGCATGCGACATCGTGCTTCACCTGTCGCCTATAGCCACTGCCGACTCGCGCCGCCTGAAGCGCGGGGCTCTGCTGCTCACCTTGCTCAACGACACATGTCAGGACTCCGAGGCGGTCAAAGAGCTGCTGAGACGCCATGTCACCACCATAGCCCTCGACCGCATAACCGATAAAAACGGCAACACACCCTTTGCCGACATACTTGCCGAAATCGACGGGCGCGCCGCAATGGCTCTCTGCTCGTCGCTCCTCGCCCGCCCCGACCATGGCAAGGGCATACTGCTCGGCGGTGTCGCCGGCATAATCCCCTGCGAAGTCACCATCATAGGCTCCGGCATAGCGGCATGCGCCGCCGCACTGTCGGCAACCGGACTGGGAGCGATGGTGCGTATGCTCGACAACGACATATACCGCCTCCGCGAGGCGCGCCATGCCACAGGTCCCGGTGTGGTCACCTCGGCAATACACCCCCATGTACTTGAAAACGCCCTGCGCAGCGCCGATGTGGTACTCGCCACCGAAGTGTCGCCACGCTACACCATCGGGGCGGAGCTGGTCGACATCATGAAAAAAGGGGTTATAATAATGGACCTCAACTACGACTCGGCGCCGATGTTCCCCTCGCTGGAAATCGTCGACATATCCGGGGCGGCTCACAAGAGTCAGCGCTCGCGTGTATGCTACACCGGCATAGGCAACGCAGTGCCGCGCACAGCGGCGATGGCACTCAGCAACACCCTCATGCCGCTCATGCGCCGTATCGCCGACTGCGAGTCGGCTACCGACACTGTGAGGCTGATACCCGAAGTGAGAAACGCTGTAGTCACGTTTATGGGCAAAGCCGTCAACCGCCGCATAGCAAAGCTTGCCGGACTGCGCCACATGGACATCAACCTATTGCTAAACTGCTGCTGACCTATGGCTAACAGAAAATTTTACGTCGTATGGACCGGGCATGCACCCGGCATATATGATTCGTGGGAAGAGTGTGAAGACCAGATCAAGCATTTCCCCGGGGCGCGGTTCAAGGCGTTTCCGACACTTGAAGAGGCTACACGCGCCTTCCGCGGCGATGACAAGGAGGAGATGTACGCGCTACGCGCCATCGCTTCCCATGCCAGGCGCGTAATCAACTACGACGCGTTTCCCGAGATATGCAAGGATGCGATTGCGGTCGATGCCGCTTGTGCCGGCAATCCGGGGCGCATGGAATACAGGGGTGTGGACGTGGCTACAGGAGCCGAGCTGTTTCATTTCGGTCCCGTAGAGCATGGCACCAACAACATCGGCGAGTTTCTCGCACTTGTCCACGCGCTTGCCCTCTGTCGCCAACAGGGCTGGACGATGCCCATCTACAGCGACTCCAAGACCGCACAGGCATGGGTGCGCAACAAAAGGGCGAAAACCACACTCGCCCCCACCCCGCAAAACGCCAGGCTGCTGTCGCTCGTGAAACGCGCCGAGACATGGCTCGCCAACAACACCTACACCAACCGCATAATCAAGTGGAACACTGAAAAATGGGGCGAAATCCCCGCCGACTTCGGACGAAAATAACCGGCACGACGAGGAGGCTACGCCTCCTGATTGCCGGGAGTGGCATCGGCGGCGGCAGTTGACTCCGTGGCGGTATCATCAGGCTCCGTCCCGGGAGAATCATCGGGCTGGGCATATTCGGCATCAATAGCGTCGACATAGGTGCGGCTTTCACGTTCAAGCCATTCCTCAAGCACTTCATCTATGCCGAGCTTTTCTTTACTCACGCTCAGGAGTAAAAGATAAAAATATCGTTATGCTGGTCATCATACTGGCTTTGGCAATTATAAATTATTGCTGTCCGATAAAACTTTTTGAGGCACGACAAAATTAGGGCTGATTCCA
>CAJTSK010000019.1 GCA_910578835.1 uncultured Muribaculum sp.
AGCGTTCGAGCCATACTTTATTGCATTATCTGAGTTTTATCGGACAGCAATAATTTTTTATTATAATCTTAATAACGTAATATTATGGATTTTGGTTTAACGGATTATGGTGAGATTGCGGGGATGTGCCGAGACATGATGCTTACCGTCGGTGGCGAGCACACGCACAAGATATATTCCGGAATCTATTCCGGCTAAATCCCATTCATAACGGTCATTCCCGGCAATCGTCTCATATAACACGGTGTCGCCAAGTAGATTGGTAACAATCACCGTCACATCTACATTGCCCGACATGGTATGAGTCCACGAAAACTCCACACTCTCCCTCGCGACCTCATCGGGAAATAGCAGTTCTATCACAGGAGTGTCACCTGAGACGACAAATGACAGGCGTTCTGTCACCCGGTTACCGGCATTGTCACTCACCGCTACAGAAGCCTCATGGGTTCCGGGGGCAAGATGAGAGGCGACCGCGCTGAGCCTTACAACATTACCGTCGACACTTTCAGCCACCACCGGTAACCTCACTCCGCCGTCAACAATCAGCGAAGGTGACGCGCCGAGCATACATGACCCGCTGTTTACGCCGCTACCGTAATCGCTTACCTCGGCAACTATAACGCCATCTTCGTAATACATCGTAACTGCCGGAGGCACACTGTCAACAGGCTTGCCGGAAGCCGCGGTCAGACTTGCACTGCCCGACACTCCGCTACCCTCCTTTCCATCGTCAGAGAGGAAATGCACCGCCATCCTTATATCACCTGGCTCCACCGCCGGAAGAGTCACCGGAGCCGAGAAACGTGAAGCCCTTACCGGCACCTTCCCGCGCCACAAAATGTCGCTGCGACATGTCACGACTCGCGCTCCGCCACCGCTGTCGTCAATTGTCGGCATCTTGCGTGCAGGCGCATATATTGCCAGAGAGGCATCGCCATCATAAAGCAATCCGTCGGGTGACACGATTTCCCCCGTTACCTCAAACTGGTCCCACGGACTCACTCTCACCGGCATCTCGCACTCCACCTGCAGCTCCGGCACATAATATGGCAAAGCGGGGTCACCGACAAATGTATAGGCAATCACATTACGTCCGAAAGAGATGTTGATTGTCCGCTTAGCCGCCGCGATACACTCGCGCTGCACCGCGAGCCATAAGTCGCCGACAAATACCGTGGCTTCAGCGGAATTGCGTTCACGGAGAAAGCGAAGGGCGATTTCCTGATTATATGACGAATACACCGCTGTCGTAGCGGCTATTACCCCTATCGCCCCGCCGTCACGATTATAAATCATCGCTTCGGCGAGAGTAGTCTCGAAATTGCGGAATGCGCCTATCGCACAAGAGCAAAACAGCGCCCATGGATGATGGGAGTGTCTTATCGCAGAAGCCGTATTGACATTCCAGATACCTTCGCCGGTAACAGATGTCGCACTGCCATGACCTACATAAATCATCAGGTCGACACCCTCTTGCAAAGCATCAGTTAATCGTCGTGAGGTAATCTTAGCCTCTCCGTCGACCACGCGGTCAAGCCCCACATAAGCCTTATGTACAGTTGCATCCGGAAATTCGGCGGCAAGACGCTCAGCCCGGTCAAGATGCTCATGCTTGTCACCGTCGTCACACGCGATGAGTATGTCGCGGCTATAGCGTGAGGTGGCCTCAGTCAGATACCGCTCCACTTTTGCCGTGTAGTCGGCAAGCTGCGATGGATTTACCGCCGGTATGCGCCCCACCGCGATATCAGGTATCGTAAACCACTCCTCGGCATCAGTCGAGGCTTCAGAGAGCATTCCATACCACGCATCGGAGTGCTCCGGGTCATATCCCTCGCCAATTATCAGCAGATATCTAAGCCCGTCGGCATGGCACTTCCTGACATAATCTTTCACAGCGTCAGCCTCAGGCACGGGCGCGATATCCGTATCGGTGACCACATCCACCACCAGCCCCTGCATGACGCGATGAAGCTCGGCAAGCGACTGAGCCTCAGCCTCCATTTGAGCAGGAGTCAATATAAGCATGTCGGCACCGGAGAGCATAAACGCGATCGGCGACAATACACTCAACGACATAAGCCGGAGGTGACGCAAGGGATTCATAAAAATGTGAATATGTTGGTATATATCGAGATTACTTTATGCGGAAATGGAGCGATTCCACACCATTGAGAGAGCCGGTGACTACAGTGTCGACAGGGAGGTTAAAGGCAAAACAGTCACGGCAGGTAACGATAATATCGCCTATCTTCATCACGCTTATCGCGCTCGACTGGGCAAAGAGCCGGTAGGCGTTGACTATCTCGCCCGACAGGTCGACAGAATGGTCGCAGATAGTAGCGGTAAGAGGAGCCGACGGGTCGGCGACAGGCTGCCACTCTCCGAGAATAATAGCACCCTCGTAGGAGTTGAGCAGACCATGCTGTAATCCGGCATGTGACTCAATCGCATCATCGGGGCGCGTAATCACGCATAGCGCCATCGCGTCAAGATAGCGAGACGCAAAGCGTTCACCTACATTTTTGCCAAGCCTGCCATTACGCAAGGCAAATCCGAGGCGGTAGCTCCAGCAATCTGAAAACGAAGGCACAAAAAACGGTTTTCCATCCTTTATGATTGAAGAATCGGGCATGATGTCCACTCCAAGCGGAGAGTAGATTTCCGAGCCGGGCATACGGTCGAAGGAGAGTATTTTCATTTCTCTGACTTTGAGGCTTTGCTTAATCCGAGGCGATTATACATCACCGCCAGATGGGCGTAAATAGATGTGTTCTGTATCACGATTCCCTCCGGCGCGGTGATGCGGAAAGGAGAGAAATTCCACAAAGCCTTTATACCGGCATCCACAAGGAGGTCGCTCACTTCCTGAGCATGTTCAATCGGCACGGCAATGATACCGATTTCAGCTTTCAGCGCCGAAAGACGCTCTTTAAGCTCCGAGATGTCATATATGGGTACACCGCACACCTGCTGTCCCACTTTTTCAGGCTTGATGTCAAATCCGGCTACTATGTTTAGTCCGTAATTGGAAAGACCGGAATCCTGGATAAGCGAGTTTCCAAGACTTCCGACGCCCATCATCACTGCATTATGACCCACCTTGAAACAAAGGAAATCCTGAAGCTCACGCTCCAGCGAAGCCACCTCGTAGCCTATCCTTGTCTTACCCTTTATGTTGAGAAACGACAGGTCCTTGGCTATCATGGAAGCGTCCACATTGATTTCCTTGGCTATCTGGGTCGACGAGACATACTCCACCCCGCTCTCCTTGAGCAAGCTCACATAGGCGAGATACCAGGGCAATCGCCGCAGCGTAGGCTCCGGCAATATGTCACGAGATGCTGATGTTGTTCGATTTGTAGCCATAGTCTTTACTGCAAAGATAGCAATAATTAGACAAGCCACAAAAATTAAGAGTGTTTTAGAACGAGTTCCTTAATATTTCTACCTGTTGCGCGACACGGCATATACGCGCCGAAGCCCCGATTACGGAGCGGCGACAGCGATTTTCTTCGCCTTACTGTGATACATTTCACCGTCGCCATCTATTGTGGCGCGGTAAACATATATGCCGCGCGGCACGCGACGACCGGCATTGTCGCTAAGATTCCATGAAAATGGAGTCCCGGCAGTGTCACTGCGGTCGGTGCGGCTTTGACTCCACACCAGACGCCCCATCAGGTCATACACGGCGATAGTCACATCGGTGCGCGAGGTCGGGCGATTGTGCTCGACATAGAAATTCACTCCCGTTGTAGCCGGATTGGCATCGGCATATATATTGATTACTTCCGGCACAGTGCCTTTCTTCACATTAAACGTGATTGTCGACTCGGCATAATTGTTGGAAGTGTCCCAGACTCTAAGCCGCAAGTCGTGGCTACCCTCGCCAAGACCCGAAAGCGGATAGCTGAACGAACCACTTAACGGGCCCTCGTCGCCGGGCTCATAATATTGCGTAAGGTCGGCATAGGAGGTTGTGCCGTCAAGCAGCAGCGACATCTGATGTCCGATGCCGGCAGCCGAGATATTGATACCTACATTGTCTCTCACCCTGCCTATCACCGTAGGAGCCTCGTTGACAGTCTGTCCGTCGGAAAAGGCGCTGCTGTTAAGCGCAAACAGCTCGATTACCGGAGGCTCCGTATCGGCGGTGGCATCCTCAGAGTAGCCATAAACATAAAAATCGCGGTTCACACCCGATGCATCAACGCCGTTTTCATCCCAGGCATAGAGGTTGAGCGCAGCGGGGCGGAAATTATATGATATCTCCGAGGGCATCGCCAGCGTAAAGCTGAACTTGCCATCTTTCACCTGCTCTTTTCCGATATAAAGGCGGTCGCCCTGCTCCTCGAAAGTGATTGCCTCACCTTTGCCGTGGGCAAGACTCGTGGTGCTGTACTCGGCATCATATAGCGTGGGTACGAGCGTTCCGTTAAATCCGGTCACCTCATTGCCGGCATTGTCCACAACACGTCCTTCCAGCAATACGTTTTCGCGCGCCTTGATTGTCGGCTGAGCCTCCTTGTCGACAGCGACACCGTTTATGGCGTCGAGCACCATATGATGATCAGGCACGGCGGCATACAGTGCAGGGTCGCCGAGGAGCACGTAACGGAGCTTGTTGGTATCGCTTACTGAACCGCTACGCGCATTTTTGGCATTTTGCAATATTTCGCCTATGGTGTGACCGTCGCCGTTGACCACGGCATTAGCCATGGCAAGCGACATATGCTCATTAAGAGATATAAATACCGGACGTGTAGCGGCGATGGCAGCGATGATACCGTTGGGGTTGAAAAACATCACCTCGGCTCCCGACTCATCCACAAGGTCCCATCGCAGGAAGTCGCATGTGGCGGCATACAATATGGGCTGATGCTTGAAATTGACGGCATCAAGGTCCTGCATGGTAAGTAGCCCCTCTCCGGTCCAGCTGAAAGTATTGGCATGACCGATATACCACCACCACATCACACCCTGGTTGAGATAGCGGAACATCCTGTCATGAGCACCTGTGGCAACCTTGTCAAAAAGGGGGAAAGCGTCGACATATACCTTGGTAAATATCTTGTTTCTTCCCGACTCTGTGGCAATCATCGCCTTATAGACTTTTTCAGTCTGATTGAGGTGGTCGCCGCCATCCTCATCGTCACAGGCGAGTATTATGCGGTTTTTCCAGTCGCTTTTATTATCATCGGCGATATAGCTTCGTATCTTCTCTACCGTCACCTGCGCCTCAGACTGCGTGGTGACCGGTATGCGCCCCACGGCTATGCAATGATAGTCGGTGGCGGGATTTGCTCCGGAACCGTCACGCAGAAACGCAAGATAGTCTTCCGTAGTATAAGAGGTATTGTCGTGGGAGCCGTCGACGCTCTGCCACTGGAGCAGCACAGGGCGGTTCATCGCCTTCACCTCCACCGAGAGCTGACGCTGGTCATATATGCCCCTGCCGAAGAGCAGCGCATAGCGGAGTGTGCTTTTGTCACTCCCCTCCACGGCTCCACGGTCCCAATGCATTTTCAACAGCCGGCGGAATGCGTTGACATCGGGTGTTCCCGATGAAAATTCATTAAATATGTCATCCTGCGTGTACACGGCAACCTTGAGCGGATGGTCTTTCGACTCACGGTGAAGCGCGGCAATCTCCTCAGCCTGCTGAAGCCATTCCTTTGCGGTGATTATCACCATTTCGGGAGTCTCTTCGCCATGTATATCCTGGTTGGCGACTGAGCCTTCATACTCCGGGGTGAGGAATGTGGCGTCAGGATTCCAGGCGACATAGGTGCGTAATCCGCTTTCGCTTGCGCTCCATGACAACGCCGACCCTTGCAGCGAGCTCTCCACGCGCTTTTCAGCCGCGATATCGGTTACATCCCAGAGGCGTGTCGAGGCTGCGGCGCCGTCGAGGGTGGCGCTACCGCTGTCAAGCCTGAAAATAAGCGACCCTTTGTCAAGGCGCAACCGGCGATTGTAGGTCAGCTCCAGATAATCGAGGCGAGCAAGGCGCAACGTAGACGCCGTAGTTACGGCAACCCCTACATTCACCTTATCGCCTGTCGACGCATGGGTCACGTTTTTATAGGGAATCGTTTTCAATATGTAATGGCGGTGACCGTCGGTGCCGCTCGCTTCTATGACATTTGCCGAGTTTGATGACAGCGCCGTACCGTCAAGCGACATATCCACCCGCGTTGTGCCGGAAAGGGTATTTGTGGCAAATGAGCAGACAAGTGACAGACGGTCATCAGCACGGTCGGGAAGTTCAAAGGGAAATGTGCGGTTGCGGGTATTGACAAAGTCCTCTCCGAGAAACCGATGTCCGGTCGAGCCACCCGACACCAGCTCACTCTCATGGAGCAGCAATTCGGTAAATGAGGTCACACCGCCCGATGCAGCGCCGGAGCCGGTGACACCCATGGCAATATCCGCGCCGGTATCCGACACAAAATAGTATCCTGCCGTAGAGAAGTAATTAAGCGAATGAGTCCAGCCGTTACGTGACGAATATTCCCATTTCACCGGACCTCTGCCATAAAACACCACTCCCCTGTCGGTTACCTCCATCGGCGCGAGAGGGAGGTCGTCGACATAATTTGACGCCGAAAGCACATCGCTTATCGGCTCGCCGCCGTAGCCATACACGCGCACACGCGACAAGTCGGTGAATCCCCACGACTGCAGGGTAGCGGCAGGAATCATATAGAGTCCCGTTGTATTAACTTTTATTTTCACCCATTTGCCCGAAGACAAAACCGATGACCCGGCATAAGAGTCGGCAGAAAACGCCATTACGCGCCCCGGCAAGAGCAAAAGCAGTGATATGATGGTAGTTACGCTAATGATTAGTCTGTTCATATATTGCAAATACAAGATAAAAAGCAACCGGGCAACGTCGCAAAACCGATACAAATCAAGGGCATTACAACATTCCCGCCTGAAAGTTATAACGATTTTTTACCCTTCATTATTGTCAATCCGGAAAAAAGTAGTAACTTTGTCGCGGGTAAGTCCTATACGACCAGCTCCCCGGGAACTCCGCCAGGCCTTGATCGGAGCAACGGTACCGGGTTGTAGCGGTGCGATGTAGTCAGCTTACCCTTTTTTTGTATCCCTACCCCACGTAAACACATCATCACGCCGGGTCGACCCTGACACCGACACTTATTTTAAACAAACTCTAAATACGTATAAAAAATAAGGATGCATCACATGGTGGTGATACATCCTGTAAAGGCGTAGCCCGGAGCGGAATCGAACCGCTATCTAAGGTTTAGGAAACCTCTATTCTATCCGTTGAACTACCAGGCCGGCATTATTTTCGGCAAAGATACGAAATTTATCGTAGAATAACAGCATTAAGAGCTTGTTTAATAATAAATGTTGCTGTCAGGGTCGTATAGCTTGAGGCGATTTTCAACATGTGACGAAGGAGTGTACTTTATGTACACGACTGAGGAACAGGGTGAAAAGCGACCAAGATATACGAGACTAAAGGTAACTTTATAATCACTCAACCTCTTGACGGACTTTGAAACAAATGCAAAAATATATCAACGATATGAAACAAATTACCTCCCGTCGGTCATTCGCCGGCATCTTTCCGCCTGCTCTTCGGTCGTTATGGAATCCCATAACTCCCTCATCACAAACAAAAATCTGCTCGACGAATGACCGCCCTGACAGTAACATTTATTATTAAACAAGCTCTAAAAATACAAAAACGGAGATATCAAAAAAAGGTCGCGCCGTAACTGCTACGACGCGACCCATATGTATTATGGACCGTGGGATTTTATCTCATAATCTTTGCGGTGACTACCTTGCCGCTCGCAAGAGTGTCTACACGTATTACTATGCCTGCATAGCTTTCGCTCACTCTCATACCCTCAAGATTGTAATACACGGTGCTTACTATCTCGTTGTCGCCATAAACATTGTCGATAGAAACCTCACCGCCTACCTTCACGGCATCACCGAGACCACCCATTTCATTGGCGGCACGTACTGAATACACGGCAGAAGGATTAGCCACGGTATATTCGGGCACCGTAGTGAAGGCAATCACCTTGCCATTTTCACATACAGCCCAGCAGAGTGCATAGTCGCTGTCATCCCAAGAGAGAAGGGTGCCTTCAAGCTCGACATTGGCGGGCAGAGGAGCCTGCTCGGCGAGTGCCGCGGGATCCCAGTCGTCGGCGCCACCCATTACATTTGCCAGGCTCATGGACTCAGCCTCTTCCTTGGTAAGAACGGGGTTGTTGGTATTTGAGCCGAAAACCTTTCTACGCTGGCTCAGGTCAATCGGCGAGCCATTGGAAGTAAACGAATTGTATTCGGCAAAACGCCTTGGATAGTGGGTGCCCCAGTCATTCCAGCCGATTGCAGAAGGCTTGACGCGCATCTCGGTGTCGATGAAAAATGCAGAAGGCGCACCATCGCCCCAGGGACGACCGAGCGTGAACTGACCGTCGACCGATTCAGAACCGGTAATCACACAATCCTTGAACACGTAACCATACTTCTTGGGAACGGAGGGAGCCACGAGATAACCGCCTGCGGCACACATCTGAAGCTCCACGCCATTGTAATACACGTCGCCCTTTCCGCAGAGGTAGTCGGTGCGGCCGCGGAGTATACCGCCCTCAAAATAGAAGCGGGCGTTTTCATTGCTTGACACATAAGTGTCCTGATAAGCCCACAGGCACACATTCTTGCAGATAGTCTTGTCGGAAGCATCGTTAAGCACGATGTTACGACCTGATTCGTCGGGCATTGCGCTCTTCAGGGTGATATCCTGCATGTATGTGCCGGTAGCCTGTTTTGTCAACTGGATTACATCACCACGACCAATACCTTCGAGCACATGTGAGCCGCCCTTGTATTCAGGCACGGTATTGACAAATGAAGTACCTTTCATGCTCTCACCGACGATAGACACATTGGGCACATTGAGGATGGTTGTGGCACTCGGATACTGCTTGCCGTCGGTACCCTCGGCAAAACGGTCGGTGGCTGCGGGTATCACATAGTGGTCATTCTTGACAAAGATGCGGAAGCGGCGAGATGTGTCTTCGCGCTTTGCCGCAGCCTCAAGCGCCTCTACGAAGCTGCCATCGTCGGGCACCACGAAGTCATAGAGAGCCTTGTTGACAGCCGGACGGGTCTTGGTGGTGAAGTTAATCACGATATCCTTGTCAATGGCATTGTCAGTGAGGTCACTGATGCTGTTGGCTGCAAGAGTGAATTTGTATTTGCTGCCGTAAGCGAGATTCTTGTATTGGAAAAGCACTGTCTTTCCGGTCACCTGCGGCTCAAGCGTCATGTCGTTGAGAGTTGCGGTGGCGTTATTGCTGACTTTCACCTTTTCGTCAAAGGTAAGCACGATTTTACCGTTGATTGAGGCATTGTCAGAACCTTCTGCGGGCACAAACGATACAAGCACCGGAGCTGTGCCGTCGTCGACCAGCTTCTCAGTACCGACGAGATAAGTTGCTCCGAGAGCTATACCGTCGTTATCTGATTCAGTGCCGTCAATTGCCGACTCCTTGTCGGCTATCCAACGGATATAAAGCGCAGGAGCGTTGTTAGTCTCTGCGGGGAGGTCAAATTGGGCGTCGGTCCAGTTTTTTCTGCCGTCGATAGTGATATTGCCGAGAAGCTTCCAGTTGTTACCGTCAAGCGAATATTCCACTTTCTGACCGGTGTAGGCATTGTAATTATACATCATGGCAGTGATAAGTTTCATGTCGGTAAAAGCGGAGGCATTTACCATGGTCTGCCAGTAATATTCGCCAAGACCGTAAGCGCGCCAGTTTACCGCGCCGGGACGACCTTCATATCCGCCCGATTCCTGGCTCTTGTCAAGCCATCCCTCGCTGTTGCCATCAGAGTTGCGCAGTATCAGCGAAGTGGCATCATTGTCGGCAGAATAGAAGTCGGCGGCACGACCGTTGTTGCCCTTGCGGTAGAAGTCCCAGCCTGCCACATAGTCGATAGCCGAGTAAGTGGCGGTGAATTTACGGTCTTCGTTCATCACGAAGTTGATGGCGCTTGAAGTCTGTCCGTCGCTCCAGTTGCTGAAAGTGACTATCGGGTTGCTGGTGGCTGTCAGTGTCACCTCCGTGCCTTCCTCATACATGTTTTTACCGTCAATCACAGTAGGCGCGGGAGTGGGCTGCACCATATAATAATTTGCACCACCTTCTACTCCATATTCAAGGTTATAAGTATTGAATGCCTCGAAGTTGGCGGTAAGCTTAGTGTCGCTGCCGATGACATACTTGAACTTTGCCTCGGTCGACACCACTTTGCCAGACGCGTCGGTCCAGTTAACAAACTTATATCCGAAATTGCGGACAGCACTCAGTGTAAGTTCGGTTTCTTCCTCGAAAACATTACCGTTGGGATATACGCTGACGCTACCTCCGTCTTCGGGAGAGGCGGCTATCTCAAAGTTGTATTTTTCGACCGGCAGCACCTCGCCGTCGACTTTACCGATAATCTTGATGTCACTTATACCCGCTTCCTTGTTGTCGAGATTATAGATATTGATTACCAGTGAGAACCCTTTGCCTGTGGCAAGAGCCGGGTCGTCAAGCACAAATTCAAACTCAGGGGTATATTTAGGGTCTTTACCATGAGAATCGTCGGCAGTGGACCTGTTGTCTCGCGGCGGAATAAGACCTGTGGCAAGCACCTTTTCCACGCCGTCGGCAGTGCGCACCGAGATATCCATGTTACCGCCGTCGGTACCAAAGCGGCAAAGCTTACCGCTTACCTTAACGGGAGTGAATGTAAGCCCCTTTGCAGGAACAACTTTCCATTCTACTGCGTTTCCGGCTGACGCACCCGATTCTTTCGATTTGGGCTTGAAGCCTACAAAACGTCCCCATACACTTGAATTTTTTCCGGCGACCTCTGTGATATTGTCGCCCAACGAGAATGAGACAAGGGAGAAAGCTCCATCAGGAGTAACCACGGGAGCATCTTCACTTGATGACTCAAACGCCCACTCAATAGTGGCGTCGGCATTGTCAAATGCTGCGTAGGCGGGACTCAGACACGCCAGACACATCATCATAAAGACAATTCTTAGCAACTTGTTGGTCATAATGATTGGTATTAGTTAATATTTGTGTTTGTATTTTCCGGTTAACTGCATCAGAAGCCCCCGCATAATCGAAGGCAGAAGATCCACATCTATTCCTGATAGCAAAGATAATCCTTATCACCAATCGCCACAGGTAAAAAATATCATTATTCACGGAATATTTTTCAATCACGCGCCTGCGCGGAAGAAAGCGGTAATTTTCACCTTACTTTTTGATAAAAAATCCCACAACATGACAGCGGCACCCATGCCCTTGTAACCAGACATGGATGCCGCTGCAATATCACAACAATTGTGGCTGTTACATATTTTTATGGTCGACAGCAGCCTGCTCTACCGGCAGACACCCGACATAATTCTTGATGTAGCGGTTAAAGCCCTCAACCTCTTCTTCAGTCGGGGCGATTTCCGAACCGGTGTTGCCGAGGAACACACACTCGTTGAGCCAGCCCGCCAGCGAAAGACGGCGCGGATTATTGACAGCATAGGAGGCAAGCAACGCCATGCCCCACGCACCTCCCTCTCCGGCGGTCTCCATTACGGAAATCGGCGAGTTGAGTGCGGCGGCAAGTATGCGCTGACCTACCCCGGGGGTCTTGAACAGTCCGCCATGACCTGTGATGCGGTCAACCTCAACATTTTCATCATTGAAAAGTATGTCATTGCCTATCTTCAACACGGCAACCGACGCATAGAGGTTGGCGCGCATGAAATTGGCGAGGTTAAACTTGTCGGTCGACGACCTCACGAAAAGAGGACGTCCCTCGGCAAGCCCGGTGACAGGCTCTCCCGAGAAATAGTTGTAGCTCACCAGTCCGCCACAGTCGGGCTGTCCGTCAAGAGCGGCGTTATATAGCTTTCCAAACACCTCGTTCATGTCGACAGGCACACCAAGCAACTGCTGGTACTCCTTGAACACGTTGACCCACGCATTGAGGTCGGAGGTGCAGTTATTGCAATGCACCATAGCCACAAGACTGCCGTCGGGGGTGGTCACCATGTCAATCATCTCATAAGGCTTTGACAGCTCCTTTTCAAGCACAATCATCGAGAACGACGACGTACCCGCCGAGACATTGCCGGTGCGCTGCAACACAGCGTTAGTGGCAACCATGCCGGTGCCCGCATCACCCTCGGGCGGACATAAAGGCACTCCCGCCTTCAGATGTCCCGACACGTCAAGACGACGCGCGCCCTCTTCGGTCAGGCAACCTGCCCGGTCGCCGGCCACTATGCTCTCAGGGAGAATGTCGAGCAGCTTCCAGGGATAATTCTCAGAAGCCACAAGCTCGTCAAACTTCTTCACCATCTCCACAGAGTAGGTCTTTGTCTCGGGGTCGACAGGAAGCATACCTGACGCGTCACCGACACCGAGCACCTTCTCTCCGGTGAGCTGCCAATGGATATATCCGGCAAGCGTGGTGAGATATTTTATATCCTTCACATGGGGCTCTCCGTTAAGTATCGCCTGATACAGGTGGGAGATGCTCCATCGCAGGGGTATGTTATAGACAAACAGCTCCGACAGCTTCGCGGCGGCAGCTCCTGTGTTGGTGTTGCGCCAGGTACGGAACGGCACGAGTATTTCGCCATTTTCATCAAAAGGCATATAACCGTGCATCATAGCGCTTACTCCTATCGCGGCAAGGCTCTCAATCTCGATATCATAGCGGGTCCTGACATCTTCACGCAACCGCGCGTAGCTGTCTTGCACGCCATACCATATCGCCTCGGTGCTGTAGGTCCACAGCTTGTCGACAAGCTGGTTTTCCCACTCGTGGGCACCCTGGGCTATAGGATTGTTATCCTCATCGATAAGCACAGCCTTGATGCGGGTAGAGCCAAGCTCTATGCCAAGCACAGCTTTACCGGAGGCTATGGTGTCTTTGGGATTTTTCTTGATTTCCGGCATACCTCAATTATTTATTAAGCATGTAATACACCTCATTGTAGCGGAGTTCCTTCTTAAACTCGCTTATAGTGGTGTTTTTGTTGATGTGTACCATCTCTATGCCAGCCATCTCGGCATAATCCTCCCAATACTCGGGGGTGAGGTCGTAGGAGAAGCATGAGTGATGGGTACCACCGGCAAGAATCCATGCGCCGGCACCGATTTCAAAGTTGGGCATAGGTATCCAGAGCGCCGAGGCAACGGGGAGCTTGGGAAGCGGCTTTGACTTTATGCACTCCACATCGTTGACGATGAGACGGAAACGGTTGCCCATGTCGATGACTGTGGCGGTGATACCGTCGCCCGGCTTTGAGGTGAATACAAGGCGTGCGGTCTGTGCCTTGCGTATACCGATACCGAGATGGTGAACCTCAAGACGCGGCTTCTGCTCGGCTATGAGCGGACACACCTCAAGCATGTGGGCCTGGAGGATTGAGCTTTCAGCGCCGTTAAAGTTGAGTGTATAGTCCTCAAGGAATGAGCATCCGCCCTTAAGTCCCCGGGTCATGTACCATACTGTGCGGTAAAGCGCGGCCGACTTCCAGTCGCCTTCGGCACCAAATCCATAGCCTTCAGCCATGAGACGCTGCGATGCAAGACCGGGTATCTGGTCGAAACCGACAAAATTGGGGTCGTTGATATCATCAGTGCCGAGGTCGTCAAAGTTGGTGGTGAAACCTTTAGCACCCTTTGCCTGCAGACACGCGCGGATGGCAAGCTCAGCCTTGGCGGCGTTGCGCACCGAAGTGTATCCTGTCGTACCGGGCTTGGCAAGCTCCTCGGCGTGGTCATAAAGCGAGAAGTAGGTATTCATAAGTTCGGTCACGTCATCTTCGCTGACCTTCTTGTAATATTCCATCAGCTCGCTCACGGGGCAATAGTCGACATGATAGCCAAGCTGCATCTCGGCGGCAACCTTGTCACCGTCGGTCACGGCAACATTGTTCATCTGGTCGCCAAATCTCACGATAAGCATATCCTGCGAGTCGGCCCATGCTGCAGCGACACGCGACCACACGGCTATTCTCTCCTGGGTAGCGGCATCGCTCCAGTGACCTACCACAACTTTGCGGCGCACATTCATGCGGGCGCAGATATGACCGAACTCGCGGTCGCCGTGAGCCGACTGGTTGAGGTTCATGAAGTCCATGTCCATGGTGTCCCAGGGTATCTCGGCGTTGTACTGGGTGTGGAGATGGAGAAGCGGCTTGCGGAGCTGCTGCAGACCGTGAATCCACATCTTGGCGGGAGAGAAGGTGTGCATCCATGTGATTACGCCGACACACTTTGAATCATTGGTGGCGGCTTTCATCACAGCCTCAACCTCTTTGGATGAGTTTGCCGTGCCTTTATACACAATCTTGATAGGCAGGTTGCCTGAATTGTTAAGACCCTCCACCATTTCCTTTGAATGGGAGTCAACTACCTTTACTGCGTCGCCACCATATAGAAGCTGGGCACCTGTCACCCACCACACTTCGAGATTGTCAAAAATATTATTCATGATTGTTAGTTTTTTTATTGTTTCTGAATGTTAGTTTTTCTTCTGTCCATAATATGCGTTAGGACCATGTTTGCGGTTGAAATGCTTCTCCACGAGCAGCGGGTTCATGGTAAGCGCGGGATTTACCGTATAGGCAATGCTTGCCATCTTTGCCACTTGCTCCATCACTACGGCGTTGTGCACGGCATCGTGAGGATTTTTGCCCCATGAGAAGGGACCGTGGTTTTTCACGAGCACTCCGGGGGTATGCATCGGGTTGATACCCTCGAAGCGTTTCACGATTACATTTCCGGTTTCCAGCTCATAATCACCCTGCACCTCGTCGGGGGTCATGTCGGCGGTACACGGTATCGCGTTGTGGAAATAGTCAGCGTGGGTCGTTCCGATATTGGGAAGGTCAATACCCGCCTGCGCCCATGCCGTGGCATAGGTGGAATGTGTGTGTACGACACCTCCTATTTCGGGGAATGCCTTGTAAAGCACAAGATGGGTGGGAGTGTCGGAAGAGGGGCGCAGATTGCCTTCGACCACATTGCCGTCGAGATCCACGACCACCATGTCTGACGCTTTCATCTCATCATAGTCGACACCGCTCGGCTTGATTACCACAAGCCCGCTCTCGCGGTCGATACCTGACACATTGCCCCAGGTAAATATCACAAGTCCATGTTTCACCAAGTCAAGATTGGCGCGAAACACTTCTTCTTTTAATTTCTCAAGCATGATAGTTATATCTTAAATTTTAATGTCTCTTTATAGGAATCTTTGTTAAAGCGATACATAGTGGCGCCGCGCCTCGAATTGAGCTTATCGATTTTACCGGTAGCCTCTATGCAGTCGTTTTCAAGCATACGCCGGCGGAAATTACGCTTGTCGACAGGCTCATCGAGTATTTTCTCGCACAAAGCCTGCACCTGGGCAAGCGTAAAGAAATCAGGAAGCAGATTGAACACCACCGGCTCACGCGTAAGCTTATGGCGCAATGCCGCTATGGCGCGCTCTATCATCAGCTGATGGTCAAACTCAAGCACCGGGAGTTCCCTCACACTCACCCACTCCGCGCCATACTCTCCTACACGCCTGTCAATGGCGTCGTCGCTATTTATAAGCGCGTAGTAGGCAACCGATATCACCCTGTCGCCCGGGTCGCGGTCAAGGGCTCCGAATGCGCCTACCTGCTCCATATAGATGTCATCGAGACCGGTCAGCTCCGACAATACCCTTGTCGCGGCGTTGTCAAGACTTTCGGTTGATTTCACGAAGCCACCCATGAGGGAGGGAGCGCCGAGTTTAGGCTCAAACCGGCGTGGAGCAAGGAGCACACTCAGCTCCCCGTCGTGAAGGCTGAAAATGATACAGTCGACACTGACGGGATAGCGGTCGTGGGCGGAATAGTAACCGCCCGGGATATTGCTTAGACTGTCGTCCATCATCATGATGTTTTTACCAGAAATACCAATAGAATGCAGCGGTGATGCAGAGGATAATCACTGTGTGGATTACATCCCACTTGTTCCAGCTCGCGCGTGTGGCGGCTTTCTGCTCAGGCGTGGAAGTGCCAAACACAAGACCCTTTATCTTCTCCTGGTCGGGAGCCTTCGTAAAGAGACTCACCACCACTACCACAAGCATACAGAACACGAGCATCCAGCCACAGAAGAAGAGCCAGTTGGTGTCAAAGAACATCCACTTGAACCAATTCTGCTCACCGGGGAGCAACGCTGCGTTGCTGTAATATATCTTGGCACACAGACGGGTGATACCGATTGCAAGACCGGCTATGAGACCCCACATACCACCCTGGGCGCTGGCGCGTTTCCAGCAGATACCCATCAGGAACGCTGCCGCGATACCTGGGGCAAGCACTGACTGCACATCCTGAAGATAGTTGTAGAGCACATTGCCTATGGAGCGCATTACAGGAATCCACAACACGCCGAGCAACACGATTACCACAGTAGCCGCCTGTCCTATCTTAACCAGTTTCTTGGGGTCAGTGTTCGGTTTGTAACGCTGGTAGAAGTCGATGGTGAAGAGCGCGGCCGAAGAGTTGAAGAGCGATGCGAGCGAGCTCATGAGCGCGGCAAGGATACCACACACGATAAGACCTTTCACTCCGGCGGGGAGCAGCTTCGCTACAAGAGTCGGGAATGCCGCGTCGGGAGTGGATAGCTTGAACACCTCGCCGTTGACCTCGATGCCACGGGTGCTGAGCGCAAAGGCAATCATGCCAGGGATAAGGAACAGGAACACGGGAAGCAACTTCAGGTAAGCGCCGAAGATAGTACCGCGACGCGCCTCTTTTTCATCTTTTCCCGACAATACGCGCTGCACGATAAACTGGTCGGTACACCAGTACCAGAAACCGATTACAGCCGAACCCACAAGTGCGCCGAGCCACGGATACTCAGGGTCGCGGTTGTCACGTATGAGATTGGTCATCGTGTCGCCATAGTCATTGACCACAACCTGCGAGCAAGTGGCGATCATCTCGTCCCAGCCACCGAGTGCCTTGAGTCCGAGCACAAGGATTATCAGCGAGCCGAGAAGCAATATCGGGGTCTGCAATACAGAGGTGTACAATACTGATTTCATACCGCCCACGATGGTGTAGAGCGCGGTCAGCACGACAAGACCGATGGCGGCAATCCAGAAGAAGTCGATGCCCCAGAGGGTGTCGATGCCGAATACCTGCTGAAACACAAGACCGCCCGCATATACGGTAACGGCAACCTTTGTGAGCACGTAGCTGATAAGTGAAATGAGCGACAGGATGGTACGTGACGCCGGGTTGTAGCGGCGTTCAAGAAATTCCGGCATGGTGTAGACCATGCTTCGTGTGTAGAACGGCACAAACACCCAGCCGAGTATAAGTATCATCCAGCCCTGGATTTCCCAGTGAGCCATCGCCATACCGCTCGACGCACCCGCTCCGGCGAGTCCGATAAGGTGTTCCGAGCCGATATTGGAAGCGAAGATAGAGGCACCGATGGCAATCCATGTGGCATCCTTTCCGCCAAGGAAATAGTCGGCGGCATTGTTCTGTTTTTGACGCATCACCCATACGATAATGCCTATCAGGGCTATAAAGAAGAGCCCTATTACAATCCAGTCAAGTAATTGCATGATGATGTTATTAAGGTTATTACTTTTCTACACCAAATTTATAGATACAACGGCTTGTGTAGGTCTGACCCGGTTCGAGCCACGCCGAAGGCCACTCAGGCTTGTTGGGGCTGTCAGGGTAATGCTGTGTCTCAAGAGCCACGCCGCTGTTGCGCACGTATGTCACGCCTCCTTTGCCCTTTACAGTGCCGTCAAGGAAGTTTCCGGCATAAAACTGTATACCGGGCTCATCGGTGTAGATAGAGAGAGTGATGCCTGTCTCGGGTGAGTACATCTCCACGGCAAGCTTCTCGATGTCGCCGGCAGTGTTGAGCACCCAGTTGTGGTCGTAGCCGCCGCCGTATATCACCTGACGGTCGGTGATGGAGTCACCGTAGCCGTCGCCGATGGCATGACGGGTGGTGAAGTCCATCGCAGTACCCTTCACGGGAACAATCTCGCCTGTGGTCATGAAAGTCGAGTCAACCGGAGTGAAGCTGTCGGCGTTGATATATATGGCATTGTCGAGTATGTCACGCGACGGGTCGCCGTTAAGGTTGAAGTAGGAGTGGTTGGTAAGATTGACAGGTGTCTTTTTATCGGTAACCGCACTGTAAGATATGTCAATCGAGTTGTCGGGAGTCAGACGGTAGGTTACCTCGGCATTGACATTTCCGGGAAATCCGTTGTCGCCGTCGGGCGATGCCATTGTAAGGGTAAGAGTGGAGTCGGTAGCTTCCTTGACACCGTAGACCTTGTACTGCCATCCCTGCGGACCGCCGTGAAGCGTGTGTCCGAAGTTATTGGTGGGGAGCTTAATTGTGTCTCCGTCGACCACGATGATGCCATGTCCTATGCGGTTGGCATAGCGGCCTATCGCCGCGCCGAAGTCAGAGAGGTTGTTTTCGGGGAAGTAAGCCTGTACGCTGTCAAAGCCAAGCACCACATCCCTCATAGCCCCCTCGCGGTCGGGCACCATGATTGACACTATACGACCTCCGTAGTTAGTGATACACACCTCCATGCCGGACGCGTTTTTAAGGGTATAAAGCCCGGTCGGTTTTCCATCGACCTCGGCAAGAAACTTAGCGGGATCAAGACCCGACTCTGTTAGCTGCGGAGTGTTGTTGCTCCGCCCGCATGCACTTAAAACTAAGATTGCGGCAGCTGCTGTGGCTGCTCCGGTTTTCATGTTAAGCATTTGGTTAGCAATTAATACGTAAAGAATGAGTGTAAAATTAACACCCATTCTCGTCACTACCAAATTTATATCTATGTTTTACAACATAATTCGCTCAACAGAAACATCTTTTATCATTTCTTAGGCGACGTCACCACGCCTATGCCGGGGCGGTCACGGGGGATTTCCACCTTGCCGTCGACTATCCGGGTGCCGTCAAAGCAGTCGTTGGTGATAAGCAGATTGCCGTCAAGGTCGGCCCACTTTGCAAGAGGCGCAAGCTGTGACGCGGCAGATATGGCACACGATGTCTCGGTCATGCACCCGAGCATCACATCCATGCCGAGAGCCTGCGCAAGCTCCGCCATCTGCTTCGCCTCGCGCATGCCGGTGCTCTTCATAAGCTTTATGTTGATGGCATCGTAGACCCCGTAGGCGCGCCTTACATCGTCAAGACGCTGAAGAAACTCGTCGGCGACTATGGGGAGCGGCGACCGCTCGCGCAGCCACGCCGTCTCGTCGACCATCTCCTTGGGCATAGGCTGCTCCACAAAAAGGCAGTTACGCTCCGCAAGCCAGTGACACATCTCCAGGGCATGGTGCTTGTCGGTCCACCCCTGGTTGACATCCACACATATCGGGCGTGATGTCATGTCGCGTATCACCTCCACCGTCTCCGTGTCATGGTCAAGACCCATCTTCACCTTCAGTATCTTGTAGGGCGTTGCCTCGCCGACCTTCTCGCGCACTACCTCCGGCGTGTCTATGCCGATGGTAAACGAGGTGTCGGGCGTATTTTCCGGCGACAAGCCCCATATCCTGTACCACGGCTGCCCCATCAGCTTGCCTGTAAGGTCATGAAGCGCGATATCGACCGACGCTTTCGCGGCGCGGTTACCGGGCGCCACCCGGTCCATGTAGTCATGAATCTCCGCGAGCCGGAATGGGTCGGCAAACTGACCGAGTTCAAGCGACGAAAGATATTTTGTCACCGACTCCACACTCTCCCCGAGATAGGGAGGCATCGATGCCTCGCCATAGCCCGTAACGCCGTCAAGCTCTATCTTTACGAGCACATCGGGCGTGGTTGTGCGGCTGAACTTCGCGAGATTGAACGAGTGGCGCAACTGCAGTTCATACGGTGTAAACGAAAGCTTCATCTTCCCCACCCCGGCATTTACCGTTGCCGGCTCCCCGGGTGCCGAAAATGTGGCGGCAGCCGCAGTCATCCACTTAGGCGCGGCAACCATCGCCGCCCCCATCATCGCTCCTTTGATAAATTCACGTCGGTCCATAGCGCAAATATAACACATCTCCCCCACTTCCAAAAAACAAAAGCATGTATGTTAAGAAAAAACAGCTTAATGATGATTCCTGTCGGAAACCATCATTAATCGCCATACTCTCCGGGGGTATCGCTGCGCTAAACCCCCGGTTACACAAGGACGATGCCCTGTCGGGCAACCGACCGGCTTTCCACAAGTCCGGAAGACAGCCCACGCGTAAAAGCAAAAGGCGCAGCTCCGCAATGGAACCGCGCCTCGTATGGCGTTATGTCAAGATTATTTTTTGGCGGGGTTGACGTCGGCAATCTCTACGTCAAATACGAGTGTCTGGTTGGGACCAATCTTGGCGTAGGGCTGACCTTTCACGCCGTAAGCGAGGTCGCCGGGGATGTAAAGCACATATTTTGCGCCCTTTTTCATCATCTTCAGACCTTCACCGAAACCGGGCACAACCTGGTTGGGGCTGAAAGTGCGGGGCTCGCCCTTTGAATCGTCAAACACGGAGCCGTCGGGAAGTGTACCCTTGTAGATTACAGCTACCTTGTCATTGTCAGAGATAGCATCGCCTTCACCTTCAGAAATCACCTTGTAAGAAAGACCCGATGCAGTAGTCTTGACTGCAGAGTCAACCTTCTTGATTGAATCGATGAAAGCCTCGCCAGCCTTACGGGCTGCCACTGCCTCGGGGGCATTGTTAAGCTCAGCCAGCTTGCGCTCCTCGGCACGGTTCTTCGCACGCTCCATGAGAGTGTTGATAAGAGCCTGGTCGATAGCTGTGTCAGCCACAGAGTCGGCAGTAAAGGCTGCCTTAAATTCTTTCATGAAAAGGTCGCGGTCGATGTCCACACCCATCTCTTTTGCGAAATAGTTGAACTGCTGGGCGAAACGCACACCGTAGCTAAGACCCTCGACATATGAATTTTGGGTAGTGTCGGCGCTTACGGCTGTCTGTACACCGCGGAGGAAAGCCTGCTTGTCGACATCCTGACGGGCAAAATTTTCAGCAAACTGGCTGCCGATTACCTTACCGAAAAGCATGGAGATTGAATCGTTGGCAGCAGCATCGCTGTTATTTGCCGCATTTGACTTGTCACATGAGGTAGCGCCAAGAAGCATTGCGCCCACACCGCAAGCGAGAATAAATTTCTTCATCTGGAATTGTGTTTTATTTACTTGTTTTCTATTGATTAGTTGACCTTGATTAGCTCCACATCGAAGATAAGGGTGGAGTTAGGACCGATAATGTTGCCGGCTCCGTTAGGACCGTAGGCGAGCTGTGACGGGATGAAAAGACGCCACTTTGCACCCTCTTTCATCATCTGGAGAGCCTCAACCCATCCGGGTATCACCTGGGTCACGCCGAAAGTGGCGGGAGCACCACGCTCGACAGAGCTGTCAAATACAGTGCCGTCGATAAGCTTGCCGGTGTAGTGAACGGTAACGCTGTCAGTCGCCACGGGCTGCTTGCCTGTGCCTTCCTGAAGCACCTCATACTGAAGACCTGAAGCAGTCACGTTGACTTCAACGCGCTTGCCGTTTTCCTCAAGAAATTTCTTGCCGGCGGCAGCGTTTACCTCGCCCATCTTGGCGGCAGCAGCCTGCTGCTCGGCTTCCATAGCCTCAAAGAAGTTTTTGATTTCAAGCTTAGCCTCGTCATAGGTCATCTTGGGCTGTGCGCCTTCAAACACTGCGGCAACGCCGTCGGCAAAATCCTGCACATTGATAGTCTTGATACCGGAGCTGCGGAAATTGTTACCCATGCTCAAGCCCAAAGCATAGCTTATGCGGTCTAAATCCTTATTGTCCATAATTGTTAAATATTTAATTAAATTTTCTTGTACTCTATTTGGCTCGCAAATTTATGCAGAATATTTGGATTGTCAAAAAATAACTGATTTTGAGCCAATAAAGTTCAGATAATGAGCAAATGAGGGCTTTATGCCTCCTCGACCTCGCCGAAAAGGGCATAGAGCCGGTCGAAACGCTCCAGGGAGTCGCCTCCGTGGCGCGCGATGGAGCTGCGCACACGCGATAGCGGTTTCTTCTCCATCGTTCCGCTCTTGGAGTAAAATTTGTCGGCATAGCACACAAGCTTTTCAAGCATCGTCTCGGGGCAGTAGTCGGCAAGTGGCAGAGGCAGACCCTGGGCGATGATATCTTCCATGGTGATACCGGTGCCGGTGTGACGTTCAGCCACACGCGCCCATTCCTCGGGAGCACCCTCCTCGCGGAGCAGCTTCCCTCCTATCACGCCATGCATCATGTAAGGCTCGTCGCCTTCACAGCCTATAGCCTTGGCATCGGTGGCAAATATGCCTATGTCGTGGAGCATCGCGGCACCCTCCACCATATACGGGTCGAGTCCGAGCGCGCGATTTCGGTTGATGGCAAGCGCCAGTCCCGCCACCTGCCCTGCGTGCTTGAGAAATATAGCACGCAGGCGGTTGTCGTCGGGATAATATTTATCGATTATCGCCTTGAAGTCGCAACAATGTTCCGGCATCAGTCGATAATGGTGTTCCAGTTGTGGATATCTTCCTCCTCGCCGAGCTGGATGGCGCGAAGCTTGTTGTAGAGCGCAGTCACTACCGGACCCGCCTTACCGTCGGAACAGAGCACATATTTATTGCCTGTGTCAAGGTCGTCGATTTCAGCGACAGGCGACGCAACAGCGGCGGTACCGCAGGCGGCAGCCTCCTGGATTTCGGCAAGCTCCTCCACGGGGATGTGGCGCTGCTCTACCTCGATGCCCATGTCGCGGGCTATCTGCATGAGGCTCTTGTTGGTAATAGAGGGGAGTATCGATTCCGAAGCGGGGGTGATGTACTTGCCATCCTTGATAGCGAAGAAATTGGCGGGACCACACTCGTCGAGATATTTCTTCTCCTTGGGATCGAGATACAATACGGCTGAATATCCGAGCGAATGGGCACGCTCACCAGCCTCAAGGCTTGCCGCATAGTTGCCGCCAACTTTCCAGCGACCGGTGCCCTTGGGCGCCACGCGGTCAAACTCACGCATGATACATATGTTGGTAGGCTTGAAACCTTCCTTGAAGTACGGACCTACGGGAGTCACGAGCACGAGAAACAGATATTCCTTTGCAGGCTTCACGCCTACCTGCGCCGACATGCCTATCTCAAGGGGACGTATGTAGAGCGACGCGCCGCTGCCGTAAGGGGGCACGAAACGCTCGTTGAGCTTAACCACCTTCTTGACCATCTCGGTAAACAGCTCAACCGGCACAGGCTCCATCATGATACCTTTTGCCGACTCCATGATGCGCCGGGCATTTTCTTCGAGACGGAATATACGTATCTTTCCATCTTTACCACGGAAAGCCTTAAGCCCTTCAAATACTTCCTGACCATAGTGAAGACAGGTGGCGGCAATGTGCATGTCTATAGTCTCTGACTGCGACACCTCGATGTCGCCCCACTTGCCGTCGCGATAATAGCAACGCACGTTGTAATCGGTGGGCATATACCCGAATGACAGGTTGCCCCAATCTAATTCATTGTTCATAGTCAAGTTTATGACAGGTTATATCCGCGAATATAGCGATTATTATTTAAAGCGACACGCTTTCCGCCGGAAAAAATTTCACGGGGCGTGTCGGCTCAGGAGGGGGTGAGGGCAACATGGAGGGCGATGGCGCGGGTCATGAGGATGTCGTCGTGGTGACCGGCGCGGGCGGCGTAACGCCCCGAGGAGTCACACTCATACATGTCAAGCTCGTCGCAGGCGTCGAGGTCGCGCTCGATGTAGCCGTGGTCGCGCACAAGCCCTATAAGGCGCGTGATTACCATTGCCTTTGTGGAGCGGTTGGTGTGAAATCCCACGCGCGGCTCCGGGGCGAGAGTCACCCTGTCGCGCGCCATGCGGTAATACAGGTTGCGATACACATGGTTAAGCTCCGAGAGGGTGAAGAGCGCATTGTCGGTGTCGTCGGTCTCCAGCGTGTTGCTCTCGATTACGAGCAGCGCCTCGTCATACCACTGCGCGATTGCAGCCGCCTTCCATGTCAGCAGGTCATGGTCGATATGTCCGCGCCACTGCGCCACCACCTCCGGACGGCTGTCGGGGGTGAGGGTGTCAATCACGGTGATTACCGAGTAGTCGCTGCGCTCAGAGCGTCCGCCTATGTCAACGGCGGCGACATAGCGGCTGTAACAACGACCGCCCGGCTCAGGCATCTTCCACACTTTCAGCCGGCCAAGCGTGTCGGGGCGAAATTCTTTCACGACAAGCGCGCCAAAACCTGTCGGAGAGGAGGTGACCAGTTCGCCGACAGCGAGAGGGTCGCGACAGTCGCCACGCAACGCCTCCACACCCTCGGGGGCAAACACGGAGCGTGAAGTGGCGGCAAACGCCTCCAGGTCGTCGGAGGGAAACTCTGCCGACATCTGCGCCGCCGAGGCATACTCGCGCCGCTTGTCGTGATACCACTGAATCTGCTCCAGCGTGCATCCCTTCTCCCAAAGCGCGCGCTCATAAGCGTCCATAGCCTGCCACAGCGCCGCGGCATCAGCTACCGGCGAGGTGTAAATCTCGATTTCATGCCATGGCACAAAGACCGGGGTCTTGTCGCTCTCGCCGCGTTTTGAGCGCATCCACTCGGAGTGGAAATAATTGCCGACACCGTTGGCGGTGCTCTCCAGTACTATCAGCGAGCAGTCGACACGCGCCACGCCGCCGCTCACGGCACGTATAAACGCCTCGGGCGACCTCATCGCCGAGTCACACCAGAACGCGACCTCGCTGAGATGTGCCATCACGAAATCGAAACCTCTCACCGCATCCTGACGCTCACTCGACGCCAGGGTCACGCGGCAGTCGCGACCGGGGATGACGCGGGTGTTGATTGAGCGTTCAAACGCGCGAAATTCCGGAGGCGACTCCTCTTCCCATAGTTCGGCGGGATAATTGTCGAGCATCTTGGCATACATGGCACGGATAGCCGCCGAGGTGTCTTTCACATGGGCACATATGAGCGAGTGCCAGTTACGGCGCAGACAGCACTGTATCCACGCCATGTACATAAGTATCAGGGTAGACCCGCCCCACTGGCGCGCCTTGAGCATGATAAGGCGTATCGGCTTTGACTGGAGGCGCATCTTTTCCAGAATGGCGAGCACGCGCCTCTGCGGGCGGTTAAGCCGCAGTTTCACGTCGCAGCCGGTGAGCTTGTCGCGGATGGTGACACATGTCGCTGCCCAGTATTCAAAGTCGTGGCGCACTCTCAGCCGCCGCCATGCAAGGTCAGAACCGCGCACGACGGCAAATTGCGGGTCGGCAGCCATCGTGGCGGGGATATGCTCAAGTGAGCCGCCCGGGGAAAGCGTCTCCACGCGCTCTCCCGCAGCACCTATGCCCGCAATCGGGTCGTAGGGGGTGGTCAAGAGCGAGTTGCGGCGTATGTTTTCAACGATTATGGAGTCAATCATGGCAATAGTGAGATTAATGGATAAGGTTGACTTCAGTCAGGCGCGAACCGGGAGTCAGCGTACCCTCGATTCTCACCGTGAAATAGAAAAACGGACAGGGAAAGATTACGGGCAGCAATACCGGGGCGGAGAGCTCACCGTCGACCTCGGCAGAGGCGATGAGAGAAGGAGTGCGCGAACCGTTGTCGCCATACAGCCCTATGACGAGCCGTGCGCCGGTCGATACGAGGTGTACCTCAACACCGCTTATGGCAAGCGGGGCGCCACGGCGCGAAAGGCGCAGCCGCCGCTCCCACCTTATATCGACCGGCGAGGTCGCCACCTCAGGCGGAGCAACCATGTGGGTAGCCGAATGGAGCAGCAGCCGGTGACCGTCGCCGGTGATTGAATAGGACGCTGTGCCGGGCAGCGGAGCGGTATGCCATGAGCTGTCGTGACTGCGCACAGTCACCGATGTCGCGCCCGCGATGCAGTAAAGGCGGCTGTTGGCGCCACACCACCCTATCGCGCCGGCATTGACCCCATCGGCCACCACCTTGGCACGCGAGCCGCCGACACAGAGCAGATTGCGCGCCGACACGGCATATACCCCCTCGGGCGTCCACGCGACATGGCTCCCCGACGCTACACTGCGCGAGTCGATAAGATGAGCCGACACAGCTTTGAGTGCGGAGCTTACCGCGACCGCATGTATGCCGCCCGACCCGAAGAGATAGAGGTGGCGACGGGCAAAATCCCAGCTGCTCGACGACCGCGACGCCGGAGTGATCGCCACAATCGACCCTGTGGTAGCCTCCAGCATCGATGTCGGGGAAAGCGGGTCGGTGCTGTGAGCCGCGATGATAAGTCCGGGATGACGGCGCGCAATGCGTCTTACCACCGGAAACAACGTGACGTCACTCCCTGTCGTACCGCCGGAGGAGGTCATGACACATGCCGCCGACCCTCCCGCCGTTGGGAGCAGCGGAACACTGAGACGCGTAGTGGCTGCAGGGCGCGTAATCTCAATCTCGATAAGACGCGCCGACGGATGGGGATAAGACAAGAGCGGCGAAAGCTTCACAGGGGCATTCGCCGCTCCGCTCTCTTCATAGGACAGGGTTTCCTCGGCATCGTCGCCATGGTCGAGCGTGACGCGGATTACAGCCGACCAAGGCTCGGCGGGAGCGACAGTGGTAGCCCACGCCGACACCCGCTGAGGAAGAGCGCGAAGAGTGGTGATGTCGCCCCACGTCACCATGTCGCCGTCGACACATACGGTCGTGGCGGAAAAACCGTGAGGGGCGGAACGGCGCAGCATCATGTCGGCCGACGGCTTCCGGGCGAGGATGTCGCGCATGCCGGCGGTACACCGCTCCGCCGACATCACCCGCAACGGCCGCAGCAGCGTGGCGTGCTCCTTGCCGGCTTCACCGCCACTCCCCTTCAGGTCGATGAAATATGTATCGCAATCTTTTTCGTCAAGCCTGTCGATAAGCCCCGTTATCATCGAGTCGTAGCCCGGATGACGGGGAATGGCGACACGCAACACCGGCGCTGCCGCAGTACCGGCAAAAGTGACAGTGACACCTGCCGAGAGGTCTTGGCGGGAGAGCGGACGCGAGCAGAACACCTGCGCCGTCACGGCATCGCGCCAGTCGCTGTCACCGCCCGCAGGAGCGATTACCGCACTCACCTCAAACGAGCCTACTGCGAGCGAAGCCGCGACTGTGGAAACATAACTGCCGTCGGCATGATTGACCGGAATGTCACATTGCAACGCCGCGTCGGCACCCTCCGGCTCTACAAACACCGGGCTTGAACGGTGTACCACCCTACCCTGCGCGTCAAGCAGATGATACCAAGCAAGCACAGGAGCGGCATAAGCGCCGGTGTGTCCGGCAGCGATAAAGCAGCGGTTACACGCATCGGCTACCGCGTCGCTGACTGCCTTCAGGTCAGCTTCGGCGAGCGGTCCGCGCCAATGGGTGTAGCTCCCCTTGAACGTGACCGGAGCCACCTGCGCTGTGCGGGCAGCCGACTTTTCGGCGCGGAAAGAGATGGCGGGATACACGGGGCGCGCTCCGATGACACTGATTTTGTCGTTAGCCGTATCGTAGTCCAGTATCCACGCCCCGAGAGTGGTCATGAATATGAGTCTCGCCCCGGTGTCGGCAACGGTAAGGAAATCGCCATGTAAAGTGCCGAGCGAGGTTGTGCCGCTGCTGTCGGTTACCGACAGGTTGCGTCCCGAGAGCATGAATATACGGTTGCCGAGCCGTGGGGAATACTTTATTGCCACCGGCGTGGCTCCGCGTAGAAGCGGTGTTGCCGTGGGGAGCGCCTCGGCGACGAGAGCATCGCCTTGAGCGGAGACAAGATTTTTAACTGTGAAATCGGGGTTGTCAAAGTGATAGCATGGCGAAAGTGCCGGAAGTGATGTGTGGTTCATGGTACGAAGTTTTGCAGCAAAGATAATACGCCGCATAACCCCTCCAATGTACAATACGGCAAAAAAGCTGTGTCGAAATGGGATCAATATCCCTGAAGGGATTACATCTCGTTAACGACGGGTAGCCCGGAATGGGCACCCGTTGCAGCTCAGGTCTCCCATAATCATCTCAACCCCAATGTGGGTTGCACAATTCCATGCCTTTCAGATGGTTATGCAACCCTTTCAGGGTAGCGCCGCGGAGGGATATGCTTGCCACGGGCGCACCTTCGGCGCTGCCCGCGGTTACCACCATCTTGCCCATTCCGGGCAAAATCCTCAAGTTATTGCAATTTCTCCTTCAGACATCTATCGACACATGGATATCAGCCTGATAATCAAAGTAGCAGTAAGAAAAAAATGGAAGTTAGGCTGCCTGCATACGGCTGCAAATAAAATAAAGGAGGGTTGCATCAATATTGATGCAACCCCCTTTAGCCCGCACCACGCCCGGGGCGCAGCGCGTTATAGAAAATCACGATTAGTTTTTACCACGCATGATACCGTCGATAGCATATGCATTTTTTGCCACGCCAAGTGTACGGTCGATATCACCGCCGGTTTCCCAGTAGAAGGGAACACAGCCGTTGGTAAGAGCGGCGCGGGTAACAACCTCGTTCCAGTAAGCGCGAGAAGCCTCATGCTTTGCCTCGTCGATGCCGGCATACTTGTCAGCAGTACGAATCATCGGGGCATACTCACCGAGTATTACAGGGAAGCCGTTTGCCACGAAGCGGTCATGTACTTTCTTGAACTGGGCGTTCACCCATGCCTCGTTGCCGTATGAGCCGCTATTATGGTCGCTGCCGGCTACATTGTTGGCATCGCCATAATACCACCAGGTCTTGCCCCAGTCGGCATCCTCTTCCATAAGTGCAAACTGATAGGGATCGTAGAAGTGAACCTCAACCATCAGACGGTCGGCAACAGCGTCAACCGGCATCACATAAGAAGCGTCGACTGTAGCGTCGATATTGGTATGGGGACCCTGCACCACGAGCGTACGGGTAGCGTTGTTGCCGCCGGTAGCGCGCACTGCATCGATAAATGCCTGCTCATATTTGGTAAGGGCATCAAGTGCAGGAGCGGTGATTTCGCCATCCATACCCGGCTCATTCAAGCCTGCAAACACAAGATGCTCGTCAAAAGCGTTGAACTCGGTGGCAATCTGTGTCCAGAGGTCGGCAAGCTGCTCGGCAAGTGAAGAGTGGTAACCCTCTTCAAGACGGTTTTCAATCCAGCCCTTATCCCAGTGGTCATTGAGCACTACATAAAGGTCATTGTCGATACAGTAGCTTACAACCTGCTTCACACGTGCCATCCACGCGGGGTCGATGGTAGTGGTTACAGAGTCATTGCCCATCACGTCCTTTTCCTTTACATAGTGGCTTACCCACGCACAGGGGATGCGGACAGCATCGAAGCCCATAGCCTTCAGTCCGGCTACATATGTCTGGCTCACCTGAGGATTGTCCCATGAGGTCTCTCCGTCGGGAGCTTCAAGAGTGTTACCGATATTTACCGCAACACCCATCTTTGCTGCAATCTGGGCGGCAGTGCTTTCCATCGGGAGGTCACCGTAGTTGATATCGTAGTCGGTAGCCACGCCTTCCTGCTTAACCGCAATAAATGCAGCCGAATTAAAGGCGCTGACCGCGATAGTAGCCGAGCGCGGAGCCTGCGGATTGCCATCCTTATCCTCATTTGGTTCAATCACGAGGTTTACCTTATAGGAATTGTTTTCACCGGCAACTATATCGTTGACAATAATCCAGGAAGCATCGGCAGAAACGGTAGGGCGAACTGATGCGGTCACATCAATCGACCAATCCTGACCGGCAATGGGGATATTAACCTCGGTAGAAGGCACAACCACCTCATTTACCACCGTTGTGTCGTCGTCATCGCAGGCGCCCATGGTAAAACCAAGAGCGACTGCCGATGCGGCTAATAAAAATGATTTAAATTTTATCATCGTAAAAATCTTTTCTTAAGGTTAAAAATCATTCAACAACAGAAGGCACATAAACCTTTATTCCTGATACTTTGATTTTACTTGTGTCAACAAGGTCTTTCCAAAGGTCGTAAAGCTCGATTGTCCAAACGACAGCACCTTCGCAGTAGCCACCAAGATGAGCCTGAACGGTATAATGACCGTTGCCGGTAACTTGTGTGGCACCAGCCACGGCACCTCCCCAGTAAGATGGATCCCAATCTGCGTCAGCAAAAGAGAGTTCTGTCTTATATGAGCCGGAAGCATTTTCCACAAGGTTTCCATCAACGCCCTCGATATCAAACTCTACCGTCATGGTACCGGCTGAGAAAGCAAGCCAAGAGTAATCAATGCCAAGATTCTTAGTCTCTCCAAATTCATTATAGATTTCGATTCGACCGTTCACTCCGTCTCCATCCTTATTGCAAAAGACTCCACTCTTCGCATCAACAGGAATCTCAACAATGGGAGCGTCCTTCGCATCAAGGTTTACAGCCTCTATCGTAACTTTTACTTTTTCTGTATCGACAAGGTCTTTCCACAAGCCGAGAACTTCAACACACCATACAACAGCACCATTAGCGCTACCATCTATCTGACACGATACGGTATAAGTGCCGTCACCATTTATGATGTCTGCCCACTGGGCAACTCCACCCCAATAACTCGGATCCCAGTCAGCGTCAGCAAAAGACAACTCAGCTTTATAAGAACCGTCAGCACCTTCAACGAGGTTTTCATTTATACCCTCAATCTTAAAGGTTACCGACATGTTACGGCTGAAGAAAACATCATTAAGATTAACAGGAGAGTCGTCTTTAGTCTCACCAAATTCATTGTAGATTTCGATTCGGCCGTTTACACCGTCACCATCCTTATTAACAAACTTGATTTTACTATTATCAACAGTAACCTTACGGAAAGAGCGACCGGCAACAGGACGAACAGAGAGCGCCTGATAAACGGGGGCATTGATACGTGAATTGTTTGAGGTAGAGAAATTATAAGCAACCGAATATTTATCAGAAGCGAGTGAACCGGTCTGATAATATCCCATCGCACCAGACTCAGTGACATCATTCACTGTGCGGCTACCTGCAGCGGGGAGGAAGATTGAGTTGCCGTTAGGACCGGTAAGCTTATAGCCTGCCACACCATCAACAACAATCCATTCTTTAGAACAATTTGTGAATAGTTCGCGGAACTGCTCGGCAGAAGGAAGTAAGAGCTTGCTGTCGGAAGCGACTGCTGCTACATCAAGTTCAGTATCGTAAAGGTCAGCCATACCATAATATTTAGTAATGGTCGTGTTAAGCACACCTGACACATCGCCGAAACCATAATAACCGCCAAATTCAGATTCTGTAGTTGCGCCAAGGTTATACTTAGCCCACTTCACTGAAAGACCAAGGTCAACGAGGTCATTTTCAAAATCAACCTCATAAGCAGGAGTGGTGAATGACTTTACCTCACCATAAATCACTCCTGATCCAAGGTCAGCATAGCCGGCATAATAATAGGTACGTGTTGGCACGAGACCTTTCATAGTCAAAGCAAAATCAGCGGCACCTGCAGCTGCTGGCACAATAAGACCGGCGCGAATCTCCTCCTCATCGTTGAAGGGAGATATCACTATTCCATAAGTGGAACCTGCAGGAGCATCAGTTACAGTCGCACCCAAGATAGCTGAAAAATTGCCAATCTCGGCTGCATCTTTTGTAAGGACAACAGCATCAGTGGTCACAAGGCTCTTTACAGCGCCGGTGAATACCACGCGACCCTGAAGTTTGGCAAATGCCTGATAGTAGATGGTAGTGCCATCGGCAAGACCGGTAAGCTCGGCGGTGATTACGCCGTCGACAAGCGAACCATTGATATTCTGGTTAAGGTTAGCCTCCTCTGTACCGTAGTTGAAACCTACGGTATAAGAGGAAGGAGAACTGTTTTCAAGACCTGCGACAGTACCATGCAGGATTGCGGTAGTGGCAGTGACATCGGCCGAACCGGTCACTACCGACTGAGCGTCGAGAATGGGGGTGGTGTTGACGGTGACATCGTCATCGTTACAAGCCGTGAAGGCAAGCCCCGCAAACAGCGACAAATAAAGAAATATTTTAGATTTCATAGAAAAATTCTTTATAATTGGTTTATTCGATAGTCATCGAGGTAATCACGGGCGTAACAGCAGTCGGATCGATGTTTCCATCTTCATCAAGCGGGTTGGCTACAAGACCTGCCTGCTCAATACAGATAGAAAGACAGCCGGCATCAAAGGTAACAGCACCGGAACCTTTGGTATTGTCGTAGACAAGAGTTGTCTCACCACCGGGCGCAGTGTTGACAGCGACAGAACCGTTGTTGAAGCCGGCACCGTCAGCACCGGGCCATACTCCATCTCCCACATTGTGGCAAAGAAGAGCGCGCGGAGCAGCACCTGCATTCCATTCAACACCGTCAAGTTTGAATGTAATCTTCAATACTTGCTTTTTCTTAACCTTGATAGATGTGATATCAACGGGCCATACCTTGTCACCGCCCCATGCATTAAAGAGCTCAAGACGATAGCAGTTGGCATTACCGCCGTCAAGATAAGCCTGGGCTTTAAGAGCATCGTTGTCTACATTAATAACAATAGGACCGGTTGCACCACCGCCAATTGACTGGGCTACAAGGTTGAGTACAATGTAACGGTTGACATTGCCGTTCTGGTCGGTGCCGTAAGGAATACCAAGCTGAAGACCGTCGTCTACATTACAGGTAAATACCTGGAAATCGGTACCGGAAATCTTCACGTTGCCTGACTGGAGAAGTGTAACTTCATCATTGAAGTGAACCTTGCCGTCGGCAGCCGAGAATGATGTGTTGAACTCACCATTTTTATAACCGGCATAGTAACCGTTGACAATATTGGCTTTAAGACCGCTGCGGGTAAGGGTAAGAGCGAAATCGCCGGTATAAACAGGCAGGTCGATAGAGCCATAAAGACCCTGCGCTTTCCAGCCATGTTGGCTGACATCGGCACTTGTTCCATCCCACTGAAGAATGTCGTAGGGAGTCTCTTCATCAAGTTCGTAAACTATCTCTTCTGCCTCATAGTTGATGTCGTTGCTTGCAACAGTGAAGAGAAGCTTCTCAAGGATATCATTCTTATAATAATCCTCGAAAACGGGGAATTCGGGCTTAGCCTCCTCAATCAGTTCCGGACCGAGAGGAATGGTGACAGTACCATCCTGAACGTCGGCGGCAACAAAGTTCCATACAAGCCACCAGGGACCCTCTGAATTGGTACGCATGGTAGCAAACTGGAGCACGTAAGGAGTACACTCGATAATCTTGATATCCTGGGTATAGTTTTCACACACGCCGTCAAAACCCTGATTGTGCATAGCGAAAGTGCCGCCGTTGAAAGTGATGGTCGGGCGCTTGGGGTCAGACACGTTGAGCGAGAATGTACCCTCGACAAGCTCTTCGCCTGAAGCGGTCTTACGCATCTGGGTAAGTGTACAGCCCTTGACGGGGTCAAGACCGAAAATCATGTAAGACTCCATATAGGGGTCATCCTGAGGTACAAGCCAGCTCTGGAAACCGGGGTCCCAGTTGGGCGCCCAGTTGTCGCTGCCAAGGAGAAGGTCCTTGTTTTCAACACCGTCATTCTTGACATGATCGGGGTCCATGTACATCACGGGAGCCGAGCCGTGGCCTACGCCGTAGCTCTTGTCCATTACGACCCACTTCTTGGGATTACCGTTGCCATTTTCGTCAACGCCGCCGGCAAGGTTGGTCCAGATGGGGTCGGAAAGCATCGAGAAGTCATTCTGAGGCACATTGAATGTATAGGGATTACCGTAAACGGGACCAGCCTGGGTCATTACACCGAAGGTGACCTCGTAGTCGCCTGCAAAAGGCAGGTCGATAGTATAGTCGGAAGACTGGGAACGTCCCTGGGGAGTAACCCAGAGAGGGGTCACGCCCTTCATCTTGGACGTGAGGTGGATGACGTTGGGATTTTCCGCATCGGGCTTTACCTCGAAAGCAGTGCCCTGCACCAGCTGCGCGGGGTCAACGGAAGCGGCATCCAAGCTGTAGTCATCGTCGGAGCAGGCGGAAGCCACGAAGAGCATGCCGGCTGCAGCAAGAAATGAATAAAAACAGTTTAGCTTCATAGTCTTTTTTTCTGGATTTAAATTTCGCAAAATCAATAAAGTGTTAATTGGGAATGAGGATAAAGGGGAGTCATCATAGGAAGAAGGAAGTCATCGGGCTCAATTTATCGCCCTGACGTAGAGAACAGTCGTATGCTTTCAATCTTCCAAACGATGATTACGCACACATATTGCGCATAACACCCTATTTTATAACCTTTTAACTTTTAACGTGATTTTTGCGAAGTTAACAATTATATGATTAATACCAGCCTTCGTTCTGTTTGAGAACACCATTGGACAGAGTTATCTGGTCCTCGGGAATCTGGTTGAGACCCTTGGTCTTGATAATCTTGTCTTTATTGTAAGTCACAGTGCCGGCAACACCACCGTTGAGTACATTACCGCCGGTAGCTGCAACAGCGTCGGCAAGCACCTGTACACCCTGGCGGAGGAGGTCCCAGTAGCGGATACCCTCGAAAGCAAGCTCGCGGGCACGTTCATCCATGATATTCTGCTGGGTAAGCGCGAGAGCGGGAAGTCCGGCACGTGAGCGCACGGCATTGAGGTAAGTGGCACCCTGAGATGAGCCGAGCTCGGCAGCCATGAGGAGCACGTCGGCATAGCGCATGAGCACCCAAGGCTGTGCGTTACATTCCTGGAATCCGGCAGTACCGGTGGGGTTGGTTGCGGGAAGACCGTTGCCAAACACCATCGGAGTATATTTCTTGACAGTGTAACCGGTGTATTCGCGCCAGTCGTTGACAGAAGTCTGCCATCCGTCGATTTTCACGCAGCCCTCTGCCTCAAGGTCGATTACTGAGGCGGTGTAGCGGGGGTCGCCGTTGAGATATTTGTCAATGAAAGCGGGAGTGATGTTGCAGGCGCCCCATCCTTTACCGTAGCCGTTTTCAGTGTCGTTAAGGTTACGCATACCCATCATCACGAGCCAGCGGTTAGAGTCGTTGTTACCGTCGTAGTCCTGGGTCGGGGTGAAGTTTTGGGCAAGAATCACCTCAGAGTTGGCGTCACCTGCATAGGTCGATGTAGACGCCCAGCCAAGTTCGCCGGGTATCGGGTCGAGTGAGGCGGCAGGCCAGAGATTTTTGAAGTTGGACACGAGAGAGTAGTTGCCGCTTGCAATCACATCTTCAACGGCGGCAAGAGCGTCAGACTTGGTGCATACGCCGGTAGTCTCGCCTGCCTCGTTAGTGAAGCCGGGGTCCTTTCCATAGTAACCGCTATAGAATAAGTACACACGCGCGAGAATAGCCTCTGCGGCATACTTGGTGATACGGCCGAAATTGTCAGTGCCGAGATTGGCATTGGCGGGGATATTGGCAATCGCATACTTCAGGTCGTCGACAATGAGGGCATATACCTCTGCGGGGTCGGCCTGAGCGCGGTTTTCCTCGGAAGGAGCGGTAAACAAAGGAATGTGTCCCCACATACGCACCATGTCAAAATACATTATAGCGCGGAGGGCGCGTGCCTCACCTATGTAGAGACCCTCATTGGCGGGATTGCTCCATACATATGTGTGGCTCAACATCTCGTTGCAGCGGTAGACACCTGCGTAATATACTTTCCAGTTGGTAGAGAAATACTGGAGTTCGGAGGGTGACTGCGACTGGTCAAACTGGTCGAGCATCTGGAATCCACGACCGTCGCCGTTACCGGTAGAGCCATAGCACTCATCGCTCATGACTGTAGCCTGAAGGTAGATATTGGCGCTTCCGGGATTGGATGAAATCTGACGCCATCCGTCGTAGCAACCGATAAGGGCACGCCATGCGTCGCCTTCGGTCTTATAGAAGTTGCCGGTAGTCGACTCGGTCTTTGACGAGACGTCAAGGAAGCTTTCGGAGCAAGACCCGAGGCTGAGTGCGGTAAGCACCACTCCGGCAGTCAATATATTGGATTTGAATCTTTTCATTGTATATTCAAAATTTTGTAGTTTTCAATCTTAGAAAGCAAGGTTAACACCGACCAGGAATGTGCGGGGACGCGGGTAGTAACCGAGGTCGACACCCGACACCCAGTTCTGTGTACCGTAACCGATTTCGGGGTCCATACCGTCATACTTGGTGAAAGTAAGAAGGTTCTGTGCCTGGAAATAGAGGCGGCACTGGCTGCACCATTTCTGGTTCATGAGCGGAGCGAAGTCATAACCGAGAGTGACGTTGCTGATACGCAGGAAGTCGCCATCCTGAATGTAGAGGTCGCTGAACTGCCAGTTGATGTTGGTGTTGGTAACGCGCGGAATCTTGTTGGATGTGCCTTCGCCTGTCCAGCGGTCAAGAATGCGCTTGGTGTAGTTGGCTTTCTGGTTGACCTGGTTGCGGTAGCTCTGCACGAGCTTGTTGCCGGCAACTCCGGTGGCAACGATGCCGAGGTCAAAGTTTTTCCAGTAGAGATTGATGTTGAAACCGTAGGTGAACTTGGGCATACCGTTGCCGAGGTTTACCTTATCGTTGGAGTCAATCACGCCGTCGTGGTTGACATCGACATAGATTACATCACCGGGGCGGGGTGACTCCTGGAGGACACCGTTGCCGGCTGCAACCCAGTCGTTGATCTGCTGCTCGTTCTGGAAGATACCTGCAGTCTTGTAGCCCCAGAAGTAACCGATGGGCTGACCGTTTTCGGCGCGGTAAAATTCCTGTGAGTTGTCGTAAAGCTGGTTAGTTTCACCGTGGATGATACCGTCTTCAGTGGGGATTGAACCTACCTTGTTCTTGTTCCATGCACCGTTTACGCCTACGCTATAAGCAAAGTCCTTGCCGATTACGTCGTTCCAGGTCACATTGAACTCGACACCGGTATTTTTCACGCTACCGCCGTTGATGAAGGGAGCGTCAGTACCGGCTGTAGCAAGCACGGGAGCTACAACGAGCCAGTCTTTGGTATTCTTCATGTAGAAGTCGAAGTTAACGGCAAGACGGTTGTTGAGCAAGCGGGCGTCAAAACCGAAGTCGGTCTGCTCAGAGGTCTCCCAAGAGAGGTCATAGTTGCCGAGGCGGCTGGGATAAGCACCCCAGTTGTTACCGAGCACTGTGTCATAACCGGTATTGTAAACACCGTTAGGTCCGAGATACTGACCGAAGAAGTAGTGAGTGTTCTGAGTCTTGATGGGGGCGAGGAACTGGTAAGGAGCGATATCCTGGTTACCTACACGACCCCAGCTGGCACGAATCTTGAGGAAGTCAAGCCAGCCGCGGGTAGATTCCATAAACGACTCGCTTGAGATATTCCAACCTGCCGACACTGAGGGGAACCAGCCGAAGCGGTGACCGCGGGCGAAGTTAGAAGAACCGTCGCAACGGAGAGTGAAGTTAATCATGTATTTTTCAGCCCAGTTCCAGCCGAGACGACCGAAGTAGCTGACGCGGCGGCTTTCATTCTGGGGATAGCCCGATGCGCTGAGACCGTCGCCGGTAGAAGCTGCAGTACCGTTGCTGATCCAGGCATAAGGCCAAGTGTCGAAACCTTCCTTGAGATAAGCCTGGTTGGCACCGAGGTAAGTACCCTGGTAGCGGTAAGCTTCCATACCGATAAGAGCGTTAAACGCGTGGTCCTTGATATTCCAGTCGTAAGAAGCGGTGTTGGTCCACTGCATTGACAGACCGTGGTTCATGTTCTGTGACACGCGGGTCTGAGAAAGATTCTGGCTGTAGGGCGAGAACTGATACAGCGGAGTGAAGCTGCGGTATTCTGAAGATGAGTAGTTGACACCATATACAGTGCGTATGCGCAGGTTCTTGATAGGCTCTACCTGTGCATATACGTTTGCATCGAAGCGTGCCACCTTGTTGCGGTTGTTGGTGTTGGTCATCATGGCGCCGTAGGGGTTGCCTTCATTGGCATACCAGTCAGAATCGGAGGTGTCGTTGAAAGGAGAACCAAACTTGCCGTTGTCGCTGTATACGGGAGCAAGCGGAGTCATGTCAAACGCACCGCGGAGTGAGTTGTTGTACTGGTTGCCGACACCGATACCCACGCTCTTTACATAAGAGAATGAAGCCTGCTCGCCTATAGTGACGATACCGTTGAATAGCTTGTGGTCGGAGTTGACACGGAAGTTGTAGCGTGAATAGTTGGACACATCCTTGCCACCCACGATACCCTCCTGGTCGATGTAACCGAGAGAGATTGCATATGTGCTGTTGGCCGAACCGCCGCTCACACCGAGGTTGTAGCTCTGGGTAGTGGCGTTATCCTTAAACATGGTGTCGATCCAGTCAGTGTCGATCACGCTTGTAGGCTGACCGTCGGCATTGTAGTTCCAGATGCTCTTGAAGCTACCCCAGTCGTAGGGAGCCGCGCCTGAGTTAAGCATTGACTCATCCTGGATAGTCATGTACTCGTAAGCGTTGAGCATCTCCATCTTCTTGGCAGCGCTCTGCCATCCGAAATAACCGTCGAAAGTAACCTTGGCACGACCTTCCTTACCCTGCTTGGTGGTGACAAGCACAACACCGTTGGCTGCCTGCGCACCGTAGATAGCTGCAGAAGCGGCATCCTTCAACACGTCGATTGACTCGATGTCGGAGGGGTTAAGTGTGTTAATGTCGCCGGGCATACCGTCAATAAGGTAAAGCGGGCTTGAGTTACCGGTAGTACCGAGACCACGCACGGTAACCTTCATACCCTCGCCGGGCTGACCCGAGCTTGACGCGATGTTCACGCCGGGGAGCTGACCCTGCATTGCCTGCAGCGGGCTTGTGGTGTTCATCTTCGCGATATCGTCGCCCTTAATCTGTGCTGTCGCACCGGTGACGAGTTTCTTCTTTTGAACGCCATAACCGATGACCACCACTTCGTCGAGCACTTCGGCGTTCTCGCTCATGGCAACATCCATACGGGAACTTGTAACGGCAAGCTCGCGCGAAGCCATGCCGACATAAGAGAACACAAGAGTCTGACCAGTCTCAGCCTTGATAGAGTAATTGCCGTCAATGTCGGTGCTTGTACCGGCAGTAGCACCCTTCACCTGCACCGTCACGCCGATGAGAGGTTCACCGTCGGATGCAGAAGTCACCGTACCTGTCACTGTCAAAGTCTCGGCGCTGATATAGCCGACACTTGCCAACAGGCACAGAGTCACCAATGCAGCACGGAAGAATCGTGACTTCCGGCAATGTTCCATTAGTTTTTTTCCCATTGAAAAATGATTTAAAGTGTTAGAATTAAAGTTTGTTTTAGGTTTGACTTATTCAGGCTTAAAAAAGACTAAATTTTTCAATCGTAAAAGTAGGTTAAATCCCCTTAACTTACGTTACCAAATGTGTCGTGAATGGGTACAATTACACACACGGAAGGGTCAAAATGTTACATTGAGATGCACAAAATGTTTACTTAACATTAAAATGTGTTATACAGCATGGTTTTAACAGTGCTAAAATTGCAGGAATTGCACTAATTTTGGGTAAAATAATATCTGACATAGCACAGCTTTGAATATTTTATGAAAATTCGTGAGTTATTAACATTTATCCTGCTCCTCACCATAACCGACCTTTCCGGCGCAAGCCTGCGATTCAAACATATCGAGGCGACTGACGGATTATCTGACAACAAGATTAACACTATCCTGAAAGACCGCGACGGATTTGTGTGGATTGCCACAGTGTCAGGACTCAACCGTTACGACGGATATAATATAAAGGTATATCGCAACGAACCCGACGACTCTACCTCAATCAGCGACAATTTCATCGACGACATCGTGCAGGCTGCCGACGGCAAGCTATGGATAAGCGCCGGAGGCCGTTACGTAATGTATGACCCTGAGACCGACTCATTTAACAACCAGCCCGACAAGGTGCTCGCCTCCTACGGCATAAAGGGAGAGCCTACCAAAATCGTTGCCGACAGCAAGGGGGAGTGGATATATGCAAAAGACGAAGGGCTATTCAGGCACACGGGAGACTCCACCACCAAACTCGAAGGCATCATCTCCGGCAACCGGGAAATAACCGGCATATGCCCCCTCAACGACAGCATAAACACCGCTATAATAGACAATCACGGCACCATAACCATAGTAAACAGCGCAGGGAAGGTGACGCGACACGACGACACCATAGCAGCCACGATAAAAGGTGCCGCACATTTCTGGCTGTTCGCCGACCGGGAAGGACTTCTATGGGTTTACGGTATTCCCGGAGTGTGGGTCCTTGACACGCACTCCGGAGGATGGATCCATCCTCCGCTGCCCGACGACATTCACCCGTCGTCAATCCGCGCCATTGCGCAGGATGACACAGGCAGGACATGGCTCGGGCTTGACAATGAAGGCGTTGCAGTCATCGATAAAAGCGGGGATGTCATGAGAATAGCCAACAACCCAAACGACATCTATTCGCTCGGCAACAACTCGGTCACATCGCTTCTTGCCGACAACAAGGGCATAATGTGGGTAGGTACCCAGAAAAAGGGAGTGTCGGTGTACAACGACAGCGAATTTAAGTTTGACCTTGAGGCGATGCCCGATGTCAACTGCGTCGTGGAAGCATCGCAGCCCGGTCAATACTGGATAGGCACCGACACCAACGGACTGATGCTCTGGGACCGCCGTACAGGCGCGCTGACAGCAGTCAAAGACCCCTCGGAAAATGGACGTCATTGCCATGCAATCACCACCATACAGAAAGCAAAAGACGGCTCGCTGTGGATCGGCTCGTTCAACAACGGTCTGTCCCACTATGTCAACGGGAGATTTATACATTACGGCACAGCCGACGGCCTCCCCAACGACAATGTGTGGGCTATCGACGAAAACAGCGACGGCACCCTCTGGGTGGGCACTCTCGGCGGAGGACTCTCGCTCCTGAATCCCGCCACACGCACCGCCACCACCTACACTGCCGAAAACAGCGAACTACCTGCCGATTATGTGATGACAATGACGCGTGGCAGCGACGGCAAACTTTACATAGGCACCACCAACGGACTCGCGACCCTCGACCCCGTGACCAATAAAATCGTGGCGGTCAACGGCACCCGCGACGACGGCGGTCAACTTGAAAAGCGCTCTATAGGACAACTGTTTACCGACAGCCGCGGACTCCTATGGATAGGCACCCGCGACGGGCTATGTGTCTACGACATCAAGCACGACCGCATCTACGAGGTGCCGCTGCTCCCCAATCTCTCGCGCCCGTTTATCCTCGGAATGGTAGAAGACTCGGCACGCAACCTCTGGATAGGGGTCGACGGCAGCATAATCAACATAACCGTGGCACCCGACATCAACAATTCGGGCTACAGCTTCACGCCCCACGTGTATTCGGGCAAGGACGGACTTCAGAACAGCACATTCAACCAGCGTTCGATGGCGATGCTCGACAACGGTGACATAGTGGTAGGAGGTCTGTACGGACTCAACCGCGTGTCGCCCGGCAGCATCCGCTACAACCTCTCACGACCCAACGTGATATTCACCGACCTCATCCTTCAGGGCGGAGAGCCTGTAAGACCTGGAAAAGAGTATGACAACCAAGTGATACTCAACAAGACACTCAACCACACATCGAAAGTCACCCTCACTTACCGGCAGAACAGTTTCACCATATATTTTGCCACTGACAACCACATCCTGCCCGAGCACACCACCTATTACTACAAGCTCGAAGGATTCCGCGACGAGTGGCTGGAGTGCCCTCCCGGCATGCACCACGTGACTTACACCAACCTTAGCCCCGGCAATTACACGCTTCTGGTAAAAGCGGTCAACAGCGACGGCGTGGAAGGAAATGCCGAACGTTCGCTCGAAATCGTCATCACCCCTCCTGTATGGGCTACCACATGGGCAAAAATCATTTATGTAATCCTCGCTATCGCCCTCGTGGCTCTTCTCTTCATAGGACTGAAACGCCACGAACACAGCCGCTATATCAAGCGACAGCAAGAGGAGTCGGCGCGCAAGCAGGAGGAGCTTAACCAGATGAAATTCAAGTTTTACACCAATGTCAGCCACGAGCTCCGCACTCCCCTGACCCTCATACTCTCGCCGCTCGAATCAATGATGCGCGACGACAACGACGAGCGCACAACAAAGCGGCTCACCACCATGCACGCCAACGCGTCACGCCTGCTATACCTTGTCAACCAGCTCCTTGACTTCCGCAAAAACGAAGTGGCGGGACTCACCTTCAACGGCTCCACCGGCGATGTGATAAGCTTCCTGCGCGGCGCATTCAACTCATTTACCGACGTCGCAGAGAAAAAGAACATCGACATGGAATTTCACGCCAACACCGACCGCCTCGACATGCTTTTTGATGCCGACAAACTCGGGAAAGTGATAGTCAACCTCCTCTCCAACGCAATGAAATTCACCCCCGACGGCGGCAAAATCGATGTCGACATCCAAGTCGTGGGCAAGATGCTGCGGATACGCGTGATTGACACCGGCTGCGGAGTACCCGACAATGAGAAGACCCATGTATTTGAGCGCTTCTACCAGGGGGGCAACAACAAGGGTGGCGAAAGCGGCTCAGGCATCGGCTTGAGCCTCGTCAAAGAATATATAAGGCTCCACGAAGGCGACGTGTGGGTGCAGGATACCCCCGGCGGCGGCGCGACATTCATCATAGACATCCCTGTAAAACAGGCAGTAACCACAGCACACCCCTCAGAAGAAGAGACCGGGGCTGACACCGCCGCGCCGGCTGCTACAGAAAAGCAAGCGCAACGCCCCACCGCACTGCTTGTCGACGACAACCACGACCTGCTCGACTTCATGCGCGACGAGCTGAGTACCGATTTCAACATCATCACCGCCTCCGACGGCACCGAGGCACTTAAAATCCTCGCCGACCGCAAAACCGACATTATCGTCACCGACCTCATGATGCCCCACATGGATGGTATAGAGCTGTGCAGGCGACTGAAGACCGACCCCAAGACACTCAACACCCCCATAATCGTGGTGACGGCGAAGCAAGATGTACGCTCCGTCGTGGAAGGACTCACCGTAGGCGCCGACGATTATGTGACAAAACCGTTCAACAACGAGGTATTGCGCCTGAAGATGAAGCGTCTCGTCGACCTGCGCCTCAAGGGAGCCACACGCACCCCGCTCATGCCCGAACCGGAAAAGGTCAAAATCACCTCACTCGACGAAAAGCTCATAGAGCGTGCCGTGAAATATGTCGAAGACAACATCTCCCGCAGCGACCTGTCGGTGGAAGAGCTGAGCAAGGCTCTCGGCATGAGCCGTGTCCACCTCTACAAGAAGATTCTGCACATCACCGGCAAGACTCCGATTGAGTTCATACGCATACTGCGACTCAAGCGCGCCACGCAATACCTGCGTGAAAGCCAGCTGAATGTATCGGAAATCGCCTATCAGTTAGGCTTCAACAACCCGAAGTATTTCAGCAAATACTTCCAGGAAGAGTTTGGAATCTCGCCGTCGGAATATCAGAAACGCGAGGGGATATAACATTTTGTACCCATCGACAAAACAATTTTAACACCGTAAAATCATTTTTTACGGCAACAATCAACATAATAGCCACATACCTCACCTAAACGTTAAGTAACTTTGTAAAGTTAAAATCAATGCCACAAACTAACTAATATGAATCTAAGACATCTAACCTTAACCCTCGCATCCGCGCTTCTGGTGACTTCATGTGCCACCCGGCCGTATGAGAAGTCTGATACCGGAGTCACAGTGAATGTCAAGGATGTCAACCCCGACGGCGCACGCCTTGTAAGGCTGCAGGTGCTCGGCGACAAGCTGATACGCGTATCGGCTACTCCTGACAAGAAATTTGCCGACAACCCGAGCCTTGTGGTGGTACCGCAAGAGTCAGCTCCCAAATTTGAAGTTGTCGAAACCGACTCATCAGTGCAGGTCATCACCTCCCAACTCATAGCCGACGTGCTTCTCTCCACCGGCGATGTGAAATTTTTCGACACCGAAGGCAAGCTAATCCTTGCCGAAGACCAGGGTGGCCGACAGTTCTCACCCATCGAAGTCGAGGGCAAGAAAGCCTACACTGTGAGACAGCTCTTCGAATCAGTCAACGATGAAGAAGGCATCTACGGTCTCGGACAACATCAGGCCGACGAGTGGAACTACAAAGGCAAAAACGAGGAACTTTTTCAATACAACACAAAAGTATCAGTGCCCTTCGTGGTATCGACCGACAATTACGGCATACTCTGGGACAGCTACTCGCTCTGCCGCTGGGGCAACCCGGGCAATTACAAGCAGCTCGGCGGAGTATTCAAGCTCTATGACAAAGATGGCAAAGAAGGCGCCCTCACCGGTACATACGTACCTGCCGAAGGCGAAACCCTCGTGCAGCGTGAAGACTCAATCTATTTCGAGCATCTTATACGCGTCGACCTCGCCCATGTGGTAAATCTACCTAAAGGCTTCAATTTTGCCGGCTCTCACGTGACCTACGAAGGATTCATCGAAGCCGACAAGACCGACCTTTACCGCTTCATCCTCTACTATTCAGGCTATCAGAAGGTATATCTCGACAATGAGCTTATCGTGCCGGAGCGCTGGCGCACGGCATGGAACCCCAACAGCTTCAAATTTTCCGCAGAGCTTGAAGCAGGCAAGCGCATCCCCATCAAAATCGAGTGGGAACCCGACGGCTCCGTGGCTTACTGCGGACTTCGCGCCTACAGCCCCACTGACCCGCAGGACCAGCTGAAGATGAGCTGGTGGGGCGAGATGCAGGAGCAGATCGACTACTACTTTGTATATGGCGAGTCGCTTGACGACGTAATCAGCGGCTACCGCACCCTTACCGGCAAAGCGCCCATCATGCCCAAATGGGCTATGGGATACTGGCAGAGCCGCGAGAAATACAATACCCAGGAAGAGGTGTTGTCGACATTCACGGAATTCCGCAAACGCAACATCCCTATCGACAATATCGTGATTGACTGGCTCCACTGGAAAGAAGACTCATGGGGTAGCCACGAGTTTGACACCGAACGTTTCCCGACCCCCAAGGCGATGGTTGACTCTATCCACGACATGAACGGAAGGGTAATGATATCGGTATGGCCCAAATTCTATGTCACCACCGACCACTACAAGGAATTTGACGCCAAGGGCTGGATGTATAAGCTGCCCGTGCAAGACAGCATACGCGACTGGGTAGGTCCCGGCTATCTCAGCTCATTCTACGATGCTTACGACCCCGAGGCGCGCAAGCTCTTCTGGCAGCAGATGTATGAACATTACTATCCCCTCGGTATCGACGCGTGGTGGATGGACGCTTCAGAGCCCAACATACGCGACTGCACCGACATCCAGTATCGCAAGGACCTCATCACTCCTACCGCACTCGGTCCCTCAACCGAATATTTCAACGCTTACGCCCTCATGAATGCCGAGGCAATCTACGACGGGCAGCGTGGCGTTGACCCCGACAAGCGTGTGTTCCTCCTCACCCGCAGCGGATTTGCAGGCGAGCAGCGCTACTCTACCGCAACCTGGAGCGGCGACATTGCTACACGCTGGGAAGACATGGCGGCACAGATTTCAGCCGGACTTAACTTCGCATTGAGCGGTGTGCCCTACTGGACCATGGATATCGGCGGATTCTGCGTCGAAAACCGCTACGTGAAGGCTCAGCAGGAATTCAACAAGACAGGCAAAGAGAACGCCGACCTCAAGGAATGGCGCGAGCTTAACACTCGCTGGTATCAGTTTGGCGCATTTGCTCCCCTTTTCCGTGCCCACGGACAATGGCCCTTCCGCGAAGTGTTCAATATCGCACCTGAAAGCCATCCCGCCTACAAGTCGATACTCTATTACACCAAGCTCCGCTATCGCCTCATGCCTTACATCTACTCTCTCGCCGGCATGACCTATTACAACGACTACACAATCATGCGTCCGCTTGTAATGGACTTCCCCGCCGACAAGAATGTACGCGACATAAAGGATGAATACATGTTTGGTCCCGACCTCCTCGTGGCACCCGTCTACAGCTATGGCGCGCGCAGCCGCAACGTGTATTTCCCCGCCGGCGACGGATGGTATGACTTCTACACCGGTAAATTTATCGCCGGAGGTCAGACTCTTGACATAGCAGCTCCCTACGAGCGCATACCGCTCTTCGTCCGTGCCGGAGCCATCCTCCCCGTAGGCGGCGACATCCAGTCTACAGCCGAGGTATCAGCCGAGCCTGTGACCATCTTCGTTGCTGCAGGTTGCGACGGAAGCTTCACCCTCTATGATGACGAAGGCATCAACTACAACTATGAGAAAGGCATGAAATCGACCATAAAGCTCACTTACGACAACGCTACCTCTACGCTTACCATCGGCAACCGCGAAGGCGAATACCCGGGAATGGCGAAAGAGCGCAAGTTTAATGTGGTTAAAGTCGATGCAAGCCATCCTGTAAGCTTCGACCGACAGGTCAACGGCAAGACTGTAGAATACACAGGAAAAGAAATAACAATAACCCTTGACTGAGTATAATTTCTTTGTAAAAAAGATTTTTGGGTTATAACTGCGGGCGACTCGTGATGAGTCGCCCGCTTTGCTTTATAGCCGGGTAGGCCATCATATCACAATCAGGCAGTAAAACACAGCCACAAGCCTTACCAAGCGACCTACACTCTCACACAGAGCTGTCAGCACACCCAGTCTATGCCTTATCTACATTACTACATATACAGCATGTACAGCGAGCCATAGTACAGCGCCATCCATGATACACTGTCTAAAGACAGCCATACAAAGGAGAACCGTGACGCGACATATCGCCGTCATGACATGAACACCGAAGCCCTGCATCCATCTACAACCACCAAAAAAAGAGGGGATGTACATCGGTACATCCCCTCGAAATAAATACGATTATATCCGGCTGATTATCTTACCATCACTTTACTTGAAACAGTCTTGCCATCAACCTCATATCTTACAAGATAAACTCCCGCGGGAAGAGAGAGCGATGCACCGTCGCCACGCATAGGAGCCACGAGTCGTCCGTCAAGACCATATACGGCAGCATGGTCATATACACCATTGATTACAATACCGCCCTCTACTGCAACAACCTCAACCGGATTAACACTTATATTGTCGACACCGGTCACGGCAGGCGAGTCGCTGTTAAAGTTGAATGTGTAAAGCTCTGTAGTCGGAGCCTCATCCCAGCCAATCGCCATAGCATAATACTCCTTGCCTTCTTCAATATCAGAAAGGATGAATCTTGAATAACCGTCGGCAGCCTGGAAATATCCCAGGAACTGGTCATACAGATAACCGTCAACATCATCATTCGCAATATAGTAATCCAATACTTTGGTTGTAGCATATTTGAACGCAAACGGTACACCTTCTTCCGACGGCATTACATCAATAGCTACAGTATAGTATTTATTTGATATTTTAGACGGCTCAACGCTATACACCTCAAAATCAAAAGTCAAGCCAGATTCAGCGCATTCTGCAGTCTTGAACTCCACATAGAATATATCGGTAATACGCTCGCAATTCTCGTCAAGACCGTAGGCATATATTATCTGGTCGGCATTCCAACGCATCACAGGCTGGTCACCTTCATCCATTTCCGATGTGTGCTTGTCAATAGTGCCCTGATATAAGAATTGTCTCATGATGCTCTGCCAGGTATGTTCACCGCCGTAGATAGAAGCAACAAACTCATACCAGGCGCGGTCAAGATTTTCATAGACATTCTCAATACCACCACCTTTGTTTGCAACCACATCAGGAGTAGTCACATACCAGTAGTAAAGCATATCTTCACTCGGAGGCACAATCTTAATGTGGGCATTAGTCTGGCTTATATCGGTAACCTCGATTTTAAATACGGGTTTCTGCATCTCAACAGCCTTGTATTCAGTCAAAACAGGAGTGGTAGTAGGCGCTCCATCCTCAACGCCCATAGTCACAATATAGAAATCTCTTTCGGCACGCTGTTTTGTAAACGTCACGGTCTGCTCTCCGGAATAAATCTGCCCGTAAGGAAGCACCTGCGACTTCAGGCACTCTACCTCGCCCTTTGAGCCGGGGGTCATGTCAAAAGCGTCGACAGTCGCCTTGTTGAGGGCATGCACCATGTAGGGGTCATCGTTAGAAGGAGTGATTTTCACGGTCGTTGTCATGTAAAATGTTCCGTCGGGAACAATCGACACAACTTGTACTTTAAATGTATTTTCCGATACCTTGGGGTCCAATGTCTTGAACTCGGCAGTTGCCAGAGGCGCAATAACGTCACCTTCCGCGTTCATGCCAAACCCATATACCACATATTCGGCACCACCCCATTCGAGACCTCCGGCCTTGTCGCTAACAGAGGTGCAAGTCTCACCGTTAACGACAGCATACATCATCATATCCTGCCAAGTGGTATCGTCATACCATGCTGCCGAATTCTCCCAGCGTGTAATATGATTGGAGATAATATTATCAGCGCCAATCTCGTCAAATTCCGACTGCAGACAACAATCCCAATAATATTTGAAGGAATTATCCGACGGGGTTACGGTAACAATAGCATCAGTGCAGGTAATATCACTCACCTTAATCTCAAGAGAATTGTCTTGAGCTTGCAGAGAGATCATTCCGGAAATGGCAATCATCGCTGCCACAGCCTTGATTTTCTGAGTAAAATAATCCATAGCTTAACTTTTTATGTAATTAATATGATAATGTCAGGTGTACTTACTCCAACAAGCATATTTGTTAAAATAGCTTATTCGCAAAAGTAAGTATTGTTTTACATAAAAAGCTTAATGTAGATTAAGAAACGACAGAATATCGGCTTTTTAACATTCTAAATTAACATTTTGCTCTATTCTGCCCCCAAATATGCTCATTCTGACAACAAGCCGGGACGCAGACGGCGTGTGCGCTCTATAGCCTGTTCATGACGCCACTCCTCTATGCGCGCCTGATGACCGGAGAGCAATATATCGGGCACTTTCCAACCCTTATAGTCGGCAGGGCGCGTGTAGATAGGCGGAGCAAGCAGGTTGTCCTGAAAAGAATCGCTCAGGGCGCTCTGCTCGTCACCGATAGCACCCGGTATAAGACGCACGATGGCATCGGTGATTACCAGCGCAGGCAGCTCACCTCCTGTAAGCACATAGTCGCCGATGGTAATCTCACGGGTCACAAGATGTTCGCGTATGCGGTAGTCCACACCCTTGTAATGCCCGCATAATATTATGACATTGTCAAGCATCGACATGCGGTTGGCCATCGGCTGTGTGAGCTGCTCGCCGTCGGGCGAGGTGAATATCACCTCATCATAGTCGCGCTGCTGCTTCAAGGCGGTTATGGCGCGGTCAACCGGCTCAATCTGCATCACCATGCCCGCCTCGCCGCCAAACGGATAGTCGTCGACCTTGCGGTGACGGTCGGTGGTATAGTCACGCAGATTATGCACTACAATCTCCGCGAGCCCCTTGTCCTGGGCGCGTTTCAGAATGGAGCAGCCAAGAGGCGACTCAAGCATCTCGGGAAGTACGGTGAGGATATCTATTCGCATACGTTTGAAATTTACCGCAAAGTTATAACATTTATATGTCACTACGAAACCCGCCGCCACCAATCGCCAAAACCTGCTACCCCACAAGGCAGTCAACCCCATGTATTCCAGCCTGTTTTTACCAAATTTTAACTCCTTGCACGCCTATTTCTCATTAATCATTAATCTGCTGCACGCAAGTGAACAAACCGCCCCGCAAAATGATTATTCCTATAAGAGCTTGTTTAATAATAAATGTTGCTGTCAGGGTCGTATAGCTTGAGACGATTTTCAACATGTGACGAAGGAGTGTACTTTATGTACACGACTGAGGAACAGGCTGAAAAGCGACCAAGATATACGAGACTAAAGGTAACTTTATAATCACTCAACCTCTTGATGACCTTTGAAACAAATGTAAAAATATGTCAACGATATGAAACAAATTACCTCCCGTCGGTCATTCGCCGGCATCTTTCCGCCTGCTCTTCGGTCGTTATGGAATCCCATAACTCCCTCATCACAAACAAAAATCTGCTCGACGAATGACCGCCCTGACAGTAACATTTATTATTAAACAAGCTCTAAAAA
>CAJTSK010000020.1 GCA_910578835.1 uncultured Muribaculum sp.
AGGAAAGGAAACGAAAGTAGGTCAGAAAACTTTCGTTTTCCGACCTACTCGATTGCCTACGCCTGAAGTAGTAGTTTTGACGATGTTACGATGAAAGTCAACATTTTTTTACGTTTATTGTTGAATTTATGGTGTCTATTTACAATCAGTTTGAATTAAATACGTTCATCACTAATTTTATCGAAAATTTGACAATAAACTTAAATGAAGCAATATCTATTTCTTCCATTCATGTTGCTTACCGGAGTGCCTGCTGCATTTTCCGGTACTGTCTACGAATCTGTCGACAATGACACCGTCGCCGCTACATCAGTTTCTCATCAGGGGATGATTGCCGGCACTGTTGTCGATGAAGCTGGCGAGCCAATTATAGGTGCCAGTGTTTCTATTGGAAAGAGTCCTGAAACAGTTGCGATAACCGATGTCAACGGATTTTTCTCGATTAAGGGCACGACCGGTGACGAGACTATAAAAATATCCTATCTGGGATATGAGCCTGAAAAGTTGCGTCTTTCTCCCGATAAGCATGCCTACCGCATAGTCATGAAGGTCGATGCATCTCAGCTCAACGAGGTAGTCGTGGTGGGCTACGCGACACAGAAGAAAGTCGACCTCACGGGTGCTGTCTCGTCAATAAGCAGCCGTGCTCTATCCGACCGACCGCTTACCAACGCTACCAACGCGCTTGCCGGACTTGCTGCCGGACTTACCGTGACCAATTCGGGTGGTAACACTCCCGGCTACGAGGCTCAGAGCATACTCGTCAGAGGACAGGGCACGCTTAACAATGCCGCGCCGCTTGTAGTAATCGACGGCATGACCGGAATTGCCCTCAGTGACATAAATCCGCAGGATATCGAGAGCATATCAGTGTTGAAAGATGCTGCATCTTCAGCCATTTACGGTTCGCGTGCCGCCAACGGTGTAATCCTCGTCACCACCCGTCAGGGAGCAGAGCGCGCACCTCGTATCACCTATAGCGGTAATGTGTCGTTTGAGACAGTCGCCAAGCGTTTAAACCTCGTGACCGACTATGCCGACTTCATGGAGATACAAAATGCCGGACTTGTTGCCAACGGACAGGCTCCGCGATTCTCCCAGGGCAAGATTGACGAGTGGCGTAACGACGGGGGCAAAAACCCCACCATATACCCCAACACCGACTGGCAGGACCATATCTACCGCAATCCCTCTGTGGTGCAAAACCATAATATCTCCGTGACAGGCGGCTCGAAAAGGGTGAGATATAACCTTACGCTCGGCTACATCAATAACCCCGGTATGATATATTATACCGATTATCAGCGCTATCAGCTTCGCTCCAATCTTGAAGTAAACATAAAGCCCTGGCTGAGTGTGGGCGCCAACATATTCGGATACATCGACAAGAATAATCCGTCGTCGGAAAATGCTTCGGCGGGTGGCGATGTTATCTTTGGCTCCGGAGCATTCAATACCGTGCCAGGCATGACTCTCTATGACCCCGCGACAGGGCTTTATGGCGGCATACAGAATCCTGAAGAGGAAAATGTAAGTAACTTCAACCCTTACCGTCGCCAGTGGTTTTACAAGACCGAATATCCGACAAAGACAAAACGCTCCGTAGTCAAGCTTAACGCGCGTCTTACTCCCGTAAAGGGATTGACGGTTGAAGGCTCGTTTGCCTACAATTACTGGGAGCGCAACATCGAACACCACCTTACCGACCGCGACCTGTACCGCTTCACGTTTGACGGACCTGTGTTGATACGCGAAGGCACGGTGCGCACCTACATACGACGCTACAATTACAAAAACACTTACCGCTCATCTGACCTGACTGCAAGATATGATTTTCAGGTAAGCCGCCTCCACACCTCGGTGCTTGCCGGTATGAGTCAGGAATATAATAAGTATGATACCGACTTCTATATAAAGTATGACCTGGTCGACCCCTCATTAGGTGCAATCGACGCAGGAATGACCAATGGCAGCATCACCGGTAACTATAACGAGTGGGCTATGCGCTCCTATTTCGGCAGGGTCAACTTTAACTGGGACGACCGCTACCTTCTCGAAGCCAACCTGAGAGCCGACGGGTCGTCAAAGTTTGCTCCCGGAAAGCGTTGGGGATATTTCCCGTCGGTGTCAGCCGCATGGCGAATCTCGCAGGAAAAATTCATGGAAAGAAGCTCGTCATGGCTTGATCAGCTCAAGCTGCGTGCATCTTACGGTTCGCTCGGTAACAACGCCACTACAAGCTACTACATGTATCAGAGTCTCTTCTCGACGGCAAACTATATACTCAACGGCAACATTGCCGGCGGACTTGCCCAGACCGTGCTTGCCAATCCTAACCTTACGTGGGAAAAGACCTACATGACCAATATCGGACTTGATTTCGCGATGTTCAACAGCCGTTTCAGCGGAACGATAGACATTTACAATAAAAATACCGAAGGAATCCTTATCTCCCTTCCGGCGCCCTTGGAACATGGCACAAGCACCGTGCCCAACCAGAACGCCGGTGAGGTCAACAACAAAGGATTTGAAATAGATCTGCGCTGGAATGACCGCATAGGCAAGGTAAACTACAATGTAGGTTTCAACATGGGATTTGTCAACAATAAGGTGACAAAATTCCAGGGCGACGTGTCATCTATAAGCGGTGTCTACAAGACTCAGGAAGGCAAGCCTATCAATCAGCTGTATGTAATAACTGTCGACCGCATTGTGCGCGACCAGTCTGACCTTGACTATGTGCAGTCGCTCGTTGATAAGAATCCCGACTATTTCGCAACCTATCAGCGTCCGGAGCTTGGCGACTTCCTTTACCGTGATGCCAACGGCGACGGCAAGCTTGACACCAACGACCGTGTAGAGATAGGTCACGGTACTGTGCCCCGCATCACTTATGGCGCCAATCTTGGCGCGAGCTGGAATAATTTTGATTTCAGCGTTATGTTTCAGGGCGTTGCCGACTATAAGGTCTATTACAACAACCAGGCATTCCGCTTTGTCACAGTGATGGGACAGTCGCTCGTAAAGGATATTACCGACAATGCCTGGACTCCTGAAAACCCCTATAACTCGAAATATCCGATATTACGCAACAATGCCAACGGCAAAAACAATATCGCCAGTGACGCCTTTGTCCACAATGCGGCTTACTTCCGCTGCAAGAATATCCAGCTCGGCTACACCATACCGCGCGATGTGACGAGAAAGTTTTTTGTCGAAAACCTGAAGGTATATGCCAGCATCGACAATCTTTTCACAATCACCGACTTCCCCGGTCTTGACCCCGAGGTAGGAGCCAATGTAGGTTATCCTACGGTGCGCCAGTATTCAATAGGATTGAACATATCTTTTTAAACGACTACCGACATGAAACTTAAATATATAGCATCACTATGTGTCATCGCCGCTGCAATGAGCGGTTGTGAGAGCCTTGACTATGTACCCGGCAACCAGATGTCGGGAACTACCTTCTGGCAGACTGAGGAACACGCACGTCAGGCGGCTGTAGGAATGTATGCCGCGATGAAGGAGCCTTGGTGCTTCGGCATGGAATTTACTTTTGACATGTGTAGCGATATCGCCGACGGCACATCTCCCTGGGCTGATATCTCGCGTGGCACTTCGTTTGCCTCCAACAGCGGAGGCGTGCAAAACCACTGGCAGTATCTATATGAGCTGGTTCACCGCTCCAATACCGTTATACGCAACGTGGCTGATATGCCCATAAGTCAGGAGACAATTGACCGCGTGACAGGAGAGGCAAAATTTCTGCGTGCGATGGCATATTTCCGTATGCTTAACTGCTGGGGCGGAGTGCCGTATTATGACGAGACATGCGATATCAACCAGGAGTTTTCCAACCTCAATTCGCCGCGAAGCAGCGCCGAAGAGATACGCGGTCACATAATCGATGATCTCACCGAGGCTATAGAGAAGCTTCCGGTAAGCTGGGATGCCGCCGACCTTGGACGCGCAACAAAGGGCGCCGCCTATGCCCTGAGAGGGAAGGTGTATCTCTTTGACCGCAAGTGGACCGAGGCTATCGCCGACTTTGAGGAGATAGTCAATAACAAGACCAACAATTACGGCTATTCGCTCCATCCCGATTACAATGAGCTATTCCGCCTCTACAATGGCAATCACAGTCCGGAAATGATATTTTCAATTCAGTCAATCGACGGCAATACGGCAGGATATGCCCTCGACATCGTTTCTTATTTCGGCAACAAGTCGACCATGCGCCTTATTGCAAGCAACCGCATAGTGCCTTCGACCACGCTTGCCGACATGTATGAAAATCTTGACGGCTCGCCATTTGACTGGGATGCCGTTTTCCCCGGATTCAACGACGGCTCTTCCGAGATGAGACGAAAATATATGTGTGTGGCTATCGACCAGGGCAGTACGACTGTGACAAGTACCCTCGACTGCGACACCACAAAGGTCTTGGATGCCTACCGTCTACGCGACCCGCGCCTGTGTCTCAACATAATCACGCCTTACTCCCACTATCTCGGCACCGATGCAGGCTCTACCCCAAGAGACAAGCAGTTTGTGCTTGCCGACCCGACCAAGGGAGGCGCGCCTATGGAAGCAATGGCGTTTATGCGCAATTCCGAAGGATGGAACTCATATTTCTGGCGCAAATGGATTCCGACAGGCAACCTTGACGGTTACTGGGGTGAGTATAACCGCACTCCATATGAATTTCCGCTTATCCGCCTTGGCGACGTGATATTGATGCTTGCCGAGGCTTACAATGAGGCGGGGGAGACAGATAAGGCGATAGTCGAGGTCAACAAGATACGTGAGCGTGTGGGAATGCCGGGACTTAACAGCGGTGAGGCATGGCTTGCCGTAAGCGGCAAGGAGGACATGGCTGAGCGTATCCGCCATGAGAGGGCATGTGAACTTGCCGGTGAAGGACAGCGTTACTGGGACCTCCGCCGTTGGGGCTTGCTGCAGTCATCGGTAAAGGATGCCACCGATATATTCGGCGACCTTATGTACACCCGCTCTTATCAGGCGCGTCATGAGACCTGGCCTATACCGCTTGTGGAAATGGAGCGTAACACCAATCTGACCCAGAATGAAGGCTGGTAATCCGAGTCATCAGTAAATTACACATCCGGAGATACGTCTCAGTTGACTGAGAGTATTTCCGGGTGTTCTGTTTTTGTACGGCGGGTGAGCTTTTTAACCACTTCCGCATAGCTGTGGCGAATGAGCGACTTTATAAAGTCGTCGGTCAACGAGCCGTCAAGATGCACCTGGTTCCAATATTTTTTGTTCCAGTGCCATGCAGGCTCGATTTCAGGGTGTGCTTCCCGAAGCTCGGTGGCGTAATCGGCGTCACACTTTAGTGTCACTAAGTCGTGACGGGTCAGCATGCAGCAGACAAATATCTTGTCAAGCACCCTGAATAACAAGACGTCTTCACCAAAAGCCATGTCTTCGCTTGTCAGCGGGAGCGACAGGCTGTATTCGCGGATAGATTCAATATTCATGCCGCAAATATAGTCATTTTATCTCTATTTTCGTGTGGCGATAGTGTCCGTCTCCTGTCAGCTATTGGGCGCATCGAGGACTATCTTTCAATAATCACCGGTAGCGATGTATTTTTATTTTTTAGCTTGTCTTAACATGTAATCAAGGAGTGATAATTGTTATTACAGACAAAAATCACCTTATAAATTTCATGATATGACTTACGACGAAGTAATTAAACAGACCCCCGTAGTGCTTGTTGAATTTTACGCAACCTGGTGCCCTCATTGCCGGAGGATGATGCCTGTCGTGGAGCAGGTCAAAGAGCTTCTTGACGGTAGCGCGGCAGTGGTGCAGCTCGATATCGACGACAATAAAAATCTTGCCCATGAGGCGGAGGTCGATGTCATTCCTACCTTTATAATCTACCGTGGCGGGAAGGAGCAGTGGCGTCACAGCGGAGAGATTGACGGCAACGCATTGCTGGCTAAAATCCAGTCTTACCAGTAGAGGCTGTCCGCCATGTCGGTGCCTACGATTTTTTCGCGGTTTCTCGCCGGGATGGGTGTCCCTCACACCGACACCTATTCCGACCGGCAGTTTCGTGCCATGACGTTCAAGTCGCTTTACGGGCTTTCTCACCTGCTGTCGACCTATGGCATTAAAAACGAAGGGCTTGAGTTTGCCGACAAGAGTGAGATGACACAGCTTGACACGCCCTTTCTTGCCCAGACAAAGTCAGGGGCGTTTGTCATAGTCACGGATGTTGATTCAGCCGGAGGCACGGTGAGATATGATTCGCGCGGCGAGAGTTTTACGGTGAGTCATGCCTGCTTTATAAAGGCGTGGAACGGTGTTGCATTGCTTGCTTTCCCGACAAAAAACTCACGCGAGCCGGGATATGCTTCCCATCGGTTTACCGAAATTATATCCTCTCTGTCGAAATATGCCCTCGCGGCAGCTGCCATATTGGTGTTTGCCTATTTTTTTATCACGCGACACATGTATGATAATGCCGCCACCGTGTTGCTCACCATCTTTGACTTTGTAGGGCTGTATTTTTCTTTCTTGCTGCTGCAAAAGTCGCTTGACATACACACCGCCGCTTCGGAGCGAGTGTGTGGCATACTCGAACATGGCGGGTGTGATTCCGTCATGCAACTGAAAGTGTCAAAGCTCTTTGGCGTGTTCTCCTGGAGTGAGGTTGGTTTCGGATATTTCGGCGTTTCTCTTATAACACAGCTTCTCTTCCCTCATTTGTTGCCTCAGCTTGCGTTGTGCAATGTATGTTGCCTCCCATATACGGTGTGGAGCATATGGTATCAACGTTTCAGGGCACACCATTGGTGTACGCTTTGTGTAGGGGTACAGGCAACCCTGTGGGCTTTGTTTTTATGCTATCTTGGCGGCGGATGGCTGCGTCAATCATTTCCTCTCCATCCCGATTTCTTCACTCTGATAGCTGTTTACGTGTTTGCCGTGTTGCTTATCAACTATATTCTGAGAATATTTAAAAATCTTCCGACTCATGAAAAAGATACAGGAACCTAAAAATATCACAGCGGTAAAGCTTAAGCCCGCCGACATGAATAAAATCCATTTCGGCGGCAACGGCACTCCGGTTACCCCAGGGCAGTTTGCCACGCTCTCTAATGTCGATACGTGGTCTTAGTCGGTCTGTATTACAAGATAATTGGTCAGGCTCCAGAAGAGGTCGGGGTCGAGGATATGCAATGTTTTTTTGCCGTTTTCCTCAAGAAGCTCGTAAGACCCTTCGGGATGATTGGTGAGCAGACGCGGCTTGCGTGAGTTTAGCGGCAGTCTGTCGAGGTCGCGCTTGTCGGCGGTGACAAACACGCTCTTGTCAAAATTGCCCTTCAGCAGTTTGGTCTTGCGTAGAAATCCCGACTCTATGATACCGTGGCTCTTGAGGTCATCTTTGCTGCCTGCGATATAGTGGCATATGTTAAGCTCGTTTTCGAGCAGTATCGATGTCTCCTGGGCGGCATCACGCTCTCCGGTGACTGTGGTCACGGTAGTGTTGAGCGAGTCGACGGTGTAATTCAGGGAGCCGATATGCTCATTGGCTGTCGACAGCTGTCGGCGCAGCAATTCGATTTCTTCAAACTGAGAGTCAATCTGTATACGCAATGCATTGATTGTTTCTGAAAGCTCCTTGTTGTTGATAGTGGAGTTTTGCAACCGTGCCTCCAGGTCGGTCAGCTGCTGTCGTCGCTCCTGTATTTTTTTGCGTATGCTCGCTATGTCGGCAATTATTTTTCTGCGCTGTCCGGCTGTCTCTTGCGGATTGGAAGCGGCTATGGTCATGATTTTTTCAAGTTCCTTGATTTGCTCCATGCCTTCCGAAATTTCTTTTACAAGCGCGAGCAGGCTGTCGCGTTCGGCAAGGGCTGTCGCGAGTTCCTGCTTTGACACTTCCATCAGTGACTGTTGCTCTTTCTCTTGGCTTACATTGCAGGCTGCGAGTTGTGATGATATGATGGCGGCTGTAATGAAATGTCTTGCTGTCATAGCTGTATTGTCAGTTTGTTGTAATGCAAATTTGGCGAATAGATTTTGATTAGACTCACTTATGTAAATAAACGGTGATAAAGTGTCAATTAGTGTATATGACAGTAATTTGCCGATGTTGTAAAGAAGTAGTAAATTTGCGACATGAAGTCGTTGGAACATAGGACCGGGCTTATATTTGACCTGTTTTTCTGTATCGTGTTTATGCCGTTGCTCGCTTTCGTCGGTCCGGCGCGATACTGGTGGGGCAGCTTTCCGTTGTTTGCCACGCTGTCCACCCTCTATCTCTATGGCTGCTATTTTGTGACAAAACGCCTTCGCCTTCCGCAGCTCATACTCTCAAGGTCATATTATAAAATCACCGTAATCACACTGATATTCTTGGCGGTGACCTATCTCTTTACCCTCTATCCGCTGCCTGATGTGGACTTTGTGATTCCGTCGATGAGCGAGTATCAGACGAGGGTCAGGAATTACAACGTCACGATAAGCCTCTGGTTTATGTTTTCGTTGGTGATATGCTACTCTCTTACCGTGTCATTTGTCAAGGAGCTATATGCAAGACTGTTGTTGCAGCAGATTGCGGAAAACCAACGTAATAAGGCTGAACTGGCGATGTTTAAGGCGCAGATAAGCCCTCATTTCCTATTCAATACCCTTAATTCGCTCTACAGTCTGGTCATAGGCACCTCGCAGAAGGCTGAAGACGCGTTTATAAAGTTTACCGAGATACTGAAATACTCTTATGTGACCACAGGCAATGAATATGTCGCCCTCTCCGAGGAGATTTCCTATATACAGAATTATATCGACCTGCAACTTATAAGGCTCGACAGCCATACAAAGGTGGAGTGGAATTGTGAGGTTGACGATGACACAAGGCTGATTCCGCCGATGATATTCCTTACTTATGTGGAGAATGCCTTTAAATACGGTGCATCGACAAGCCGTGACTGCACCATATATATTAATCTCAGGCTCAACAATGGCGAACTGCTGTTTGAAACTGAGAATATGGTGATGAGACATCGCGATGAGTTCCGGAAGGAAATGCCTGTAGGGATGGAGAATTGTAAAAACCGCCTGTCGGGACTTTTTCCGAAAAAGCATCAGCTTATCACTTCGGAGAAAGATGGGGTATTTAAAGTGACACTTAAAATAGATTTGAATTGAGAGCTTGTTTAATAATAAATGTTGCTGTCAAGATATGCGAGACTAAAGGTAACTTTATAATCACTCAACCTCTTGATGACCTTTGAAACAAATGTAAAAATATGTCAACGATATGAAACAAATTACCTCCCGTCGGTCATTCGCCGGCATCTTTCCGCCTGCTCTTCGGTCGTTATGGAATCCCATAACTCCCTCATCACAAACAAAAATCTGCTCGACGAATGACCGCCCTGACAGTAACATTTATTATTAAACAAGCTCTAAGATGGCTGAAATTATAAAGTGTGTTGCTATTGATGATGAGCCTTTGGCATTGGAGGTGATAAAGCAGTTTTGTCATCGCCTTGGCGGTATCGAACTGACCACATTTTCCAATCCTGAGATGGGGCTCGATTATATCCGCGACAATAAGACCGACATTGTGTTTCTCGACATAGAGATGGGCGATGTCAGCGGGCTTCAGGTAGCCTCACGCCTGCCTGATGAGACATGCTTTATTTTCACCACGGCATATCTGCACTACGCCATTGACGGTTACGACCTTGACGCGGTAGACTATCTGCATAAGCCATTCTCTTATGCCCGCTTCCAGTCGGCGTTTGGCAAGGCGTTGCGTCGTCTTGGACGAAAGCAGTTGAGAAGCTCCGGACAGAGCATAGTGGTGAAGCAGGATTACAATAATATAAATATCCCGCTCGACGATATTCTCTATATAGAGGCGATGGAAGGATATTCAAAGATATTCAGGGTGTCGGGCACATGTGTAATCACGCGCATGATTCTTAAAAACCTGTCGGCTATGCTTCCTCCTGATGATTTTATGCGCATCCACCGTTCATATATCGTGTCACGCTCCAAGGTGAAGAGCTTTAACAAGCAGGAGGTGATTCTCAACAGCGGCGTGACACTGCCTGTAGGCAGGCAATATGCCGCCGACATCGTTAAGACGCTGATGAAATAGGTGGCTGCTCAGTCGAGCGACAGCCGGAATGCCTTGCTTGGTGTACCCTCGTGATCATAGTCGGCAATATGGATGAATCCGCACTTCGCTGCTACGCGTTGCGATGCGATATTCAGAGAGTCGGTGGTGATAAGCAGCGATTTGATATGTAATGAGTCGCGGCAATATCCGATAAATGCTTTTAAAGCCTCGGAGGTAAGCCCTTTGTTCCAGAGAGGATAGCCTATCCAGTATCCTGCTTCTCTTTCGCCATCGGCAGGTGGATAATTTTCCATGCCTTCCGGCACAAGACCTATGCAGCCTACAGCTTCACCGGTAATGTGCTCTATGATGGCAAATAAGTCGCGGTTGGGGATGAATACGCTTTTTATTATCTCAAGACTCATGTCTACCGATGTGTGTGCCGGCCATAATGCGAGGCGGCTTACACGCTCGTCGGAGGCATATTTATACAGGTCTTCGGCGTCATCTTCGCGCCAGTGGCGCAATATCAGTCGGTCGGTTTCAATCATGTTAATGATGGTTAAGCGTGATTATGATACAAATATAGCCGATTATTTGGAAATTAGTAAATAAAGGGCTGAATCACTTTTTGTTTGCTGTTTTATTTGCATATAAATTTTGATGTGTGGGGAAATTGGCTTAATTTTGCATCTTGGAAATACCATAATGGTTTTAAATTTGTTATATAAGAAAAAATAGACATAAAAATGGCAGACAAGGACCAAAACACTCAGTCGACCGAGCTCGAAGAGCTTGCAAAAGACAACCAGAATCTGAAAAATGATGTGACCCTCGGTCAGAAGTACCTAATGTGGATTATCATCGCCCTGTCGGTGGTGGCAATCATTGTGCTTATATACATCTTTGCTGTTAGACAGCCGGGAGTAAAGGCTTCCAATGAGGCTATCTCGCAGGCAGATATCACTCTTGCCCAGGGCAATGATTCGCTTGCGCTCACCCAGTATCAGCAGGTTGCTGACGAATATGGTTACGAGGCAGGCAGCCGTGCCGCTCTCATGGCAGCTACCCTTAACTACAAGAAGGGCAACTATGAGGCTGCGATTGCCGACCTTAAGAACTTTGATGCCAAGGAGGCTATTGTAGGCGCTGCCGCAATGTCGCTTGAAGGTGACTGCTACGTTAATCTTCAGAAATATGGCGAGGCTCTTGCTTCTTATGACAAGGCTATCAAGACTTCAGGCAACAATCCACTTTACACTCCGCTTTTCATGATGAAGAAAGCTACCGTGTTGCGTGAGCAGAAGGATTATGCCGGCGAGCTTAAGGTGCTTGAGGCAGTTAAGGCTGACTATCCTCAGTATGCGGCTACCTACCGTATCGATATTGACAAGTATATCGCACGTGCCGAATATCAGGCTGGCGAGTCAAAATAAAAATCTGATCTAAATTGAGACATTTGCGCCCCGGTTTCTTTCAGCCGGGGCGCAAATATTTTTTTATAATACTATAAAAAACGAAAGTGCACTTCTTCACAGAAGCACACTCCCTCATAACCAAAATTCAAGTATATATATTTCTTGTCGTCTAACGCTTAGGAACGGCAGCCGGTAAGGTAGATGTAGAATGAAGAGTGATTAATTGTAGAAGTTTTCTGAATCGACTGTGTTTTCCTAAGTGCTTGGCTTTCATCAAGCTTATGCAAAGTTAATGCAAGTTAGCGAAATAGCAAAGTGCGTGACATGAAATAAATCTAAAATAATCAAAATACGCAAACAATTTGCTAACTCGTTTGTTGTCATCGTGGTTACACGAAAATCGTTGATAAAATAATGGCGTGATGCCCCGCTTTTTAAGCAGAAATTAAGTTAAACCGCAAAATAGGGCAGTTTTCAGGTTGTTCTGACCACAAGATTTCCACTCCTGAGGGGTGGGGCAGGAGAGTAGCGCGATGTCGGCTACAGGAGTTGTTGTCCGCGATTATTTTTCTTCCTCGGCGTGAGGAAGTGTGAGGCGTATCAGCTCAAGGCGGGTGGCTGATTTCTTGACGATGGTGAATGTCATTCCTTCCAGTTCAAATGTGGCACCCTGCGACGGTATTTCGCCGAGGTTGCTGAGGATAAATCCTGCAAGAGTCTGGTATTCGTCTGACTCAGGGAGCGGGATGTTGTAATTGTCACGGAGGTCGCTGATTTCATATCTTCCCGAAAATTCATATATGCCGGGTTCGATTTCGCGTGCCGTCAGGCGACGGTTGTCATGTTCATCCTGTATGTCGCCGAATATCTCTTCCACAAGGTCTTCAAGCGATACAAGTCCTGAAGTGCCTCCAAACTCGTCGACCACTACCGCCATTGAGCGCTTTTCGGCAAGCAGGCGGCGCATCATCTTGTTGGCGAGCAGGGTTTCCGGGGCAAACAATACCGGCTTTATCGCCTCTTTCCAGTCGGAGTCGGGCTTAAACAGCTCGCTGACATGGATATAGCCGAGCACATTGTCGATATCCTCGCGGTAGACAAGAATCTTTGAGCGTCCCGATGAGGTAAAGAGCTGAGAAAGCTCTTCGCGGGATGTCTCGTCGATGTTGACGGCGACTATTTCGTTGCGCGGGGTCATGCAGTCGCGCAAGTGGGTCGATGAAAAGTCGATGGCGTTGTGAAATATCTTTACTTCATTTTCCACTTTGGCTTGTGCGGCGGTCTCGTCGATAGATGTCTCGATATATTGGTTAAGCTCGCCTATGGTAAGGAGTCCCAGCGAATTGCCTGCGTTTTTTATGCCCACCATTTTCATGAGTGCCTTTGAAAGCCAGCTCGTAAACTTTGATACAGGGTAGAGTATCACCCAGAAGAAGAAAATAGGAAGTGCGAAATAGCGCAGCGACGAGTTGGGGTTGATGCGGAATATGGTTTTCGGGAAAAATTCGCCCGTTATGAGTATTACGCCCGTAGATATGAGAGTCTGCATGAGCAGGATAAATACCTCGTTGTCATAGATACTCTTAAGCCATGGGTCAAGCAGAGCCGCCGCGCCCATACCGTAGATTACAAGCATGATGTTGTTGCCTACGAGTATTGTGGAAATGAATAGTTCCTGATGCTTGTAATAGAGGTTGACTATATGTCCTATAAATCCCCCGCGCTTTACATCTATTTCTACCTTGACGCGGTTGGATGATATATAGGCAATCTCGACTCCCGAAAATAGAGCCGAAAATATCAATGATACAAGGGCTATTATGAGCCATTGGGTGGTGGGATTCATATTGTCAGGCGGTTTTATTGGCTTTAATCTCTTTTTTCGGGGCTACTGCTGTCGAGTCGCCGGTCACGGCTGTTGAGTCGGGTGAGCCGTTGCCTTTGAAATCTGACACCGGGAATATGCCCGAGGGCTTGTGGATGGTGTAAGTGGTCATGCGCTCGTTAGACGTGAAGCCATAGCCCTCGATTACACGGTCGTTGCGCTCGATATGGATGAAGGAGTCGGAATACACTTTCCGGTCACGCTGGCTCCAGAACAGTTGCTGTGTAAGAAATTTCTCTCCACGTGTATTGAGTATGTTGACATTTCCGTCAAGACGCCAAAGCGACTTGTTTTTGAAATATGTCGCCGAGTCACACACGATAGTGGCGTCGGTGGAATAGTCGGTGTCAAATTTCTCCATGAATAGTCCGTCGGGAAATCTCCACACCGGCTCTTTCGCCTCGTCAAATACAAGCCATAGGGGGGTGGTGATGCGGTAACGTGTGATTCCCGAATCGGAGATAAGGGTGGTCACATCACGGGTCATCATCGTAGGCACACTGTCGCCGTCGGTGGCGCGATGCACCACATCGGTCTTGTCGTCGGAACAAGCTCCAGCCACGAGCAGCAGCGCCCATATGGCGGGTAACATCCTCATTCCTCCGGTCCTGACTATGGTGTTGCGAAATGACATGTCAGCGCGCTGTCGGTTTAGCGTATCTTGCTCTGGAAGAACCAAAGCTCATTGACATTTATGCCCAGGGTGATGTTGAGGTAGTCCTCTTTTATGAGGGCGTTGGGGGTGCCTTGACGGTGTTTCCACTCCAGACCGATATTCACCACTGTCTTTGAGCCGGGAGCCGGAAGCCCGAAACCGAGCGACACGCCATATTCCTTGACATCGTTGGCTCCTACCTTTATATAGTCGTTGCTGTAATATCCGCCGATGCGGTAGCTTATGCGTTGCGCGTAGTTTCCGCGGTGGTAGGGGGTGTATTGTGCGCCCAGTCCGAAGCGGAGACGGTTGTTAAACGACATCAATCCGTCGTCGGGGTCAAGCTCGGCGTATTTTACATCTTTCCAGTTCTGATAGGTGACATCAGCTTCCACCATCAGTCGCTCGCGCCACTGATAGTTTAGACCGAAGCCCCAGGTGTCGGGCAGGGTGTATTTGTCGTGGAGCGAAGTGTAGGCTACGGTGTCGGCTTGCACATCCGACGAGCCGATGTTGTAGTAGTTGACGCGCCATGCGTGTCCGAGCAGGGATTTGGATGGAGAGTAGGTGACACCGGCTGTAAGCTTGTTGTCGCGGTTGAGGTCAAGAGTGTACTGCACGCCAAATTGCAGGTGGTAGTCCCTTACCTGCACCACGCGTTCAAAGAGGGCGTTGTTTGCGCTCGAAGGAATCGCATAGATGTCGTTGATTGTGGTTCCGAAGAGATAGCCTATGTTGGCACCGACAGTGAATCCCTTGAACGGACGGCCGCCGATACCGACATACAGCTGGTTAAGACCACCGGAGCCTGAACGGGTGTCAGAGCCGTTTTCCATCTTTGAACCAAATGAATATCCTACCGAAGAGAAGGGGAGCAGACCGATGCTGGCACCAAGATATTTGGTTATGGGAAATTGCATTGTGATGTAATCGAGACCTCCTCCGAAGTCTTTGCCTGAAGTGCCGTTTTCCTTGCTCCACAATGCGGTGGCTGTAATGCCCATGTCAAAAAGAAATGTGAGCGAGTCGATAGCCGCATAGCTCGCGGGGTTCATTACATTAATCTGTCGTCCCGACTGCATGGCGTAGCCTACTCCTCCCATCGCGCGTTGTGCCGAGGTGGCGTTGTCGTTCAGTATACCGTAGCCATACATGGAGTAGGGCGTTTGTGCCGTAACTGTCAGGCAGGAGATAATCAGCAGTACTATAGCCGATATTTTTTTAGTGATGTTCATTATATTTCAATATACTGTTTAATCCTTTACATACAAGCATTGGCTCTACCTCGGCTTGACATTCAAGCAATGGGGCGAGTCGCGGGGCGTCGCCGCCTGTGAGCACGACGATTGCATCGTCGGGGAGAAGCGACCTGTAATAGGTGATTTCGCCTACCACGCCTCTTACTACACCCGCCTTGATGGCGTTGACCGTGTCAGTGCCCCAGATAGGCACGTCGCCTCCTGTCTCCACGTCGACATAGGGCAGGCGGCTTGTCATCGAGCGCAATGCCTCGGCGCGCATCCATAGTCCCGGAGCGATGTTGCCGCCGGAAAATTCGCCGTCGGCAGTCAGCCGGTCGTAGGTAATCGCCGTGCCTGCATCCACGACAAGCACTGATTTGCCGGGATAGATAGCTTGGGCGCCGGCAACGGCGGCTATGCGGTCGCGTCCGAGAGTGGTCGGGGTAGTGTAGCCGATAGCCAACGGAAGCGGCAGCATGGAAGTGAGTTCATACACCTTGTCGGCAATCGCGCGCAGCGACACCACTATGTCTTCGCCATGATGGGTGACCGAGCAGTAGATGGCAGCATCTATGTGCCTGTCACCTTTTATTTCGTCAAGATGACCCGGTAGCAGACGCTCGTGGCGATGAAACTCAACAATCCTGTCGCCCTCGAAAAGAGCGATTTTAGCGGTTGAATTTCCTTGGTCGATTACAAGATTGTAGCCCATTATGCGACAAAATTACTAATTCCACATGAATTAATGACCAGCATCAGCTTATTTTTTAGCTGTTTTATTCTCTTTTGCAAGTGTGCGCGGAATCATAATCGAGGTATAGACGAGTATTAGTCCGCCCGCGAGGATAAATGCAAACCAGTCGCGCCCCGCGCCCTGGGGATAAAACATGAAGAACGCAGCCACGCAGAAAAATATCGATGACCACACCTCGATGCGATAAAGACGCTTTACTCGCAACACATTTCCCTCATAGCGGTTCATAATCCTGCCTGCAAGGGTGATGAGAGCGCCGGCTGAAAATATCCATCGGTACACCTCTATGCTGTAGCCGAGCAGCGGCATCAGCACACCTGCTGCAATCAATATCATTCCTGCCGTGATAACCCAGGTCAGTATCTTTTTGCTGTTTTGATTCATGTCGTGACTTTATTCGATTATGTACACATCCTCATTTTCGCGCTGCATATGGTATTGCTCTCTTACGATGCGCTCCATTGTCTCGCGGTCAGTGTCGAGATTGTGGTTTTGCTTGCGATAATACTCCATAGTGTCGCGGTTGGCCTTGATTTCGCGTTTCAGCTCCTTGATACGCTCGTCATATTCCATGGACTTGATGATGGAGTTATCGTTGAAAAACAGTACCAAGAGCGTGAAGGCGACAACAAAAATAAATGTCACCGAAAAATATCGGCGGCACCATGCCCAGCTCTTTTGTACCCAATTACTCATAATGGGTGCAAATTTAGCGAAATCCCATGTCACTGCCAACGATTTAACATATATTGTCGCGCCGGCTATTAAACAAGCTCTTAATGGGATAGTGGAAGCGTGTAGTTGAATCCGGGTTTTACAGTGAATGTCTGCGACACGCTGCGGCTCTCTGCCGACGAGTTGTAGCGGAAGTGAATACGCGTGTTGGGAGGCATGCAGTCAAGCAGGAAGATTGCCCCATAAGGCGTTATGTCGGTCGGGTCAAGCCTGCCGGGAGTAATGCGTTCCTCGATATATACCTCTGCTCCGGTGACAGTTACGGCAATGCTTGCCGCGCCGCCTGTCAGTCCTGATAGTCCGTGGCGGGCTATTGTCGTGCGGTAGTCGTCATCGACGGTTATGGTCAGTCCCGGCTCGCAGCTGTTATCGACACAGATTTCTCCTGCGTAAAAATAAGTCTCGGCTTCTGCTTTTGCTCCGGGACGCGATGCAAGTGCGATTACTGCCGCCGCCACGATAAACAGCAGTACACACACCTCGACGGCACCTATGGCAATCCAGAGTAATGTCATGATTCTCCAAAGATAATTATTATTTATCAAAACCAATATATGAAATGCGATGTTAATAAATATGATATTATTAAACAAGCTCTTATATAATTCACGTTCAATACATTTATTTAGATGTCACATAACTTATTGGGCGCACATAGCCTGATTCCGACCCACAAGGTCGCCACATGGCTGCTCTCGCAGATTGACGGGTTTCTGACAAGGCTTGGCCTTGAACGGTCAAGCTCGGCAGAACAGATTATTTACACTGCTCTTGCGCTTGCCATGGCTTTGCTTGTAGGGTGGATAGTCAGGAAAGCGGTGGTGGCGGTGGTGCAGAAGCTTGTGTATTCGCGCCACACTATATTTGTCGACGAGCTTCAACATGAGAATATCGTCAACAAGATGAGCCATATCATACCGCCGCTCGTGTTTCTGGGGCTGATACCGTTTGCGTTTCAGACCGATAATCATACACTTGTCATCATCGAACGTGTGGTGCTTGTGTATTTTGTGGTGGTTTTGGGATGGACTATATGTTCGCTGTTCAATATCATCTGGACTAACTATGACCGGAGGGAAAATACCAAGAATCTTCCCTTAAAAGGTATCCTTAATGTGGCAAAAGGATTGGTGTGGATTATAATCGCCATTATAGCAGTATCGATACTTGTCGACCGTTCGCCTGCCGTGCTGCTTACCGGACTCGGCGCGTTTGCCGCCGCGCTTATGCTCATATTCAAGGATTCGATACTCGGCTTCGTCGCCGGACTTCAGCTGTCGGTCAACGACATGCTGCGTGTAGGTGACTGGATTTCCGTGCCGGGCACCATCGCCAACGGTATCGTCACCGATGTATCGCTGACGGCGGTGAAGGTGAGAAACTGGGACAACACCACCGTTACGCTGCCACCTTACACACTTGTGTCAACTTCGTTTCAGAACTGGAACAAGATGAAAGAGCGCGGACGCCGTCAGATAGAGCGCTCTGTGTGGATTGACATATCTACTGTGAGACCCACTACCCCGGAGATGCTGGAGGCGTTCAAGCTGCAGCCTTTCATGAAAGAGTATATCGAACTTATGCAGGCCGATGCCGCCAAAGGACAGTCGACATGCCTGATGCATGATGATATAAAGGTAAACGGCTCTATTGACACTAATCTCGGATGTTACCGCGCCTATGTGGGGCTATATCTTCATCATCATCCTTATGTGGCGATGGGTGGTCCTACATGTATGGTCAGGCTCATGCAACAGACCGCCACGGGTGTGCCGTTGCAGATATTCTGTTATCTCAACACGACTGAATGGGTTTTGTATGAAGGAATACAGAGCGATATTTTCGAGCATATCATGGCTGCCGCGCCTGCATTCGGCTTGTCGGCATTCTCGTCGCCTACCGGTCGCGACATGGTGAACATCGCCAATCCCAAGCCGGAAGCGATGCCCTACAACGGCGATGCTCCCGTGGCAATGTCCACTTACGATCCGATAACCAATTTCATGGTGCCTCCCAACGTGTCGGGCGACCACGGCTTTGCCTACAGTACCGAGCCGGTATATCCCGATTCGATATCAGAGGCTGTAGCGGCGGCAAAGGCGGCGGGTATACCTGTCATGCCGTCGAGCGAGAATGCTGCGCCTACGCTCGTGCCGGGTACTGTTGCCGCTCCCCCGGCAACAGCGTCTAACACGTCTGCTTCGTCAGGCTCAATCTCGCCCACTCCCGCTGATTAAACCTTGGACTGATATATTAACCCCCGATATTACAGCTATTTATTTACGATAATGAAAAAGATGTTGTTTTCAGCCGTCACGGTATTGATGATGTGTTCATGTGTGTCTCAGCGTCAAGTTTCCAATATGAATGAGTTTGTTGCACGTTACAGCAACGGTTATATACTTGATGCCGACTGGGATGTAGTAGGATATGCGCGCAACGGCTATATCTCCACCGAGCGCAATGAGATAGTGGCAAGGTATTACAACGGGCGTGTCTATGATTGCCTTGACAGTGTGATTGCCGTATATAGCAACGGGTGTATATACTCCGACCGTCCCCTGTGGGACATCTATGACCGCATCGACATGTCAAATTATATAAAAGATCAGAAGGGCAAGGAATAGTCATGTTTCAGCTCCGACATCACAAAAGTTGACTCGACGGAGCCGAGCGACTCGAAAGCACCGAGCTTGTTGAGCAGAAACTCCTGGTAGTCACTCATTGAGGGCGCATAAATCTTGAGCAGATAATCGTAGCCTCCCGACACATTGTAACATTCGGTCACTTCGGGAAGGCTGCTTATGTAGCGTGTAAATTCCGTGGCGATTGCGCGGTTCATGTGTTGCAGCTTTACCCGGCAGAACACCATGAATCCCTGTCCTACCTTGTCGGCGTCGATTATCGCCACATAACGGCGTATGTAGCCTTGTGTCTCAAGCCGGCGTAACCGCTCGAATACCGGAGTGGTGGAGCGGTGTACTTTTGCCGCAAGCTCTTTTACTGTCAGTCGGGCGTCGTCTTGTAGCGCACGTAATATCGCGAGGTCGATATCGTCAAGTTGTTCAGTGGTCATTTGTTCTGTTTTTTATCCTTATGACTGCATGATTTAGAATTTTCATTCTATTGTATGGTGCAAATATAGCTATATTTTCTGTTGTATGTGTGTTTTGTTGTGTCAATTTTCTGCTGCGGGTAATTTTGCACTGTACGATAATTGAAAATTCAAACAATAAACATCATAAGATTATGGCACTTGACAAAAACCGTCTACACTTCGAGACTCTTCAACTTCATGTAGGGCAGGAACAGCCCGATCCGGCAACCGATGCACGTGCGGTGCCTATTTATCAGACAACATCTTACGTGTTCCGTGATTCGGCGCATGCGGCGGCACGTTTCGGGCTTCAGGATGCCGGAAACATCTACGGACGACTTACCAACAGTACTCAAGGCGTGTTTGAGGACCGCGTGGCGGCCCTCGAAGGGGGTGTGGCCGGTCTTGCCGTCGCCTCGGGAGCGGCTGCAATCACTTACGCGCTACTGAATATCACGCGTGCCGGCGACCATATCGTGGCGGCAAAGACCATCTACGGCGGGTCATACAATCTTCTCGACCACACATTGCCCGACTATGGAGTGACGACTACATTTGTCGACCCTTCCGATGTCAATAATTTCGAGAAAGCCATCAAGCGCGAGACCAAGGCGATATTTATAGAGACTCTCGGTAATCCTAACTCCAATGTCATCGATATCAAGGCTGTGGCTGAAATAGCCCATCAGCATCGTATACCGCTCATAGTCGACAACACTTTTGCGACACCATTCCTTGTGCGTCCTATCCAGTGGGGAGCTGACATTGTGGTGCATTCAGCCACCAAGTTTATAGGCGGTCACGGCACGTCGCTCGGAGGTGTCATAGTGGATAGCGGCAATTTTGACTGGAAAGCGTCGGGCAAATTCCCGCAATTGTCGGAGCCTGACCCGAGTTATCATGGCGCGGTGTTTGCCGATGTCGCCGGTCGCGCCGCATTTGTCACCCGCATCCGTGCCGTATTGCTCCGCGACACCGGGGCTACCATAAGTCCATTCAATGCCTTTATACTGTTGCAGGGTCTTGAGACTCTGTCGTTGCGCGTGGAGCGTCACTCCTACAATGCGGAGCGTGTTGTGGAATTTCTTTCACGTCATCCCAAGGTAAAACGCGTCAACCACCCCTTGCTTGCCAGTCATCCCGACCATCCGCTTTACAAACATTATTTCTCCAAGGGGGGCGGCTCTATTTTCACTTTTGAAATCAAGGGAGGCGAGAAAGAAGCCCACCGGTTTATCGACTCGCTTGAGATATTTTCACTCCTTGCCAATGTCGCCGATGTGAAGAGTCTTGTCATACATCCCGCCACTACCACCCATTCACAGCTCACCGACGAGCAGAAAGCCGAGCAGGAGATATTTCCGGGCACGGTGCGTCTCTCAATCGGCACCGAGCATATCGACGACCTTCTCGCCGACATCAGCCAGGCGCTTGACAATGTGTGACCCGAAGCATCGTGATTTGCATAGTGTCAACTTTTTGGGTAACTTTGCCAATGGTAAAATAAACAAGCTCTAAATTCATGGATAAGCAATTTAAACCGGAAACACTTTGTGTGCAGGCAGGGTGGACTCCGAAAAAGGGTGAGCCGCGTGTGCTGCCCATATATCAGAGCACTACGTTCAAATATGATACCAGCGAACAGATGGCACGTCTGTTTGACCTGGAGGATAGTGGCTATTTCTATACCCGTCTTCAGAACCCTACCAACGATGCTGTGGCAGCAAAGATTGCCGCCCTCGAAGGTGGAGTGGCTGCAATGCTCACATCAAGCGGTCAGGCCGCAAATTTCTACGCCATATTCAATATCTGTGAGGCGGGCGACCACTTTGTCAGCTCTTCGGCTATCTACGGCGGCACATTCAACCTCTTTGCCGTGACGATGAAAAAACTCGGAATCGAGGTGACATTTGTAAGCCCCGATGCTACAGAAGAGGAGATTTCTGCGGCATTCCGCCCCAACACAAAGGCTCTTTTCGGCGAGACTATCTCCAATCCGTCGCTTGACGTGCTTGATATCGAGAAGTTTGCCCGCGTGGCACATAAGCATGGGGTTCCCCTGATTGTCGACAATACTTTCCCGACTCCGATAAATTGCCGTCCCTTCGAGTGGGGCGCCGACATCGTGGTGCATTCGACCACAAAATATATGGACGGACATGCCACAAGCGTAGGTGGCGTGATTGTCGACAGCGGTAACTTTGACTGGGCGGCTTATCCCGACAAGTTTCCCGGACTTTGTGCCCCCGACGAGTCATACCACGGGCTTACTTACGCCACTGCATTTGGCAAAGGCGCTTATATCACCAAGGCTACCGCACAGCTTATGCGCGACCTCGGCAGCATACAGTCGCCGCAAAACGCATTTTTGCTCAACCTCGGTCTGGAGACATTGCACCTGCGCGTGGAGCGTCACTGCAGAAATGCACAGGCTGTAGCCGAGTATCTTGCCGCCAATGACAAGGTGGCATGGGTAAACTATTGCGGACTCCCCGACAATCCCTACCATGGGCTTGCTGAAAAATATATGCCCGGCGGTTCTTGCGGTGTGATTTCCTTCGGCCTGAAGGGCGGACGTGATATATCAATCCGCTTTATGGACAGCCTCAAGCTGGCGGCTATCGTGACACACGTGGCTGACGCACGCACCAGCGTGCTCCATCCCGCGAGCCACACTCACCGTCAGCTTTCCGACGAGCAGCTGATTGAAGCCGGTGTGCGCCCCGACCTCATACGCTTATCGGTAGGAATCGAGAATGTCGATGATATCATAGCCGACATCGAGCAGGCGCTTGCGGCGGCATATGCGTGAGTAAGACAAGTCAAATCCAAAATAAGATAATTATGTTCTCTGGAATAGTTGAAGAAGCCGCCAAAGTGGTGGCGATAGTGCGCGACGGTGGCAATATACACCTGACCCTCACATGCTCTTTTGTCGATGAGCTTAAAATCGACCAGTCGGTGTCACACAACGGTGTGTGCCTTACCGTGGTTGCACTTCCCGGCGACAATACCTATACCGTGACGGCGATTCAGGAGACGCTTGACCGCAGCAATCTGGGCGACCTCAAGCCGGGCGACCTCGTGAATGTAGAGCGCAGTATGGTCATGAACGGTCGTCTTGACGGTCATATCGTGCAGGGACATGTCGATTGCACAGCTGTGTGTGACAATATCGAGACTGTCGATGGCAGCACTTATTTCCGTTTCCGCTATTCTGTTGCCCCGGAAATGGCAAAACGCGGCTACGTGACCGTGGAAAAAGGCTCGGTGACCGTCAATGGCGTGAGCCTTACGGTATGTGACTCGGAGGTCGACTCGTTCCGCGTGGCGATTATCCCCTATACTTTCGAGCATACCAATTTCTGCCGTATCGCCGAAGGCTCACGTGTAAATCTCGAATTTGATATTATCGGCAAGTATCTTGCCCGTCTGATGGAGGTAGGTGACTGATGGATAAGCCGGCAGGCATAGTTGTCTATGGCGCGTCAAGTGCCGGCATAGACAGCCGTTATTATGACTTTGCCCGTGAAGTGGGCAGGGAGATAGCGGCGCGTGGTTTCCGTCTGGTCAATGGCGGCGGCAGGGCAGGGCTGATGGGTGCGTCAATCGAGGGCGCACTTGACGCCGGAGGCGAGGTGACAGGTGTGTTGCCCGATTTTATGATTGAGCGTGGCTGGAATCATCCGCGCCTTACCGAGATGCTCTCTACTTCATCCATGCATGAGCGCAAGCTCACGATGGCGCGCCTTTCGTGGGGTGCGATTGCTCTTCCGGGCGGAGTAGGCACGCTTGATGAGCTGTTTGAGATAATTACATGGCGTCAGCTGGGACTGTATGAGGGAAATGTGGTGATAGCCAATGCTTTCGGATTTTACGACCTTTTGCTCGACCATCTGCGCCACACCGACTCGGAGCATTTCATGCGTGCTGCCGACCTGTGGCAGGTTGCCTCGACACCTGCCGAGGCTGTGGCAATGGCGATTGAGCGCAGCGTTTATAGTGCCTCCGGTGAAAAATATTGAAATTTTGTCAGTAGAAAGATGTCGTGGTTGGTCGATACGCTAAGAGCTTGTTTAATAATAAAAGTTGCTGTCAGGGTCGTATAGCTTGAGACGATTTTCAACATGTGACGAAGGAGTGTACTTTATGTACACGACTGAGGAACAGGCTGAAAAGCGACCAAGATATACGAGACTAAAGGTAACTTTATAATCACTCAACCTCTTGATGACCTTTGAAACAAATGTAAAAATATGTCAACGATATGAAACAAATTACCTCCCGTCGGTCATTCGCCGGCATCTTTCCGCCTGCTCTTCGGTCGTTATGGAATCCCATAACTCCCTCATCACAAACAAAAATCTGCTCGACGAATGACCGCCCTGACAGCAACATTTATTATTAAACAAGCTCTAAGTCATGTTACCGATGCTCCGTTTGAGACGGGGCGTCAGGTGTTTAACACCGGTGTGACATCTTACATGCAGGGAATGCCTGTGGAGGCGCGCCCCGAATTGCTGGGCTATAATTCTGACATCCTTTGTGTGGTAATGGCTATGTTGCTGCTCGTAGCCTTCAATATAAGGCAATCCCCTAAGTTTTTCAGGGTCACCTTTCACGACCTGTGGAGCCTGAAGGAGCGTAACCACCTTTTCGATACGAGCACGGTCAGCGAGACACGCGCATTTGTGGTGTGTGTGATACTGATGTGTATCTGCGAGGCGTTGCTCGGCATTGCGGCGATTTCGCAATTCATGCCGGTCCCTCCGGCATCTATGCTCATGGTCGGCGGAGTGTTGGCGGGTATTGCCGGAGGATATTATCTCTGGCAGGTGATGGTGTATAAATTTATCGGATATGTATTTTTTGATAAATTTTCCACCTCATTGTGGTTGCGTGGATTTAATGCGAGCCAGATACTTCTCGGCGCGTTATTGCTTGTGCCGGCGCTCACTGTGCTTTTTTATCCGTCGGCAACCGTTTGGTTGCTGATTGCAAGTGTTTTGTTCTATTTTTGCGTCAGGTTAATCTTCATATCGAAGGGTTTTAGAATTTTTTACCAGAATTTTGCCTCTCTGCTTTATTTTATTTTGTACCTTTGCAGCGTGGAAATCGTACCGGTTATTTTGTTATTTAACGGCGTGTTTTCACTTTGTTGTAACTTAATTAGCTAATCTACACAAGTCGATAAGAGAGTGAAAGTAAAAAAAGTACTTGTTTCTCAACCGAAACCTACATCAGACAAATCGCCCTATTACGAAATTGCGGAGAAATACGGAGTTGAAATCGAGTTTCGTCCCTTCATCAAGGTAGAAGGGCTTAGTGCGAAAGAGTTTCGCCAGTCACGAATAACCCTTTCTGACTTCACGGCAATAATATTTACAGCACGCACAGCTGTCGACCATTTCTTCCGTCTTTGTGAAGAAATGCGCTATACTGTGCCTGACACAATGAAATATTTCTGCACCACAGAGGCGATAGCCAACTACCTGCAGAAATATATCGTGTATCGCAAACGCAAGATATTTTTTGTAAATACCGGAAAGCTCGATGACTTGCTTCCCTACCTTGTGAAGCATAACAAGGAGCGTTATCTATATGCTGTGAGCAGCGTGCATAAGGAAGACCTTAATGTGCTTGACCACAACAATATCAATTATACTAAGGCTGTCATGTATCGCACCGTCAGCAATGACTTCGGTCCCGATGAGCCGTTTGATTACGACATGCTGCTTTTCTTCAGCCCCTCGGGTATCGACTCGCTGCTGAAGAATTTCCCCAAATTCAAGCAGGATGAAATCAAGATCGGTACATTTGGCTCTACCACGGCCAAGGCTGTGCGTGACGCAGGATTGCGCCTTGACATGGAGGCTCCCTCCGTGCAGGCTCCATCGATGACTGCCGCTCTCGACCTATTCCTCAAGGAAGACGCTAAAAACAATTGATGCCGATGGCTGATTCGGGGCGTTTATATAAGCGCGAGAAGCTGTGTTCGGTCACTGCTATCGACTTTCTTTTTGACCGTTCCGGAGGTTCTTCAGCCTCCACTTCCTACCCGTTGCGCTTTGTATGGCGTAGAAACCCGGGAAGGAAGTCGGGCGTTCAATTCATGATTTCCGTACCCAAGAAACGACTCCGTCATGCGGTTGACCGCGTGGCGGTGCGTCGTCGTATACGTGAGGCTTATCGCCTTAACCGCAGTCTGCTCGGCGATGTGGTGGCAATGCCCGTCGACATCGCTTTTATCTATCTTTCCGACAAGGTGCTTCCGTCGGCTCAGATTCATGCCGCCATGTGCAAGGCGCTCGGAAAGGTGCGTGACACTAACCGTGAAGCGCAATGAAACGCCTGATAGCCAATATACTTATCTTGCCGATAAGATTTTATCAGCTTGCTATTTCTCCTATGCTGCCCCCGTCGTGCCGGTTTGTACCCACATGTAGCCAATATGCCATCGAGGCGTTGCGAAAGCATGGTCCGCTGAAAGGCTCGTGGCTCACACTGCGGCGCATACTGCGTTGCCATCCGTGGGGAGGCAGCGGATATGACCCTGTGCCGTGACCATGCTTGACCTACACACTCATCACCACGGTCGACACAATGCCGTGATTAACCTGCGCGACGGCGAGTCGCCCGCCGACGGATATATCTACTCTGCCGGAGTGCATCCATGGGACACCATTGTTGACGATGACGAGATTGAACGCCGCCTTGCGCGCGTGGCTGAGCTTGTGAGGCTGCCCCATGTGGTGGCAATAGGTGAGGCGGGGCTTGACAAGCTACGGGGTGCATCGCCGGAGCGACAGGCAGAGGTGTTGCGTCGTCAGGTCGAGCTGAGTGAGTCGGCACGCAAGCCTATGATATTGCACGTTGTGAAGGCATTTCCCGAAATAATGGCTCTGCGCAAGAGCCTGAAACCGACACAGCAGTGGATAATCCACGGTTTCCGCGGCAAACCGCAACTCGCGGAGTCGCTTTTGCGAGCCGGATTTGACATATCGCTCGGCGAACATTTCAATCCTGCCTCCGCGGCAATAATACCCCCTTCGCGCCTATTCGCCGAGACCGATGAGAGTCTGCTCCCGATTGAAGAGATTGTTGACCGTATGCCCCTGAAGCCCGAAGGCGTCATAAAGCGTTCATAGTAAAGCCTCGACTGCCCTTGTGGCGATGCCGTGAAGCGGGTCGGCTGCGTAGCCGGCAGGAATGGGAAACCGCTTCTTTAAGGTAAATATATGTCCGCTCACATTGTCGGTCATGGCTCGTAAGGCAGGTGACGCGCCCTCGCAGGGTGTCGAAATTACGGGGCGGAAAAACTTGTCACACAGATAGTCGACTGCGCTGTTGCCCATCGTGATTATGGCTGAGTCCACTATGCCGGGGTCGGAGCAGTTGACGCGTATGCCGCGTGGGGCAAGCTCTTTCGACAGGTCAAGGGCAAAATGGGTGAGCATCAGCTTACTGCGCCCGTAAGTGGTAAACCGGTGGTGATGATTGACGGCACGCTCCTTCCAGTCGGCGCGCAACCGGCTTATGCGGCGAGTCATGGAGGTGGTAAAGAGTATGGCGCCCCCCTCGTTAATCGCCGGCAGGAGCAGCCGGGTAAGCAGGGCGGTAGATAGGAAATTGGTCTGTGTTGCCGATTCGTAGCCGTCGGCTGTCAGGCGCATCTCCCCCGGCATCGTCCCGGCATTGTTAAACAGCCCGTCAATACTCACACCCTCGGCTATTATCTCCGCTGCAAATTGTCTCACCGACTCAAATGATTCCAGGTCAAGCTCTTTTGCCTCAAGCACAGTAGAGCCTGGGTCGAGCGACCCGATTACTTTACGTGCTTTGGCAAGATTGCGACAGGCAAGTATCACTCTCCCCGCGCCCCGCGCCGTCAGCCCCTCGGTAATAGCCTTGCCTATACCGCCTGTGGCACCTGTAACTATATATGTCTTTCCTTTGCTCACTGCTTCTTTTCATTCTTGCGGTCAAGCCCTATGCGCTTTATCATGAGCCGTCCGCGCTCGGGCAGCATCGCCACAGCTACGATAGACATGCGGTTAAGACCGCCGTTGATATATTGAGCCTTGCGCTTAAACATCTTGCGCAGGGCGCGTTTGACAAATGTATGTGGTGTGGCGAGCACCCCTATGCGCACCGCAAATTTGCGCCATTTCTCGGGAAGTCCGAAAAGCGATGTGGCTATGCCGCCGGGACACGCCACTGTCACCGACACCCCATAGTCTTTCATCTCCACGCGGAGAGCGCGTGAAAATGCGCGTATATATGCCTTTGTGGCGCTGTACATCGCTATGCCGGGCATAGGCATCCAGCACGACATCGACGACATGTTGAGGATATACCCCCTGTTAGCTTCCGTTGCCATCATCATTGCTATGTCGGTAGACAGCATCGTGACGGCGCGTATGTGCAGGTCGATATACAGGTTGAGCCGCTGACGGCCAAGCTCCTCCACTTTCTTGAAGTCAAATATGCCGGCATTGTTGACAAGCACTTCAGGCACTATCGAGTTGGCGCGCAATACGCCGGTGACGCTCTCCGGTGCGTTAGCCTCGGTAAGGTCGAGCCGGTGGGCTATTGTAGCCACGCCATATTGCTCATGGATTTTTTCTGCCCATTCCACAAGCTCGTTGCCCTGGTTGCTCACCATAAGCAGCGAGTAGCCGCGCTCGGCAAGCTGGTGGGAAAACTCCAGCCCTATGCCCGACGAGGCTCCGGTCACCACAGCCCATCTCATGACTGCTGACGGGCTTTAATGCGGGTAATCTCGCGCTGTAGGCTCTCCGGCAGGTCGCGGACACACTTGTGACACGCCATTTCACGCGAATACATCCTGCCGATGCAGTAGTTGACATGGTCGCAGCCCGAGCTTTCAAGCCCTTCGTCACGCATACGGTTTACGAAGTCGGGCATGGTGAGCAGCGACCGCGCCATCTGCACAAATTCAAATCCTTCGCCGAGCACTCTCTCGATCGAACTGCGCGTAGAGCATCCTCCCACATATATAAGCGGCAGCTTAAGCTCTTTGCGGAAGAGCTTCGCATCGTCGAGGAAGTAACACTCCTTGTAGGGGACTGTGGGCACCATCATCTTGCCAAACATCCTCACGCCATATTTCAGCCACCAGCAGTCCATGTAGTGGGTCATCGCGCCTATAGGCATCTCGCCGCGCATGACATACATGGGTGCTTTGCTGACAAAGCCACCCGAAAGCACAAGCGCGTGGGCGCCGAGCTGCTCCAGTTCGCGCGCTATCAGCAGCCCCTCGTCGATATCCACGCCACCCTTGAAACCGTCGCGCATATTGGTCTTCACCACTACGCCAAGGTCGTTGCCGGCCGCTTTCATCACCTCTTCCATGCAGAGCCGCATGAAGCGCATGCGGTTGTCGAGCGAGCCTCCCCAGCGGTCGCGCCTATGGTTGGTGTAAGGCGACAGAAACTGGCTGATGAGATAGCCGTGGCCGGCGTGAATCTCCACGCAGTCCATGCCGGCATCGCGCGCAAGGCGCACAGCGTCGCCAAATGACCGCGACATCGCCACAATCTCGTCGTCGCGCATCTTCCTCACAGGAGTGGGGGAGTAGATGTTAAATCGTCCCGATGCCGAGATGGGGGTCTCGCCGGCTGTCGACTTGTGTGACATGTTGCCGCAGTGACCGAGCTGAATCGATGCCTTTGCCCCTGTGGCGTGGATGGCGTCGGTGATGTCGCGCAGTCCCGGGATGATATCCTTTCTCATCCAGAGCTGGCGCGGGAAAGATAGCCCGTTGCGGGTCACCGAGGCATAGGCGAGGGTGGTCATGCCGACACCTCCATGAGCCACCGAGAGATGGTAATCTTTGAGCATCTGCGACGGACTGTTGTCGGGACACATTCCCTCAAATGCCGCCGAGCGTATGGTGCGGTTGCGCAAGGTCACGGGCCCTATCTGCGCGGGAGTGAATAATAGCGATTGTTCGTACATGGTGTCAGTATATAAATGGGATAATGCTTTTCAGGCGCAGCGAGGTAAATTCGTCGCCAAATTCCCGGCGGTAGCGCTCGTTGATTTTCAGGGCGCGGGGGGCGAGATTGGCAAAGGTCCAGAGCGCAAACACCGCGCCTGCCCACGACCAGGTGAGTATGGCGAAGCCGGTCCATTCGACCACCTCGCCGAAATAGTTGGCCGAGGAGACGTAGCGAAACATGCCCCCGCGTGGCAGGTAATGGCGTGTGTCGCCCGGCTTGCGCAGATGGCGTATGATGTAGTCGCTGTGGAGATTGATTGCCATGCCGGCAAAAAATATCAGTGTGCCCGCGATAAACTGAGGCGACAGAAGCCAGTCGGCGGGATAGCGCCAGGAGGGGGAGATATAAAATATCCATCCACCCTGCATCACGGCGTTGATGAGGTTAAATGTCACACCCATCATGATAATGGAGAGCGGCATGCGGCTTTTGCCCTTGAGCAGTAGCGGAAATATGAATGAACGCTGGAAATAGTGGAGCTCAAACAGCAGCGCCATCACCAGCGGTGCTGTCTCGGCGCGACGTGGCGAGCAAAGCCATAGTGCAAGCATGGCGAAAAACACCGGCGACTCCATGAGTATCCATCCGAGGCGGTTGTTGACCGACGCGCCCCAGCGGCGTGAATACATGATACCATACCCGGCATCGATAAAATGCAAGGCGATAAATACCACCAAGGCTGTCACTGCCATCCCGACAAGCAGCCAGTCAAACCACAGTGTAAGATTTTCCATTGCACGTAACGTTAATTTCACAAATATAATAAAAACTACGCGCCGTGCAAAATCGCGCATCAAAAATCAATTCCTACAGTCAATCCTCCCCCTCATGGCTATTTCATTGGGAGGTATTATAATTGGTTATGCGATTGAAGCCTTCTAATAGAGACATTTGACTTGATTTACGAAAACGTGGTGGCAGAGCCGCAATGTCCAAAATTCAAATAGCTCTAAGATTATATGTATCGCTTTCGGGAAATAAAAGGGCGCGGGCTGCACTTTTTATCTTGAAACTATATGTATCACCACCTGAGCGACGACATAGTAGGAAGTCGACGGTTATTTGACCTTGGTCAAGTAACACGTCAAACTGAGACGGGATTGGATTTTTTGTGTGGAGGATTTCAGTACAACGGAAATACTCTTTACCATTATCGACCTTAGTTTCCGCATCTATCCAAAAAGTTTCACGATGTTTGGTAAGAAGTCTTTCGTGTAGTTTAATTAGATGCCAAGCAGCAACATCATCTACCTTTCGATATATGCCATTTTCCAACGGTATAAGCGAAAATTCATTAGCTTCAAGTCGGCCGGTTTGGGGCAGAACCAAAAGTCCGAGACCCTGTGGATTTGGGCGGTTTGCTGAAAGAGTTACATGAAGGGATTTATGGGTGTACCCTTCAGGGATATAACCATATTTATCTACGATAGCACGACCGCTTTTAAGTTTACTGATTTCCCATTCGGGAGATTGTGTAAACAGAGTATTTCTGACGCGAGAAGCTTCTCGGTGGCTTTTAAGCTCAATTCCTTTATAATCGGGAGCCTTTGAAGCGTTCATATCAATGCCGAGTATCGTTTCAACGGTTCGTCCGATACCGGTATCGGCAAGTATTTCAGCTGGCATCCAGTCTGTCATTTTATCTTTAATCAAACCGAGGAGTTCATCACTGACAGAAGTTTTAGCTCTTGAAATCGCTATGATTAAATCTTTCAACGGAGTGTCAATGGGAGACTGATAAACGTGAGTGATGTCCACAGTTGAAAGATTAACCGCATATAACAGACCATTGTATGCAATTAGAGCAAAAATATCATTAGCATGAAGAAATTCGACATCACGGACTTTGTTAACCCAAAGGCGCGGGTCTCCTTTCTTTGTAATGGGTCGGTATAGTGAGGTTTTGGTAAGATGGTGCGAAGCCTCAGTAAGTATATACGTGTCGATTATACGCTTATGTTCAGGCCCTTGCTGCTGCAAGTCGTAGTCATGCACTCCTTTCTCTTTGAAATAAGCACGAACTGGCGCAGTCGCGTCCAAAATGCTTTTTTTAAGACCGGTTTCAGTAATTTGTATGGTCGCAAATTCTATTTGCTTATCAACCAAAAACTTCACGTTCTTGGTCTCAAAAGCATTGTAAGGGCGCATGTGTATCATAAGGTATTTACTTTATATGTTGAAGAATGGTATTAGCAATAGCCCGAGCCATAAGAGGCGGAACGGCATTGCCGACAAGTGTGTACTGTGGTATTTCTGATTTGCGCTTATTTCCGCCTGTCTGACGTTTGCCTTGAAAAACGAAAGAGTCGTCGAATGATTGTAAACGAGCCATCTCTCTAACGGTCATTGCTCGATGAGCGGCGTAATGGATAAAGTCATCGGGCATCGTAACAACGGTAGGGCTTTGTCCCTTAGGATTTAGAACTGTATAATTCCGTTTATTTGAGTCAAGTCCAAGTTGTGATAGCTCTTCCTTGCAATCATCGTCATAAACGCCATGTTTAGCAATTATTGCAAGCCTTTGTTTTACATCGTTGCTTTGTGAACTTGTCTGATGGTTGTAAAGCGCGGCTTCTTCGCAAAATAGATTATTCTTCAGGTCTTCCATAGAGCGGACATAGAATGGTTCACAAGAAAAAGTAAATCTATGTCCGAAGCGACCTGTCTTGGACCATTCGGCGAAGGTATGAGCATCACTTGATACGGATAAATGTCCTTGAACTTCACGAGTACGAATCAAAGCCTCACATTCATTGATGACGCGACGGGTTCCGTAACTTGTTTCCAAGCTGCCGTTGCCAATAAAATCAAGGTCGTGGATTGCTTCGTATACGGTAACTTTTTCTTCATCGGAAACTGTTGGAGGAACATCCTCTATCAGTGGCTGATCTTTGCGACAACCAATGAAAAGAACGCGCTCACGATTTTGCGGAACGCCGTAGTTGGCAGAATGTGCGATAATCGGGCGAGCAACACGATAGAGCCTGATTGCTTCAAGATGATTGTCTAACTCGTCTACACTATCATGAGATTTGGCATAATTACGGATTACATCAAAGGTTTCATCAAGGGTAAAAGAATAGAGTTTTATCATCTCACGAAACTCTACAACTTCATTCGAGGACTTGTCAAAGTCTTCGAACGTATCAATAGCAGAGAGAATCGTATTTATGATAGAAGAATCATCAATAAGAGAAAGGAAACTGTTAAAACCATTGACAAAAAAATCGTTGTCAATGTCAGCGTGAGTTTTTTCGTTGATAATGGCTGCAGATATGGCATCAAGTTCGTCAATGCGGCGTAGAAGGTTTAATCCATGCCGAATCGTGGCAATGTTAATATTGGACTTGCTAAGACGATAATCTATTTTACGGGTAATAGCTTTGAACTGAGAGTCCAGAGCGGCAAAATAAGTATCACGTTCTAATATCGCATCATCATCATCTGAAACTTCAAACTTTACTTTAGATAGAATGCAATTTTTGATAAACGAAGAAGCACTCTTTTCGAGCATTTTGTTGAGGTACAAAATGAACGAGGGTACATTTGAGTCGTCAATTATCGAACGAATCTCTCTAAGGATTGCATCCTTGAATTTCCCTTTGTCTTTTGTCAGCAATCCTTTGACGTTCTCCATTACAAAGTATTTAGGGCGAAGCTTGCGAATGACATTAAGATAGTGGAGAAATAAATTATCGCGTTTATCAAATCGCTTGCGTCTTCCTGATAGGCTGAATGATTGACAGCTTGGCCCTCCTGTAACAACATCTATTTGCTGACCGTTCAGTTTTTCAAGTAGATGGGGAATAAAAGTAGGTGACATTATATCCTCAGTCAGAAATTGAGTGTCAAGCCCGAATTGATAATTATAACGCACGGTGTGCGTTAATTCACAATTCTCATTTATATCGCTTGCGAGAATAAACTTGAAATATTTATTTCGAGTATAAGCCTGTAAGAATCCCTCACTTATACCGCCGGCTCCGGCGAATAAATCAAGGAATGTTACAGGTTTCTTCCCTTTGAGAAATTCTTTCTTCTCAGCCATATAAAATTCAAGGAACTTCCATGTAGGCTGACAGGCGACCAAACCTTTATGCGGCTACATGGGAGTTCCGTTATATATTACAAGAAATGTTTCTTACATAAGTAGTCTTTGTCAGCGTAAGCGCAGTTTATGATGCAAAGTTAGCATTTTTTTTAGAGATTGAGGGCATTGCAGCCTTGTTTTGTTAGCTACTGTCAATCTACCTGGGGCTGCGCGATTAGTCGTAGATGTAGTCAAAGGTGCCGCCGTCGGTCATGTCGGCGATGGTGGCGGTGAAATAGGGGTTGCTTGCCGCCTCGGAAGGTGTCGACGCACCCTGCCGGTCGATAATCGCCGTCACGTCATAAAAATGGTTGCGGTCGGCGCGGTAAAGCGGCAGAATGTCGTTGAAAAGCACATGTTCCGAAAAACATTGCTGGTCGTTATACTTGTAAAGACGCTTGTTTACAGGCACCTTGTAAAAATAGGTCTTTCCTTTAAACGGAGCCTGCACGATAGCATATACCTGTCGGCCGGCAATTATCGGTTCGCTTTTGTCGTAATCCCTGATTGTCACGCGCTCGGTGCGCACCACCCCGTCTTTGTCGGTATGGGCGGCGTCTTTGTGACTGGTACGCTTACATCCTTTTTCAATATAATTGGCGGTAAGATTATACCAGTCGGTAGGATAGGTGTAATACACATGTCCCCCCTCCCTGGTCATTTCCGAGGGGTGAGGCTCGGTGATGTCGGTAAGGCTTTCCCAGTCGTTATTGTCAATAAATCCCGAAGGGATATTATCTTTACATGCAAGTCTTGTGTTGTTCCAGTAATAATTGGACGTGTCGTAGCGGTGAGAGAGTGTGGCGCCGGTGGCATTATGCTGTATTACGCTCGTAAACTGCTCCGCGGTGATAGGCGACTTCTCTTTGTCAAGAAGATTTATCTTGATTTTCGCAGCGACGCGTTCAAGGGGTATATTGATGTTATAGGCTACTTTCTTCATCTCGTCGGTGAGTTTTACCTCGCCGGTCATTACAAACCGGTCTTGCTTCTCACGGGCATTAAGTCCCGTCAGGTCGATGGAGAGCACATCCTTGAGCAGCGGCGTTTCATCGGGGTCTACGGTAAATCGCTGCGGGCTGTTGGCTACCAGATAAATGTAGTCGGCATTGCTGATGCGCTCATGGCTAAGTTCAGGGTCGTCAGATATAAAAGTGTGCCTGGTGTCGCAATCGGTGGAGTTTGGGGTGTTGTCAGGATATACCTTGCTCCAGTAGAGAGTCACCTTGTCATCTTTTACAAGAAAGAGGTCAAGGCTGTAGACATGGTTTTCGTTAAATTCATCCCATCCGTGGTCGGTGGCTTCACCCGATGCGCGTGACCCGGCATATCCCGATGTGGCATAGCTTATCGTCACAGGTCCATCGTTGGTCATGGCGGGGTAGTCTGCGCTCTTGTCGCTGCATCCTGCGAGGAGCACCGATATCAATATTGACGGTAATATATATGGTTTCATTTTGCAGGGATTGATTTGGTTAGTGATAGCTGTAGCCCATCGGGGTTTCCCACCATCCGAAATTGTTGTCGCCTATTTTGCCTTCCATAAGGTTTTGCGGTGTCACATTGTAATCGCCGACAAATACCTGGCGTATCTGGATTGCGGTCTTGGTGCCGGGATAGGTGAGCGAACCGAAAAATGGCAATCCTGCCTCTGCCGTATAGGGCGGATTTATTTCAAGATTTTCCGTAAAGTGCTCGCCGTCGAGAGCCACCTTGATTACAAGATATACGGTAGGCACTTTGCCCTGTTCCCGATATTGGCGCGCGATGGGCGACAACACATCGTTTTCGCTTCCGTCGGTTATTATCGGGGTAGGAATTTCGTTTTCATTTGACTCTTCTGATCTGTTAACGAAATACTTTCCGTCGATGCTTTTATAGGAGGTGACATTACCGTCGGCATCAATTCCGTCGGGATATGCGAAGTTTCCTACCATTCCGGCTGTTCCTGTCGTTTTGTTCATCCAGCAGTTTTCGCCTACATCAATCGCCAGGTTGTAAGCCTTTTCGCGGGCGATACCGGTGCGCACGGCAACGCTGTTGTCGGCATCATTGTTGCCGGGGGCAAAGCGGAAATACTTGTAATCATGCTCTATCGTACACTCGGGGTCGTCGTATAGGAATGCTTTCCACACCGCTCCTTCGGGTTGGGTGATTTTAAACGAGAAATTGAGCTGCGACGAGCTGTTTTCAAGCAGTTTTACTTTTGTATTTTCAAGTTGTCCGTTGACCAGTCTTTTTGCATTTTTGGTCACAATGCGAGGGTGGGTTACAAAGCAATACCGCGAATCGGTATTCGTGAAATGCAGATAATGGTCATCGTTTTGGGCGATGTCCCAGCCGAGTGTCGACGACACATAGTCCCAGCAGGTGACGTTGTAGGTGAGGGTGCCGAAATGGATGCCGTCGATGGTGAAGCGGTAGAGGTGGTTGCGCACAATGTCGGTGGCGAGCCTTTCGTCGCCTGCCGTTGCGCCCTTATTGACATCTTTGTCGTCGAAATGCAGCGCCTCGGTGTAAGTAAGGGTCTGTCCGGTGGCGTTATGGCGAAGCACCACGTCGATTGTCGCCTCTCCCTCTGCCGAGTCAAATTCGGGCAGGTAAAACACTATGTCGCCGGCCGGCTCGTCGATGTATTTACCGGGCGTAAATGCGTGACCCGCCACCTCGGTCTTTACCGGGTTAAACGGTGCGCCGTGGCGCAGCCCCGGGGCGGTGGTGGAGCCGGCGGCATTCCATCCATTGGGGAAGGGGTTGATATAGGAGTTGGTCTTGTTTATCTTGGCGCTGACAAGCTCGTAGCCCTCCATCTTTGTCGGGTCAAGCTGAATGTCCACTTTTGCGACTGCGCGCAGCAGCTCGATTTCGCCTATCTCTTCAGGCGCGTCTTTGTCGCCCGTGAAGGTGAAATCATGGGTGGTGACTCCCCACATCGGTATCAGCACCCCGTCGCGTGGCGACCCGTTGGGGCTGTACCACATCACATCGGCTATCGTCGAGGGCAGCTCGGCAAGTGTGGTGGCGCTCATGATTGCCGGACCGCAGTTGGCAAGCAGCATCACGCGGTAGCTGCCTGCTTCCTTGCCCTCGTCGCCGAAGTTGATGTTGCCGGTGAAGGTATAGCCTCCATCTTCAGCTATATACATGAATTTGCGCAATTCCACATGCGTGATTTTGTCATCATTGTCTACGAGCATTACATGAAGGCGGCTCACCTGCGAGTCAAACCGCGTGCCTATCGCCTGTTCATGGTCGGGATTCCATACACCCGAAGTGGCGTCGGCTCGTGAACCCATGCCCTTGTCGTCGAGCTTAAGCGTGAACCTTACCGGCACCTCTCCTTGCAGCCTGCGCGCGTCACCGCATCCCGCCGGGCTGTCGTCGTAGACACATCCCACCGGCATCACCGCCAGAGCGACTGCCAATAACATGATTATATGTCGAGCTATATATCTCATATGTCAATATGCAGAAGAATGACTTTTAATTATCGGTACATTTAATATTATGCGGTCATCAGCCTTGTTGGTCTTGTGTAGCATTGAGCGGCGCATATATTCAGCTTCTGCCGCGCTTGCTCCATTTCCAATCGGATTTTTGAATGACATAAGTACACGAATCGGTGCAAACACTCGACTATGGGCGCGTTTCCAGTTCGGTCCGACATCATTTATGGTGTGCATGTCGTGTCGGTAATTCTCCTCGATAGATGCCGAACCCCAACAGTCCCAAGGGCTGAAACGGAATATTTCAATCCAAGCCATAGGGTCATTATCAAGGTCTTCAACGGCACCCATATTACCTCCATAAATTTTTGAGAATGGGAATTCTTTTGTCGCGTCAATGAAGAAATAGTTTTTAACTCCAAGTTCAGTAACACGCTTGTTTTCAGTAGAACTGGGCCATTTCATGCCAAAGGCTTTGAAGTCGAGTCCGGAGATATTTGAGCAATAAGAATCCATGTGCAAAAGCATTCCTTTTTTAAGCGCTTCATATATGCTTTCAGCAAACGTACCATCGGGAAGACGTGTCCTGACATCATCAGTAATCCATTTGGCTGCGAATAGTACACCTCCATAGCGGCGCAGTTTTATAATATCCTTCATAGTGGGAAAGCGATATTCTTCATAAATTCCGTCTGACGGTTTTAGCTTTCCTTCTGTAAAGGCTGTCATGTTATATAGCAGTGCTACGCTACCGCGAAGACTTTCGTCGGCATATGGGTCAAAATCGGCGTCATACGTCACACCGTAGTCCTCTGTGCCTTTTTCCGCACAGGGATATATGTATCCGCCCGGTAGCACATCGGTAGTAAGATACTTGACTTCGGGACCGGGTTCTTCCGTAGTGTTGTAGGGTGCATAATTTACAGAGTTGACAGGTCCGTCAGTATTGAAACATACAAGTTCATTGCCTTTATTGTCTTTAGTGCTGTAAAGAGATTTACCTGTCCAGAATTGATTGAACCCTACCTTGCGCAGAGGATACTTGATTCCGCCAATCTCCATCCATTTGATATTACGCTGACCTACTGCACATCCGTCCTCATCTTCAAATTCATTTATACACGGAGTGTAGGAAACGTAGACTTGTTTTTGTCCGTATTCATCTTTCTTTATCGCAATGTGACCGTCGACATATGCCTTGTTGTTGGTGATTTTTTCTTCAGGCATAAAGAACTTGTCCACAATATTATTATCTGGATCCCATGTGATTACTCCGCCATGCATGTAGTATTCGAGATACTCGCGTGACTCAAATCCATAGTGGGCGTCTCCGCTTGACATTTTCAAGTCAGCGGTATTTGTGTATTCATGACCGTGACCTACCTTGAATATCCCTTGTCCGTCTGCCGATTTCATCATGTGAGGCAGCGGCCATATTGGTTTAGTGAACCAGTCTTGTCCGTTTACTGTTGTCAAATGAGAGTATTTGGGGTGCAGATATGGGGTATATCCCGGTTGTCCGCCTGCACTCTTGATATCATAGACAAATCGTAGTATAGAGCCTTTTGTCAAATCAGGTTCCTTGCTTCCGGATTTTAAATTGTAAAACACCCATGCCTGAGAGTTTATTCCGGGGTGCATTTCAGATATGGACATGCTGTATTTCCCGCCGTCATTCAGCTGTTCCAGCAAATCTTGTGTGGCAGGATTTGTTGAAATCATACATATCTGATTGTTTTGCTCGTTGGTGCCCCCTTTTAGGTTGGTTGTTATTTTATTAAATACATAGTCACCGTTATTTTCAATCGGACACTTTCTGTAATTAGAAGGATAGCCTTCCGGTTCCCAATAGATGTATTCTCGACAAAGGTAACCGACGAGATTATTGTCGTTGGGGTCATATATCTCCAATACCCACGAGTCATCATCACCGACGTCGGGTATTGTCGGTTTTTGACCTGAGCGGAGGTTGAACGTGTAGTATTTTCCCGGACGCAGGCTTACATCCTGTGCGAGCTTGTAGGTAGTCTCGACATATTCGCCTTTTTTGTCTTTGAGATAAAGAGTCAATATGTCGGAGTCCTTGCTAAGTGTCTGACATGCCGGAACTACCGCACGATATACATAATTGTATTCATCCGTGTCGTCGGGAAGTTTATACATTGATATGTCCTTTCTGCTATTTTCTGTATCTACAGCGTATAGCAGATTGTCGGTGGTCACCTCTTCTTCCTCTTTACGGAGTATTATTCCGGTTGCTTTTGTAGGCATGGAGGGGAGTATCACGTCATGAGTGGTGTCCACGCTATCTTTTGCCACAGTCACTACGATTGTTGCCATGGCGTGGTGCATGTGGATGGTTACATATTGGGCTTCCTTTTCCTCGTCGCTCATCAATTTATGACACCACAGGAGGTCCGATGCGGTAAGGTTGGATTGTACACTTTGGTCTTCCTTGATGGTATGAGACATCGAGCCGTTGCTTAATCCGGCGAGTGTGCGCGTGGCAGTGTAGGGGAAATATAGCAGATACTCGTTTTCCTTTTTGGGGATTTCTTTTTTGATTTCGTCATCGGCGGGCACAAGTACCTGATGAGGTCCCGACGGCGGGTCGGTTGACATGTCGCGCGCGCTGAATACATCATTAGGTATTTGGCTTTTATCTTTATTCTGCGGGGCAAACACTCCTATTCGGTCGCCTGTGCTAAACTCGGCGTGGATGATGCCGTCGTATTGCACACGTGACATTGAAGCATTTTCATCTTCAAGCACAAAGTAGTAGTCGCCGTCGAGGTAATATTGTTGTTGTGTCCTTTCGACCGGAAGCTCGTCGGTGCATGCCGCAAAAAGTATTGTGGCAAACGTGAATGGTAATATGTTGCGTGTCAGCTGTTTCATATCGTCATGCTTTTAGTCGGGTCGGTTGATTGAGATTTCATCGCCTTTCTGCCAATCATCTATGTCAATATGAAAACCCGATTTTTCATCAAGCTTGGAGAATCTTAATTTGTAATAATGTCCGCTTTGCAGCGATTTTATTCCGGAGCTTTGGTGCATGTCGTTGAGCGTCAACTCATTGTTGTGACCTTCGGCGCGGAATGACAGGGAACATCTGAACTCTGAGTTGGATTGCGGTGGCAGTATGATACGATATACATTATATGTGGTGGGCTTTCCGTTCATTATTTCGGTAACAGTGCCGATTTTGCATGGGATTATAGGACTGCCATATTCATTGAACCGTGAATTTTTTTCAATAATATCAGCACTTTGAGTATTATATGCAAATTCTTTTTCAAAATTGCCCGTTAACATATTGAAGCCCCTGATTCTTTTCATCGCGGGTTCATAAATATTGTTATTATTGATATTCTTCGGATTTAGCTTTATTGAACTTCCGTCAATGTCATCGAGTACATACAAGTCCATTGTCACCATCTTTTTATGCATGGTGACAGGGATTTCTGACTTGGCGTTTTCAAGATTTATAGGTTCTCCATCCGACATTTCAGTGACTGAGCCATACATGAAATCGGAGTGGTTAAGGCGGTCAGTAACATTATTACCAATAGAGTAGTCTATTGTAGTTGCTACCGGGTATTCTTTCCATGATGAACAATACAATGCGTTGTCATTAGTAGCTGCTTCTTTTGCAACTTGGCGTATAAGAGTATTATCATTGATTACCTTAAGAGAAATTGACGTTGGAGGATTATATTTGTACGTATCTTGAAGCTCAGTAGGATATGATACATTTTTAATATCGTATTTGCCATTTCCCCATTCATCTTTGGTGAGTGAAGACTCATAAGCATTGGTGAGGATGTCGGCGTCGATGTAGGGGTAGTAGAAGAAGAAGGCGTAGTCGGCGGTCTTGTTGAGGAGACGGATGAAGTAGGGGGCGTGGGGGTCGTCGGCCAGCTCTTCTGCCTCGATTTCTGCGGTGGTGAAGTGGCGCAGTATGTTGTTGCCCTCTCCGTTGATGTCGACGGGGGCATTGTCGCTGTCAAGCAGTTTAGTGAGTTTCAGTCCGTCGGGGTGCCATGTCCAGCAGGAGTTAGCCTGATATTCGTAGCCTCCTTCGGCTTCGGGGTTTTTATATGCGATGACACAGCCTATCAGTGTGCCTTTGGTAAATTGGGTTTTCAGTCCGTCGTATTGGAGCGCGCGTGAAGAGGAGAGGGTCGTGGCGGCGTCGGCTGAAAAAGATAGCGGGCGCAGGTCATGTCCGGTACCGCAGGCGGGTACGGGCGCGTCGGAGCATCCCGCCGTTATGGCGAGTATGATAATCGGAATTATGTAGCGTAATTCAAATTTCATGCCTGTTTACTGTAATGGTAATAGGTATCGGTTTACTGGATTGTTACATCTTGCTTCACTATGCGCCAGGAGTTGATGTATAGTCCGAGCGAGAGGTTCCAGCGGTTGTTGTCGTCGAGTATCAGCATCATCGAGTAGTCGTCTTGACAGTCGAGGAAGTCCTGGTCGGAGAGGTGTCGGTTGGCCGACCCTTTTATCATCAGGAAGTAGGATATCAGGTCGAGACGCGCCACAAGGTGCTCGTTGCCCGGCTCTGTGCAGCTGATTTCGATTACGGGGCGGCTCGAAGTGACGAGTCGCGAAGTGGTCATGTCGGCTATCACGGAGCTTACCGAGGTGATGGCGCGGCTGCGTGAGGCTGTTTCCGCGCAAGCTCTTCCTGCCACATTGTCGGGGTCGGGAAGCTCGGTGGCTGCTGTCGTAATCGCCCATGGACGGTAGGTCACCACTGTGGGCGATGCGAGGGAGTTGGTGTGGTCAAGCGCCGAGTTGGTGTCGGTGATGGTAAATGTAAACCACTCGGGGTTGACGGGTTCGCCATCGGCATGCTGAAGTATCACCCTTACAAAATTGGTGTCCTTTGTCAGGTCGATGGTGTAGTCGTAGGTCTTGCCGTAGCCCTCGGGCATCTCCACGTCGGAGAGTGCGCCGTGGTAAAGGCGGTGTATATCTTTGTCTGACACGGCATGTCCTGCAGTGGCTGCCGGGGTGGTGGCGAGGGTGCATAGCAGGTCGGCTTTCTCCACGGGGTTGTCGCCGCCTGCAAGGGTCCAGCCCGCGGCGTCGGCTTCGCGTGATGTTCCGCCACACCATGCCACAAGGTCGTAACGGCCCGGGTCTACATCAAGGGTGATGTAGTTGTCGGTGGCGCGCAGCTCTTCGGCGGTCTTGGTAGTGGACCATGCTATGCGCCCCGAGGGGTCAAAGGCATAAAGTGCGACGTGGGTCACCTCGGTAGGAAACGCGTCGACATTTTTGATGTTTTTGGTGTGGGTGAGCTTTACCCGGTAAGTGACGGAGCAGTCGCCCTCTCCATCATAGATGGCGCTGTCACATCCCCACAGCGTAGCCGTGGCGACGAGTGCTGTCAATATCCGTGTAGCCGTATGTCGAAACATAGTTGTCAGGTTGTCAGTTGGAAGATTTTAGATTTCAGTTGTCAGTTGTCTGATTTCAGTTGTCTGTTGTCAGTTGTCAGTTGTCTGATTTCAGTTGTCAGTTGGCGGTTGGCAGGGCTGTGAGGGGTTAATCCCGCGGGCGCACTTGCGTGTCGCCCGCGGTTAACTCATCTCTCAGGAAAATACCTGTTATTGTCCAAGAGTCACGTTCTGCTTAACTAAACGCCAAGAAAGCACGCGGATATCAGCCTTGATGCCAAATTCCTCGCTTGGGTCGGTCGGGGGAACGATAGGATCTTCCGGGTCAAGTACTCCTTTACCTAAAGTTTCGGTGGAAAGGGGTGCAAATTTTTCAACTGTAATCACGTATTGGTGGTTGCGCACAACTCCAAAAGATCCCGGTTTCCATGCTTGGTTTCCTGTCGGTTCTGCTGCAAGATGGCGAATAGGCACATTGAAATAAGCAAATCCCTGTGTGTAAGCGGATGAAAGTCCACAATTCGCATAAAGCCTGTCTTGAATATCCTTAATGTTTTCATCAGTAATTGCTACAGCTTCATTGCTGCCTAATTTATATTTGAATTTTTCTCGGTTAGCTGTAGTGTCTTTGAACTTTATAGTGACTTTATTTTCTTCGACGCCTCTTTTTTCATCGCCAAAAATTGGCGTTTTAGGATGGTATATTTCAAATGTCTGTTCAAGAACATTATCTGTCATATCATCATCGTTGAGCGGAGTGCCGTCAGCATTGACAATAACTGCACCTTGTTTTGCCATGGCTCTGAGGTATTCATTTTTTAGATACATTTTGTCGCCTTGGATATAGAAATCAACGCGCTTACCGTCAACAGTATAGTATCCTGCTACAATTGCACTGATTAGAGATGAATTGCGATATGGATTATTGTTGTAGAAAGCACTGTTGACCGTGTTTTCCAATGTGTAGAGTGAAGTTCCGGGAGTCGCAGTAAATGTATTGAAAGGTAGATATTTAAGTGTATTTGCACTACTTACCTGATCACTGACAAACGGGTATAAGAAATTACCGTCTTTTGTGTTTTCGTCATCTGTAGGTTTTGCATAAAAAGGAGTGAATGCCCAATAGCTGCGATGACGCGTTGGGTCATTCCAATCAAATGCGTTATTAATTTGTCCATCAATAGTAGAATGACCTGTATCAAGCTTTTTGCAAAGATAGGTCTCTTTCGCTGTGGCATTAAGTCCCCATCCGGTAACTGTAAAAGAAAGCGTTTTTGCCTCATTTCCTTCCCCAATGGTGCCTTCTTGAGAGCCAAGATTTGTCTCCGAGCCTTCTTTTCCCTGAAGAATTACCTTTGCTCCAATTCTCTCAACGTAAACCCTTGCTACTGTAGCTTTTGCTTTTTCAGTTTGGTTTTGGTAGAAATTATCCTTGCTTACGTTTATTGCTTGACAAAATGTGTTGTTCTGGTCATAATATACCGAGTTGTTCATCGCAAATTTTTGATTTGCGCCTAAATGAGAGATACGTTTTTGCTCATTTATGGAATTAAGACCCCAATTTAAATTGTTCGGTTCAACTGGGTTCACAAAAGCCATCATATAGGATGGAAATATGCCATCGCTTATAGAAACTTTAGCTTCAACTGTCTTGATGAGTTCTACATTAGGTGCTTCATCTTTGTCTGCGGCCTTAATATCATTGCTTCCTAATACGGCGTGGGTCAGGTAATTGCCCGATGCTCCATAGAAAATTAGTGTGATGTTTTGAATGTCGTTTTCATCACCTTCTCCATCAGCAAATTCTTCTCCGGCTCTGCTTCCGGAGTTTGCTGACAGAATGTTAACCTTGATGAACGCGTCCTGCGCATTTCCTGACAGGATAGGTTCGTTGGATTTGTCGTCGGAGCAGGCCGTGAAGGCGAGGAGTGCCAATGCTCCGAAAAGTAATTTGTTCTTTTTCATGAGTGTGGGTATTGGTTTATTTTTGAGTTAAATTAGGCGAATGTTAATTACGTTGACTAATAATGTTTTAGGTTGAATTATTGTGGTAGACGTTTTATGATTTCATGGATTTGTGATTTTGCCTCGGAGGCTTTTGCGATGCCTCCCTTTTCGGCGGCGTCAAGCAGCGGTAGCGCGGTGTCGTAGTCGGCACGCTTAGCGGCGAGGATGCCGCGGGCATATGTCGCTTCGGGGGAGTCGCCTGCGCGGTCAAGGTAGCGGGCTGCGCGGTCAAGCTCGCCCGACTGCATGGCTGCGAGCGCGGCGTTGAGGTTGGCTTCAGGCTCGGCGGGGTAGAGTCGCACGGCAGTCTCAAACACTTCATTGTATTCGGGTGATCCGGGCTGATAGGTCTGAGCGAGCAGATACATCTCGCGTAGCGACAGCTTGGAGGGCGCTGTCTTCATGACGCGCGCTATCTCGTCGGTGGAGGTGTAGGTGCGCACAGTGTAGCGCACAGTGTAGTCGGTGTGGCGCAGTCCGGGGTAGACTTCGCTGAGCAGCATGCGGTATTGCGCGGGGTAGCGCGACTTTAACCGCCACTCCCTGCCGTCGTCGTTGCCGTCAAAAGCGGGGTCGGTACATATGGCTATCATGGCGTCACGCTCGGGGAGGTCGCTCTTGCGCAGCCATGCTACGAGCCCCTGCCAGTCTTCCGGCTCCCACTCTGAGCGCAGGAGCGATGCGGGGAAGTCGTAGATGCCCTTTATATATTCGCGCAGAGCCTCGGTGCGACCCTTGGCGAGACGCTCGTTGTTGGCATATGAACCTTCGGGCGACGCGTAGCCTTTGAGCGTAAGCTCAGTGATAGTATAGTCGGGGTCGTTTTTGATAAGCTCGATGGTGTCGCGTATGGCGGCAAGCTCTACCGGGTTACGGCGGTAGTAGGGGTAGATGCGGGTCTGGTTGACGGGGAAGTCGATGTAGGCGTGTCCCGCCGCCTCGCGTATCTTGGCAAGCTCAGCCTTGGGTGCTATATATTCGTATTGGGGCGCAAATATGCGCGGGCGCAGGTCGACGGTGGCAAGAAGTTCCGAGCCTCCGGTGAGTGGCGCGCAGTTACATCCCGAGAGTGAGTCGGCTACAATGAGGTCGGCGTCGAGCATCCAGTCGGCGAGTGCCACTTCGGCGTGGTAGGGAATCTCGGCGGGCACCTTGCCGGCGCGGTAGGAGGCTGCTCCGGCGGGGAGTGATATGCCTTCGCGCGAGTCACGGAGGGCGCGGTTGCGACCGGTCACGACCACAGCGGGAAGGTCAAGGCGGTTGTCGCCGTTGACGAGGGCGGGGGTCACCACGAGCTGCTGCTCGCTCTTCACCTTTATGTCGGCGAGGCGGAGCGTCATGTCGACGCGCAGCGACGACTCAGAGCGGGTGACTGAAGGACTGTAACCCCCCCTATCAGAGATGGTTACATCGGTGGCGGCGTGTGCCGGCGCCGGTATTGCAAGGAGGAGCAGGAGTGATATGGCGGTTGGTATAAATTTCATGACTTCCGGGGTTTAAAACACATAAATAAGATTGACGGCTGCCTTGGTGGGCCCTACATAGTTGTTGTGGCGTCGGGAGTCGATCTTCTTTCCGCATCCGGCACACTCATACACGTCGTAGCGTGAATAGATGTATCCCACGGCTATCTCCGCCTCGATGTTCCAGTGGCGCGAGAGCATCCATGAGTATCCGTAACCGATGCCGGCGCCTCCATACCATCCCTGATGGCGTAGCGTGGCGAAGTCTTTGAAGTTGGATCCGAGGAAGCTCAGGAAGTCAAGGTCGACATGACCTACATTGTACTGTCCGCCGAGGAGGTGGAAGGCGAAGAAGTGACCTCCCATTTCGCGACATAGCCAATAGCGCAGTTCGGGCTGTATGAGCCAGTGTTTCCATCGCTTGCCATCGGAAAAACTCCATGCGTTGAAGTTGCCTGAGAGGTCGACTGACCATTTCGGGGCTACCGCCACTTCCACGCCCGCGTTGATGGTGGCTGTGGCGTCATAAAGCAGATTGGTCTTAACCGCGACATCTTGTGCCTGCGATTGATACGATATGATGATGAACAGGAATGTCATCATTATCGAAAGTCTGCTTTTCATTGGTTTTAGGTACATAATCATTGGTTTAATCACTTTCCTTAACAATATGCCGGGACCGATGTGGGAGAGTCAGGTTTGCACAATTCTATGGCTCCGACATGGTTGATGAATTGTGGACTTAGGTTGATCTTAGTAAATGCAAAAATAAGTGAAATTTTTATGAACGACAAAGAAAAGAAAGAGATATTGTGTTAATTAACATATGTTAAACGGGGGGGGGGGTAAACCGCCTATTTTCCAATAAGATAAGTGTATAAAATACACTTTTAGATTGAGCCCTGAAAATTAGGCAGCACGATGAATAAAAATTAACATTTGCCCCGCGCCTCGCGGGTATCGCCCCCGTGATGCGGAATGCGCGCGACGTGGATTTTCCCCGGCGATGCGGAATGGGTCCCATGATTTCCCCTTGCGGGGAATGTGTGCGCCCCGGCGGGATTTTCCCCTGGAGGGGAAAAATATCGTTAGCCGCGGGTAATGCCGGAGGCATACCCGTGGTTACGATGACGCCAATAATCCCGCGGCTACCCTGAAAGGGTTGCACATCGCTGCGGACTGTTATGCAACCCACTTCGGGGTTGCGAATATGCATGTGTGGGTGCCGGAACCACGGGTGCACCTCCGGCGCTACCCGCGGCTAACGGTATCTTGCCCCTCCAGGGCAATGTGCGCCCTCCGCGGTTTTCCCCCGTGATGGGGCAATGCCCGCGCCCCCGATTTTCGCCCGGGAGGGGGAATGCGCGCGCCGTGGATTTTCCCCGGTAGGGGAAAAATATCGTTAACCGCGGGTAATGCCGGAGGCATACCCGTGGTTACGGTAACGCCAATAATCCCGCGGCTACCCTGAAAGGGTTGCACAACGCTGCGGTCTGTTATGCAACCCCACTTCGGGGTTGCGAATATGCATGGGTGGGGGCCGGAACCACGGGTGCACCTCCGGCGCTACCCGCGGCTAACAATATCTTGCCCCTCCAGGGCAATGCATGGGTCCGGTCTTGCCCGCGCCCCGCCGGGTATCGCCCCCGCGGGTATCGCTTCGCTCAACCCACGGCTACACGAGGACAATCCCCTGCGGGGAATGCGCGTGGCGGGATTGAAATGAAAACGTATAATTATGGTTGGTGGCATCTTTTCTATATAGGTACTATTTATTCATGATTACCCATATTCCATTATTGTCTTTGCCGATGCGTTTTAGCATTCCATGTTTCTGTAAATAAGACAAGTCACGTTCAACAGTACGCTGGCTTACTGATAATATCTCCGACATTTGTCGTCCGGTTATTGTCGGAGACTCTTTTATTATATTTAGTATTATTTGCTGTCGCTCAGTAATTTTAGCTTCATTAATGTCTCCGTCAATGTCTCCGACATTCGACGAGCCGGATAAAGCGAAGATTATTGTCTGAAACTGGGTTGGGGTTGATTTGAAGATGGGCTGCAGTTCTTCTCTGTATCCGTCGAGAGCTTTTGTCTCTTTATATATACGCAAAAGTCCGCTGCCACGTTTCTCCATATAGTCAAGCTGTGCCATCACATTTGCAAGTATCGGATTACGTCTTTCAGAAGATACGTCTGAAATGTCCAGGTCTTGAATCAAAGCCCCGTTATACATTCCTCCCGGAGATGTTAATATAAGTCGGTTGTCATAAATATCCATATGCACTTCGCTCCCCATCACCGTATAGTCACGGTGAATCAGGTGGTTAACGATAGCTTCAAGGACTGCGCGTTCTGCATAGTCAGGTTTATTTTTTCTCCCGTCAGGTAATTTTTCCCATCCTCTTTTGGTGTTTGATTTCACAAAGTTCATTGCCTCACGCAGCAACATAAGTACATCGCCTGTAAACTCTGCATCATTTATTGCATCGCCCTTTTCCAAGCCGTCCCATCTTGTACAATATAGGCGTGATTGCTTCAGCGGACAATCATCGGCAAATAAGGCTCCGGCATTAGTAAGGTATCCAGTCCTTGTTACAAGTCCAAATGACAAAAGATATTTCTTGTCCCAGTCTTGATTAGTACGCAATTTAAATGTATTAGCCAATATCGTGAAAGATGATTCTTCTGTTTTATAGCCAGTATGCAGTGAATCAAATGTTTTGTTTGACCCCTTCAATACCAGACGAACCATCTGCTCTGCCGTTGCCGGTAGGCTCTCATCTCCTATGCGCATAAATGCAATTCGCTGACCATCGCCAACATAATAGTAAGGCGTGTAAATGCCAGTATTGACTTTCAGTTGGAGTATATCGAGATTGCCTATTCTTTGAGGGAGCATCTCTACATCGGGCAACGGATCCATGTAGTCGCGAATCTTGGTGCTGATGGCTTCGCAGACATGCTGTATGTCGTCAAGCCCTCTGACAATTCCATCATTGTCAATACCAAAGAAAAGTGATCCTCCCGACCCATTAGCAAAGGCACTTATGCTTTTTAGCCAGCTCTTGGGCTTCTTTTCTTCAAGCATCAATTTAAAATCGTATGCGGTACATTCGGCGATTAGGGTGTTCAGGTCCATTGTTGCGATGGTGTATAGTGGCAATTAGTAAAAATTAGGCTTGTGGATGATTGCAAAAATACAACTAATTATCGAAAAATAAGCATAAATGTCATTGTTTGTAAGTATTCTAAGCGCGATTGGTGAAATTTTGACAGGTAAAATGGCAAAAGCAGATAATCCCCTGATTTATTATAAACAGAAGATTCCTGTCGGAAACCGTGCGCCGTGGATTTTCCCCGGGAGGGGAAAAATATCGTTAGCCGCGGGTAATGCCGGAGGCATACCCGTGGTTACGGTAACGCCAATAATCCCGCGGCTACCCTGAAAGGGTTGCACAACGCTGCGGTCTGTTATGCAACCCCACTTCGGGGTTGCGAATATGCATGGGTGGGGGCCGGAACCACGGGTGCACCTCCGGCGCTACCCGCGGCTAACAATATCTTGCCCC
>CAJTSK010000021.1 GCA_910578835.1 uncultured Muribaculum sp.
TCGTCTCAAGCTATACGACCCTGACAGCAACATTTATTATTAAACAAGCTCTTAATGTACACCTGCAAATATAGTCGTTTATACTTTACAAAACAAGCAAAAGTGTAGGATTTGTAAAGTATACATGCACACTTTTGCATTTTCTGCAAAAAACACAAAGTATAGATTATATACAATAAACGAAAAAGGTGCCGTATCAATATTTTGACGCGGCACCTTTTTATAAATTAACGGGAGTATCAGGCGTTGACCTCGATCTTCTTGTAGCGGGGAACAAGTAGCTTCATGATTGCCCAACCGACAAGGTAGGCAACACCGCAGATGCAGAATACCACGAAGTAACCGGCAGGCTTGCCTTCGTAGCTCATGAACGCCATGCGGGTCTGGTCGGCGTAATCAAACAGCACACCTGAGCCGAGGTTGATAAGGAACGAGCCTATACCTCCTGCCATACCGCCGATACCGATAATGGTAGCGATGGTGCTCTTGGGGAACATGTCGCCTACTACAGAGTAGATGTTGGCGCTCCATGACTGGTGAGCCGCACCGGCAATACCGATGATGATGATAGGCATCCAGGGCGATACAGAGCTGAGCGGCTGCGCTGCAAGAGCCAGCAAGGGGAAGACGGCAAAGATAAGCATTGCCTTCATACGTGCTGAATAGGCGTCAACCTTCACGCCGCGACGCGCTGCATTGTCGATAAAGACTGTAGGCAACTTACCGCCATAGATTGATAACATGGTGATAAGATAGAGTACAAAAATCATCATCATACCCTCACCTGAAGAAGTTGAGAGCTTGAACACGTCGGTGATATAAGCAGGTGTCCAGAAGAGGAAGAACCACCACACACCGTCGGTGAGGAACTTACCGAAGAACACAGCCCATGTCTGCGGGTATTTGAAACATTTCAGGAAGGGGATTGTGGCAGTCTCGCTGTCTTCAATCTCAGCCTTTTCCTTGGGTGTTTCATCGGGGGCATCGTCATCTTGCTCGATGTAAGCAAGCTCGGCACTGTTTACACGGGGATTTTCAGCGGGTTTCTTATAAAGGAAAATCCAGAATCCCATCCACACAAAACCGAGGGCACCGATGATGACAAACGCCATCTCCCAGCCGTTGCCCCAGCCGATGCTCTGGAAATACTTCGCAAGCGGACCGATGGTAAACGGAGCTATCAAAGCGCCCACAGCCGAGCCGGCATTGAAAATGGCGGTTGCAAAGGCGCGGTCACGCTTCGGGAAATATTCGGCGGTCACCTTGATGGCAGCGGGGAAGTTACCTGCCTCACCAAGCGCAAGGATTGTGCGCGCCACAAGGAAGAAATATACTGACACGGTAGCGATGGTCACCGCAAGATCACCGGTAGCCTGCACAAGACCTGCGGTGCTGTCAAGGCCAAGGTAGCCTTCAGTAGCTATACCGCACACTGCATGAAGACACGCACCTGCCGACCATACTCCAATCGCCCAGAGATAACCTTTCTTCGTGCCCATCCAGTCGATGAATCGACCGGCAAGCAGATTGGCTACGGCATAGACGATTGAAAACACTGCCGTAATAAGACCGTAGTTGGCATCGGTCCAGTGAAATTCAGGGGAAATGAACTCCTTCCAGGTAAGCGAGAGCACCTGGCGGTCCATATAGTTGACGGTAGTTGCCAAGAATAGCAACAGACATATTGTCCAGCGGAAGCTCGTCATTTTCTGATTAGCGGCCGAGAGTGGAGTGGTAGTAGCCATAATCAGAATTTGAAGTAGTTTTTAGCGTTATTATAGCATATATCCTCAATCATCTGATTTACGCGCTCAGCTTCATAACCGGTGTAGGGAATCTCTCCGTTCTCGACATCGGTACCTACAAGGTTACACAGAGTGCGGCGGAAATATTCGTGACGCGGATAAGAAAGGAATGAACGTGAGTCAGTGAGCATACCTACGAAGCGGCTGAGCAGACCGAGCAGTGAAAGAGCGTTCATCTGCTTCTGCATGCCATCCTTCTGATCGAGGAACCACCAGCCTGAACCAAACTGAATCTTACCTGCTACAGTGCCATCCTGGAAGTTGCCGAGCATCGTGGCTATTACCTCGTTGGCACAGGGGTTAAGGTTGTAGAGGATAGTTTTGGTGAGCTTGCCGCGGCTGTTAAGCTTGTCAAGATACTTGGCGCAAGACTTTGCTGTGTTAAACTCGCCGATTGAGTCGAAACCGGTGTCAGGACCGAGTAACTTGAACATCTTTGAGTTATTGTTGCGGATAGCGCCATAGTGGAACTGCTGTGTCCAGCCTGACGCATAGTCCATCTCGCCAAACACGATCATCATCGCGCTCTTGAACTTTTCGATTTCCTCGGCAGAAAGCTCTTTGCCACCATATACCTTGTCAAATATAGCGTCAATCTCGGCGTCGGTGTAGTCAGCAGCATAGAATTCCTCGATACCGTGGTCAGATAGACGGCAACCCATCTCCTCGAAGAAGTCGTGACGCTTCTGGAGTGCGTCAACCATGTCGCTGAACTTATTGATGGTCACGCCTGACACCTCGGCAAGCTTCTCTACATAAGCGCGGAACTCGGCGGGATTCTCGACAGCCATAGCCTTGTCGGGACGCCAGGTGGGGAGCATCTTCACCTCAAAACCGCTGTCACGTACCTGCTTGTGATATTCAAGGGAGTCAACAGGGTCGTCAGTGGTGCAGACAGTCTCCACATTGTAACGGCGCATAAATCCGCGCGCGGTCATAGTGGGGTCGTTCTGAAGCTTGTCGTTACACTCGTCAAAGATTTCACGGGCGGTAGTGGGGTTGAGCAGCTTGTCGATACCGAAAGCAGTCTTCAACTCCAGATGAGTCCAGTGATAAAGGGGGTTACGGAAAGTGTAAGGCACGGTCTCCGCCCACTTTTCAAACTTTTCCCAGTCAGAGGTATCGGTGCCTGTGCAGAAGCGCTCGTCAACACCGTTGGAACGCATGGCACGCCACTTGTAATGGTCGCCGCCAAGCCATATCTCGGTGATTGATTTAAACTTATGGTCGTCAGCTACCATCTTGGGGATCAAGTGGCAGTGATAGTCTATGATAGGCATTTTAGCTGCATGCTCATGATACAGTTTCTGTGCGGTTTCGGTCTGCAACAGAAAGTTTTCATCCATAAAAGGTTTCATTGTTTTTCTTAAGGTTAAAGGGTTACACCATTTTTGAAAATCGATATCTCATGGATACCGCTCTTTTCAGAATTTACAAGACGGCCGCTTGCCACCTCGATTACATATTTTACAAAGCGCGCGAGCACTTCGTCCATTGATTCATCCTCGACAAGTACACCGGCGTTGAAGTCAATCCATGCGGGCTTGCGGGCGGCAAGTCCGGAATTGGTCGATACCTTCATTGTGGGCACAAATGTGCCGAATGGGGTACCGCGACCGGTGGTGAACAGTACCATCTGGCAGCCTGCAGCCGCAAGCGCGGTGGAAGCCACGAGGTCATTGCCGGGAGCCGAGAGCAGGTTGAGTCCGTGATTGTGGATACGCTCACCATATTCAAGCACACCGTAGACAGGGCTCTTTCCTGACTTCTGGGTACAGCCGAGCGCCTTCTCTTCGAGAGTGGATATACCGCCTGCCTTGTTGCCCGGCGACGGATTTTCACCCACAGGCTCGCCGTGGCTGAGGAAATATTCCTTGAAGTTGTTAATCAGGTCGATGGTCTGACCAAGCAGATGGTCGTCGGCACAACGCTTCATGAGGATAGTCTCTGCACCAAACATCTCGGGCACCTCGGTAAGCACGGTAGTACCGCCCTGAGCTTCACAGAGGTAATCGGAGAATGCTCCGAGGAGCGGGTTGGCGGTGATACCGGAGAATCCGTCGGAACCGCCACACTTCAAGCCGATACGTAGCTTGGATGCGGGCACGGGAGTGCGCTTGAGGTTCTTCGCATTGTTGTAGAGACCGCGCAAAATCTCAAGACCGGTCTCAACCTCGTCGCCTTCCACTTCCTGACACACCATGAACTTCACGCGGTCACGGTCGTAATCGCCGCAAAATTCCTCAAACACCTTGGGCTGATTGTTTTCGCAACCAAGACCTACCACGAGGATACCGCCCGCATTGGGGTGATGCACCATGTCGCGGAGTATCTTTTTGGTATTTTCATGGTCGTCGCCAAGCTGTGAGCAACCATAATTGTGGGGGAATCCGAAAATACCGTCAACGCCTTCTGCGCCGGTCTCGGCATTGAGGCGGTCGACAATCTGCTTTACAATGCCGTTTACACAGCCTACAGTCGGGATTACCCAGATTTCATTACGGATACCAACCTGACCGTCGGGACGCACATAGCCGTCGAAAGTGAGCGCAGGCTCGGTCGCAGAAACGACAGGAGCCGCACCGCCATTGATTTTTATGTCGGAGTAGTCGAGCTGACCGGCAAGATTGGTCTTTATATCGTTATGGTCAAGGTAAGAGCCTTCCTTCACGTCATGAAGCACATGACCGATGGGAAAACCGTACTTAATCACATTTTCGCCCGCAGCGATATCCTGCAGGGCAACCTTGTGTCCTGCAGGTATATCGGTAACGAGAGTTATTGACTTTCCGTCGACTTCTATAACCGCTCCCTTTGAAAGGGGAGTTATCGCTACAGCTACATTGTCGGCGGGGTTGATCTTAATATATTCCTTCATAATCAGAGGATAGTCTTGACGGTTTCGAGCATACCCTTGTCGCGGATAGAATCAAGATACTCAACCACAAGGTCGGTAAGACCGGGGATGGTGTTGAGATTGCCATGATCTTTCCATATAAGTTCATCGGCAGCGAGTACGCCTTCAGCCACCTTGCGGGTATCGCCGGTAGCCCAGAGGTCGGTGAGAAGCTGCATGATCTGCTGGTCGTCGTTAGGCACGATGTCGGCTCCGTCGGCACGCTTGCCACCCTTGTAGTAAGTGATGATTGCGGCAAGACCGAGCACGATACCCTTGGGAAGCTCACCCTTACGCTCCAGATAGGTCTTGAGACCGGGAAGGTCGCGGGTCTGGAATTTCGGGAATGAGTTGAGCATGATAGAGGTCACCTGGTGGTCAACATAGGGGTTGTCGAAGCGTTCAAGCACGCTTTCGCCATACTTCTTCAGCTCATCCATCGGGAGGTTGAGTGTCTGCATAAGTTCATCAAACTGCACCTTGCGGATATACTCGCCGAGCACGGGATGATTGCAGGCATCGCGCACGATATCTACGCCCGACAGGTAGCTGACAGGTGAAAGCACAGTGTGGGGACCGTTGAGAAGGGTCACCTTTCTTTCATGATAGGGAGCCTCTGAATCGGTGATAATCACGTTAAGACCTGCCTTTTCAGCGGGGAACTCGGCACGGAGCTCTTCGATTGACATGTTGTCGGGCTTTTCTATAACCCAGAGGTGGAATGCCTCGCCCTGTACAACAACATTGTCCTTGTAGCCGAGTTTTTCCTGAATCTGGTTGATTTCCTTGCGGGGGAATCCGGGCACGATACGGTCAACGAGGGTAGCACATACATAATTATATGTGTTAAACCAGCTCTTGAAGGCGTCATAATCAGCACCGAGGTCCTCTTTCCAAAGGTCGATAGTGCGGTTGATGCAATCTTTCAGGTGGTGACCGTTTTCAAATATAAGCTCGCAGGGCATGATGATAAGACCCTTGTCGGCAGCTCCGTTGAATGTCTTGAAACGACGGTAGAGAAGCTGGGTAAGACGTGCGGGATAGTTTTCGCAGGGAGTATCAGTAAACTTACTTTCAGCGCTGAAGGTGATACCTGCCTCGGTGGTGTTGGAAATAACGAAGCGGATTTCGGGCTGGTCAGCAAGACCCATGTAAGCGTCAAACTGCTCATAGGGGTTAAGACCGCGGCTGAGGCAGTCGATACGGGTAAGCGAGTTGACTACTTCGCCGTTGAGACGTCCCTGAAGGTTGACATGATACATGCAGTCCTGACCCTGAAGAAGAGACATGGGGAATGCCATGCGGGTACCCTGAAGCACTACTACCGACGCGTTGAAGTCAGTAGTGTCGTTCATGTTTTTCACGATCCAGTCCACAAATGCGCGGAGGAAGTTACCCTCACCGAATTGAATGATTTTTTCGGGAGCGACTGCCTTGGGAGCAGTAAGTTTATTTAAAACTTTCATAACAAGATATGTGTTAATTGTTTATTTAGTTTATTTTCTATTTGGTTTCCACTTATTATTTATGTCATATATCGCCTCGTCGACATAGCGGCGTGCGGTGGCGGCATCGGGATTTGAAGCCCACGATACACGCCCGGCAGCTGCTCCACCCTCGCCTGTCGACCCATACTCGCCGTAGCGCGCGGTCGACTCGTTGTCGGGGTTACGCCAGTTGTCCCAGCCGGAAGGGATGATGTGGCCGTCCATCTCGCAATCGATAAACATCGTGAAGGCATAAGGACGCCAGGGGCGGCCGAGATAGACTTTTTCCACGCCCGGAGCGGCTTTCAGGCGACAACGGTTGAACACATAGCCTACCTCCACATCCTGCGGGGTGGAAGCGGCGGTGATATATGAGTCGCGCTTAGAGTAGATGGTGCAATCTTCAAACAGGGCGGTTGCCGGACCGAAGATGAAATCGGTGGTACCCTCGATATAGCAGCCGAGGAAATAGAGGCGCGAGTTATTGCCGCCGGTAAAGATTGTGTCCTGATTGCCGAGAAAGCGGCAGTTGATAAATGAAAGGCGGTCGCCTTCAGTGTGAAGCGCCACTGCCTGCCCGAGCTGCTCGGCATTGTTCTCGATGGTGAGGTTGCGGAATGTCATGTCGCAGCCCTCCACCTTCACGGTGTAAGTGCGGAAAGTGCCCATCTTGTTAATGTTGGCATGGTCGTTGAAGGTGATGATGGTGCTGTCGACCGACTCACCTACAAACTCGACATTTTCAAGCCATGAGGGGATGACCAGTTTCTCGCGGTAGACACCGTTTTTGATATCGACCGTGACGGTATAGTCCATGAAAGCGCGTATGCCTTCCATCGCTTCGGTCAGGGTGGTATAATCGCCGGAGCCATCTTGCGCCACAGTGATATGGCGCTTATACTCTGCCGCCCCGAGCGGCATGGAAGCCATCAGGGCGATGAGTAACAGAGATACTATTGATATGTGTCGTAACATATTTTACCGCTATGCCTATTTTGTTATACGGAACCAGTCAACATCGAGCCATCCGCTGTCGTTGCTATGCCAGGGGCGTACACAGAAGAGACCTACCTTGGCACCGATCCAGTGACCTTCACGCACATTGAGCGGCTTGCCGAAGCGGGTGAATTTCTTGCCGTCGAAGCTGTAGTAGAATTGAGCCTCTGCCGTATAATCAGCTTTCGCTGTGGGCTTCTTCGCTCCGGTGTATTTTACCTGTACACGAAGATATAGCTCCTTGTCAGCGTCAATCTTCACCGACTCTCCCTTGACTTCCTTGCCACCCTTGTTGGCTTTCTCGCAGTCGATGTTGACGAGATACACGCCATCTTCGCGGCTTTCAAGGGCGATAGTGCCGTAGTTGTAACCCATCACGATAAGTCCGGCGAGCTCGCCGGCCTGCATCTTGCCGTTGTTGACACGGGGGCAGAACTTAACCTTGGCGGTAGCGGTGAAATTATGAGCGGGGAATTTCTGCAAAAGGATATTGGGCATGTCGTAAAGACGCTCGGCGCCGGGAGTGTTGTGAGAGAAGAGGCGCAGCTTGGAGGCGTTGGCATCGGCAAAATACCATAGAGCCGAGGGATTGCCCTTCCACTGCCACTGCAAGCCGAGGGTGTTGGCGTCAAATTCATCAGACTCGGCAGGATTCACCGCCTTGTAAGTCTTGCCTACATTGGGCTTGCGATATTTCAATACAGGCTCGCCCTTGCCGTCGCCATCGGGGTCGACACCAATCACGGGCCATCCGTCTTCATTCCACTTCATGGGCTGAAGGTGTACGACACGTCCGTAAGGACCCTTGTCCTGGAAATGGACAAACCAGTCTTCCTTACCGTCGGGGGTGTCAATCCACGCGCCCTGGTGAGGACCGTTTATATCGGTCGTGCCCTGGTCCATGACGTTGCGTAATTCGTAGGGACCCCACGGGCTCTTCGAGCGGAGCACTTCCTGCCATCCGGTGGCGACGCCACCCGACGGAGAGAAGATGTAATACCAGTCGCCACGCTTATACATCTTGGCGCCTTCGATAGTGGGGTTTTCAATATGTCCGTCGTAAATCATGCGGTCCTGACCGATGGTCTTGGTGCCGTCGGGGGTCATCTCAATCATGCCGAGGATGCTCTTCACGCCGGCGCGGCTACCTGCGTAACCGTGGGCTATGTAAGCCTTGCCGTCTTCATCCCAGAAGGGGCAGGTGTCAATAATGCCTTTCGCCTTGTGAACCCACACGAGCGGCTCCCAGGGACCGGCGGGATTCTTGGTTTTGGTCATGAATATACCGAGGTCGGGGTCACCGTAGTAGATATAATACTCACCGTTGTGGTAGCGGATGGAGGGAGCCCACACGGCGTTACCGTGAGAAGGGTCGGGAGCCGCCTGCGCATATTCCGGCATCTCTGCGATGGCATGACCTACGAGAGTCCAGTTGACAAGGTCCTTGGAGTGGAGCACGGGCAGACCGGGGATATCACAAAAGCTTGATGCCGTCATATAATAATCGTCGCCGACGCGCACTACGTCAGGGTCGGAATAATCAGCATTTATAATGGGATTTTTGTATTCGCCATTGCCAAGGTCGGGCGACCAGACATTGGATACCTGCGCCGATGACATGAGCGCACCTGATGCAAGCATTGCCGCAAAAACGGATTTCTTTCCTTTAAACATAACTGTGTCCTTGATTACTGTTTTAATTCAACATCGCTAAAGGGCGCCATCATGGTCAAAATCCGGGTTGGTAATAGATACAGGCAATTAGGCGCCTCCCTTGATGATGAGTGGTTAATGATTTAAGTTTTGTAAAATTACAAAATCTTCACCAATCTCCAATTGCATTTCCTGCCAAAAGAACGAGATTTTTTATCAAAATTGGATTTTCACGCGCAAAAACGCGCATTTTTCATCATTCAGTCTCTTCATGGTCGGCAGCGTCCACGGCTGCCTCGGGATGACTGGCGGCATAATGCTTGCGATACTGTGTAGGAGTCTCGCCGTAACGGTTCTTGAAAGCACGGGTGAAATAGTGGGGGTCGAGGTAGCCGGTAAGGTAGGCTATCTCGGCGATATTCTTGTTGGTGTTTTCAATAAACATCTTCGCTTTCTTCATCCTGAAGTCGATCACAAACTCCACGGGCGACGTGTCGGCAAGGGTCTTTAGCTTGTTGTAGAATGAGGTTCGGCCAAGCCCGGAGGATATGACCATATTTTCAATTTTCATCTCCGGATTGGCATAGTTTTCTTCCATCCATGCAAGGAGATTGTTGACAAACTTCTCATCTTCATCGTCGTCAAGCGCAATCCTGCCCGGCTCAAGCACGATGGTCTTGCGCGGCGACTCGTGGCGGGGAGCCTCCTCGTGAGGGGTCGCCGCCACCTCTTCTACCTTCTCCGGCTTGCGGAAATGTCTAAGCAGCAATACCCCTGCGACCGCCACCACGGCAACCACGATGAGCCAGAACCACCATGTAGCCCACCATGCCGAGGGCACGATGATGCGCAGGGTGCGTTCCTCCCACTTTTCCGGGTCGTCGGAGAGCATGGCACGCACCACCAGTATATTCTCGCCTGAAGGGAGTCCCGACAGGGTGATGCTGTTTTCGGTGCCGCAGTTGACCCATTCGCCATCGTTGACACCATCTATCATGTAGCGGAAACGCACGCGGTTTTGCAGCGAATAATTTAGCGCGTTGACCTTGATTGTCAGCGTGGAGCCTCGCGAGGGCAGCTCCACCACCCCACTCTCGGGGATATAGGCCGACATGTCCTTGTTGACACGCGGCGAGGTGTCCTTTCCGTCGATCGACACTCCTGTCAGTACAAGCCGGAGATTGCCGGCGGCATCGGCAGAGTTACGCATGTTGTCGACACGATAGCAACCATTGTTGGCGCCGAAAAGCGGGTCGCCGTCGGGGAGTATGATTGCCGCATTTTCGGAGAACATCGTATTTTCGGGGTCGGCGTCTTCAAGGTAGACGCTGAAAGCTTGTGTCTCGTTGTTAAACATCACGATATTCTCATCGGTGGCTATCCACAGGTTGCCGGCACGGTCTTCGGTGATGCTCTTTATGTGATTGGAGGGGAGCCCGTTGGAGGTTGAATATACGGTAAATTTCGGCTTGCCTCCTTCAGAGCCTTCATAGCGGTTGAGACCGCCTGTCATCGTGCCTACCCAAAGCACATCGCGGCTGTCGACATAGACGGTCACGATGTCATCTGACGACAGCGATGCATGAGTGTCGCCATCTTGCCTGAACACACGCGCCTTCACGTCTTTAGTCCCCTCGTCGTAGACGAGCGATACAAGACCCTCGGTGGTGCCGGCCCACACGGTGCCGTCGCGTTGGGCGGCAAGCGAGCGCACCTTCCCGCAGGAAGCAATCGGATAGCCTTTCATCGAGTTTGCCGCCGAGAGGAAACGCACATTGCCCGACGAACCGTCGCGCACGGCAAGGTTGACACCCCCGCCATATGTGCCTATCCACATGCGTCCGAGCCTGTCGACGATGATGCTCTGCACTTCATCCGACGATATGCTGAACTTGTCGTCTGGGTCGTGGCGATAGCGTGTCGAGGTGGATCCTCGACCGAAACCGCTCACACGCAATATACCGTTGCCGCGGGTGCCGAGCCATATGTCGCCGTCATTGTCGCGGCATATCGAATACACACGCCCGATAGCCTCGCCCCGGGAGTCGGAGCTGTATGTGTTGAGCAGCTGTCCTGATTTTGAATAATCGTAAAGATAGCCCGCCTTTGTACCGATAAGCACGGTAGAGTCACCGTTGAGGAAAAACGATTTCACCTCATTGTCGACAAGGCTCGACGGGCGGTCCTTGATCCATGTGTGGCTTACACGGTTGTCTACCGAGGTCACGCGGTCGATGCCTCGATGATGGGTGGAGAGCCACACCACGTCGGGCGACGACACGGCAAACTGCAGCACGACATTAGACATGTCGCCCGGCTTCGACGGGTCATTGTGGAAATAGTCGAGACGCCCGGCGGCACGGTCATACTTTCCAAATCCGCCGCCTGTCATAGCCACCCACACTTCGCCATCCTTCTCCACGATATCTGATGTCGGCTCGTAGCTCGACGGGGTGACATCCTGCGTATAGCTGACAAGCTCGCGGCGGTCGGGGTCATACATCATCACCCCCGGCTGGCGCGTGAAAATCCACACAAGCCCGAAGCTGTCGGTGAAAAGCCGGTCGACCGATGCCGGCTCGGCAAAAATCTGCGTCAGCCGCGCGTCGGCAAGGTCGTAACGGTAAAGTCCCGAACGCGCCGTGGCTATGTATAGCGTAGAGCCGTCGGGCGACATGGAGAGCGCCGTCACCGGCACATTATGGAGCAGCGGCACAATCTTGTTGCGCCCGGTCTTGTAGTTATATTCAATAATCGAGCCGTCGGCAGAGCCCCATATCACCTTGTCACCTGTCTCGGCGACCGCGCGCACATCGTGATGGTCGGCAAGCGTGTTGAAGTTAAGCGAGTCGGAACGCAACACCGACAACCGGCGGTCGGTGGCAGCCCACACGGTGCCATGCCGGTCCTCGTAGAGGAAATTTATAGCCTGACCCACGAGCGGCATCATCTCGGCAGAGAGCTTATTGGTAGCCGAGTCGGTCATGAAATGTATCGCACCGGTACCCCTCACCTCGGCCCACACATCGCCGTTGGCTGCAAACACCGGATTATACATCCTCACATTCTGAAAATCGGGAAATACCTCCGCCATGCGGTCAAATGTGTCGGTGCGTCGGTTAAGGCGGAATAGCCTGTCGTCATACATCATCACCCACACATTGCCGAGGGCATCCTCGTAGACACGCATCACGCGGTTGTGAAGATAGGGTATCTCCGTGGCATCGCCTTCGCTGTAGTTGATAAATTCCTTGCCGTCGAAACGCGACAGTCCCTCCCAGGTACCTATCCACATATATCCACGGCTATCATGTAGAATATCGGACACGACAGTCCCTGCAAGACCGTCTTTCTTGGCATAGTGCTCTACACGTATCGCCCCGTTGAGCAGGCGAGGCACAATCAGCACAATGAGAAGTGTAACAATTAGCTTATGTCCGAGTTTCATCGTCATTGATTTAGGCATCGTGTACAAAAGTAGCTATTTTTAATTTTTCCACGGCAAATTATACGGCAAAAAATGCACAACAAAATTTCCACCTTGGATTTTTTGACATTTGCGAGTGACCGGTTGTGAGGTTGACAGGATGTGATACAGATGGACATATTGTCATGATGGACAGATGAATTTTGAGTTGTCAGTTGTCAGTTGTCAGTTGTCAGTTATCAGTTGTCAGTTATCAGTTGTCAGTCGTCAGATGTCAGTTGTCAGTTTTCAGTTGTCGGTTGTCAGAGGGGATGGGGCGCGGGCGCCTGGATTTTCCCCGACAGGGGAATAGTCTATGTGTAGCCGGGGGTTGAACGCAGTGATACCCCCGGATAGCCGATAATACATTTTTTGGTTTCCGATAGGAATCATCTATTTACATGCGTGAGGATTCCTGACGGAAACATATGCCTCGCTTTAACGGTCCGTGGGTATCGCTGCGCTCAACCCACGGCTACATGTCAGACCATCCCCATACGGGGATGCATCAACCCCACCCGCGGTTAACATTATCTTGCCCTTCCGGGGCAATGGCAGTTTTCAGTTGTCGGTTGTCAGAGGGGTGGGACGCGTAGCGGCCGGCAACACATAAGCCGTGGCATGTGTCGCCGTGATTTCCCCGACAGGGGAATAGTCTATGTGTAGCCGGGGGTTGAACGCAGTGATACCCCCGGATAGCCGATAATACATTTTTTGGTTTCCGATAGGAATCATCTATTTACATGCGTGAGGATTCCTGACGGAAACATATGCCTCGCTTTAACGGTCCGTGGGTATCGCTGCGCTCAACCCACGGCTACATGTCAGACCATCCCCATACGGGGATGCATCAACCCCACCCGCGGTTAACATTATCTTGCCCTTCCGGGGCAATATCGGTTGTCAGTTGTCAGTTGTCAGAGGGGATGGGGCGCGGGTGCCGGGATTTCCCCGACAGGGGAATAGTCTATGTGTAGCCGGGGGTTGAACGCAGTGATACCCCCGGATAGCCGATAATACATTTTTTGGTTTCCGACAGGAATCATCTACCGAGGCGGGCCTACAGGGGGTTTTCCCCGGCAAGGGAAAGATATCGTTAGCCGCGGGTAATGCCGGAGGCATACCCGTGGTGAAGATGGCGCAAATCAGCTGCGGCTACCCTGTAAGGGTTGCACAACGCCATGGGGAGAAATGCAAAGAGGGCGGCCCGGATGGGTCGCCCTCGGAGGTCGCGCGCGAGACGTGACCAAATGTGGGGTTAACTAAATTACTTAACGATGAACTTAGCGCCGTTCTGGATAGCGATACCCTTGAAGTTCTTAGATACCTTCTGACCCATTACGTTGTAAACGGGAGCATTCCAGTCAAGTTCAGTAGCCTTAACGTCAGCAGCGATGTTGTCGATACCGCCGGTAGGAGGAGTCTGAGCCTCACCGGTAATTACGAAATTCTGCTCTGCGCGAGTTACAGAACCATCTTCACCATGCTGTTCGGGACCGTAAAGAGAAACAGAAGGCTGCTTTTCGCCTTCAACAAAGATAGCACCGCAAGTGTTCATCTTTGAACCAGTTGCAAATACATAGTAAGTTGCAGCGTCAGCAAATACCGGGAACATGATTACACCAGTACCATTACCTGCATTCAATTTATCAGCATATTCGGGGGCGTCAGCCTGAATATTGAAAAAGATTCGATAAGGCCAGTCGATAGCTTTACCACCATGGAGGAAGTCATCGATGTTAGCAGCCGCAAAATCACAATAACCCATCTCAGTAGCGGGAAGAGTATAAACAGCGTGAGTCTTGCCCTTTGCATTGTCACCATAAAGAGCCATACCAAGAGTGTATGCCATAAGGTTCATTTCACCCTCAAAAGAGCCTTCATAAGCATAGAAGTTCTTGTTAGAGGAAATTTTTGAGGGAATAATAAGCCATCCATCTTTCTTTACAGTAAAGCAATACTGAACACCACCTTGAGCAGGGCCTGCAGTAACATCCACACCAGCAGGGTTAACTACTCCACCTACACCGGGAACAAGGTCAATAGCCTCACCATTTACCAAAATAGTTTTGATGCCATTGAAATCAGCGTTCTGACCATTCATCTCGCCCTCGTTAGTCCAAGACATAACAACATTTTCTGACTCAGCAAGTTTAGTTCCAGCAGCAAGTGTTGCCGGCAGCTCAGGGAAATCGGTAGCACGGTCAATGAAACAAACTTCAACAGCAGCTGAAGCAGATAACGTTGCACAAAGTGCAGCAGCAAGGAGTAAATTCTTCTTCATTGTTTAATGATTTAAGAGTTAAAAAAATTAGTATAATTTTAAGCTTGGTGTCCCCCACACATGTGGGGACACCAAACTTTTGTTGTGTTATTGCTTAGTACCTGAAAAATCGTAATAATAAGTATATTGCTTACGACCTTCTTTTATTGTTTTTGCAAAAGAAATCGAAGCATCTTTCTCTTCTGTTACACGACCTGAGAAAGAGTTGCCGAAATCAGTAGGAAGCGCATTGAAAAACACGAATGCCGGGTTAATATTCGCGTTAGCGGTAAAATCGACACCGAGATCAGTGCACTTAGCATTTACTGTTACAACATAATTCTCATCATTATATTGAGTAAAGGTCAAAGTACCAGTTCCGCTCACTACATTATCAGCGTTAGCAGCATCAGTACGAGTCCATGTACCGGTATATGTACCTTCAACTGCGCCAGCGACATTGACGGGAGTACCGGGGTCAGGATTGCCGGCCTCGTCTTTACAAGAGACGAAAGTCATCGCAAACATGGCAAGCAGTCCAAAAAATATTTTTTTCATTTCAAATAAATCTTAATTGATTAATATTAGTAACCAGGGTTCTGATCTTCTGAAGACAATGCAGTATTAAAGTCAAACTCTGCAGACGGGATAGGTCTAAGCCACTTGAACTCACCCTTCGGGCTCTGCATATCAGCAAGAGAGTTGATGTTGCGGTTAAATTCAAGATTATAGCGAATCAACTGCTTTGTACGACGGAGGTCAGCATAACGGGTCTGTTCTGCATAGCACTCACGAGCATACTCATCCAAAATCAAGTCGAGAGGTTTCTCTGCAAAACCTGATGATACTACATACTGAGGCTGATAAGCGCCAAATGAGCCAAGATTAGCAAGACCGGCACGTCTACGTACATCATTTATCTTAGACAAAGCAGCCGATTCGTTTCCTGCCATATAATTTGCTTCAGCACAAACGAGATACATCTGGGAAACATGGAAAAGTACAATATCACGATATCCATTGTCAGAAACCATCTGCGATGTAGCAGGATCATCATACTTCTTCACGCAGAAACCTTGCATACCGGCACCACCAGCATAGAAGTCCTCGCCACGAACAGTAGTCTTTGTAAATGTTCCGTTAGCACCAAATGTCCATTTAGTTACAGTCTCAGGTTCAAGACGGGCAGCAAAAGGAGTATTGTAGTTGTAAGCATCAACAGCCGGAAGGAAACATTGCTTCTTGTGGTCGTTAAGCCACTGCTCAATTTCCTGGTCGGTGTAATAATACGGGAAGAACTTCAAAGAAATAGGCATTTTTTCAAGATCCTCAGGCTTAGCGTTATAGTACGCATAATAACCTTGGTCGCCCCATTTAGAAGTAGTTTTGTCGATTCGCTCTGCAGAATAGAACGTAGTCATAAAGGTTGCGTCAAATCGCTGGTCACCCTTCTCAAACAAAAGAAGTGATTTGGGTGAATTCTGGTCACCACCACCCTTTGTAGGCTTCAGAGACACAGTCTTGCAGTCACCATAATAAGCGGTGTACTGGTTCTGGAGATTATGACCTGAAGAGTTCGGGTCAGAAGGAAGTCCAGCGCGTTCATACTGAATAGAGAAAATTTCCTCAGCATTACGTTCGTTGTAAGGGCTCCACTTATCAGCAAACGACATAGTCAGCTGAATTCCGTTAATAGCCTTTTCAGACCACTCAGCAGCCTTTTTGAAGCGGTCGGTAGTCTTAACATTATAAGTACCCGCCTTCGCATCAACAAGGTCAGTATCTATATCCCAAGCAGCTGCAAGATATACCTTTGCAAGCAGGGCAGCAACTGCCTGCTTTGAAGCACGGCCATTATGATCCTGTGCAGGAAGAGAAGAATTTTCATACAAATCTTCCAAATCAGAAATCAAATTTGCATACAAGTCGGCCAACGGAGTACGCGGGTAATCACGATTTGCATCCTGAACAAAATGAGTGATGTAGGGCACTCCGCCAAACTGCTGGGTAAGCAAGTAATACACTAATCCACGCAAGAATCTACCCTCTTCTGCATATGAAGAGCCTTCACCACCATAGTGAATAAGCGCATTTGCCTTTTGTATAGAGGAGTAGCCATTAGAATAATAGCTCTTTACGCCACCATCTTCAGCATTATGAATAAACTTGGCATAATCACAATCCTGTGCTTTAGGAGAGTAGAACAAGTCACTGCCGTGTTCGTGAATCGATACATTCACGCCAAACGAGCGCAGGGAGTTATATGCCACCGGAAGAATTGCCTCCGGGTCACTTGAAAAGAAGTCTTCAGCATTATTGCCACCCGAAGACTTGTTTTCAGCATCGAGAAAATCACTGCATGAGCTCAGTGGCAATAAGCTAAGTGCAGCTATGAAAAATGACTTAATATATTTCATTGTATTAATAAAGTTAGAGTTAAGGTTTAGAACTTAATACTTGCACCAATCTGATAAGATATGATGCTCGGACCGTCATTCTTACCTGCTGCATCAGCCCACTCAGGATCGAAACCTTTGTATTTTGTCCAAACGAACGGGTTGGTAACAGTGAAATACAGACGTAGGTTCTGACAAGCAATATGCTTGAGGATGTTCTTAGAGAATGTATAACCAAGAGTTATATTCTTAACCTTTACAAATGAGCCGTCAACAAATTTACGAGCATCATTCCACTGAGACATCTGATTACCTGCACCCATATTGGACGAACCACCCATAGAAGCCCATTCGCCATAATGAGTCTGCGTCATGTAAACAGGGTTAATATAAGTACCATCTTCGCGCATTCCATCTGCATCAACGAGCGCACCCTTTGGAATGTAGAAGTCACAAGCGATAGAGTTACGTGCACGCTGGTCATGACGGAAAAGGTCATTATTCATGAATGCAGAATAAACCTTGAAGCCCTGCTTTGCATAGATATTGAAAGAGAAATCAAGCATACCTCCATTCTTGGGCAAACGATAAGAAAGGTTAGAGGTTACACTACCTGTCCACTTAGGTTCGCCATTAAAAGTCACCTTATCCTCATCAGTAATAGTACCGTCACCATTCTGGTCTACAATGTACACGTTACCTTCCTGAAGACCATATACATCATAGTAGTAATCACACATACGGACAGGCTGACCAGGAGTATATCCCTTAGACACAGCAATTTCATGGTCAGGAACAGTCATCATCTGGTCGGTAACTATACCACCCCACTCATGACCGTATAGAGTTGAAATCGACTTTCCTACAAACAATGAGCCGGTTGCACCATTGATAAGTTCATCGGAAACACCGTTAATCTCTTTTACCTTATTGCTATTGTGGGAGAAAGCGAAGGTAGTAGTCCATTCCCAATCACGATTGGTAATGTTTACTGTGGTTAGAGCAATTTCAATACCGCGGTTCTGTACTCTACCGATATTAGTTTTAAGATTGCCGCCACCTGCCTCAAGAGGAAGATTTACACCATAAAGAAGTTCCTTAGAATTCTTCTGATAGATATCGATGCTACCGTTGATACGGTTCTGCAAGAATCCGAAGTCAACACCTGCATTGTATTCATATGATTTTTCCCAATGAAGATTGGCATCTACGATGCTGCCGGGGAATTTACCGGTCCAATAATCAGGTCCGAAAGGATAATAGATAGGCGACCCGATACCAACGGTAGTTTCATAGTTACCGATACCGGTATTGTTACCAGATACACCATAAGAAAGACGGAGCTTCAAATTATTCAGCCATTCTTTCTGGAGGAAGCTTTCTTCGCTAAGACGCCATGCAAGAGCAACCGACGGGAATGTACCCCAACGATAACCTTTCTGGAATTTTGAAGAACCGTCCCAACGAACAGTAGCAGTAACCATATACCTGTCTTTGAAAGCATAATTACCGCGAAGGGCATATGACAGCATTGACGATTCGGAGTAACCAGTGGAAGTAACAACTTTATTATCGGAATTTACCTGCTGAATAACACCAGAATTTCCAAGATTCCACCAGTCAGTATTCTGCATAACGTCAATAGCAGTTATTTTAGAGCTTTCAGTATTTCCTTTTTCCAATGAAATAAGACCAAGGAAATTCACTGAATGAATCTCATTAAAAGTACGGCTGAAATTAACTGTGTTGTCCCAAGTCCATGCCAGCGAAGTCTTATTCTCAACATCAGCAGAGTTATGACCCTCTGTACTCATATCAGTACCGGCATAGGTGAAACCTGGTTTATCAGGATTTTCATAACCTGCGAAATAGCCGTGACGATAATTTGTATATGAAGGCGAGAATGTTGTCTTAATGTTAAGGCCCTTTATTATATCGAACTGAAGATAAATGTTACCCAATGCGCGATAAGTTTTGCGACGCTGATTTGAGTTGAGAAGCTTCAACAAAGGAGAAACCTGATCAGTAAACTGGTTGGCATCAGCACCTAAAGCAGAAGATGAACCAGGCTTTTCGATAATACGTCCATCCTCATCATAAGGAATATTGAATGGGTTGGCACGATAAGCATCAGCGATACCGCCGTCATCAGCATATGAATTTTCCATATAGGCGAGGTTGAAATTGAAACCTCCGGAAATCACTTTATTAACACGTGCATCAACTGATCCCTTGAAAGTATATGTCTTGCTATCATCGCCACGATAGATACCCTCTTCTTCATTGACACCAATACCGAAATGATAGTTTGCTGTATCTGACGAGCCTGAAATTGCAAGATAATGGTTCTGCTGATGTCCATCTTTTATAACAAGTCCGGGCCAGTCGTAAGTCTCGCCGTTAGCAAGCATTTCCTTCAACAACATCGGAGAATCAAAGTCAGACTGCTGCTGCTGGATAAACGCCTGTCCGAAAACGGTACGGTTGGCAAAGCCGAAATAAGGCTGAGCACCACCATAAACTTCCTTTTCCTGAAGTTTCATAACACGCTGGCGATAGTACTGGTTGCCATCAGAGAACTCGGGAAGACGTGCGGCCTTGTTAAAGCCATAATAGCCGTCATAAGTAATAGTTGCTTTCTGAGACTTGTTAACATTTGCGCCACCCTTAGTGGTAACCATAACCACACCGGCAGATGCACGAGAACCGTAGATTGCTGTAGATGAAGCATCCTTAAGCACGTCGATACGCTCGATATCCTGCGGATTAAGGAAGTCGATATCTCCACAAATCACACCATCAACGACAAAAAGCGGAGTCGTAGATGAGTTCAATGAAGATTTACCACGGATTTCGATACTGAGACCACCGTTGGTACGACCGGTATTTTTAGTAATATTAACACCGGGGGTAGAGCCTTGAAGCGCCTCAAGCACAGAGGGGGCACCCTTTGCGTTAAGCTTTTCAGTACCTACAGAAGAAACCGAACCGGTAAGGTCAGATTTTTTCATTGTACCGTAACCTACGACAACGACCTCGTCAAGCACCTGAGAGTCCTCGACAAGAGTTACGTCAACGTTGGTCTGTCCCTTTACACTTACTTCAGCGGGATTGTAGCCGATGTAAGTAACCTTAAGTTTACCATTCGCGGGTACATTATTAAGTACAAAGTTACCGTCGAAGTCGGTAGCTGTACCTGTTGTCGCACCCACAACGATTACTGAAGCGCCAATAATCGGCTCGCCGGTCTCGTCGTGAACATTTCCTGTAACCTGGATGTTCTGAGCGAAGACAGGCAATTCAATACATAGCACGAGAAGAAGCAACAACGCTTTCCACAGCCCCGCGGGTGAGAAGCGCAGCCATTGCTTGCGACCTGTAGCCTCAGCCGCCCCGCAAGATAGGGCCGGTAGGGCTGATGATTGGTGAATAATGTCTTTCATGTGAATTGTTAATAATTAAAAAATTTCATGCAAATATAATAATTGGGTTTATTTCGATTGGGTAAATTTTTATCGTTAAAGATGGATTTTTAAGTTTTACACACTGATTTTTACTATATTTTCCATGGCTCGTCAAAAAGTGACTCTTATTTGACATTTTTTCAAGGTACTTTTTGGTGAGTTGCACTATATTTGTTGCAAATATAATAAAAAATTGAAAATCCATGAAAAAAGCAGCAATTTTTATCACAGCGCTTTTGCTCGGCATCAGCCCGACATTTGCTACTGCAAACGCCCCGACTCCCGCGCAGGCATGGGGAGAATTGTATGGTGAAGTAGAGTCTCAAATCAAAGCCCCAACTTTCCGCGACAAGGACTACAATATCCTTGATTATGGAAAACGCAGCGACACCAAAGGCTACCTCTACACCGACCTTATTAATAATGTAATAAAGCGATGCTCCGAAGAGGGTGGCGGCAGGGTTATCGTGCCCGCCGGAGAATGGCTCACCGGCCCCATCACACTCCTTAGCGGCGTAAACCTTCATCTTGAGGAGGGAGCTACACTCCTTTTCACCGATGACCCGAAGGAATACCCCATCGTGCTCACCCGCTGGGAAGGCATGGACTGCTACAACTACCAGCCCATGATTTATGCTCTTGAGCAGGAGAACATCGGTCTTACCGGAAAAGGCACCGTCGACGGCGGCGCACACAACGACAACTGGTGGAAATGGTGTGGCAAGCCCCGCTACGGCTATACCGACGGCATCATCTCGCAGAAAATCGGACGCCCCCTGCTTCAGGAATGGAACGAGAAAGGCACCCCGGTCGAAGAGCGAGTGCTTGGCGACGGCTACGGAATGCGCCCTCAGCTCGTCAACCCGGTGAAGTGTAAAAATGTGCTCATCGAAGATGTAACGCTGTTGCGCTCTCCGTTCTGGGTAATACATCCCCTGATGTGTGAAAACCTCACAGTCAAAGGTGTACACATCCAGAACGACGGACCTAACGGCGACGGATGTGACCCCGAATCTTGCAAGAATGTGCTCATCGAGGACTGCTACTTTGACACCGGCGACGACTGCATAGCCATCAAGAGCGGACGTAACCGCGACGGACGCACATGGAACATGCCGAGCGAAAATATCATCGTAAGAAACTGCCGCATGAAAAACGGACATGGCGGCGTGGTGGTAGGCTCTGAGATTTCAGGCGGTTACCGCAATCTCTTTGTGGAAAACTGCATCATGGACTCCCCCGACCTTGACCGCGTGGTAAGAATCAAGACCAACAGCTGCCGCGGCGGCGTGATTGAAAACATCTTCGTGCGCAACGTGGAAGTAGGACAGTGTGGCGAGTCAGTATTGAAAATCAACCTGGTATACGAGCCGAAAGAAGTGTGCCAGCGCGGTTTCAACCCTACCGTCCGCAATGTGTATCTCGAAAATGTCAATTGCAAGAAAAGCAAGTATGGCGTAATGGTAGAGGCTCTTGAAGAAGAATGCAACGTATATAATATTGAAGTAAAGGATTGCAACTTCGACGGCGTTGCGACAGGAGGCAACTCCATCAAGGGTAACACCGATGACATCCGTCTTGTAAATCTCCGTATCAACGGAAAGTAACATAAGAATTTATTTGACATAAAGGTTGATAAATTAAGGTTGATTAGGCGTCAGGCTGCCGTGAAGGCATCCTGACGCTGCTTTTAAATCTTATTAGGCAAACAAATATTAATACCCCGTTAACAATACCGGCATATAATTGGCATTAAAACTGTTAAAAGTCCACCAATTTTGAATAATATTCAAGTCTTAATCCACAGTATTCACTAACTTTGTAAACTGAAAAAACCATGAATCATAAGCAAATTGACAATACCGGTAAAAGCATGAAAAAAGCATTACTTGCATCAGGAATCGCCCTGCTGTTTGTGGCAGGAGCAACCGCTCAGGAGACCGCCCCGGCATTTCCCGGCGCCGAAGGATTCGGACGCTACACCCAGGGAGGACGCGGAGGAAAGGTAATCCACGTAACTAACCTTAATGACAGCGGCGAAGGCTCTCTCCGATGGGCTCTCGAACAGTCAGGACCGAAAACAATTGTATTTGACGTAGGCGGCTATATTGACCTCAAGACGCAGCTCAATGTCTCGTCCAACACCACCATCGCAGGTCAGACAGCACCGGGCGACGGTATCACCCTTAGATACTACACCCTCTACTTCGGCAATTGCGACAACGTGATTGTCAGATTTATCAGAAGCCGACGCTCACAGGTTAAAGATGTAAATGACGGTGCCGATGCCACATGGGGACGCCGACGCCATGACATCATAATAGACCACTGCTCTTTCTCGTGGAGTATCGACGAGGTTGCGTCATTTTATGACAACCGCAACTTCACCATGCAATGGTGTACTATCGGAGAGGGACTTGCCAATCCGGGACACTCCAAAGGAGCACACAGCTACGGCGGCATATGGGGCGGCAAGGGCGCGTCATTCCACCACAACTACCTGACCCACATCCAGAACCGCGCCCCGCGCTTCAACGGAGCCCGCTACAACTGGCAGGGCTACGATAAGGAGGCATATGAAAACTCCATACAGGCAGAACAGGTTGACTTCCGTAACTGCGTGGTTTACAACTGGGGCAACGGCAACGGCTGCTACGGCGGTCCCGGCGGCGGCTACATCAATATGGTCAACAACTACTTCCAGGCAGGACCCGGCACCAAGAACAAGACCCGTGTAACACAGGTATCTGTATCTGACAGCTCTAACGGCGGCGACAACCCCTTCCCGGGCTATGCAAGCCGCTACTACATCAACGGTAACTATGTCACCGCCGCAGAAAAGCCTGAAAACTTCGACTGGTCGGGCGTGATTTATGACAACGGTCTGTCAACTATGAACGGAGAGCGTTATATTATTGACGAAAAACATTATTACGGCAGTGAAGTAGAGTATGTCAAAAACAATAAAGACCAGGACTGTGTAAGACTGCGTCTTAACTCACCAATCTACGCCGGAGAAGTGACCACCCATGGAGCTACCAGAGCATATGAAAAGGTGCTCAACTATGCCGGCGCAAGCCTCTCACGCGATGCAGTAGACGCCCGCTATGCCGAGGAATCACGCACAGGCACAGTGACTTATTACGGAGATGTGGCATACGTGGACACAAACGGCAAAGTATATGCTAAATCCAACACCAAGGGCATACTCGACTTCATCAACGACCCGGACAAAGCGGAAGAACCAAAGACTGCAAGCTTCCCCGTACTCACCGAAGCAAGCCGTCCTGAAGGCTTTGATACTGACGGTGACGGCATACCTGACGAATGGGAAAAAGCCAACGGTCTTGACCCCAACGACCCGGAAGATGGAGCATTGTTCACACTTGACACAGAAAGAGGATGGTATAGCAACCTTGAGGTATATCTTAACTCATTAGTGACAAAAATCATGTATGCCGGACAGTCTGACGCGATTGAGACAATCGATGAGTATTACCCTGCGTATGCCGGATCGACCAGCGACATTGAGAATATTGAGTCAAGTGCTGCAGTATCTGAAATCACAAAGATTGAGTACTACTCACTTGACGGTATCAGACTCAGCGAGCCTGCCGAGGGCATAAGCATACGCCGCATAACATATCGCGATGGCAACGTGACTTCAGACAAGGTAATCAAATAACACCATTCATCATAATAATCATGAAAAAAAGTATTTTATCAGCGATTTTTGCCGCGATGATACTTCCTTGTGCAGCTATGGCGCAGGAAGTGGAGGTGCAGGAAGCCATATCGTTTCCCGGCGCTGAAGGCTACGGCAGAATCACCACAGGTGGACGTGGCGGAGAAGTGTATCACGTCACCACCCTTGAAGATGGCACACAGGAAGGTACATTCCGCTGGGCATGTAACAAGTCCGGGGCACGAACCATTGTGTTTGACGTGTCGGGAACCATCAATCTCACAAGCGAGCTTAAAATCAGAAACGGCAATGTGACCATAGCCGGACAGACAGCTCCCGGCGAGGGCATATGTGTAGCCGGATATCCTTTTGTTATCTCATGTCCCAATATCATCATCCGCTACATGCGTTTCCGCCTCGGCAACGAGAATGTCGCCAACCATGAGGGCGACGGACTCGGCGGCATGGACGGACAGCGTATTATGATCGACCACTGCTCGGTAAGCTGGTCGATTGACGAGTGTCTGTCGGTATATGGCAGCAAGAATATCACCGTACAGTGGTGTATCGTGTCGCAGAGCCTTGTCAACAGCGGCCACAGCAAGGGTAACCACGGATATGGCGGCAACTGGGGCGGCTCAGGCGCTTCCTATCACCACAACCTGCTTGCTCATCACGGCTCTCGCGCACCCCGCCTTGGTCCGCGTCCCTCAACACAGGCCGATGAGCGCATGGACCTGCGTAACAACGTCATCTACAACTGGGGTGGCGAAGGTTGCTACGGTGGCGAAGGCATGAATGTAAACATCGTCAACAATTACTACAAGCCGGGTCCCACAACCCCGACTGGAGGCAAGGGCAAGCGAATGGCAAAACCGGGCATCCGCACCGTGGACTACTGCCTTGACAAAGAGACAACAGCCCAAAATATCAACAAATCCCTCGGTACGTCGTTAAAAAAAGGCAATATTTCAGGGTCGAGCGATGGAAAAGCCAACTTCGTCTCATTCCAATATGATGGAAAAAATCAGAAATGTGCCATCGACATGGAGGCAAACACATTTGATATTGACGGCAAGACGATAAAAGTCGCATGGAACAACTGGAAAAAGATGCTCCACACCTGGGGAACATTTCACATCAACGGCAACGTAAATACCGCATACGATGATGTAACCAAAGATAACTGGACTATAGGACTTTACAATCAGGTTGACAAAGGCGTAAAGGTTGATAACCACAACATGAGCGCAGAGATGTCACACGCATACTCGCCAATACCTTACGTCTACACCACCACCCACTCTGCCGAAGAAGCATATGAAAAAGTGCTTGAATTTGCCGGTGCAAGCCTTAGCCGTGACATCCATGACGAAACAATGGTTCACGATGCTCGCGAAGGTGTCGCTACCTCCGGAGGCAAGGGTCTTATCAACAACCAGAATGAGGCAATATATATTGATGGTACTTCAGGCTGGCCTGTGCTCAACTCGACTGAAGCCCCCGTTGACACTGACGGCGACGGTATGCCCGACGAATGGGAGACCGAAAACGGTCTTGACCCCAACGACCCTGCCGACGGCAAAATCGTGGGCGAGGATGGCTATACCAATCTTGAGAATTACCTCAACAGCCTTGTTGCCCACATCACCGAAGCTCAGAATGAGGGCGGAAAGATGATGAACGACACCGAGCTTACCGATGAAGCGGTAGCCGGCATCGACAACATCAACGCAGAGCGTCCCGCCGATGGAAAAATTTACAACATGATGGGTGTCGAGGTTTACGAACCGCTTACACCCGGTATCTATATCCGTGACGGAAAGAAATTTATTATCCGCTAATCATCTTTACTTACCTGAAATTTTGCGGGATGCCATAACAGGCATCCCGTTTTTTTTGCAATTTTTCAAAATTTTGTTAAATTTGTGAGTGATTCTAATATCTCGTGATTCTATTTTTTATTAATTAACACAGTGATTTAAAGAGATGAAAGTGTTTAAAAACCTTGCCATGAGCACATTACTGCTCCCGGCTGCAATGTCATTGCACGGAGCCACATTTGTGGGCGACCGCACTGACTTCCGTGATGAAACCATTTACTTCGCCATGACAACACGATTTTATGATGGCGACCCCGGCAACAATACCTATTGCTGGGATGGAGTGCTCAATGTCAACGACCCGGAATGGCGCGGCGACTTCAAGGGACTCATCGAGAAGCTCGACTACATCAAGGCGCTCGGTTTTACCGCCGTGTGGATTACTCCGGTTGTTGAAAATGCCTCAGGTCTCGACTATCATGGCTATCATGCCGTGAATTTCAGCAAAGTCGACCCGCGCTATGAGAGCGGCGACTGCAAGTTTCAAGACCTGATTGACGCTGTACATGCACGTGGCATGAAGCTGATACTCGACATCGTGCTCCAGCATACCGGCAATTTCGGCGAGGAACACCTCTGCCCGATGTTTACACGCGATTACACCCAGCCGCTTGACAATATCAACAAGTCGATGAAGCTTCATGACAATACCCGTCTGCCGGCAAACTACAATTCACTTCCCGCCAACCAGCAGTATGGCACACGCCTCGCGCTGATGAAAAATACCGACGGCAAAAACCATGACGTGAACAACTACTGGCATCACTACGCCCACTTCGGCTGGGACGACCCTTCGCGCTGGTGGGGGCAGATTGCAGGCGACTGCGTTGACCTCAACACTGAAAATGCTTATGTGACCAACTATCTTGTCGACTGCTACACCAAGTTTATCGAGATGGGAGTCGACGGATTTCGCATAGATACCGCCGGACATATCTCAAGGCTTACGTTTAACAAGATGTTTATCCCTCAGCTGGCGGCTGCCGCAGAGAAGCACAAGGATAAGCGCGGCGGCACACCGTTTTTCATGTATGGTGAGGTGTGTGCACGCTCCGAAGAGGTAATCTACCGTGGCGAAAATTACAACTGCTCTCCATGCTACTACACATGGAAAGAAAACCGCGACTACGCATGGGACATGGATGAGCATTCATGGGACAATATCGTGGTGATGGAGGGCGAAAAAGGTAATCACACCAATGCCAACTCGGTCAATAAGCAGGCTGAGGATGACCTCGGACACTCGGCATCGATACTCCGCAAGTCAAACAATGCGTGGCTTGACGGCAACGAATATCACGCGCCCGACCATTCCCAGCACTCGGGGCTGAATGTAATCGACTTCCCCATGCACTGGCGCTTCAGCAACGCGCAAAATGCGTTTGGCGCTCACGGCGAGGACAATCTCTATAACGACGCCACTTACAATGTGGTGTATGTGGACTCCCACGACTATGCGCCCAACGGGGCCGACGGACAGCGCTTTATCGGCGACCGCGCCACATGGGCAGAAAATCTGTCGCTTATGTTTACCTTCCGCGGCATCCCCTGTATCTATTACGGCTCGGAAATCGAGTTCCGCAAGGGTTGTCCGATCGACAAGGGTGCCGTGCTCGCGCTAAATGAGTCGGGACGCGCATATTTCGGAGGATATGTCGAGGGTGATGTCAATGTTACCGACTTTGCCGAATACACCGGTGCCACAGGCAATCTCGCCGCGACACTGAGCCACCCGCTTGCCTCTCACATCCAGCGTCTCAACAAGATACGCGCCGCCGTGCCCGCGCTACGCAAGGGTCAGTACAGCACCCAGGGCTGCAGTGGCGCGCTCGCATTCAAGCGCCGCTACACCGATGCGTCGACCGACTCTTATGTGCTTGTCACCATCAGCGGAAACGCCACATTCACCGGAGTTCCCAACGGGACATATACCGACGTAGTTACAGGCGACACGAAGACCGTGACCGACGGCAAATTGACAGCAACTTGCTCCGGCAAGGGCAACTTGCGCGCCTATGTGCTCACCACGGACAAGACCAAGGCTCCGGGAAAAGTGGGCGACGAGGGTGCATATCTATACGCCTCCGCCCCGGCAGCTCCGGCGACAAAGCCATATGACGGCAATCAGGAACCTCTCGACACCACCACAAAGCGCGACAACGGCACATCCATCGACCCTGAGCCTGAAACTCCCGTCGAGCCGTCGATGAAAGAGGGCGAGCAAGCAGCGTTTTTTGAAAATACCGGAGGCTGGGGAGGCACCGTTAATGCCTATGTATGGAGCGCATCGGGCTGTATCACTTCAGCATGGCCCGGCGAAAGCTGCACCTACCTCGGCAACAATATATGGAAGTGGGAATACAGCGGCGACATGCGCATACCTGAGGATGCCGGCATAATCTTCAACAACGGGTCGGCGCAGACGGCTGATTTCACATGGGTCAACGGCGGTCTCTACACTCTCGACGGATACAGCCGCACCATCGAAGGCGCGGGCGAGATTCCCGATACCCCCGATACTCCTGAGCCTGAGGACACCAAGTGGACTATCTATTTCCGCGGTGACAACGGATGGAACCCGGTATATGCCTACGTATGGGACCGCGGCGACAATGACCGGCAGATTCTCGGCGCATGGCCCGGCTCAACGATGAGCATGACCACACTCAACAACATGCCGGTATGGTCCATCTCATTCACAGCAACACCCAAAAGCCCGATGGTGATATTTAACAATGGTAATGGAGGAAACGGCAACCAGACAGCCGACCTCGTGCTTGTAAACAACGCCGTGTACGGCGCCGACGGCACAACATCGATTACCGCTGTCACGGCAGAAGATTCCCTTAATGCCTACGCTTCGGGCGGTAACCTTATCATCGAGTCATGTCGCGACCGCTCTGTCGCAATCTATGCTGCCGACGGCACAGTGCGCATCGTCAACGTGGCAGAGGGCGTAAATGTGATAGACACCCTACCCCACGGCTTCTATATCGTGGCGGGAAAGAAGATTATACTGTAACACGCTGTTGGATTGCCTCAGGCTTTATGCCTGTTGGTAATTAGCTGCGAAATGATTAACTTTGCATTATTAGGAGACACCTGCAACGCGCGGGACTCCTGACAGTGCAAAGTTAATTTTTTAAGTGACTTATGATATGACCAAACGATTCTCCCTTTCTGCTGCCGCCCTGCTATACTTGGCAGGATCAGCGCTTGCATGCACAAGCCTTATAGCTACCCCCGGTGCAACCGCCGATAACAGTGTCATCATCACATATGCCGCCGACTCCCACAATCTTTACGGAGAGCTATACTCTTCGCCCGCGAAAGACTATCCCAAAGGAGCCATGCGCAAAGTGCATGACTGGGACACCGGCAGATACCTCGGTGAAATACCGCAGGTGAGCCACACCTATGCCACAATCGGCAATATGAACGAGCACGGACTTGCCATAAGCGAGAGCACATGGGGAGGCAGGGAGGAACTTGCCGACACCACCGGAATCATCGACTACGGCTCGCTGATATACATAACCCTCGAACGCGCCAAGACAGCGCGTGAGGCAATAGACGTGATGACAAGCCTCGTCAACGAGTTTGGCTACGCCAGCGAGGGTGAGTCATTTTCCATAGCCGACGGCAAGGAGGCGTGGATCATGGAGCTTATCGGGAAAGGCGGCAAGGAGAAAGGCGCTGTGTGGGTGGCGCGACGCATTCCCGACGGCATGATTTCCGGGCACGCCAATCATCCGCGTATCCACAAATTTCCCCTGAATGACCCTGAGACACTTTATTCGCCTGACGTAATCGACTTTGCCCGCAAACAGGGATATTACGAGGGTAAAGATGAAGATTTCGACTTCTCACGCACCTATGCTATCACTGATTTCGGCGCTCTTCGCGGCTGTGATGCACGTGTGTGGTCATTTTTCAACAACCACGCGGCGGGAATGGACAAGTATCTCCCGTGGATTATGAACGGAGAGGAAGATGTCATGCCGCTATGGGTGAAGCCCGACAGTGTGTTGACTGTGCGCGACATGCAGTGGGCAATGCGCGACCATTTTGAGGACACCCCGTTTGACATGACCAAAGATGTCGGCGCAGGACCATTCAAGGTGCCTTACCGCTGGCGCCCCATGACCTTCACTGTTGACAGCGTGGAATACACCCATGAGCGTGCTATCGCCACCCAGCAGACAGGCTTTACATTTGTAGCACAGCTGCGCGACAGTGTGCCTGAGCCTATGAAAGGTGTACTTTGGTTTGGCGTCGACGACACCAACACCTGCGTCTATGTGCCGGTCTACAGTTGCGTCACCACAGTGCCTCACTGCTATGCCCATGGCAATGGCGACATGCTTACCCTGTCATGGGATGCGGCATTCTGGGTACACAATTATGTGGCAAACCAGGCTTACAACCGCTATTCACAGATGATACCCGACATACGCCGAGTGCAAAACGGGCTTGAAGACTCCATCGCTGCAGCCGTAGCCGCCACCGAGGCAGAAATTGCATCGTTGCCACGCAAGCAGCAGCTAAAGAAACTACGGGAGCTCACCGACTACTGGGCAAATCACTCTACACGCGAGTTCAAGAAGCTTGGCGACTACCTGTTGGTGAAATATCTTGACGGCAATATCAAGCGTGAGACAGAGCCGGGTGTATTCATGCGCACACCGGAAGGCATGTGTGCCTATCCGGAGTTTGGCGGATATTCCGACGAGTATTTCCGCTCCGTAGTAAAAGATGCCGGCGACCGCCTGAAAGTAACCCAACCGACATTCTCCAAATAACAAGTCACAATCTATCTATATGTCACGTACATCAGAAGAGATGCCGGGAGTCACACTTCTCGGCAACCAAGCAACAAAATATCCCGACCGATATGCCCCGGAGGTGCTTGAGACCTTTGACAACAAGCATCCCGGCAATGAATATCTCGTCACCTTCACCTGCCCCGAGTTCACGTCACTGTGTCCTAAGACCGGGCAGCCCGATTTCGCCAAGATAATCATAAACTATATCCCGCGCGAAAAGATGGTCGAGAGCAAGAGCCTAAAGCTGTATCTCTTCAGCTTCCGCAATCACGGAGATTTTCATGAAGACTGCATCAACATAATCATGAAAGACCTCGTGGCGCTCATGGACCCGCGCTATCTTGAAGTGACCGGCATTTTCACCCCGCGCGGAGGCATAGCCATCTATCCCTTTGCCAACTACGGCGACGCCGACCATCAGGATATGGTCAAAGCCCGTATGATGGCATCATTCCGCAATGATTTCTGACCCCGTAACCTGTCAGGTAATATGACTACTATGCAGAAAGATACGCTTATGGTGCTCTCCGGAGGCATGGACTCCACCACCATGCTCCATGAATACGCCTCGTCAATCGCGCTCGCCGTGACCTTTCACTACGGCTCCAATCATAACGAAAGGGAAGCCGCATGTGCAAGACTGCACTGCTCTCAGCTCGGCATAGAGCTGATAGAAATCAACCTCGCATTTATGGCGCAATACTTTGAAAGTTCGCTACTTAGCGGTGCCGATGCAATCCCTGAGGGACATTACACCGACGAAAACATGAAATCGACCGTCGTGCCCTTCCGCAACGGCATAATGCTCGCGATAGCTGCCGGGCTTGCTGAAAGCCGCAACCTCAAGGCGGTGATGATTGCCAACCACGCCGGCGACCACGCCATCTACCCCGACTGCCGCGAGAGCTTCGTAAAGGCATTTGGCGCGGCGATACACGAAGGCACATATGAGCACATCGAGTTACGTGCCCCCTACACCAACCTCACCAAGGGCGAGATAGCAAGCCACGGCAAGCAGCTCGGCATAGACTATGCGACCACATATTCTTGCTACAAGGGCGGCGAGAAGCATTGCGGGAAGTGCGGCACCTGCGTGGAGCGTCGCGAGGCACTTGCCGAAGCTGGAATCATCGACACGACCCAATACGAGTCACTGTAACAGCCTGTCGGGACTAACGTCTTTCGCCTTCACTATGCCATCGGAGCCTACCAGATAAAGTGTAGGCAACCGGCGTATGGAGTAAAGTTCCTGCTCCTCGACAGGATTTCCGGGAGTGTATGCCGACACCCACCAACCGGGAATCAGGCGCCTCACCTCAGGGAGCATTGACTCATCGCCCTCAAAGTATACAGCAACCACCCTTAGCTCCCCGCTCTCGACACGCGCCTTCAACGCCTGCGAGCTTCCGAGCATATCTATAACCTCGATACAGTGGTCACACTCGGCATCATAAAACATCACAAGGGTCTCGTCGGCTCCGCTGATGAGTTCTCTGAGGGTCGAGCTGTCACCTGACAGCATAGTCAGAGGAAAGTCGGCGGCAAGCGTACCACGCCGATTCTTTTTCGCCTCATCAAGCTGATACTCGTAGCGGGAGAGCAATGTCTCATCAATACAATTGTCGGCAAGCACGGCATCAAGCACCGTTATATAAGCCTCTTCGTCAAACATCGGCGATTCAGGCTCATAAAGATAGCGGTCGGCGAGATTCAGTATCTGCTTATAAGCATCCGTATTATACTTCGCAGCGTCAAAAAGGCGACCAAACGCCTCCTCAAGCGCAGCAGGCGATGATGCATACGGAATCAGACTCGCAAAATTGACAAATGTCTGCTCCATCCAGCGCGCGTCATTGACAGCAGTGGTGTCGCTCCAGTCCATTGCATCCCAGAAATGGAGCAATATATAATCAGCCCTTTCGGCAGGAGTGCGCAACGAGTCAGGCACAGCCGGCAGCGCAAGTTCATTCGTTCCTGCCGCCCCGTCAGCACCCACGGCTAAAAGCGGGGTCGCCGACAGCAACATTGCCGTCGCCACGGTCTTCAGTATATTACAAATCTTCATATATCAACCCGATTTCGATTAAGGGAAAAGCCTCTCCCCTATGAAAATAACAAACAATATCCACAAATTTAGAAAAATTTATCCACATGCTTGCATGTAATTCAAAAAAACGCTATCTTTGCACTCACAATTCGGTCCCATAGCTCAGTTGGTTAGAGCACCTGACTCATAATCAGGGAGTCCTAGGTTCAAGCCCTAGTGGGACCACTTAAACAACATTCAGAAGCATTCAAAGCCTTGATAATCAGTGTTATCAAGGCTTTGTTGTGTTTAAGGGTTCAATATATCGCGGAAGAATGATGAAAGATGTGGGTGTGCCATCCGTGACCGACCTTCCCCAAAGGCTTCTCCTCAGTCACTTTGGCTGAAAATAATTTTCAATTCATTATTTTTCAACATTTTGCATCACGTTTTATCATTCCTCATTGCCTAACTTTGCACAATATCAAAAGTATGGTCGTCGGAATTTTCATGTTGAAATCTTTATGAAAAACGTTCTTGATTGTAATTAGTCAATTTATCGTTGAGTGTCCATGACGTGACCCTGACAGCTTATGGCTACCGGGTCACTCGAAGCCGTAAAAAACGGGTCACTTATACATAGATAACATGCTGACTATTCGTACAATACAAGACATTAACCATTCTGATTTGCAACCTTGATTTTCGATGATTTAACCCTCTTAAACAACGAAAGGCAATGAGGAAAGAAAATTTTTATGTGCTTTTCTATAAGAAGAGCCGACTCTTGAAGTCAGGAGAAGGTGCTATTTACATGAGAATATCATGCAATGGTACCCGGGTGGAATGCCCTACAGGTAAATCCATCGAGCCTTCGCTCTGGAGTCAAAACAAGGAAAAGGCAAAAGGTAGTTCAAAAAAGGCTATCGATTTGAACAACTTTATAGATGATACTGAAATCAAGTTGTTCAAACTATTTCAGGAAATGCAGGCTGACGGAACTGTCGTAACGGCTCGCGAACTCTACAACCGATTCTTCAACATCGGACCGCACAAGAAAGTGGAGCGAATGATTATCGCTACATTCCAAGAGCATAATCAGGAATGTCGTGCTCTCATGGGACGCGACTTCGAGCTGGGTACAATAAAAAAGTATGAAACCATAACCCGTCTCCTCCAGCGCTACATCAAGAAAAAATACGATGCCGAGGACTTGCCACTTGCAAGTCTTGACCGCGATTTCGTACACGGTTTTGAGTTGTATCTCAAAATCGATCGCGACCAGCAGCAGAATACTGTGGCGCGTTACATGAAAGGTCTGAAAAAGATTACTAACCGTGCCATCGCGAATGAATGGATTACGAAAGACCCATTCGCCGGGTTCAAGGTCAAGACCGTCCAGACAAATCCGACATTTCTGTCGCTTGAGGAACTCCATATTATATATAGGCATCATTTCGATGGTGTCCTCGAAGTGGTTCGCGACATGTTTATCATGGCTGCGTTCACGGGGCTGGCGTTCATTGACATCTCGAATTTACGCAAGGAGCATGTCGTTACCGACAATGACGGCAATATGTGGATCCGCAAGCCCCGTCAGAAAACTGAAATAGTACAGAATGTTCCATTGTTGGATATTCCCAAGGATATTCTAAAAAAATACGAGGATAATCCGAAGGCGGCAAAGAAAGGTACATTATTGCCTGTGCCCTGCAATCAAGTGATGAACAGATACCTCAAAGAGATAGGATCCCTCTGTCAGATTGAGAAAGTGCTCACAACTCACGTTGCTCGTCACACATACGCCACCGTGTGCCTGTCACAAGGTGTTCGTATCGAAAACGTATCAAAGATGCTCGGTCATACAAGTATCAAAATGACCCAGCACTATGCACGGGTCCTTGATTCTTCAATCATGGAAGATATGCAAAGCATACGGTCTGCAATGGCCGGCGATGTCTTCAATAAGAGACGCGGACGGAAATCCGGTCATTGAGCATTCCATAGCCCAAAGCCAGACAAAGGCAAGACTCCGCTATTGGAATCTTGCCTTTGTCACTTTATAATGTATCAATAGAGCGATAATTATCCATTAGTACCTTATTCACATCCCTTTCCGAATAGATGTATTTGCCGCCTATGGCATAATAAGGAATTATTCCTTGGTCACGGTACTCATGTAGAGTACGACGTGTGACCCTGAGTCTTTCTGCCACTTCTGCATCAGTAAGAAATGTATCATTGTTCAATATCGGTCTCCAGTTATCACGTATGTGATTCAGGGCTTCTTTTAATTCCTTACATTGAGAGAAGAACAGCTTTATTCGCTCGTTTCTTTTCGTATATACAATGCCTGTCATTCAGATGGTCTTTATCCTCTGACTTGATAGATAATTTGCAATATCATCAGTCAGATACATAATTCTGCCCTCTATTTGAGAAAATGGAATTTTCCCATATTGTTTGAGGTTATGGAGTGTTGCAGTACTTATCCGCAGTATCTTGGCAACCTCGTTACTTGTAAGCCATTCCCCGGCTTTTTTGACTTTAAGAAGGTCAAGGACCGAATTGACAAGAGTATGCAGATACTCAATGTGTTCAAACATTGATTCAAGGATGTCTTCATCTATCTCTATTGTCCTCATCCGTATATTTTGGCGGCTTTGGCGGAGAATGTCACGCCGAAACGGTTGTCGATTACGAGCGACTCGCAGAATTTACGGCCCTTGGCGTTGGTAAAACCGTAGATGGGCGATGTATATTTGTATCGGACGAGTTGCTCGATGTCCTTTTCGGTCAGGTCGTAACCGTGGAAGTGGAGCGGGATTGAGAATCCGCAGCACTCACAGGCTATTGTAGCCGGGAACACGGTCAGTCCGTGGTTGCCGCATTTCGGGCAGGTGTAGCCCGAGACCTTGCTGGCAAAGGACTTCTTGTCGGTGATGAGCGAGAGAATAAGGGGATGAATCCAGTTCTCATACTCCCTCATTACCGGCTTTGTGGCCCTGCGGTTTTCCGCGAGCGCGTCCACCTCGTCAATCTGGCTGATGTACTTGCCGATGTCGGCGAGTTCGAGGTGGCCGGCGTGTGAAAGAAGCACACGCGCCTTCTCCGTCGGCTCGATGTCGCCAAGCAGATATTTCACGAATCCATTGTCGATGAGACGTTGGAGGCAGGCCCCGCAGTCGCGGTAGCTGCCCACGGGTAGAAGCGAGGGTGTATCACCGCCTGTGTTGACCAGTTCATTGAGGTCGTGCAGGAAGGCCGCGGCTGTCAGACTTTCGGGGGTTTTATCCGAGAAAGAGTATATGCTCACACCCGATACTGTAAACTCGACGCTCCCCGGAACACATTCCGCATTTTCGGGCAGTTCGGCTGAGCCGAAGATGTCGGTACCCTCGATATTTGCCGCGATGCCGACCTCGATACATCTGGCAGAGTCAAATGCCATTTCGGTACGGGTGCTGATGAGTTCGTACACACGCTGCTCGTCATCGCTGAGAAAGAGAGGTGTACGCTCGGTTGTGATGATTCCGTGGCAATAGGGAATCTGCTCTTCCGGGCGGAATGGGAACGCCTTTGCCTCAGGGAAGCGACGCTCGACGTGACGCTTCAGATGATGCGGCAGCGATGACACCGACGTGCGGGGCGACGAGATTAGCCCTTTCTCGAACAGAAGGTCTGCGGCCGCCATTGTACGGGCGGGCAGGAATCCCAGTTCCTCGATGGCCACCTCCTGAAGGGTCGCCATGTTGAGCAACTCGTGGCGCCACTCCACTTTCGTATTGACCTCGACGACCTCAGCCGTGACGGTTTTGCCGCTGAGTTTCATGAATTTGTCATAGACATTCTGTGCCTCAGGCTTCTTTGTCCAGATTTCCGAGGGAGCCAACTGCGCATCCTTTCCATCCCATTTTCCGGAGAGACTGACACCGTAGCGGGTTTTCTTGGGGAGTCTGACTTTCATGTTGTCGTAGCTGTTGCAGAGGAGCCAGAGCGCGGCGATGTCCATGCGCTCCATCGGGAACGACTGCCTGCCATACATCTGAGCGAAAGCCTGTTCCACATTGGCACGGAACAGGAAGTTCATGCCGTGGTGGACGAAGCCGGAGCGGGCTATGCGGGTGATGTTGCGCCCGGACTCACGGTTGCGGTAGGCGTAGGTTATGGCCCGGTTGCTCAGTGTGGTCAGCCACATGCGGCTGGTACGGCGTCCGGCCTTGGCTGCCTGACATAGAATCGCGAAAAGAGCCTGCGCCTCACTTCCGTTGTTTGAGGCGAAGATGACCTCTGCGGCCTGCTCGACAAGAGCCTGAAGCCTGATGACCGTGCTCTTGTCCTCGTCGCTGATTTTGAATTTGCCGCCATCGTTGTCAGCACGGATACCGTACAGGTATCTCTTGGGGATGAACGGGAGCGTCTTGATGAAGTCGCTGCCGCCGGCGTAATACTGAAACGGAGCCGGTTCGACGAGACGTGGATCGACGGAGGTGATGACGATGCTGCCGGTGTCGTTGGTGTAGTCGCCGTTTTCGGTGCGGTCGGTGCAGTTGAGGGCGCGGGATACGGCGAAGGCGATTTGGGCGGAGTGTGCGATTACGAGATTCATAATATTTACTTATTTTATTGATTATTACTTATTTAAATTATTAAAATAGATTTCGGAAAGACATGGGGAGGGCCTACCTCCCCATGTCGGTGAAGAGGACAGCCATTCGGAAATGGCGGGAACTATGTCAGTCGGAGTTTATACTTTCGGTCCCTTAGGCTTACGCTGCCGCGCCTGCTGCTGTTCGTTCTTGGGAGCCGTCTGACCCTTCTGGAGCGGGTCGGTAATGTTTTTCGTAGCCTCGTTGGTCTTTCCCTGATTGTTCACGGCATACTGGGTCTTGCTCTCCTCGGCCACGCCGACAACTTTCTTGTTTTCGGCATAGTGATATTCCGTGACCGGGCGCTGCTTCTCCTTGTTGAACTGGAGAAATACCGTGCAGGGCTGACCCTGTTTGTCAGTGACGTTGGCGACCTCGATTTTCTTGCCGGCCATATAGTAGGCAATCTGCTGTTCGGTGAACTGGGTCTCCTTCCACTTGGTGATACGTTTGGGATTACCGTCGGCGTCAACCCATGAGTTGCGCTGCTGTTGCTGCCTTTCACCGGACTGCTCCTGTTTGAGAGACTGGGTGCGGACGAACTCGACATCGCGCTTGTCGGCATTATACTGGAGGTCGCTGGTGAATTTGCGCCCGTTGCTCAGTTCGATTTCCTTGCCGTGTACCACGCCTCCGTCTTTGAGGATACCTATCTCCTTCATCGAAAGCTCGGTCTTGCCGATGTGGTTCTTTATAAAGATCTTATCCACAGGCATTGCCTCGATTTCGTTGGTGAGGCGGTCAACGCTGACCAGACATTTCTTCATCTCCCCGGTCTTGGGGTCGGCAAGTTCCACGACCTTGCCGAGATTGCCGGTTTTGAGAAGTTGCTCCTTGTCCTCCTTCGAGAACTCGTAGCCTCGGAAGGGAACGTCGAGCTTAGGCTCGTTCTTGATGAAGTGAGGCGCGAGGGTGAAACTGCCGTCGGGCTGCTCCTTGAAGGATAATCGGGCATCGAGAGTGAATTTCTCATCGCCGAACTGCGGGGTGACGGTAAAGAGCTGCGGCGACTTGTGGTTGTAGAGCATTGACTGGAGCGCGCCGGACTGTTCGAGTGTTTCGCGCTTAACACCCCACTGCTGCTCGATGGTCGCCCAGTCAATCCTGTCGGGGTCAACGGGTGTCGCCTTGGCTGTGGTGGTTGCCGCCTCCGTCCGGCTCTGCGTATTGTCCTGTTCGGGTTGAGGCTTTACTTCCGGTTGCTGCTGTACTTCCGCCGGAGTCTGCTCCTGAGTCTGTGCCACAGACTTCACATCGACCTCGTAAGGCTTGAGCATCTCGCCGTTTGACACAGGGTCTTGGACAAGGTCGGCCATTGCCGGAGCGATTGCTTCATAGCGGTCGGCGGGGAGCTTGAAGAAACCGAAGGACGAGGGATTCTTCGCCTGACGGATAAAGTTTGACATGAACGCTTCGAGGGGGTTCTGTCCCTTGTTGAACTTGACGAGGTCGCTCAACTTGGCAGTCTTGGCGTCTGCCATCTTCGGGGTGCCGTCGGGATTCTGACCGACGACTGCGCCTACCTGTCCCGTCTCGTTGTTGCGGGCAATCAGCACTTCCTGTTCCTGGATATTTTCCATAAACTTATATAGGGGGATTTTATGGCACCTTAGCCGGTGCCGAGGTTATTGAATCTTTCATTGCGGAGCTTCCTTCGCTCCATCCCTTCCGGACTGCGGGAACTGACAAATGTTCGGTCGATATATTCCTGCACCTGATGCTCGTAGTGGAATACCACTGAGCCGTCCTTGCTGATCATATACTCGATTTCATCGTCAGCCCTTAGTTGTCGGATTTTTCTCACGCTGAAGCCGAATAGCTTCATCACATGCTCGGTGAGATAAATCATGCGGCCGTTGATTGAAAGTATCGGAGGCTCTTTCTTCTTCATCATGCACCTGAGCATCTCAAGCATGATTCTTATCGAGGCCTTGGCAAACTTCGGGAATGTTCCCACATCGTTATAGTCAATTTCAGTTTTCTTCATTTTGCGTTTCGTTTTCGATTACGATGCAAAATTACAGAGCCTGTATCCCCCCGTTGGGAGAGTACCCCAAAGTAACCCTCTCGTAAATTTTATCTCGCTGATAATCAGTTTTATAAAAATTTTTAAGTGCAAATTTGGGGGTACTGGCCTTTTATAATTGTTTGAAAAACAGACGATTTATGGACTTCAATGTAGGTCGGAACAGGGATTGAATGGAAAATGTCGCTTGTCGTGTCACATTGAGGCATTGCGAGGCTACCGAGTACCATAGCCCCCGGAAATGATGATTGCCTATTCCATTATGGCTTTCTTTGCAGCGTGAAAGGATTCACACCCTGTTAATTCCCCCAATCTTCATATGAAAAGAAAGAATGATGGCCGAGGCTATGACCTCGACTATTATAACCTGTATCTGCGCCGTTACCTGACGGTGCATCATTTCCCCGAAGCCGATGATGAACTGCTTATTGCCGCACGCGCCGAAGCTGCGGCTGATGCCTATGTTGAGTCAAGGTTGGCGGGGGATGAAGTCTATGTATCCTCCGAGAAAGCCATTGATCGTCTGCTTGATGGCTTTGAGATTTCGCCATACGATTTTGTAAGCGGTATACTTGCAGACGAATTTTCAGACCATATTTCTCTCGATGAACGCTCCATTGAGTTCTGGACTTATACGCTGCTGGAAGAATTGCAGTCGGAGTTCAAGGATGTGGAACTGAGCGAGGAATATCTCAACACCAACGAAGGTGTGATTTTCAAACTGGTAATTTCAGGTCGGATTGCCGAATATTTTGATGAATATGGCCTTTAACCGATTACAGACCATGCGCGACAACATCGAGGCTATACGGATGGCGTTTGGCCTCGGTGTAAAAGGGCGTGGAGCGCAGACTGCCGAGGAGATTGCTGTGCTGCGCAAGTATGCCGGATTTGGCGGATTGAAGTGTATTCTCAACGATGCCAACGAGCTGGCGGATGCCGCCAAATGGAGCAAGTCGGATATTGAGCTGTTCGCGCCTACGGTTGAACTGCGGCGGATTATCCATGATTATTCGCATGATGACAAGGAATTTAACCGTTACATGGAGTCGCTCAAAGCGTCAACACTGACGGCTTTCTATACAGACAACCGTATTGTGGATGCTATCTCCGATGCGCTTAAATATCAGGGTGTCGAGATAAAGAGTTTTCTTGAACCGTCTGCCGGTCAGGGTGCTTTCATCGACTCGTTTCTTAGGAATGACAGATACCCCGGTGCAGAGGTGTTGGCTTACGAAAAAGATTTGCTCACTGGCAAAATTCTTTCGGCGTTACATCCATCTATTCTGACCCGAGTAGAGGGCTTTGAGAAAATCGAGAGCGACTTCAACGGATATTTCGATGTCGCCGCCTCCAATGTTCCTTTCGGAGACTTCGCGGTTGCAGACCCGGCCTATGCTGTGAGCAAGGAGATCGGTTTTCGTCAGGCGGCCAAATCGCTGCACAACTACTTCTTTCTCAAAGGTCTTGACCAAGTAAGGGACGGAGGTCTGATTGCCTTTATCACGTCGCGGGGTGTGATGAACGCTGCATCTCCATTCATCAGAATGGAACTTGTGAAGAAGGCTGACCTCGTGGCGGCTCTGCGTCTGCCCAACAATACATTTTCAGATAATGCCGGAACTGATGTAGGCTCTGACCTTATTATTCTCCAGAAGCACACCGGGAAGAAAGCATTGTCGGCTGATGAGGAGTTCTTTATACAATCGGTTGTTGACCGTGGCACGAAAGTATCCGGCAACAAATTCTTTCAGGCGTTTCCGCAGAATGTGATTTGCACCGATGCAAAGGTGGGTACTGACCAATATGGCAAACCGGCTATCGTGTACCACCATGACGGAGGTCTCGACGGCATAGCTGAGGATTTGCGCAAAGCACTCGATGAGTCAATGCATCTGCGACTGAATATGGAATTGTATAATTCCAATGGTATCAAGCCGCCTACTCCTGACCCCGTTATTCCGGCTAAAAAGCCGGAACCTAAGGTAGAGACACAGAAATCAATCTCGCACGAGACACCATTGCTGAAACAGTATCAGGAGATGAAAAAGAAACATCCTGACGCAATACTGATATTCAGAGTGGGCGATTTCTACGAGATATTCGGCAATGACGCGAGGGAGGCATCTGAAATTCTCGGCATAACCTTGACAACCCGTGCCAATGGGAGCAGTAGCCGTATCGAGTTGTCCGGCTTTCCGCATCATGCACTCGACACCTATCTGCCCAAACTTGTGCGGGCCGGCAAACGTGTGGCAATATGTGAGCAGTTGGAAGACCCCAAGCTGAAAAAGACCACCAAGCAAAAGGTGGTCGAGAAAGTTACACCTAACCAACAGCCAAAATCAGAGCCTAAGCCGGAATCCAAGTCTAAATCTAACCCTGAACGAAAGCCGGATCCGACTCGCGCAGAGCCACCGAAGTCTGAATCCGCCAAAGAGATAGAAACTGATGGAAGGCCCGATTACACTGACAATCCGGATCCACGACTTTTCGCCTATAATCTTTTTGGCGAGCTGGAGCCTGTTCAGCAAAAGAACAGCCGCCGTCAGCCGATGACTAAACCTGAGGAAAAGCCGAAAACATCTAATTCAGATGTCAAGCCTGTAAAGTCTTCTACATTCAGAAAACTCACCGATAAAGAACTTGAATTTTACGGAGCGTTGAACTGGGATGACAATCCGCCCATCAACGGTTTCTACGAGGCAATGATGTCGATTGCTCACCGTCAGCTTGAAGAAATGCGTCTTGAACGAGAAGCAGCGGAAGCTGCCAAACAAGCCGTCAATGGTGAGACAATTGAAGAAGGTGATGCTACAATTCAGCGTACAGAAGGCGACTTTGTCCCCGGTCGTCAGCCAAGAGTGGCTGCGCAAAAGCCGGAACCAGTAAAAGTTGATATGTCGCCCCGTCCGTTCTCGGAGGATATTCAGTTCTTCCACCACAACGGCAGCATGGTCGTTCAGGACGGCATGGTCGGATTTCTTTCGGAGGTCCGCAAGAATGGAGCGACTTTCAACCCTCTGGAGTTGAAACCGGAACAGACTAAACGCGCAATGCTATATGTCACCATGTCGGAGACATATCAGCAGCTCTACCACTACGAGGCCGAGACGCATGAGCCGTCGGAGCATCTGCGAGAACACCTCAATCAGTATTATGATGAGTTTGTGGAGAAGTACGGCAATCTCAATGAGAAACAGAATCTGAAGTTTATATTGATGGACGCCAATGGCAGGGATGCTCTTGCATTGGAGCGCGGCGAGAACGGCAGGTTTGTCAAGGCTGACATTTTCGATCATCCGGTTTCATTCGCCATCGACGAGGTTACTTCGGTAGATACTCCGATGGAGGCTCTATCCGCATCGCTCAACAAATACGGTGAAGTCAATCTCGAATATATGTCGGGACTTGTGGATATGGATAAGGATTCCTTGGTGGATAACCTCGAAGGACACATATTCTATAATCCGCTGGTCGAGAACTACGAGATTAAAGACCGCTTCATCGCCGGTAATGTCGTCGCAAAGGCCGAACAGGTCAAGGCGTGGATTGACCGCGAGGAAGAGCGTATCAAGGATTTCCCCGGATATGACGGTGTAGAGCCGTTCATAGCCTTGTCGAAGGACTCCCTCAAAGCATTGGAGGTAGCCCGGCCCCGTCGTATCGAGTTCGATGAACTTGATTTCAACTTCGGCGAGCGATGGATTCCGACAGGGATATACTCCGCCTATATGTCTTATCTTTATGAAACCGACATAAAGATTGCCTATTCTTCCTCTATGGACGAGTATTCGGCAACCAACAGCCGGGGTAACATGAAGATATGGGAGGAGTTCTGTGTCCGTGGCTATTACCGTACATACGACGGTATGAACCTGCTGAAACATGCCCTTCACAACACCGTACCCGACATAAAGAAGTCAATCGGCAAAGACGAAGATGGTCATGACATAAAAGTGCCGGACAACGAGGCTATCCAACTCGCCAACACAAAGATTGACGAGATACGAAACGGATTCAGCGAATGGCTTGAAGCCCAGTCGCCGGAGTTCAAGGAAAAACTCGTTGACCTTTACAACGACAAGTTCAACTGTTTCGTGCGTCCGCAATATGACGGTAGCCACCAGACCTTCCCTGACCTCAATATGAAATTATTGGGTGACAGGTATGGAATCCGTTCCATTTATCAAAGTCAGATGGACTGTATATGGATGCTGAAACAGAACGGCGGAGGGATCTGCGACCATGAAGTCCTGCGCCCATAAGGGCATATAGTAAATGTAGGTTTAGCAACCTACCCGGCAAGGGTTTTCAACGCCGGTCATTAGCCAACTTATCCACTTAGCCGAAAGGCGGTGGGGAGTGTCGCATGTTGGAAACGGCATAAGTCAGCTAACTATCGTGCTGCTACTGAATGTCTAAATGAAACGATAGATATGAGGATGAAGACTAAACTGTTTGAACGACAGCCCAAGACGTTAATTGGTAAACACCGACCGAAGATAGTTGCAACGGTCGGTCTGCAATACTTCTGCCTTCCGACTTCGGGCACGAGAGCCGAAAACCGATTGCAGGTCAGCCGCAGTCAGCGGAAAAGGGCGAAAATCGCATCCGACAATCTATCACGCTATGTTACTATATGTCTAAATGGGGATTGCCTAAGCAGACGCAGGTCTGTATGGCAACAGAGTCTCTGTAGTAGTCCGAGCGAGGGAAAGCCTCGTACATGGCGAAGGGAGACAGTGTGTTATCTTTAATATGTTTAACGAATGATGTGTGAGACATTATGAGAAATTCAGAGAATGTATTAAACAGTCTGGCTGGACACAGCCAAAACCCAAATTACAAGTTTGAACGGCTCTACCGATTGCTGTTCAACGAGAATCTGTATGCGCTTGCCTATCAGATGATGTCAAAGAAAACTGGCAACATGACGAAAGGCACTGATGGTCAGACCATCAGCGGAATGAGCATCAAACGCATACAATCCATTATTGACAAGTTGCGGGATGAGAGTTATCAGCCGCACCCTGCCAAGAGAATTTACATACCCAAGAAGAACGGCAAGCAACGTCCTCTCGGCATACCGTCGTTTGAGGACAAACTTGTGCAGAAAGTCATCCAAATGATTCTTGAATCCATTTATGAGGGCAGTTTTGAAAAATGTTCCCATGGATTCAGACCGCACCGCAGTTGCCACACTGCAATGGCTTCAATCATGGAGGGATTTGACGGAACGAGGTGGTTCATCGAGGGCGACATCAAGGGATTCTTTGATAATATCGACCATGATATTATGATTGCAATACTTTCAAAGCGCATCGCAGATGAACGCTTCCTGCGTCTTATCCGTAAATTTCTCAATGCAGGTTACTTGGAGAAATGGAAATTCCACAAAACATTCAGCGGAACTCCCCAAGGTGGAATAATCAGCCCCATATTGGCTAACATCTACCTTGACCAGCTGGACAAATATGTCGTGGAATATATCTCGCAGTTCAACAGAGGTAAGATGCGGAAGCGCAACCCTGAATACAAAAGGATTGCAAGCCGTAAGGACAAACGTGTAAAGAAACTGAAAACCGAGACAGACGAGCAGAAAAGAGCGGCACTGCGCAGTGAAATTGTCGAACTGCACCGTGAAATGCAAAAACATCCTGCAACTCTGGACATGGACGAGGATTTCAGACGTATGAGATATGTGCGTTACGCCGATGATTTTCTTATCGGTATCATAGGCAGTAAAGATGATTGTGTCAACATAAAGGCGGACATCAAGAGATTCCTTTGTGAGAAACTCAAACTCGAACTGTCAGATGAAAAGACGCTCATAACACATGGTCATGACCACGCCAAATTTCTCGGATTTGAGGTGACTATCCGCAAGTCTGAAAAGACGAGGAAAGGGAGCAACGGAATGCCCAAACGCTCACTCGACCACAAGACAGTCGTACTGTTACCATTGGAGGTTATGAAAAATAAACTCATGGAATACAAAGCGATGAAAATAGTGGTTGAGGACGGCAAAGAAAAATGGGAATCCACTTCACGCCCTTACCTGCGTAGTAACGATGACCTTGAAATTCTGAATAGATACAATTCGGAAATCCGTGGCATCTACAATTACTACTGCATAGCGAACAATGTCAGTATCCTCAACAGTTTCTATCAAATCATGAAAGAGAGTTTATACAAGACTTTCTCATCCAAGTATGAATCTACCGTAAGGAAGATAATCAACTCTTATACACGGGACAAGATATTTCGTGTTCAGTATGAGGTGAAAGGAGTGAAGAAAGAAAGGGAACTCTATCATGGTGGGTTTGGCAGAAGAAAGGACGCTCGTATAGACGATGCTGACAATCTTCCCAGTTATCGCGGGATGCAAAGTACAAGCCTTATGGCTCGACTTAAAGCCTGCAAGTGTGAATATTGTGGAGCTACGGACAACCTGCAAATGATACACGTCCGCAAGCTAAAGGACTTGAATGGCAAGCAGGAATGGGAAAAACTCATGATTGCTCGCAAAAGAAAGACTTTGGCAGTATGTGAAAACTGTTACCGCAAGATTCATGGAAGAAAATAGACTGATGATAAACATGGAGAGCCGTATACTCGGAGACGAGTACGTACGGTTCGGTGGCGAGCGTTTAGGAAGATTCCATATCTTTATATGGTTTCGCACTTTTCGCTTAGCCTGTGGAACGGGTAAAACGCTGATAATGTGCATCGCAGCACACGAAATGAAGCGTCTCGGACTGGCCCACAAACCGATGATTATCGGTCTGAAAGCCAATGTAGCCGAGATAGCCATGACCTATCAGTCTGCCTATCCCAATGCCCGGATACTGTTCGCCGACGAAAAGAGTTTCAAGGCTGACAACCGCGTCAATTTCTTCAACCAGATCAAGAACAACGACTATGACTGCGTGATAATGTCGCACGACCAGTTCGGCAAGATACCGCAGTCGCCGGAGATGCAGCAGCAAATCCTTCAGGCGGAACTTGACACGGTAGAAGAAAATCTCGAAGTACTGAAACAGCAGGGTCACGACATCAGCCGTGGTATGCTCAAAGGTCTAATCAAGCGTAAGGAGAACCTTACAGCAAAGATTGCGACCATTCAGTACCAGATGGATCAGAATCGGGATAATGTTGTGGATTTCAAACAGATGGGTATCGATCACATTTTTATTGATGAATCGCATCAGTTCAAGAACCTTATGTTCAACACCAGACATGACCGTGTGGCGGGGTTGGGTAACTCCGAAGGCTCACAACGTGCGCTCAATCTTCTCTACGCTATCCGAACCATTCAAGAGAGAATCGGTAAGGATTTGGGAGCGACTTTCCTGTCGGGTACTACAATCAGCAACTCGCTTACTGAATTGTACCTGCTGTTCAAGTATCTACGTCCGAATGAGCTTGAAAGACAGGAGATTCGATGCTTCGACGCATGGGCGGCAATCTTCGCCAAGAAGACCACTGACTTTGAGTTCAATGTCACCAATCATATTGTGGCAAAGGAGAGATTCCGCTACTTCATCAAGGTGCCGGAACTGGCTGCTTTCTACAATGAGATAACGGATTACCGCACCGCTGAGGATGTAGGCGTTGACCGTCCGATGAAGAACGAGATTCTTCACAATATCCCGCCGACACCACAGCAGGAGGCGTTCATTGAGAAACTGATGAAGTTTGCCGAGAGTGGCGACGCCACTATACTTGGCAGAGCGCCGCTGTCAGAGACTGAGGAAAAGGCGAAGATGCTCATTGCCACGGACTATGCCCGCAAGATGGCTCTTGATATGCGAATGATTGACCCCATTGCCGAGGATGACCCGAACAACAAGGCAAGCCATTGTGCCAAGATGATAGCAGAATACTACCGTAAGTATGATACTCAACGTGGCACACAGTTTGTTTTCAGTGATCTCGGGACTTACAAGCCCGGCGAATGGAATGTCTATTCCGAAATCAAGCGAAAGCTGATAGAGGACTATGGTATTCCGGCGCATGAGATACGCTTCATTCAGGAGTGTAAGACAGAGAGGTCAAGGAAAGCGGTCATCGAGGCTATGAACAGCGGCGATGTGAGAGTATTGTTTGGCTCGACTTCAATGCTCGGAACAGGCGTAAATGCCCAACAGAGAGCGGTTTGTATTCATCACTTGGATACGCCGTGGCGTCCCTCTGACTTAACTCAGAGGGATGGCAGAGCCATACGAGCCGGAAACGAGATCGCCAAGTTATATGCTGATAATAAGGTTGATGTTATCATCTATGCGGTGGAGAAATCTCTGGACTCCTACAAGTTCAATCTTCTTCACTGTAAGGCGACATTCATCGACCAGCTCAAATCCGGCGCACTCGGAGCGCGTACCATCGACGAGGGTGCAATGGATGAGAAAAACGGTATTAACTTCTCGGAGTACATGGCTATCCTCAGTGGCAACACTGACCTTCTCGAAAAGGCTAAACTTGAAAAACGCATCGCGGCACTGGAGTCTGAGCGCAAAGCCCACAACAAGGGCATTTCCGACTCCAAGTTCAGGCTTCAGACCATAAGCCACGACATTGCCAACAACGAGGCGGCAATCAGTCGTATGAAGGAGGATGCCGCCCGGTATCAATCGGTAGTTAGACGAGACAAGGACGGCAACCCCGTCAACAATCTCACTATCGACACCTGCAACCTCCGTGACGAGCAGAACATGGGTATCCATCTGCAAGGTCTGACTCTGAAAACTAACACTCACGGTCAGTACAAGCGCATCGGAGAAATCTATGGCTTTCCCATCAGCATTATCTCGGAGCGCACAGTTGTTGACGGCAAGGAATCCGTACAGAACCGATTTGAAGTCGAGGGCAACTACAAATATAAGTACAACAACGGCTTCATCGCAATGTCGGACACCCATGCCGCCTGCATTAACTTCGTCAACGCTCTGGAGAAGATACCCGGCATCATCGCCCAGTATGAGGAACGAACCGCCAAACTCAAAGCCGACGTTCCCCAGCTCGAAGCCATCATCGCCAAGACATGGGGAAAGGAAGAGGATTTGAAAGGCCTCAAATCCGACCTTGCCGCCCTCGACCGCAAGATCACCGCAGAATTGACACCAAAGCAAGAGGAACAGGACGGCGAAGAAAACAGGCAAGGGAAGGAAGGGCATAAGGTTTCGGTTGATGAGACTACATCCA
>CAJTSK010000022.1 GCA_910578835.1 uncultured Muribaculum sp.
TTCCGTATTGCAAACCTTTATGCTTATCCCCACTGATTTTCTACTGAGCCGATTTGGGGTCAGCGGATTTGGAGAGATAGCTATTGTCATACTACATATGCATTGCCCCCAGAATACATCATGCTTATGCTATATTATGCCCTGAATATCAATCTAATTTCGTAACTTTGCATCTGCAATATTACTAAATTCATGGCGATTGATTTAGACTACATACAGCATTTGGCGGAAAACCATGAAGGCGTTGACGTTGAGTTTAAGGAAACCACAGGACAGCTTAACCGTGGTATGGAGACATTATGCGGTATGATCAACGGCTCTGGGGGTACTGTTGTGTTCGGGGTATCGAACAAAGGCAAAATCATCGGACAGGAAATTGGCGACAAGACTACCCGTGAGATCGGGGAGGCAATCAATAAATTCGATCCAGCTGTTGACATTCAACCGATATATGTTCCAGTTGACAATTCCGACAAGTATGTCATAGTATTCCAGACAGATGGATTGGAAACGGACAAGCCTTATATGTGGGACGGCAAACCATATCGCAGACACGACAGTGTGACAAGTGTCATGCCCCGCGAGAAATTCATCCGGCTTCATGAGCTTCAGCACGGATTGAAATATAAATGGGAATCTAAGGTGAATCAACAGCTGACCATCGGAGACCTTGACGGACAGCTTATTCAAAATGTAATCCAGAGTGCCGTAAGGCGTGGCCGGCTATCAAACGATGCCCTTAATGATACTGTGCCCATCGCTTTGTCACGGCTCAATCTGACTAAAGACGGAGCTGTGTGCAATTCAGCGGCTGTATTGTTCGGGAAAGTTTTTTCTGATTATCCACAATGCAGGTTACGCCTTGCGCGATTCAAAGGGGCCAGCAAGCAATATTTCATCGACAACCAACAACATGAAGGTAATATCTTTGAGTTGGTGGATGCGGCTATGGCTTTCTTCTTCAAGCATCTCAACCTTTCAGGGACAACGCATAATCGCCTTTACAGAGAGGATAATCTTGAGATTCCGTATGATGCTTTGCGTGAGGCTGTTGTCAATGCATACTGTCATATGCAATGGGGATATGAGATTGCCACTGTGGGTATTGCGATTTACGATGACTGTATAGTAATTGAGAATGCTGGTCGCTTCCCGGTCAGAATCTCGCCAAACACGCTGATGCGTAAGGAGGAAGAAGATCGTAAAAATACCTCAATGCCTCCGAATCCGGTAATTGCCAATGTAATGTATCTTGCCGGACTCATCGAACATTGGGGGCGTGGACTGTCAATGATGGCAAGACAATGTGAAGGTGCTGGATTGCCTGCTCCGGAATTCTATTGTGACGGTACTGTTGTCAAAATTACTTTTATGCGTCCCAAAGACACAGTAGTAGTAAGTAATAGTACAAGTAATAGTACAAGTAGAGGTTCGGCTGCAGCAAGTTTAACAAGAGAGGATAGGACAATCAAAATGTCTCTATTAAAACTAATTGGAATAATAGGAGAAGATTGGTTATCTCTATATGATATGCTTGAAATAATGAGGTTTAAATCAAGATTTTCATTTACTAAAACTTATCTAAAACCTGCAATATCGGAAGGTTTAGTTGCACTTGAAAATCCCGACAGTCCTAATGCTCCGAATCAAAGATACGGATTGACTTTGAAGGGTAAAACCTTGTATTATGAACGTCACACTAACAGAAATGACATTCAAAATGAACCTCAAAAAATACAAAATGACCCTCAAAATGAACCTCAAACCAATTTAGAGGGTCAGCCTGACCCTCTAAAAGAAGAACTTGACCCTCAAAAGAAAGCCATCATCAAAGCTATCAAAGAAAACAATGAAATCAGTCGCGCTGAGTTGGCTCGTATTGCCGGATGTTCGGAGAGTACCATCAAACGACGGTTGAAAGAGTGGAGTATTGCATGGCTCGGTCATTCCAAGACGGGGCACTGGGTGTTTGTCAAAGACATTCAATAACAGGATTGAAAGGGAATTTTTAACACTGAAAACAACCTCGAATCAGACTTTTATAGTCTATTTTTGAGTTGTAGATATACGAAGAACATTGAAATTTCCGGGTGTGCAAAAGAGAACATCCACGATTTTTAAGGATTCTAAAACATTGATAGACAAGGAGATTAACCCCGTTACAGATAAATCCTCCGGGGTCACAATCAAAAATGGCAAATCGCCGCAAAAGCGCTGAAATCACTTGATTTTCAGCGCTTTTCTTTTTTTGTCAAAATTTCAGATTGGCGCAGAATTTGGATGAGAGTGGTATGCTCATACTTCCTATTCAAATAACAACCTCATAAAAACACACAAAAGGTTATATGCATACAACCTTTTTCGAGATTTATTATTAACTTTACACGGATATAGCACAAATCCGTATGAAGTATCTCAATATCAAAAAGGCGCTTGCCGCTTGGCAGAACATACAACCTCTATCTGAGAAAGACAGGGAGAGGCTTAGCCGTCGTTTTACCGTGGATTTCAATTACAACAGCAATCATATCGAGGGCAACACGCTGACTTATGGGCAGACGGAAATACTGTTGCTGTTCGGCAAGGTAATCGGTGAGGCAGATGTGCGCGACGTTGAGGAGATGACAGCAAGTAATGTCGGTCTGCGGATGATGACAGAGGAAGCCGCCGTTAAGGATATACCGTTGACGCAGAATTTCATACGGACATTGCATAAGACCCTTTTACGCGAAGATTACACAGTCTATCGTAATTTGCCGGGCGGCGCACAGACAAGCTATGTTATACACGCAGGGCAATATAAGACACGCCCCAATAGCGTAATCACAAGATATGGTGACAGATTTGAGTATGCCTCGCCGGAAGAAACACTCGGACTTATGGCAGACTTGGTTGACTGGTACAACACCGCTGAACAGGAGGGAAAACTATCTCCGGTTGAGTTGGCCGCGTTGTTCCACTACCGGTATATCCGCATCCATCCCTTTGAAGACGGCAACGGACGTATCGCCCGACTAATGGTGAATTATATTCTCTCTCGCCACAATTATCCGATGATTGTAGTCCGCAGCCGCAAGAAAAGCGAATATCTCGAAGCGCTCCATCAAGCCGATCTCGAAGTAGGCCCGGTTCCCAGCGACGGCGCACACGCTGACATCAAGGATATACGTCCATTTCTAAAATATTTCAACGATCTGGTAGCGACAGAGGTGTATAATGATGTATTGTTTGTCAGCGAGAAAAATGAAAATGTATGGTGGTATGACGGAGAGCGTATTGCCTTCCGCACTCCCAACTATACTAAAATTCTGAACGCAATGCGCACACAACCGACACTGACACTCGCTGACATGAAAGAAGAAACCGGCATCAGCATTACAGCCATTCAAAAACTGCTTGACCAGCTTATTTCAAAAAAGTATGTAGAGCGTGGCGAGAAAGAAGGAAGCTGGCGAGTGTTCCTGACGCAATAAAGAGGCTGTCTAACAATGCTGAGGTGCAATATATGACCAAACGCTGGGGTATAGGGGTGCAGGCTGGCATCGGACTTACTCCCAATAAGGTTGAACCATACATAGGTATCGGCATACACTACAATATCCTAAGCTGGTGATCCAAGTCAGCCGAATACCATCAAAGAGATGAGGTGAAGAAGGTTCTGCGGAGCTATCTTTACCTTTATTTACAACATTATAACCAGCACAAACGTTGAATAAGTCAAAGAGCTCCTTTTTAAGTGCTTGAAAATTTGTGGCAAAAATATTTGTCGTAACTTTGCGAAACAATAACTAAAAGATAAATTGATATGGAAACGACAAACACAATCCGAATCCCCAATCCTTCGAAGGAGTTGGTCGCTTTCATAAAGGAAGCGCAGCAAGAAAAGAAAGAGCGCATGAAAAAAATCTGTGATAAATATCGTACACTGATTCACGGATAATGGAATCTGTAGAAACTCTAATTCCCGATAATGAGGGCAATCATTTAGTGGTTGTCCTCAATTTTTATGAAGACAGCCAGAAGGCTGACACCTTTCAGATACCTCCTGAATTTACAGAACTGGAAATCGCAGACATCGCAATTGAAAAGCTGTATCTCGACGAACCGTTAGGATTAAGGGCTTTCTATAGAATGTGTCAATGGCTGGTTGAACAGTTTGTCCAATTCCCAAATGCAGTGTTTTCATTTATCTGTTCCTCGGAGCCCTTAGAGACAAATCATAAAAGTATAGCCCCCGAACAGTACCGTTGGAACTTGTTCGAATACTTCTACCAGCATAATATTGATCGACTTAAAGAACTTGGCATTGAGTCAAAAGATATTATTGTTGGGCCTGATGGTTATCAATCATTCGCCAGAGTTTTCTATCGCACTTCACACGCTCCTACCATTCATTTGGTAGTCGCTCATCTTGAAAACAAATATCACTGACCACAACCTTACTTAACGACAATAAAAAAGACTGCCCAACAAGTAAATGTATTGAACTCCAGTGAGTTGACGAAATATTCAAAGCTTCTCCGGGGTCACCAAGCAAAAGCGCTGAAATCACTTGATTTTCAGTGCTTTTTACATTATTCCCTTGACGGACAAATTATTCAGTGACTTCCGGGAATTTATATTGTCAATTAGGCATGATTTATTGAAGATAACACCTTAATAAATTATCATACCCGGCAAACTAACTAATTTTGCAAGATTAAATCAGAATCGCATACATTACTGAAATATCTACATAATATAATTGACAACTTGAATCTTGACGTAAAAGCCGGTGCATTGATAAATATTGTGAACAGGGTAAATGGCATGACAAATACAATAGATATATGGAACGTCATTAACAAAACCGCTTACCCCATTTATTCAGGCAGGGGCATCTGATATTTTCTAAATAAAAAATGAATAATTTAGATAAAATCATGAGATACAGCAAAATTTTATCAATAGTGGCACTGGTTGTGCTGCTATCGTCTTGTGGAGCAGGAGAAAAGGCACACCTACAACAGTCACCTGTAGTCCATAACGTATTCACGACTTATCCTGAACCCATAGGTATCGAATCAGCGGTTACCCTGCCGGCAACTGTTGAGGAAGGCAGGATTATCTCAGTCGGATTTAAGACTGGCGGGCAAATCGAGAAAATCAATGTAAAGGAAGGCGACCATGTCAAGACCGGACAAGTCATCGCATCACTTGATTCAGAAGATTATGCCCTCGGAGTATCGTCGCTACGCGAGAAATTTGAGAATCTCAAGGCAGAAACAGACCGACTGACCCAACTTCATGCCTCAGGAAACATGAGTGACAACGACTATGAGAAAGCGATGTCAGGATTTCGCCAATTGGGAATTCAGTTGAAGATAGAAGAAAACAGGCTCAGTTATTGTCGTCTTTTATCACCTGCCTCAGGCATAGTAACGAAAGTAAACTTTGAAAATTCCGAAATGGTTGATGCAGGCACGCCGATAATCGAGCTTATGGATAATAATAATCTGGAAGCGATAGTGGATCTTCCGGTCAGATTGTACGCTGCGCGTAACAATTTCATCGGATTTGTCGGAGAATCAACTATAACTCCTGATAAACCGGTCTCACTTAACATGTTGAGCCTGACTCCGAGAGCCGACAACACCCAGTTGTATCGGTTACGCTTAGGCATTCCTGCTAATTCCGGTTTTACCCCCGGCATGAACATCAAGGTCAGCATACTCAGTCACGCCAGCAATGAACGAGGAGTAAACATCCCGTTAAGTTCTGTATTTGAAAAAGACGGACACAGATATGTGTGGGTTGTAAATCCCTCCGACTCCATAATCAATGCCACCGAAATCACAACCGAAGGAACCGGTGAAAACGGTGTTGTTAACGTAGTGTCGGGGATTACGGCTAAAGACATTATTATACGTACAGGAGTGCGTCATCTTGTGAATGGTGAAAAAGTGAATATACTTCAGACTGAATCTGACACTAATCCCGGTAATCTGTTATAATGGAAAAGTTAGCTCAATTTTTTGTCAAGCGGCCTACTCTTTTCTGGTCGCTTATGGCAGGTATTATTCTATATGGAGTGCTCAGTTATCTTCGGATGCCTAAACTTGAGGACCCCGCCGTACCTATCAAACAGGTCAGCGTGGTTACCCTATATCCGGGTGCAGATGCTACGACCGTAGAGCTTGATGTGGCAGTGCCTATTGAAGATGCCCTTCGTACGCTGCCCAATGTCGATAAAATAAAATCAGATGTAACACCCGGTCATGCCATCATCAGTGTAGAGTTTGTAAAAGAACTTCCGCTATCTGAAATAGAACAGCATTTCGACTTGGTTCGCCGTAAAGTCGCGGATGTATCCTTGAAGTTACCACAAGGCGCGATGGAACCGATTGTGGTAGATGACATGATGGATGTATATGGGTTGCTGTATGCCTTCTATGGAGATGGATATACATCTAAAGAGCTGGAAAAATATGCCAAACTATTGCGACGCGAGTTGCTGACAGTTCCGGGCGTAAAACGCATCAACATCGGTGGCACTCGAAGTGAAGTAATAAATATTGAATTCACGCCTGAGTTTATCAAATCAAATGGATTGATTCCCACTCAATTGATGTTGAGCCTGCAAAGTGCAACCGGAGCGGTCGATGCCGGTAGAGTTCGGTCTGGCGCGAGAAGGCTGACGATGGAAGTCACCGAGGGCGTGAAGGATATTGACGATATTAAAAATATCTTATTAAGCACTCCGGAAGGGAAAAAAGTCAGAGTTGGAGATGTCGCCAAAGTAACACGCGAGTATGCATCGCCACGAACTAATTCAGTATATATCAACAACCAGTCGGCACTAACAATAGCCATTACTCTTGAGAATACGGCTATCGTTCCCAATGTCGGCAAAGCTGTCGACGCTAAATTAGCCGAGGTAATGACGCGTTTCCCCGTAGGGATGGAGACTGACAAGATTTTCTTTCAGCCCGATAAGGTAGATGAAGCAATGGAAAGCTTTATGCTTAACCTGCTTGAATCGGTACTGATTGTGGTGTTTCTCCTGATGTTTACCATGGGGTGGCGCTCCGGAGTTATTATCGGATTTGGTCTTGTCTTGACAGTAGCTCTTTCATTTCCGATACTATCGGCTGCGGGAACAACACTGCAACGCATATCTCTCGGCGCATTTATTGTGGCTATGGGTATGCTTGTCGATAACTCCGTGGTTATCATGGACGGCATTCTCAGCGACAGGGCAAAAGGATTACCTGAGAACAAATACCTATACCGAATTGGCAAAAACACAGCGATGCCCCTGCTTGGAGCAACCATTATAGCCGCCTGTACTTTTTTGCCGATTTACATTACTCCCGGATCGACCGGAGAGTTTGCGGGCGACCTGTTCATCGTAATCTGCGTAAGCCTGTTGGCAAGTTGGATTCTGGCTTTAATCCAAGTCCCTTTCTGTTCAAAATTCTGGTTAGGGCCTAAAAAGAAAAGCGAAAAGGAAACAGAAATCTATGGCAACGTACTTTACAGGACAATACGCAAGATATTACAATTCATAATCGGGCACAGAATCGTTTCTATCGTTGGGGCAGTTGCAATCCTTATTATCTCCTTTATAGGCATGTCAAGAGTAAGGGCTGTGTTTTTTCCTGACTTTGATTACAAGCAGTTTGTCGTCGAGTGCTACTTTCCCGCAACAGATGATGCTGACCAAGTTGATGAGCGAATAAGGCAACTTGCTGACTCCGTAAGCCACATGGACAAAATTGACCGTGTAATAGTGAGCACCGGTGGAGCGCCTGCACGATATTGCTTTGTGCGTCCCATGCCGACATCGGGCGATAATTACGCGGAGCTCATCGTTGACTGTAAGGATTACAAGACTATGCAGGAGATGAATCACAAAGTAAGAGAAAAACTGCGCGATATCGCTCCCGATGCCTATATCAGGACCCGAAAGTATAATTTCTCCATCTCATCGTCACATACAGTTGAAGTTGAGTTTTCCGGACCTGACATTCAGGTGCTGAAGGAGTTGTCACAGAAAGCCGAGGATATCATGCGCAACAGCAAGTATGTTGACGCATATTCGGTTCAAAACAACTGGAATGCCTCATCGCCCAACATTCAGTTTGCTTTTTCTCATGCCGACGCTCAGCGTGCCGGTGTAACCCGAAGTGATATTGGCAATGCCATACAAGCCGCCACTGACGGATACCCCATCGGCGTGATAAATGACGGCGATAATATCCTCCCTATACGATTGACGATGCGCAATAGCGACGGCACTAATACGACTCCGCTTACATCCATTCCTGTATGGTCAACCGCCAATATCAACATTGACCCGTCTCAGATGCAAGGACTACTGACCGGCGCGACGGTTCCCGATGAAATAGTCAGCAACATGTTTCGCACAACATTGCTGGGTAATGTAGTTGACAGTGCGTCACTCAACTATCGCGATGAATACATCTTCCGATATAATGGACAGCGCACAATTCAGGCAGAAGCCGACCCCGACCCCTTCAATCCTGAAGCCACTCCCCAAAAAGTACTTGCAGATATTTCCGAACAGCTTGAGGCTATTCCCCTGCCTCCGGGATATTCGATGAGATATGTCGGTGAAAACGAAATATCGGGAGAAGCATCAGATATGCTTATGGGGCAGCTGCCTATAATTCTTATGATGATTTTTATCGTGCTGCTGCTTTTATTCAACAACTGGAAAAAGATTTTTGTAATAATTATCTGTTTCCCGTTCGTGATGTGCGGTATAGTACCCTTGATGTTGCTTACCGATACCCCGTTCACATTTATTGCCCAGATTGGCTGCATGGGTCTGATCGGAATGATGGTAAAAAATGCAATAGTTTTGGTTGATGAAATCAATCGACTTCAAACAGAGGAACATGTCAAGCCATATAATGCGGTGATAACAGCGACCTTGAGCCGTGTACGTCCTGTTATGCTGGCATCGTTTACTACTATTCTGGGAATGATACCTCTGCTTACCGATGCATTGTATGGCTCTTTGGCTGTAACTGTTATCGGCGGTTTGTTTGTCGGAACAATCATAACCCTTATGCTTCTTCCGCTGTTTTACTCAATTTTCTTCAAGATAAAAAAAGATGAGACTATTTAAGATTATAACTTTGGTGACAGCAGCTTTGCTTGTTACAGAAAGTCTATCAGCTATTACGTTGAATGTATCGCAGGCAATTGACCTTGCTCTTGAGAACTCTGAGGAATTAGTCTCTGCAAAAAATGCGGTTGAACAATCCAGATTGAACAGGCAGGTTGCCAAGACCGGCTACCTTCCCAGCTTTTCCGGGAGTGTGACCGGCATGTGGAGACTGCCTGACAGCGAAACTGACATGGGCATGTCGCTCCGTATGCGCGGTGTATATATGGCAGGCATTAACCTGACACAGCCTATTTTCGTCGGAGGTAAAATCATTGCATCCAATAAGCTCGCCCGCATAGGAGAAACTGTTGCTAATGAGCAATTGAGACAGATACGCATAAAAATAATAGCTAATGCGGAAACGTCTTACTGGAGCTATGTAGCTGTTTTATCAAAACTTGAAATGATGAACAGCTATCGGGCGCAGATTGATACGGCATATAACCAGACAAAAGCAGCAGTTGAGGCGGGAATGGCGACAAAAAATGATTTGCTACGAATCGAAGCACGCCAGGGACAGGTTAAATACCAGCAGGAACAAGTCACCAATGGAGTGGAGCTATGCCGAATGGCGTTATGCGACGCTCTTGGCTTAGACCTTGACACCCCACTTACGGTGGAGGATTCCGACATTCCGGTAGAAACAGCGTTGGATTTAGAAGACTATAATCTTGAGTCCAGACCTGAGATGCAGTTGCTTCGCGCCGACATTGAAGCCAAACGTCAACAAGTACATGTGACAAGAGCTGATTTCCTTCCTCAAATCGGATTACAAGCGGGGTGGAGTGCAATGGGCAATATAAAACTTGACATGATGCAGCAAGATGCCAATGGTAATTATGCTCCGGTCTCCAACAAAATAAATACAGATGGCTGGAATATCATGGTGTCTTTGCAAGTCCCCCTATTCAATTGGGGCAAAGGCGTGAAAATGGTTAAATATGCCCGGATGGAAGTAAATAACGCAAAGTTAAATCTCGACAGGAATACCCGACTGCTTGAATTGCAGGTGCAACAGGCGATTGCCAATGTACGCACCGGGGAGGAACTGGTACACTCAGCCGAGACTTCCCTAAGACAAGCGGAAGCCGCGCTTGCCTCAACCACAGAATCGTACAGGCTCGGACTTGCAACCATAAACGACCTTCTTGACACTCAGGCTCAGTGGCATACATCACGAAGCAGCCTTATTGAAGCAAAGACACAGCTTCGCATACATATCGTCGATTATCGTGCTGCAACGGCAAAAATATAATACTAAAGCGATATCGGGATGTCACTCATACATGACATCCCGATATTCTTGATATTTTTCAGTTTTATAAGTTTTGCGACTGACTACGGAGGTAACGGCGGTATTCCACTCCACTCATATTGAAATGCTGTCTTATATATTTTGAGAATACTGAACAGTTGGAAAATTCCAGACATACTGATATCTCTTTCATCGAAAGATCGGTATAGCGCAACATTCTCTCAATCTCCATGTTGAGTATTTCAGTTATCCATTCGCTTGCCGATTTGCCGCTTGATTCACGGCAGATAACCGACAGATACTTGGGTGATATATTTAATCTACTTGCATACTCTTTTACGAAACGGAGCACTCCATTATCCTTGGTCACCAATTGTATGAAATTCTGAAAAATCACATATTTATATCCCTGTGTCTGTCTTATTGGTTCTACTGAAGGTGTATTAGGTATCCTTTTAAGGATGTCTAAAAGCAGGCAACCCACTATATTTGACACAATAATATCCTGATCGGTAAGGTCATCCTCTTTTATCTTGATTTCAAGGATTGAATAATATGCAGCAATCAGGCTTAACATCAGATTGTCAAAGTGGATTTTGACAAATGGTGTCTTTCTATTGGAAAATTTTGTAAAATAGCCCTTCTTTGCCGAGTGTTTGGCAACTACATCCGGTGAAAGACAAAGCACTTTATATCGAAAATCTAATGAAGATTTTTCATACTGTAAAATAGTACCAGGTAAACAGACCAAGGCATCACCCGTTTTAATCTCAAAAGAAGAATTAGAATTACTTAAGGTAAGCCCGCCATTCAGACAAATGAGAATTGCAACCATTTTAATCTCATAAATGCCTGTCAGTGCAGGAAATGACGCATCACCCTCTATAAGGGATACGCCACAATCTTTATATATCACGTCCCAATTAGCGGTAGTCAATTCATCCCATAGGAGTGACTTTATTTGTATGTTGGATTCTGCCATATGACACCAGTTTAACTTACAAAGTTAACACTCATAATGACATTAAACAATGCCTATATTACTCCAATTGTTGCCATATACGGAAATTTAGCACCGATAATGAGAGGTCTATAAACAAGCTCCGGCTTGGACGCTCAAACAATGACGGCTAATAAATGGTTATTATCGTATAGAGTGAAATAAAGCCTGTTTTGTAATTATGTACGATCTGTTTATAATCATCGCATTGATTCTACTCAACGGTGTGTTCTCAATGTCGGAGGTAGCCCTTATCTCCGCCCGTAAATCCAAGCTGACAGCTGATGCCAAGGATGGCAGCCGCAATGCCGCCACGGCTTTGAAGCTGCAAGGAGAGCCTGACCGCTTCCTGTCGACCGTACAGATAGGCATAACCCTCATCGGCATCCTCACCGGTCTTTTTTCCGGAGCCACCATAGCCACCGACCTCGGCAATTACCTCGCCTCACTGGGCGTAGCTCCCAAGCTCGCCATGAACCTGTCCAAGATAGCGATTGTGGCAATAGTGACCTATCTGTCAATCGTAGTGGGAGAGCTTGTGCCGAAACGCATCGGACTTGGAAGAGCCGACACCATAGCCAAAACCGTGGCAGGGCCGATGCAACTGCTATCTATAATCACTTATCCCGTAGTGTGGCTGCTATCCGTATCGACCTCCCTTCTCGTGAAGGTGCTCAACATAGGCAGCTGCTCCTCGAAAGTGACCGAGGAGGAAATCAAGTCGCTTATACAGGAAGGCACCGACGCCGGCGAGGTGAGAGAAGTAGAACAGGATATCATGGAGCGCGCACTCGTGATGGGCGACAGCCGCATCGACGCCATCATGACCTGCCGCAAGGATGTGGCGTCGCTTACCGTCGGCATGGACGAGGAGAGTATACGCAAGGTGCTTGCCGCCGACCTGCATTCAACCTATCCCGTGTTTGACCGCGAGAAAGAAGAAATATGTGGCGTAGTGTCATTAAAGCAGCTTATTTTATCACTCGGCTCGCCCGATTTCAATATCGAAAAAGAGCTGACAGCCGGGTTATGCATGCCCGACACCATGACTTTCTATGATGCGCTGGAGACATTCAAGAGCTCCTGTGAACACTCGGCACTCGTATATGATGAATATGGAAATTTCCAAGGCATCGTAACTCTCCGCGACATCCTTGACGGTCTTATCGGAAACATCGCTCAGGGCGACGACGGGCCGATGATAGTAAAGCGCGCCGACACTGATGAATGGCTCGTCGACGGGCAGTGTCCGGTCTACGACTTCATGGAATATTTCGGGATGGAAGACCTCTACAAGCCCGCCTCCTATACCACCATCGGCGGACTGATAATCGAAACGATGAGAAAAGTACCGGCTGAAGGCGACATGATAACATGGCACGGTTTCCGCCTCGAAGTAGCCGACATGGACCGGGCGCGCATCGACAAGGTAGCGGTCGCCCGCACCACCTCCGACGCATAACCCCGATTACTTCTTTGACCTACGCCAGGAATTAAAGCTCCATACCAGACCTACTGTCGCACTAAACATCCTTGGAGCATGAATCGACTCGCTATACGAATCGATTACCGTGCCCTTGTACGCATCAGTTACCGAATAATTGAATTTCATAGTTCCCATAGATATGGAACACCCTACTGAGGCACATATTGCGAGATTAATCTTGTTACTGACAAAATACATTGCCGATATACGCGGGACTATTGCAAAGAAATCTGAACCATCTACAGTAGATGACATGCGTCTCACATAATTAGTACCATCGTTTTTACACAAAAACTCAAAACTATGAGGATCAACCCGCATCACGACACCTAAACCTAACTCTCCGGTCAGCATCACCCGCTTGATTGCCACGCGGTAAACCGGGGCAATAGTAAAATGAGCCTGACTCGTAGAATTGTCATCTGCTGCTTCAACATACCCTCGATCAAAGCCAAAACATCCAACAGGAGGTTCTCCTTGTGAAGATCCGGCGTAACCCATTATATCAAATCGGGCATTAACTCCCCAGTGTCGTGACGGGAACCAAAAAAATCCAAAATCCAACACGAACACCGGTTCACTAATATCGGTCAACATACATTTTGAAACACTCGAAACACCGGGATTTATCGATCGTCCACCACCAAGGCTATAATAGACGCCATATCTGTCATATCGAGACCGCTCATTATCCGATGCCGTGACCGCCATCAGTAATGCCGATAACATCCAAAAAGCCACTACAAATACACGTCGCATAATCATGAAGGATTTACTAAATTTATACTATCTGACATCGCCACCAGGGCTCTTCCGCTTTCAAACATCAACATCACTTCAAAGCGGTAAATCCCCGTGAGCGGCTCCCCATCAGGAAGATAGACAAGATAAAACTCCTTTCCATAGGGCACATATCGTATCGGCTGTGTAAACCGCTCACCGCTCTCATCAAATTCAAAATCAATTACTCCCATCGTATTTTGGGAAAGGGTAACGAGACTTTTAAAATCTTTCATAACGGTCCTATTGCCCTTGACATCTATTGCCGTAACCCGGATACCTGTCATGGCATCAGGCAAAATAAAACTATACCAAGTTTCGCTATTTCTTATATCATATCCATCCCAATCCAACAGCATCATTATCACCAGCGCATTTGACGGACAAGTGTCATCACAATATTCCGGAAATTTCGTTGAATTATTCCTCAGCATTACTTCAATCCCGGCTACCGGAGCGGTGACATCTTCTTCACGGATACAATCGATTGAAAGCAGCAACAACGCCACCACACTTATCCACAAAGTCTTTAATTTCCAAAAAGCTCTAACCATCTAACTTATATTTATTAACGCATTAGTCACGAGTGTATTCAAGTCTCCGCAACGTACTTTTACTGCTGTATTTCCCGGCAAACTCAAATTTTTCGCCTCTATTGATTGGAAATATTGTTGCAGAATACTGACCACACTATAATATATCTTGCAGTCATCAATAGGCGGAAAGATATTTTGCAACATGTCAAGCCTATATAACTCTTTGCCGATTTTTAAACACAAAACTCCGACGCTATCCTTCAATATGCTTATTTCCAAAGTATTGCTTTTATCAGATGTAGCAATAGATTCATTTAGCAGTTCTATCAGTCTCGTCTTTAACGGATAATACCAAAAGTACACATCTGTCCTCCCTATATTATCATGAAAGCAATATCCTCCATCAAAATAATTGTCGCCGACTCCATCTTTAAGAAACCAGTCACAACCGAGTTTAAAAATATTGTCATGAACAGTGACCATGGAGCCAAACTGACAATCAATCGACCCGACGAATCCATTGAAAATGTTATATGATACTTCAATCTCTGATTCGTTATGACCTCCGTCTTCCCACCAAACCTCCGAGTGTACAATATTTCTCGAAAAAGTCAATCCGCCGATAAGCCAGGTTGCGCAAAGATTCAGTTCCCCGATAATACAGCTGTCTATGGTGACCCTCTTCTGAAAATTCACCGCCGACAACGACAATCTTTCTATCCGGCAATTGATTATCGTCAGTTCCTCATTCAGAACCGAACTGTCAATGCCCAAGTCCAGTAATGCGATATCTTGATTCTTCACTGTCATGTCAAATAGCGCCACTATTCATACACAATCACCCATCCGCATGAGTCAAGCTGCTCACGAGTATATTCACGCCGTTGCAATACAAGACTATCGTCATATGGCATTCCTTCCTTTACATCAAGAAAGAATACCTGCAACTTATCGCATAATTCAAATATTTCATCGCGACCTATATAATAGGCATATTCTATATCTGACTTCGGTTTCACCTCCCATGTATAACCACATGGAGCAGGCAATTTCGTATCAGGAAAAAATTCGGAAATTGTAATCCATATCTCGTAATTACTATTATTTACCACTTCAAATATAAACTTGCTTTCTTCCCTCTCGTCATTCCAACCACCATAACAACATTGCAAGCTTATAAAAGGCAATATCATGAACATATAATTTTGCACATGCAATCGTCCCATACGCTTAAAAGCCAAAATGATATATTGAAAATTCACATTTAAATTCTTCATAATCCACATATTTATGTTTATTCCACTCTCTTTTCGGCATTAGAGGATTATCAAAATCCCACCCTCTCTTATTGTTCAAATAATTCATCTCAGATTTATAGAAATTTTCAATATACTTATTGAAATACAAAAACGCTCCTTATTTTGCATTGGTTTTGAAGGAGCCACTGTTACTGTACGACTTATACGATTACCGGAGGCATCATAGTCATAAGACAGATTGATTTGAGAATTACAAGTAATCGATGCAGAAACAATGCATCCTGTTACGATTGGAAGAATTTTTAGGGAGAGTTGCATGATAATATTGGTTTAATGTGATTTAAGCGATTTTCACAAAAATATACAACTTTAACCACAACTCCAAATAATGTTTTGAAATTATTTGTATTAATGCTATTTTCCCAAAAATTTCCAAACACAATCCCAATCACAAAGTGGAGCCGGAGGAAGATGCCATCCGTTGTCGCATGCGCGCCAACCGTAGGATTTCCCGAAATACCTGTCGGCAACGAACGAGGGATTGTCCGCAGAAGCATCATATCTGTTTTGTCAATGATTTATCACACGCTATCGCAGACGCAGAGCAGCTGATGAATGATAATACACACACTTTTTTGGGGGTCTCACTTGCTTTTAAAACTTTAAAGCTATAACTTTATGCGCAAAATTAAATTTTATTTATAACTATCATTCATCACAATCTACAACTGTTTTATGTCGACACATAAAGTTTCATTCCTAATATTCAACATTTTATCAATAGTCATTTTTTCTGCTTGTAATAAACGTCCGGTAATTACGGCGTCAGAAGAAGAGAATGCCTATGGAATCGTCTACGAACTTGGAGCAACCGGAAAATTCCAAGAGGCTATAGCCGCGAGCGACTCGCTGCTTGAAAATTTCACGATGAGCGACACTCTAAGAGTGTATCTCATGATTGAACGCATGGTGGCGATGGCTAATTCCGGGAATGTGGATGCAGCACTCGCATATTCCGACACGTTATCCGAATTCAGCAAGAAAAGCGGCATAAGCGAGGGCGTCATGCAGGCACTTGAGATGAAGGGTGTCAGCAACAGGCGAAAGGGGCGCTTTGACGAAGCAAAAAAATATTATGCCGAGGCAATCGAACTTGCACGTGACGAGGGCAATATCGAGATGGAACAGACATTGTCAGACATGATGGGCATAATCTACGTTGAGTCGGGACACCCTCTTGAAGCCCTTGAATTTGAGCAACGTGCGCTCTCGCTCGCCGAGAGCCTTGCCGACACCACAGCCATGATTTCAGCGGCAGCATCAATCGGCGCATGCTACGAGCGGTCAGGTCAATACGCAGAAGCCATCGACTTCCTTAATGAGCGTCTAAACGTCTCACGGCAAATGAACCCTGTCTACAGGATAAAGTTTCTCACCCCGCTTTTCTCGTCTTATCTCGCTCTTGACTCAATCTATGCGGCAAAACGCTGCGAGGCAGAGATGGAGAATGCCGCCTCGGGACTCCCTCCCTACCATCAGAGTGCCGTAGCCGTCCTGACGGCAAAGTCACGGCTTTTAGCAAAAGAGAAAAAATACCGGGAACAGTGGGACACCTTCTGCCTGATAGACTCTCTCGGCACCCACGGCAAATCGCCCGAAATAATATTGACGGAGCGTGCCGAATGTCTCGCCAACATGAACGATTACAAGGGCGCATACCGGCGCATGCTGAAAGCCTACGACGCTCTTGATTCAATACGCAAGTCGGACATTGACGCCGAGTTAAGCGAACTTGCGGTGCGCTATGACACTTACAGCAAAGAAATCGAGATTGAACGCCTCTCGATGAAACAGCGCACACTTGCCGCCATCGCGACAGGATGCCTGTTTATCGTCATCATCGTCATCTTGATTGCCGTCAACATGCGTCGCCGCCAGAGCCTGCGCATGGAAAGGGAAAAACATCTCCAGTATCTTCGCGGACTTGAGCAGGAACGATGCAGGATGGCGCGCGAGCTCCACGACGACGTGGCGGGCGAACTGGTAGGGCTACAATTTGGAATCGACACCCTTACCCCCGAAGAGCGCGACAGCCGCATCATGGATATAGCGCGTAAGGTGCGCACCCTCTCCCATGAGCTTATGCCGCCGCAATTCAAGGAACAGAGCTTTACCTCCCTGCTCGTGGACTATGTAAGACGCCTCAACAGGCAGCACAGTCCCGACTTTGTCGTGCTGACCGACGAAGGCTCCTACGACTGGGAGACGCTTCCGCCGGAACAGAGCCATGAACTGTATCGCATAACCCAGGAAGCTGTAAACAACGCGCTGCGTCATGCCAAGCCATCACGGATTTCAATTACCCTTGACGGCAACGAACGCTTCTCGCTCACCATCGAAAACGACGGCGTGACAAAAGAAGCGACCGACAGTGAGGGCATAGGCATGCAGACCCTAAGGGCACGTGTAGAGATACTCAACGCCGACATCTCCACTGCAATTCAAAACAGCAAATTCACACTCACAATAACACAACGATGAAAACATTGCTTATTGTCGACGACCATCCCATAGTGCTCGAAGGAATTCAGAGCGTGATGTCAAAAAACGACTTCAAGGTACTTAAAGCGACAACAGCCGACCAAGCGATAGCAATCGCCGAACAAGTAACAGGAATAGACATGTATGTCGTAGACCTCTCGCTGAAGGAGGGCACCGACGGGATCACGCTCATAGACACCCTGCGGGAAAAAGGTTTCTACCGGCCGACTGTCGTCTACACCATGCACGAAGAGCTATGGAACATAGCCATACTGATGAAAACCGATGTAGAGGGCATTGTGCTGAAAGGAGACAATATCAACGAACTTGTCTACGCAGTCAAGACTGTTGCAGAAGGCAACCGCTATCAGAGCTCCGCTTTTGACGAAAAGCGCAAAGAGGCGCTAAACACGACAGGCATACTGTCGTCAAAAGACATCGAGATACTCCGCAGGCTCTCAGCCGGAGCCGGCAACCGCGAGATTGCCTCAGAAATGCAAATCAGCGAGAAGACAGTCGAATACCACCGCGCCAACATACTGCGCAAACTCCGGGCCAAGACCATGCTTGAAGCGACAAAACGCGCCATAGCTCTCGGCATAATCTATGTGTCGATGGTCACAGCAGTCATGACTCCACTGCCGGCAACCGCTGCCGAGACCGCGCCCAAAGCTGTCGACCTCGGTCTAAGCGTGGACTGGGCCGACCGTAATCTCGGAGCTGACACCCCTCTTGATGCCGGCGACTACTACGCCTTTGCCGAGACTGAGACAAAAGAGACCTATGACTGGACGACCTACATCCACTGTGCAGGCGAGATAGGGACCTGTCATGATCTCGGCACCGACAACATAGCCGGCACACACTACGACCCCGCCACGCTGCTGCTCGGCGACGGATGGCGCATGCCGACATCTGCCGAATGTGAAGAACTGGTTGATGCCTGCACCTTCGCCAACGCCCAATATGGCGACACATGTGCCGTAACATTCACCTCACCCGACACCGGCAAACACGTCATCCTCCCTCTCGCCGGCTACATGACCGGAGCCCGCCTGTACACATTCAACACAGAGGGAGCCTACATGACCGGGACCTGCGAGTTTGAATCCTATGAAGATGAATGGAACGACATCGGCAATATCGCCATGCTCATGAACGGCAACATGGCTTTGGTTACCTACGGGTCGCCTCAATTAGGTATCACCATCCGCCCGGTAAAAGAAAAAGCCTCAACATCGGCCGCTCCGTCCCTGTCAGCCACTCCCGCGACGGTAACGCAGATATACACTGTCGACGGCAAGTCGCTCGGCAGCTCAATCGAAAGCCTTCCGTCACGCGGCATATTCATAATCCTGATGTCAGACGGTCACTGCAAGAAAATCGTAAAAAAATAATTCCGCTCTCAGCCTGACAAGGGCGAAATACAATCAGCCACAACCACGCCTTAGGGCAATCCCTAAACCATCATTAGGGATTACCCTAAGGCGCTCATTTTTAACACATTTCATCCTATTTTTTTGATATTTAATTAAAATAAAAACAATAACTTTAAGCACTGAAACGATAATAAACGACTAACCATCCATCACTTTCTGACAATGAAAATTCATCATCATGGAATAGCCTTGTCCACGGTGGCAATGCTTCTGCCGGTGACACTCGGCTCCTGTTCCGATGACTTTGACCGCCCCGAAATGGCTTCACCCGAAGGACTCGGATTTGAATTCAGTGCGGTAATCGAGCAGGACAATTCATCACGCGCCGACGAAAGCGGATTTGCCGACGGTGACCGGTTCGGAGCCTATGTGGTCAACTACTCCGGAGGTCAGCCCGGACAGCTCGCCCTCACCGGCAATCAGGTCAACAACGTGGCAATCGGCTACACCGCCGACGACAATCTGTGGACACCCTCAACCCCAATCTACTGGCTCGACGACAAGACACCGGCCGACGTTTACGCCTACTATCCGTTTACCAACGGACTGTCGGATGTCGAGGCTCACCGCTTTGAAGTGAGCGCCGACCAGAGCATCGCAGGCTCCGACGGCGACATGGGCACATATGAGGCGTCAGACTTTCTATGGGCAAAGGCATCGCGCGTCACCCCGGGCACACGCATCAACCTCTCGTTTAGCCATCGTCTCGCCGGAGTCAAGGTGATTCTGGAGCAGGGAAGCGGATTTGCCGAAGGCGAATGGGAAAAGCTGCCGCGCACAGTCACGGTCGACAACACAGTGCGCACAGCCTACATCGACATCTCTACAGGCACCGCCTCGGTCAACGGCTCCTTTGACCGTCATGTCACAATGAACCCCGACGCGACCGACAGCTACCGCGCCGTAGTCGTGCCGCAGAGCGTCGCTGCCGGAAAGAGCACCATAGGCATAACCATTGACGGCACCGCCTACAATTATACCCGCAGCGACGGCATGACCTACACTGCCGGCAAGCTCCATGTGTTCACCCTCAAGGTCGACAAGCAGGAGCAGTCGGGCGACTACTCGCTCTCACTCGTCAGCGAAGACATAACCCCCTGGGAAACTGACAACTCCTCCCATGACTTCGAGGCAAACTCCTACCTTGTGGTCGACGTGCCTACAGCCGGAACTCTCAAAGAATGCCTCGCCAAGACAGGCGCCGACTTCTCGACCGTAAAAAACCTCAAAGTCACAGGGCAACTCACTGACGCCGACTTCCGCTTCATGCGCGAAGAAATGTCGGAACTTACCGCAGTCAACCTGAAAGAAGTAAAAATGGTGAATGTGGAGTATAAAGTTCCGGTCGAAGGTGCAAATTACTGGGAATGGCCCGACGGTCATATGGACGACATGCTCCCTAACGACGCGTTTTCAAATAAAGGCTCTATTCGCCGTCTTATCATTCCTGACGGAATCAAACGCATCGGTGCTTATGCGTTTTCTCATCTGCGGTTGACATCGACGCTGGTTATTCCGGAAAGTGTGACTTGGATTGACACCCGCGTGTTTGAATCAATCGGAGAAGAGGGCACAATCGTATTGCCCAACTCTCTTGAATATATTGCAGAATACGCATTTCTATATGCCCACGCCAATTTTGAATTTAAACTGACTAACACTATAAAATATATCGGCGACGGCGCTTTTCAGGGCGCGACAGGCGCGACAGGAACCTTTAATGTACCTAACAAAATTGAATATTTAGGTTCCCACGCCTTTGACGGTTGCGGTCACGACCTTACAGGAGACATTGTGATTCCTACAGGTATTACGGAAATCCCTGACGCCGCATTTTCGACTCTCGGGTTTTCACAAGGCACCAACCTTACTTTACCGGAAGGGATAAAAAAGATAGGCATATCAGCCTTTCAGTCAATAAGATTCCTTTCGTCGGTCAACATACCTGAAAGTGTGACCACCATTTCCGGTTCGGCATTCAAAAACTCCCGAATTTTAGGAGGAGGATTAAAACTACCCGAAAATGTAAAATATATAGGAAGAGCCGCATTTTCGACATGCAACATCACGGGTACTCTTGAGTTTCCCAAATCGATGGACCTGGTGCTTGGCGGTGAAGGAGATAACGAAGGAGCATTTTGCGCCACCAATCTCGAAAAAATCATCATCGGCGACAACATTTTGCAGATAGAAAAAGGCGCATTCAGCAGAAACCAATCGTTAAAAAGCGTGGAGCTGGGTAAAAACGTGGGCTACATCGGCGACCGGGCTTTTGCTACCGAATCTTACCCATTTGGCATGTTGCCGGTAGAGACTGTCATATGCCATGCAAATGAACCCCCGAAAGTAGGGTCAGATGCATTTTTAGGAATATATTTTGACAAGTGTATCCTTGAAGTTCCGGAAAAATCGGTAGAGCTTTACCGCAATGCTGACGGGTGGAGACAATTCCAAAACATCACACCCTATCATGAGCTCGCATTCAACATCCCCGACATAGTGTGTCTTGACAAGGGCATTACACGGGAAGGCATTATTCGCGCAGAAGGCTCATGGAGCATTATCGAATGTCCGTCATGGGTACACGTGACTCCTGACCACGCCGACTACAAGGAAAACCTTACAGTAAAAATCGACCCTCTTCCTGCAGGAGCGGAATCACGTGAAGGAAAGATTGTATTTAAACTTGATGACAAGGACTATACTACTTACACGACAGTCCGTCAGCATTCCTACGAATATCAGCAAGACAAAGAAATCATACTCCAGTCAGCAAGCTCAGGCAATGATGAAATACCTATGTTCATAGTGGGAGAAGGCTTTAACGCAGACAACATTGTCAGCGGCGAATATCTTCGCGTAATGAACGAGACTATGGAGCAATTTTTCAGCATAGAGCCTTACAAGTCTTATCGTGATTACTTTACTGTCACTACCGCAATCGCCTGCTCTCCCGATGAAGGCACAGGCGACGTTTTATCGACAAAAATCAATTGTTTCGGCACTGACGCCGTAGAGCCCGACAGCCGACAGCTAAAAGAATATGCAGCCAAAGCATCGGCACGCGTCGGCAACAACATGGGCAACGCTATTATCATCATGGTCTCCAACTATAACTGTTTCCACGGATGGTCAGACATTCACGATGACGGATGCTCAATGGCAGCTATCGGAAGAGTCGATGACATTTATCCCTACGACCAGCGAGGACTCGTCCAGCACTTTGCCGGAGGAGAGGCTTTTGCAGGGCTTGGCAATGAAATGGTAACCCATTTCGAGCATATCAAGAGCTGCACATGTCCGGCATGTTCATCTCTCGGCAAATTCAATTCAATGAAAAGCCGTGGATATTTTGCCAATCTCACAATGTCGTCCAAGATGTCAGACGCGCCGTGGAATGAGTTTATTTTCCATCCGAAATACAGCTCTATGGTAGATATGTGGGAAGGCGGCTATAACCATATACGCGGTGTATGGCGCTCCGAGGCAAACAGTGTTATGAACACTTATATCGCTTATTTCAACACGATTTCAAGATACACAATCTACAAAGAAATCATGCGCAGGGCGGGACTCAACGCCTCTATTGACGAATTTATTGCTAACGATAAAATCGAAATACCTCAATAATGAAACCGAATTATATATATCTAAGCGCATTTCTGTTGCTTGCGCTACCGTCTTGTACCGACGACTCCATAAGTGGCGAAGGGCTTCCGGGCGACGGCAGCCGCAAAGAGGTCAGGCTACAGGCATCTATCGACCAGACCAATGTCTCGCGCGCCGATGACTCCGGATTTTCCGACGGTGACCGCATAGGCATCTTCGCGGTCAATTTTACCGATGACACCAATCCCGGAACACTCACGCCTGCCGACAATCTCGCCAGCAATGTAGGCTTCTCATTTGATGAAGCGTCCAATTCATGGGAGGGCGACCGGCAACTTTATTTCAAAGACGACAAGACCCCTGTCGACTTCTATGGCTACTATCCCTATGACTATGACATGGCTGAAGTCGAAGCCTATCCGTTTTCCGTGCAAAGAAACCAGGCAGCCGAAGCGACCGGCAACCGGTTGTCAGGCTATGAAGCCTCCGATTTCCTTTGGGCAAAATCGGCAGGCGTCACTCCGGCGACTCCGCTCGTCACCCTTACCTTCAAGCATATACTTGCCGGTGTACAGGTCACGTTGGTGGCAGGAGAAGGATTCGAGGCTGATGAATGGGCTATGCTCGACAAGTCGGTGCTTGTAGCGGGAACCAACCGCGACGCCACGATAAATCTCGCTACCGGCGAGACTACGCTTGCAGGAGAAGGTGACGACAAGAGCATCATCGCCAATCCCTACAAAGACGATTACCGCGCAGTGGTAATCCCCCAGTCTGTTGCAGCAGGCAATACATTGCTGTCAATAACAGTCGACGGGCAGAGCTATGAGTTTACCAAGGAGATGACTATGACTTATCTTCCTTCAAAGCTCCATAAGTTCACTATCCTGGTCGAGAAGCCCCGACCGGAGGGCGATTTTGTATTCTCGCTGCTCGACGAGGCAATTACGGCATGGGAAAGTGACCTCACTTCCCATAACGGAAACGCCAAGGAGTATATAATAGTAAATGTAGCGGAAGCAGGCGGTCTTGAGAATGCAATCAAGGAAGCAAAACTAACTCCGTCAGAATTGATTAATCTAAAAATCACAGGAGAGCTTACAGAGTCAGACTTCGTTTTCATGCGCACAAATATGAAATATCTTGAAGCTCTGAACTTAAAGGAGGTGATTTTACGGAATTGCGAACTTGAATGGGAAGTTTGGGATGATTATGCGCTACCCAATAACGCCTGCAACGGCATGCGTCATCTTACTTCTGTAGTTCTTCCTGACAAGCTAATCAAAATAGGCGAACTCGCATTTAGAAACACTAATCTTTCAGGCTCTCTGGTATTACCGGAAGGACTTGAATACATAGGCGGCAGCGCTTTTAACAATTGGCAGGATTACACTCAGTCAAACACAAATCTGTCAGGCACATTAACCCTGCCGACCACCCTTAAATACATCGGCGGCAATGCTTTCTGCAATTGTGATTTCACGGGGACACTCGTGCTTCCCGAAGGACTTGAATACATAGGTGAAGGAGCCTTTGCCGATTGTGAAAACCTGACCGGCGAACTACATTTGCCATCGACTTTGAAAGTATTGGAACGCGCTGCATTTGCAAACACCAAATTCAAGGGCAATTTTGACATTCCAAAGCATCTGACTGAGATAAAACCATTCTTTTTCTCAGGCATGACATCTTTCACCTGGCCCGAAGCTCCGACTTCCATTGCGGAAGAATCTTTCTGGAACACCTCGCTGAGAGGCGACATCATAATTCCGGAAACCATAACCCACATAGGAAGAGCAGCTTTTGCAGGTTCCGGCATAAGCCACATCGTGTTTCCGCAAAATCTGGAATTCATCGAGCAGGACGTATGTTCCTGGAATAAATTTTTGCAAGACACGGTTGTCATTCCTCCATTGATTGAAACCATTGGCGAACGCGCCTTTGCAGAATGTGAAAAACTTGATGCGGTCATACTGCCTAAAAATCTTCAGTGGATTAGAAACGAGGCATTCCGCAACTGCTACTCCCTAAGTTATATCCATTGTCAGGCGATAGTGCCTCCTATGCTTGAGGAAAGTGCATTTTATGGCATCAATAAAGACAACTTCACTGTAGAAGTGCCTGAAGAGAGCGTCGACGCTTACCGTAATGCTCCAGGCTGGAAAGAATTCAAGCGCATAGCGTCTTACCGCAATTTCGTTGCACGCCCGTCAAAATACAATGTTCTCAACAATGGCGGAAAAAAAGAAATAATCCTAAACGCCGATGCCGAATGGGAATTGGTGGATATACCTTCATGGTGTCACCTTGACAAGACTTCAGGCTCCCAAAAGACCATCCTCACCCTCACTGTCGACATGATGGCTCACGGTCAGAGCAACCGCACGGGAGAGATTTCATTCCGCCTGAAAGACTCTGACGAGCATGTCACTCACATAAATATAGGTCAGTATGACTACGAGCATGATGAAGACAGCTACCTGCAAATCCAGAAAGCGACAAAAGGAGAAGGCATTGATCTTTTCTTCTGTGGCGACGGCTACGATGCAATCGACATTTCTGCCGGTCTATACCTGCAGGACATGCGTCAGGAAATGGAATATCTCTTTGCTGTAGAGCCTTATAAAAGTTATCGCGAATATTTCAACGTCTACACATCGTTTGCAATGTCGGAAGACAGCGGTGTCGAGACGCTTAACACATGGCGAACCACAAAATTCCATACATGTTTAGGCGACGGCAGCACAAGATTGTCAACCTCGTGGATGGATGTATTGAACTATTGCAGCGAGACAGTGCCGCCAATAACCAACAAGACCAATCCTGCTGTGGGTGCGATTCTTGTAGCAAACACCGATTTATATGAGGGCATAACTTATAGCATCGATGACAGCAATACATTCTGCGCGGTTGTGACAAAAAGTGCCGAAGAATATCCCTATGACGCACGCGGATTGATTCAGCACGAAGCCGGCGGTCATGGTATAGGCTGGCTCGCTGACGAATACATGTATCATGCCGCGTTTTTACAGAAATGCAGCTGCTCTTGTTGCGGACACGTTGATGCGTTGAAAGAAAACCATGCAACCGGTTTCGGCCTTAATCTTTCATTAATCGGACGGTATAATGACGTGCCGTGGGCCCACTTGATTTTCAATCCTGATTACGGAGACATCGTGGACATATATGAAGGCGGATATTTCCACACACGCGGAGTCTACCGTTCCGAGCATAATTCATGTATGAACAACAATGTGCCATATTTCTCGACCTGGAGTCGCCAGCTCATAGTACAGCGTATCATGAAATGGGCAGGCGAGGAATTTAATCTTGACAACTTCTATGCAAATGACAGCCGCGAGACAGGGCGTGACTTTACTTCGACAAGCCGAAGCGGAGACATCAATGTCTATACACCGACACGCCATCACAACGCTCCCGTAAGAATCAACAACTATAAATTTGGAAAGAAAGGAGCTAAAAGATGAAAACCGCTATTAAACACATAATTACATACACTCTTCCCCTGATGTTAGCGGCATGTGCCGAGGACACTATCGACATGCCAGGCGCAGCCAATGAAAAGATGCCGATAAGACTTGGCGCCGCATATCCTACCGTTTCAAGAGCATCGGACGCCGGATTTGAAGACGGCGACAATATGGGCGTATATGTCATGGACTATCAAAATGACATACCTCAAGAGATTACCGGCGATGACATACACGCCGACAACGTTAAGTTTAAGTTCAACGGCTCTGACAACTCTTGGTCAGGGGCGACTGAAATATATTGGACTTCAAATACAACGCCTGTAGATATTATCGGGTATTATCCCTTCATGTCTACCATTGACGATGAAGCGTCAGTTCCGTTTTCGATAGACCGCCGACAAGACCTCTCCGGCAACGAAAATGAACCGGGCGGCTATGAGGCTTCCGACTTTCTTTGGGCTAAAGCCTTGAAAGTAATGCCTACCTCATCAAGAGTAAATCTGACTTTCAGCCACCTTATGGCAGGAGTTCGCGTAAATCTTGAAAAAGGCACAGGCTTTGAAGATGACGAATGGAATAGCCTTGACAAGACCGTACTTGTCTCAAATATTGTCCCTGATGCCACAATCAATCTTGCCGAAGGTGAAGTCACGGCAGGCAATAACTCTCCTGTCAGCGTCACCCCCTATGAATTCAATGGCGAATGGAGAGCTGTCGTTGTCCCACAGACAGTAAATGCCGGAACTACAATTATGGCAATAAGCGTTGACGGCATAAGTTATAACCTCATCAAAAACGAGGCGATGACATATGTGGCAGGAAAACTCCACTCTTTCACAATCACCGTGAACAGGAGTGAGCCAAACGGGACATTTGAGTTTGTTGTCACTGACGAGGCTATAACTCCATGGATTGACGATGTAGAGTTTCGCGACGGCATAGTCAGGAATTATCTGACAGTAAATGTAGAAAAACGCGGAAATCTGAAAAACACCATTGCTCTGATGGGGTTAAGCCCTGCTACTATAACCGCGCTGAAACTTACAGGAGAAATCAATGAGGAAGATTTTAGGTTTATGCGCGAAGAGTGTACGGCACTTAAATCACTTAATCTGTCGGAAGTCAAGTCGTGGGACGGTGAGCGCGAAAATGTAATCCCACCCAATGCAATGAAAGAAAAATCGACGTTGTCGCATATCGTATTCCCTAATTCGCTCAAAATCATTGGTAGCGGAGCATTTTACAATTGCGGTCTTATGGGAACACTCATCATCCCTGATGGAGTTATTAAAATCGGAGAGAATCCATTTTCTCCAGATAACACTGGTGCAAGTGGGACTCAGAGTTGTTTCACTAAGTGTTCGAATCTTGTAGGCGAACTAATCTTACCATCAACTCTGGAGTTCATCGAAGACGAAGCTTTTTATGACACAAAATTCACTGGAGAACTGCATCTCCCAGAATCACTTAAGACAATCGGCAACGGAGCATTTGCACTAAATAAATTCAGCGGTACAATAACAATTCCTGAAAACATAGAAAACATTGGTGGTTCTGCATTTAAGGGTATACCGTTTACCGGAAATCTTGTTATTCCGAAAAATGTAAAAACTATCTACGCAAGCACATTTCAGAATTGTGGGTTCAACGGCAATCTATTTCTACCAGAAGGGCTCAAAGCAATTGAGCGTGAAGCTTTTGGTGGATGTGGGTTCAAAGGTGAACTAAATTTACCCTCAACATTGCAAAGGATTTCAAACTTAGCTTTTGTCAAAACTAAAATAAGCAGCATTGTTTTTCCAAAGAATCTCAGCTATATCGGAGACGGGGCGTTCATGTTATGCCAAAATCTTAGAGGTAAGATCGAGATTCCAGAGAAAGTTGAAAGGATCAATCCGTTTCTTTTCGCCGGATGTCAACTAATATCCGAGCTGACACTACCGGAAAATATTATTTCTGTTGGCGGAGCCGCTGTTTATGGATGTAACTCATTGAATGCAATCATATGCAATAGCATTGAACCACCTCTTGTCAGCAATGCAAATAAAAATTTTGCATTGTATTGGGGCTGGGATATTGCAGAGAATAACCCTATTGGTCCATTTGACGGCATAGCAAAGAATAACTTTGCTCTTGAAGTTCCTGAAGAATCTGTCGACCTTTACCGCAGGGCTGAGGGCTGGAAGGAGTTCTCGCAGATTTCGGTAAGTTCCGATTTTGTCTGCCGTCCGTCTACAGCATGTGCATTAAACACACGCCATAGCGAGACCATAGTGCTTGACAGTGATGGAGATTGGGAAATAACCGCTAAGCCAGAATGGTGTGAAGTAAACAAGAGTGAAGGAGCAGGAAAGGAACAGATAATACTTACAATCACGGAGATGCCGAAAGGTTCCGGAAACAGAAACGGCTATGTGGAGTTCACTCAGAAAGCGACAGGCTACACCACCAAGTGTGAGGTAAGCCAGTATGACTACCAATATAGCGAAGACGAATGTGTAACTTTGCAAAAAGCGAGCAAGGGTAACGGCATAGACATACTCTTCTTAGGCGACGGCTGGGATGCAGCCTCAATAGCCGACGGCAGTTATCTCAGCCTTGTCAGCGAGCAGATGGAAGACTTCTTCGGAGTAGAACCCTATCTTACATACCGCGACCGCTTCAATGTCTACGTATGTATAACCCTCTCAGGAAAAGGGTGTAAACACACCCGCCAATTGGCGCAATACCCGCTTCTCGACTTTCTATGGGTATGACTGTGATGGTGTGGGGGCACTGCAGCTTGATAATGTTGATGACATTTTCGATTATGCGGTCAGCCATACACAGATGAAAGCTGAAAGAATGCCCCGGTCTCTTGTCATACTCACCCTGAACAGTGACGAGTATGGCAGCGCAACGACTCTTACGGAGAATGGCAGTGCTGTAGCAATATGCTCTCCGAGCGAGGGAACATACCCGATGGATACGCGTGGAATCATTCAGCATGAGGCGGGCGGCCATGCTTTCGGCAAACTTGCTGAAGAAAGAGTCACCATGAACAGATATATAAGCGATATAGAAAAATCGGAGATAATGAAAAACCAGAGGAAAGGCTGGTTCAAAAATATATCATTGTCGGGCAAAATGACTGACGTCGCATGGAGCCACTTTATCTTCGACCCGCGTTATAGTAACTCTGTAGATATATTTGAAGGTGCCTACGGAAAAGCACGCGGCGCTTACCGCTGCGAGATAAACTCCTGCATGAATTATGGCATTCCCTACTTCAACGCTATCAGCCGCCAGGACATCGTAAGGCGCATACTTGAATATTCGGGTGAAGGATTTACAATGGAAAAATTCTATGCCGCCGACTCCGACAAGTGGGGCACGACCTCAACAAGCCGCGCCGCAATGGTAGACGAAACTGAAAGCTACGTGGCATCAGGCTCACATCATCCGGTAAGAATAGTCAAATCGAATAAATATTAAACAATCATGAAATCATATCACAACCTGCTCCTGCTTGGAGCCGCTGCAATGATGGCAGCATGCTCATCGGACAATGCGCCCGATGTTAACAACTACAATGAGATAGCATTTATATGCGTTTACGAGAGCTCCTCACGCGCCACTGATACTAACTTTGAGAGCAACGACCGTATAGGCATCTATATGGTAGCCGAGGGGACCGCCCTGCAAGTGGGAGGAAACGAGCTTAACAACGAGCCGTTCACTTTCAACGGCTCAGAGTGGAAAGCTGCGCGCAGAGTTTACTGGAACGAAGGCAAGCACACAGTCTACGCCTACTATCCTTATTCAAAGACGGTAAATGACACGGAGGACTATACATTTACTGTCGCCACCGACCAGTCGACCCACGAAGGCTATACGGCATCAGACTTTGTGTGGAGCATAAAGGAAGATGTCGAGGCATCGGCATCGCCCGTGAAACTCTCTTTCGCCCACCGCATGAGCAGGGCAATAATAAAGCTTGAGAAGAGCGAGGACTACGAGGGTGAAATACCCTCCGACTGCCGGGTGTATATCCACAACACCGTAGGCACCGCGTCAATCGACCTGTCTACAGGTGGTGTGTCAAAAGCCCCCTATGCCGAGCCTATATCGATACAGGCTCAGAAAATTACCGACACGGAATTTCAGGCGATAGTGGTGCCGCAGAATATAGAGTCGCGCCGTCCGCTCGTAGAGGTTGTCACTCAGGGAGTCAGCTACCTTATGGAGGGCAGGCTTTCGTTCAGGCAGGGATATAGCCACACTATCGTGGTGACACTCAGCAAAAATCCGTCACAGACCAAGATTGAAATAGGCGGCTCTATAGGCGGCTGGAACTGATAAATCAAATATTATGAATAAACTCATCACTTTTCTATGTCTCTTTGTAGCGGGTATTGGCTCTCTTTACGCCACCACCCGCTACAAAGGCGACTTCAACAATGACGGCAAAGTCAATCTCGCTGACATGGCTGTACTTGCAAAGGCTATCAATGAAGGCAAGACCGACCAGTCGCTCCACGACCTCAATGCCTCCGGCTCTGTCGATGACGCCGATTTGCATTGGCTCGCCGACCTGATTATATCCGAGAAACTTATCGAGGATGTAGGCATTAATATCGGCATTGGTGGATGGGACGACGGAGGTGAGGACTTCGGAGGCTCAGTGGGAGTCGCCTACAGCCGCGCCCGTAGCGCATCGGGATTTACATTTTTTGCAGAAAGCCCGAGATATGACTATAGCAACAATGTGACATATGTCGACTTCGGGCTTAAATCAGGTGCAGAAACGGGCAATATATGTGCTGTCTACTTCAAACTGCATGTCCCTGACATCGACTTTGTGGATGGAGACTTTGTAGAGCTTTACGAGTCGGTAGGAGCCGGGCATACCATATATGGCAAACCTGTAATCAAATCATACTCCCCTCACGAGAAGGAATTGCGTTTCATCGTGTTTTCACCCTCCCTTGACGCCATTACCGGTGACTCGGCGCCAATAGGACGACTGAAATACACCCTCTTTGATAGCAAGGCGGGGCGCTTCGAAATCACGGAGAGCCACGCGTTAGTCGACGGAAACGACAACGTATGTGAGATTGATGGAAGTGGAAATGATTTTTCCGACCTGTGCTACCGTCCCGTTAAATCAATCTCAATCGAGCAGGATGGAATAGAGGAGATAGCCGTGGGCGAGCAAAAAGCACTACGGGTACTCTTCAATCCGGAAAACGCTACCGACAAGTCGGTCGAATGGAGCAGCGACAATGCAGATGTAGCATCAGTCGATAACTCCGGCGTGGTCACGGTCAACAATAAGGGCTTGGCGACAATAACAGTCAGGACTCTTGACGGCAGCAAGCTTGAGGCAAGCTGCAATATACAGGGTGTGGCAATTATCACCGGTATCATGGATGCAATATCCGACGGAATGCTTGTCGACATTTTTTCAGCTAATGGCATACTGCTTCACAAAGCAGTTGACAAAGAGAGTGTCAACTCTCTTCCGGCAGGGCTGTATATACTACGGAGCGGAGCAAAATCACATAAAGTCGTGAAATAGCATCTCGAAGATAACCTCAAAGCCCATTGAGAATGGTGGAAGACTTGAGCCGACAGCGACCGGCGCAGTCTTCCACCTTTTTATTATCTGCCCACGTGCCACATTATGATTTAATGTAATTTCTATAATTATTTTTACATAATATATTTCACAAATTCGTACAGTATTTGATTTTATCTTTATCAAGGCTTAGACATTACATTTTGTCAACGATTTACCGCACACTATTGCAGACGCATAATAATTTACACTCCTTGACAAGAAAATAGGTGGTATAATTTGTTTTTAATGCTTCTAATCTATAACTTTATGCGTGAAAAACTCAATGTATTCTTAATAACCAATCATAATAATGACGCGACTTTTACAGTCTCTCTATATCACGCTTATATCAACCGGAATGTTTGCCATAATTGCCGCCATACTTCCGGGAATCGACATGTTTGAGCCTATAAGCCGGGCATTAAGTGAGGTGAGCATCACAGATATTCACTATTCTTCCATGCGCGACGCGCATCCGGTTGAAAATGATAAAATACTGATAATCGACACGTCGGAAAGCGACAGAAATGAAATAGCCGATGCTATCAAACGGGCAGCGACAGCAGGAGCTGCGGCAATAGGAGTCGACATAATATTCAGTGACCGTGATGCCGACAAAGACGCAACAACAAATCTCTGTAACACACTGTCGACACATAAGGACCGCATTGTGGGTGCCGTCCACCTTACGCAATGGGATGAAAAAACCGGAACTTACATTTCGACAATCACTACCGCGACCGACTCCCTCGCAATTAAAACAGGTTATACCAATCTCATTGATACAAGCGACAACAGCTATATCCGCAATTACTCAATTGCCCCACAAGGAATGACACCTTCTTTTCCACAGGCGATGACCGAAATATACCGTGCCTCTTTCGGAGACCTGTCGACCATAGATGCCACAGATTGCGGAATCATCAATTTCATCCCGCAAAATTTCAAAACCGTCGTAGCCTCCGACACAGCCGGCATCTCGGCATTTTCCGACGGAAGAATGGTGATATTGGGCGCGCTTGCAAGCGATGAGGACTATCATTTCACCCCGGTAGGCAGACTAAGCGGTGCTATAATCCAGGCGTATTCGGTTGACACAATACTTAATGACAACACAATACATACACCGGAATGGCTGATATGGATTATCTGTCTTGGAATCGTATTCATCGCATCTTGGGGATTCGCCACACTACGCCATAGCTTTGAACACCGCAATCCCACAGCCAACCGATATACCTATGCAGTGTTGGGACTTGGGAACCTCATTTACCCGACAATAACGATACTGCTGACAGTATTTGCCATCGGCTTAACATTCATAATCACATCGATATACATAGCACCACTTGTAATAATGGGGTCACTTGCATTTATTCCTGTCTCCTACGACCTTATAGGCATTGCAAAGGAGGTATTAAAAAAGAAAACCCGCGCAGCAGCAACTTCGGCACTAATGATATTTGCCACCTTTAGCATAAACGCAGCCGGCAATGCCTCGACACCCGCAAGTAAAAGCGGGGAATTTACAGCTGTATGGGAAGAGCATGGAGTGAAAGTCAATGAAAAAGAAGGAATGAATATTAAGGTCTCATTTAATGTAAATGGAATGAAAGGGAAGAAAGGACGCGTCGTGGCTTTCTTCTGTGATGACGACGGGAAAGACATAATTTCACCCCGTTCAGAATTCAGTACTACTTCCGGGGGCTTATATTGCAGAAACTGGTTTACCCCAAGTTATGATAATTCCAGATATACAGATGTTACCCTATTTTTACCATATGAAGCTTTTCCGACTGTCACAGGCATGAATTTGGTTAAATATTACGTCGCGATAATAGATGACGAAAATAAGACCTTGAACACAAGCATATGGCACAAATTTTATTACTCCGCGACCATGAGCAGCTATCCATATTTTACACCCGGGAGGGTAAGTGGAAAATTCCTGTCGATAGACCTTGAACACAACATACAAAAAGAAGGAAAAGACGGATTGAACGTAAAACTTACTTTCACCGTTGATAGTTTGAAAAGTAAGACCGGCTCAGTAGTATGCCATTTCTACGATAGTGAATCAAACCCGCTCCCCGGAATACCAAGCTACGAGACCAAAGGAGGCGATTTATGTTGCCATACTTCAATTTCGCCCAACTATGATTCCTCAAAATACACTGACCTGAAAATATTTCTTCCATACGAAGCGTTAAAGATAACGTCGGGACCCACACGGTCATTGCGTGTGCGCGGTGCAATTTTCGACGCAGAGTCAAACAAAGTATGTATCAGTGAATATCTGGATTTCAGATATACTCCTGTAAATGGGAATACACGTTCGGCAACTCCACAGAAAACATTTGCGACAGGCACGGTGACCGATGAAAGAGGGGAACCAGTGATAGGCGCATCAGTAATAATTCCGGGAGTCAAAAAAGGGACAGCCACAGACATTGATGGAAATTTTAGGTTAGAAGTCGAAAAGGGAACCGACCTTCAATTCTCATATGTAGGAATGGATTCAAAAACCGTAAAATTTACCGGTGATGTGATGAATGTGACTCTTTATGAAAGCGGCTCAAAACACAAAAAAAGCAATATTGCAGCATCAAGTTCCGATAAAGAGCCACATATCCCAACGATTACGAGTGTTTCAACCTCATATAACCCCATCACGTCTACCGCTAAAAGCAACGGCAATAGCACCAAACCGGCAAGCAGCACAAATGCCGGCACAAAGCCTGCGGTAAAGTTCTCATTCCGCACGCCCGACAATACGAAATTCAGTGACAGCAACTTTAAAGTTTCATTTGTCACCAATTCCAAAAGCCTCACCTACCGTATATCGGGACAATCAGAACAATACACCATCCCTCCTGCCGATATATCAGCCGGAGTACATGCCATCAGACTCCCCAAAAGATCATGCGAACTCACTATTATAGACGAGGCACAAAAGTTTCACGTGCTCAATTTTATCTATGACGAAGACCGCGACTTACGCAAATCCTCGACATTGCACATACTTGCAATCGGAGTAAACAACTATCCGGCACAAAATCTAAACAACCTAAAATATGCAGAAGCTGATGCCAAAGCCGTGGTCGACGCATTTGTATCACGCCACAAATACACTTTCGGCAATATCAACAAGACTATCTTGCTTGGAAACAATGTATCATGTCAAAGCATCGAGCGCGAAATTGACAAGATAGCCGATGCGGCAAAAGGCAATGACCTCGCGATAATATTTTTTGCCGGTCACGGACTCGTCGATAACCTTGACAAATACTATCTTGCGACAGCCGAAACCACCGACGGCGAAACACCGAGAAAAGGCAGTTTCTCAGCCAGTAGTTTTAACGAAAAAATCGCATACATCAACTGTAAGCTGGTAATATTTATCGATGCCTGCTATTCAGGCAAACTTGTCGAAGGGATGAGGAGCGGAGGTATATCCAATGCCCAATTTTTCAAGGAATTGAGATCGACCAAAAACGGTACAAACATATATACCTCCAGCAGCTCTGCCTCCCAGTCAAAGGAGGATTCCAGATATGGACATGGAGTGTTCACGCAGGCACTCATAGAAGCATGCGACTTCAAAAATTCCGATACCAACGGTGACGGCAGAATCACCATCAAGGAAATACGCAATTACCTTGAATGGCGTATTCCCAAGCTGACAAAAAACCAGCAGATACCGATTCACAGAAATCTTGAAGAAATTGACTACCCACTATTCGTGAAATAAGATGAACTCACTAAGGCTCACCATATTAACAACATTGGCTGTCATAGCTATAATAGCATCGGCAGAAAACTATACCGTGTATTCCGTACATGGCAATGTCATGGAATACACCCCAGATGGTAGTGTGCCGATAAATATACGTGACACCCATCTTACCGACGACACCCAAATCATAATAGGTAAAAACAGCTCGCTTACCCTCTATCTTGAAGAGAGCAAAAAACTTGTATCAATTAACGAATATGGAAAACAACGCCTTTCAACCCTTATAAAACGAAACAGAGGCAAAAACAATACTACTTTAAGATGGGTGAAATCTCTGGTTTCATCTCTGCTAAACTCTGACATGCCCGAAAACACTCATCGTAAAATGCTTCAATCCCAAGGAGCTTCCCACCGTGGCGATGATGAAGAGAAAGCTCTGCTTAATGCCTTTGCCGGTTTTTACAAATACGGATATTGCGCCGGCAACTCCACTGTCACCTTCAGGCTTGTCGATGACTCAGGACACGAAATCAGGAATTTCCATGACCATGACGATACCGCTATCGCTGAAATTACCAACGCTTCCGACTCATATATATTTGTCAACATAATTGCTTGCTCAAGTGGAAGCCGGGAATTGATTTTTCCGGTTGACACTGATATTGAAAATAATTGCTGCGCCCATCTTTGTATACCTCCATTATCAACGGTCACACTCACCGAACTGGCTTTTTTCCCGTCACTTCTACCGGAAGACTCCAAACTAATTCTTGTTGCATCACCCGTTGAAGTAAATTTTACAATTTTATGCTCTCCAAGTTTGAATTACGATAAAACCATAAGTTCTTCAGCTATATTCTTTGCATTATAGCATTTTTGTCAAATTGCCGACATTTTGTCAACGATTTACCGCACACTATTGCAGGAGGTGTGCAAGAATGATATTTTTAGAGCAAAATTAAAACTCATTTATAAAAAGATTGTTTATCTTTGCGAATGATGGGAAGTTAAAATTATTCACGACAACGAAAAATTATCTAAGGTAGATATGGATCATATAAAACAAGTCGCCAAAAGGATGAGAGGTCTGCGCGATGCCGTCGACATGACAGTCGAAGAAATGGCGGCAGAGTGCGAGATAGATGTGGCCACAATGGAGGCATATGAAAGTGGCTCGACCGATATCCCGGTGAGTTTTCTTCACAGGCTTGCCACGACATTCGGGGTTGAGCTGACAGCCCTGCTCTTCGGTGAAGAGCCTAAAATGAACTCCTATTACGTGACACGTGCCGGAAAGGGCGTGAAGGTTGAGCGCACAAAAGCTTACAGTTACCAGGACATCGCCGCCGGATTCCAGCACAGGGTAATGGCGCCGTTTATTGTGACGGTGGAGCCAGCCAAGCATGATACCGAGATGACCCTTAACACTCACAACGGGCAGGAATTTAACTATGTGCTTGAGGGTGAGCTTGAAATATCGGTTGCCGGAAAAGCCATCACGCTCCATGAAGGCGACAGTATAATGTTTGACGCGCGCCGGCCCCACGGACTCCGTGCGCTGGGCGACAAGGCGGTAAAGCTTATCGCGATAATATCTTAACTCAGCAGATTATCTACTACAGTCTATAAATTACAGCAATATGCTTGAAAAATTTCTTGATAAGACCAAGTTTGAGTCCTATGAGGACTTTATGGAAAATTTCCATGTAAATGTGCCCGAGGACTTTAATTTCGGCTACGATGTAGTCGATGCTTGGGCAGAAAAGGAGCCTGACAAACCCGCCCTGCTATGGACTAATGACAAAGGCGAAAAAATACAGTTTACATTTGCCGACATTAAGCGTGAAAGCGACAAGACGGCATCATTTCTCCAGTCGCTCGGCATAGGCAAGGGCGACATGGTGATGCTGATACTGAAACGCCACTACCAGTTTTGGTTTTCCATCATCGCCCTCCACAAGCTTGGAGCTACAGTGATACCCGCCACTCACCTCCTTACGGAAAAAGATATCATCTACCGCTGCAAGATGGCGGGGATAAAGGCGATAATCTGCACCGGCGACAAAGTGGTGATTGACCATATCGAAAAAGCCAAGCCGAAATGTCCGACAGTAAAATCACTCATCTCCACCGGACCTCTGGTGCCGGAGGGATGGTATGACTTCAACAAGGCGATTGACGATGCCGCGCCGTTTGTAAGACCGGAAAAGGTCAACACCAACGATGACATCTCGCTGCTATATTTCACGTCCGGCACCACAGGCGAGCCAAAGATGGTGGCACATGACTTCACCTATCCGCTCGGACACATTATCACGGCAAGCTACTGGCACAACCTGTCGGAAGACAGCCTTCACCTCACGCTTGCCGACACAGGCTGGGGAAAAGCCGTATGGGGCAAGCTCTACGGGCAGTGGATAGCCGGAGCCAACGTATTTGTGTATGATTTCGAGAAGTTTGAGCCGGTCGATGTGCTCCATATGATTCACAACTATGGAATTACATCATTCTGTGCGCCTCCCACCGTGTTCCGCTTCCTGATACGCGAGGATTTGACAAAGTTTGACCTGTCGACATTAAAATATTGCACCATTGCCGGCGAGGCGCTTAACCCGAAAGTGTATGAAGAGTGGCTTAAGCTTACCGGCATCAAGCTGATGGAAGGATTCGGACAGACCGAGACAACCCTTACCATCGCCACATACCCATGGCTTGAACCTAAACCGGGTTCGATGGGCAAGAAGGGTCCGCAATACGACATAGACCTGATAGCCCCCGACGGTCGCCCCGTCGAAGACGGCGAGCAGGGAGAAATCGTGGTGCGCACCCACGGGAAGAAACCGCTCGGACTGTTTAAGGAATATCTCCATGACCCGGAACTGACTCACGCCGCATATCATGACGACATCTACCATACCGGCGATGTGGCATGGCGCGACGAGGATGGCTACTTCTGGTTTGTCGGCAGGACCGACGATGTAATCAAGTCATCGGGCTACCGCATCGGGCCGTTTGAGGTCGAGAGCGCGCTTATGACCCACCCGGCGGTGGTGGAATGCGCGATTACCGGTGTCCCCGACGAGATACGCGGACAGGTGGTGAAAGCTACCATCGTGCTTGCCAAGGATTACCTTGACCGCGCCGAACACTCGGCTGAAGAGCTCATCAAGGAGATACAGAATCATGTAAAACGCGTCACCGCGCCCTACAAGTATCCGCGCATCGTCGAGTTTGTAAAAGAACTCCCCAAGACAATCAGCGGAAAAATCAGGCGCGTGGCAATTCGCGACAACAATAAAGATAAATAACCGTTGTCTTAGATATGACACGACCCGTTTATAAACGCATCGCCATAAAAATAGGCTCCAACGTGCTGACACGCCGTGACGGCACCCTTGACATCACCCGTATGTCGGCTATCGTCGACCAGATTGCCGAGCTTCACCGCAAAGGCATAAGGGTAATCATGATTTCATCTGGTGCAGTGGCGTCGGGGCGCAGTGAACTGCATCTTGGCGACAAGCTCGACTCTGTGTCGGCACGGCAGCTATATTCCGCTGTGGGACAGGCAAAGCTCATCAACCGGTATTATGAGCTGTTTCGCGACCACGGAATAGCGTGTGGACAGGTGCTTACCACCAAAGAAAATTTTTCCACGCGCCGCCATTATCTTAACCAGAAACATTGCATGGAGGTGATGCTTGCCAATAATGTCATCCCTATTGTCAATGAAAATGACACTGTATCGGTGACAGAGCTGATGTTTACCGACAATGACGAGCTTTCAGGTCTTATAGCCTCGATGATGAGCATGGAGGCTCTTATAATACTGAGCAATATTGATGGTGTATATGACGGCGACCCGGCGCTTCCAGGCACAAAACTGATTACCGACATCAAGGAAAATGACGATGCGTCGGGGGGCATCACCGATACCCGCTCATCATTTGGAAGAGGCGGCATGGCAACAAAATACCGCATAGCCACTAAAGTGGCATCGGAAGGCACTGCTGTCATCATAGCCAACGGCAAGCGCGAAAATGTGCTTACCGACCTGCTGACACCCGGCACTCCTGTGCCTCACACCCTCTTTCACCCCTCGCCTGAGGCGGCATCCGGACTGAAAAAGTGGATAGCCCACAGCGAGGATTTTGCCAAGGGCAACATCGTGGTCAACGACGGTGCTGCAGAGGCGATACTCTCGCCGGTAAGGGCAAGCCTGCTGCCGGTAGGAGTCACGGCCGTGGAGGGCAACTTTGAGGAGGGCGACATTGTGAGCGTAAGCCGCGCCGACGGAAAGACAATCGCATGGGGCAGAATCGGGTATGACTCCGACAGTGCCCGCGAGATTGCCGGCGCACGTGATGCTCGCCCGCTGATTCACAGCGACTATCTATATATTGATTAATTACTATTTACTAACTGACTATATGAAACGCTTATCACTGTTAATGATTGCGCTGACAATACTGTCGGCAACAGCTTTTGCTACTGAAAAACTGACTGAAGTAAACGGGGTGAAATTCGGATGGAAATTTGACCGTTGCGAACTCGCACTCAGCAATGTCGAAAACAAGCAGACACGCACTGAGGGTGAAGAAACAAAACTCTCCTATGGTCCTGCCGTATGGGGTCATATCGAGTGGACCGGCAGCGTGCTCGACTTCTATCGCGACAAGCTCTATCAGATTGGCTTCTACAAGACATCGGCTACCGATGACACAAGCGCCTATGAGCAGACCAAGACCCGCCTATCGGCAGCTTACGGAAAATATGCCCAGCTGAAAGGTGAAGACGAAAAACTGATGTGGCGTGCGCGCAACGGTAATCTCGCCGTGTTGCAGTATGCCGAGGAGACCACCCCCGACGGCAAGAAGCAATATTCGACCTATCTCTTCTTTGTCGACCACAAAGAGGTGCTGAAAAAAGCTAAAAATGTAGAAAAAGAGCTCCGCGAGCTCATGTATGGCAAATAATAATGGCTACTATCACTCCACTTCTTGAAAAAGCACGTCACGCTTCGCGAGAAATCGCCTTGCGGTCGGCTGAGGAGATTGACGCGTTTCTGCTGAAACTCGCCGACGCTACCGAGGCTGCTGTCCCGGAAATTCTCGCGGCTAATGCCGCCGACATGCAACGGATGGATGCTGCCGACCCGCGCCGCGACCGCCTGCAGCTTACCGAATCACGCATAAAGGATATCGCTTCCGACATGCGCTCAGTGGCGGCGCTGCCGTCACCGCTCGGTGTATCGTTGAGCAAGACCACGCGCCCCAACGGCATGACAATCGAGAAAGTCACTGTACCGTTTGGTGTAATAGGTATCATTTATGAGGCGCGTCCCAATGTGACATTTGACGTGTTTTCACTATGTCTTAAGGCGGGAAGTGCCTGCCTGCTCAAAGGGGGCAGCGATGCAAACACCACCAACGAGTACACCGTAGCGATGATACGCCGCCTGCTTAAAGAAAATGGTTGGAATGAGGATTGTGTCACCCTTCTCCCGGTTGACCATGAAGCCACGACAGAGATGCTTCACGCCACCGGCATGGTGGACCTTATAATACCGCGCGGCTCCAAAAGACTCATCGAATATGTACGCGACAATGCACGTGTGCCTGTAATCGAGACTGGTGCCGGGGTATGCCACACCTATGTACACACCTCCGCCGACCTTGACAAAGCTCGCGCTATTGTGCTTAACGCGAAGACTCGCCGTGTAAGTGTGTGCAACGCCCTCGACACCCTCGTCATAGACGCTGCACGGCTGAGCGAATTGCCATATATCTGCTCGCCTCTCGCCGACAAACACGTTGAGATATATGCCGACGACATTTCCTATCCGGTACTTGAAGGGATATACCCCTATCTGCACCGCGCCACGGCTGAAGATTTCGGCAGGGAATGGCTCGACTATAAGATGTCGGTTGTCGCCGTCGACGGACTTCGCGAGGCGATAGACTTCATAGATGCCCACACTTCGCGCCACAGCGAATGCATAGTAGCCGAAGATGAAGCGGCTGCCGGGGCGTTTATGCGCGAAATAGACGCGGCATGTGTCTATGTCAACGTGTCTACGGCGTTTACTGATGGCGGTCAATTTGGCTTCGGTGCCGAAATCGGTATTTCCACGCAGAAGCTACACGCGCGCGGACCGATGGCATTGCCCGAAATCACGACATACAAATACCTTATTACAGGCGATGGACAGACCCGCTAAGCGCTACCGGCTCGGCAGGAACATGCGATGAAAGTATTCGCCACTGCTGTGGATATAAATTATTGGCGCGCCGCCCGAGATTTTTCACAAATCCGAGCGGTGCGTCTTTATATGTCAGCAATATATACCCTGTCGGAGCATCATCAAGCGTCACCGCCTCCCTGCGCAGATAGCTGATAGCGGAAGCGTAATCGACCTCATATGCCGTGAATGCATCGCGGTTAATCATCGTAGACATCGCAAGCGACTGTGTAGGCAACAGGTCACGTCCCTTGACCTGCGCTACCTCTACACCCATATGTATTACCTCAAGAGCCTTTACTATACGGCTTACATCATGGGCGGAAGGAAAAGCGGTCACCCTGTCACGCTCAACCGACCACACGTAGCTGTCGGGCGACATAAGCCAGCCGCGACATGACTGCACTGCCTGATTAGGTTTTGACGGCTTAGAGGGTCTGGTCATCTTGGCGCGATACACTCCCCCTTTACGCATTACAGCCACCGTGAGCCCCTCGCCCCTTACCCTGCCGGGAAGGAAATGATGACAGCCGCCACGCTCAACCACACCCCACTTCTCAGGGAAATGCAGCTCTACAATCTCCGCATCATATTCTGAAAGCAGCCACTCCACCATATCTTCATTCTCCTTGCGGTTAAACGTGCATGTAGAATAGATAAAATAGCCTCCGGGGCGCAATGCGTCCCAAAGATTAGCCACTATTTCCTTCTGGCGCGCGGCACACTCTTCGACCAGCGCAGGAGTCCATTGAGCCACTGCATCGGCATCTTTCCTGAACATACCTTCGCCGGAGCAAGGCACATCGGCGGCAATTATGTCAAATTCGTCATTTAAAGCGCGAAATTTACGCGTATCGCCCTTCGACACTATAATCCCTCCACTACCCCATTTCACAAGGTTCTCACGCAAGATTTCGGCGCGCAAAGGCACATACTCGTTAGCAACGACAAGGGAGCCGGCGGGCAGCGCGTCAATCGCCGCAGTGGTCTTTCCTCCCGGAGCGGCACACGCATCAAGATAACGCAACCCGCTACGACCCTCTGAAAGCATCGCGACGATATGGGAGTAAATCATCGATGAGGCATCCTGTACATAATATATCCCCTGATGAAACGCAGGGTCAAAAGTAAACTGCACACGGTTGTCAAGATAACGCCCCAGCTCACACCATGGCACGATATCCCCCGCAGGGAGAGTCAATGCCTTTGACTTATTGAAACGCACGCTCACTTCCGGCTCACATTCAAGAGCCTCAATCAGACCGTCAAAATCAGAAGAAAATCCTGCGGGTAACATATCTGGATTATTTTGATAGATAATTATTCCTATTGCAACATACCAGGAGTCGGTGACTTGGGGTATGGGTAAAAAAAAGAGGCTGCAAGGGTTGCTTGCAGCCTCGAAGGG
>CAJTSK010000023.1 GCA_910578835.1 uncultured Muribaculum sp.
ACATCAAAGCGGATATCCCCACTATTCCATAAATAAATTTTCTAACCATAGCTTATTTCCATTTAAGTAAATTCAAAATTACAATTAATTTCACACCAACAATAACAAATCAGTTAAATTAACTCCAATTTTATTATATTTAACCATTCATTAATAATATAACACAAGGTCAATATAAGCAATCAGCAACAAAGTCAGCTAATTGTCGTTAACCGACTCTTTAAGTTCAATTTCACACAAACCGAGTGCAATACCAAAATGATAGCGAGTACTGCTTTTAATAAATGTGTCATGATTGTGTTGTTTGTTTTCACAAATTTACAACACCACGAATCAACATGTCAAAGATTAGCAGATTGAAATTTTCGCCAACACATCTGCTATCTAACTACAAATCAACAAGTTACAGCGTGAAGAATTTTATATTTTTCGCCAACCAGTAACTCCTTGACATTCAGTATCTTACATTTTGGATTGGCGAAAAATCAGTTAACTACTGACTATCACTGCATTACGCTAAGTATTTCAAAAGAATATCTTTGTCAGCACTATCAAGGGCGACAATTTTGTCTTTCAAACGCTTGCGTTTTGAATAGACGGTCTTAATCTTTATATCAAGAAACAAGCATATCGCTCGCGGAGAAAGACCAGCAATATTAAGTGCCAAAAATATTATATCCTTATAACTTATCTCAGAATAATCATTGTGTAACCTGAATAACGCACCACCCAAAGAATTGTCAACAATATTCACTATATCTTCAATACCCTTATCGGAAGTAATATTTTTTAATTCTTTCTCCACACGAGCAAACATGGTCGATTTAGCAGAAACGGAAGCCCCAGTATCATAATACTCATCAAACAAATTATTAAGAGGGGTAAACCACCTCGCCAACAAGCGGTCAACGACGACACGAAGTTCATCACTATCCGCACCTGTATCAACTCGACTTGATGTTTCAGAAATCTTAGCCGTCAGTAGAGCTATTTCGTTAAGCTTAAGTTCAAGCTCCTTATCTTTCAACTGCATCCTAAGCTTTGCATAAATCACAATCAGAGCAACAATCAAGAGTACTATGACTATACCTATAGATATATATCCATATACCCTTGAAATCTTTTGTTTAGCCGACTGGCTCTGAACATTATAAAAATCACGTTGAGCGCCTAAAACGCTTTGATTTACAGTTCTTATCGCAATATTATTTTGGGTGTCTATAAGTTTTTCGGTAAACGCTACTATGTCTTTTTTATCTCCAATATTCTTCAAATATTCCCACTTTGCAATATTGACAGCAAGAAATTCATGCACATCATTGGAATCAGCAATCAAATAGGCAGAATCAATATATTCCTTTGCCCTATCAAAATTACCAAGTTTCACCTCTGCATATCCGAGATCACCTAAATCAAAAGCAGATACTGCATCAATGCGCCGTAATTCATCAAAACAAATCTTCGCCTGCTCATACTCACCTTTTTCCACATAAAAATGAAACAGATCCCGAATACATCGTGACAAGAATTCCGATTCCGAATAAGCTCCACGTTTTTCTGTAATTAAACGGTTTATTATAGCTATAGCCTTTTCATATTCTTTATTCGCCGAATAGTCTACTGCCAAATCTATCTTTGCCCAATCAGCATACTCAATCTCATCAGCAGCAGTATAGTAGGAAATGGCTATTTTGCGGAACTTTATACTCTCGTCAATATTATATGTTCTATAAAATAAATCAGCGAGGCGCTCCGCTGATTTCGCTATCCAATAATAGTCACTGTTACGACATGCAATTTCGTAGGCTTGGGTAGCATCGATGCCAGCTCTATCATAATCTTCTGCATTATAATAAACTGTAGCTCCATAATATAATGCCATCATGCGATAGTGGTCGTTGCCGTGATTTTCGTAATAGGCGGTGGCAATGGAAATCAGGGAGTCGGAAGTGAGGTCGATATAGTTTTTGTCGTATGCCTGCGACAGCAGGAGGGCATGACGCGCCTGCAGTTCGCCCGCCAATTGCGAGCCATCTATTGCTTCGAGAAGCATCAGGGCACTATCGGGACGCTCCGACATCACAGATTCAGCTGTCTGGAGAGCCGATTCATCGCCTTTACGGCAAGACACTGCAACAAGAAGCAGCAAAAGAGCAGAGAGCAAGTGAGGTAAACGGTATGTGGTCATGTAAGGTAGAAGAGGGGGAAATAACAAAGCGGGCAACTCCTTTTCAGGGGATGCCCGCTTGTAAAAGGTCGTAGAAAGGTATATTACTTAACTTTCTTACGGTTGCCGTAACGGCTCATGAACTTGTCGACGCGACCTGCAGTGTCGACGAGCTTCTGCTTGCCGGTAAAGAACGGGTGAGAAGAGCTGGTGATTTCAAGCTTTACCAGCGGATAGGTAACACCGTCAACTTCGATAGTCTCCTTAGCTGCCACGGTCGAACGAGTGATGAAGATTTCCTCGTTTGACATATCCTTAAATACTACTTCACGGTAGTTTGAGGGATGAAGTCCTTCTTTCATATCGGTTTATTTTTATTTATTGTTCAAATTGTTCAAAATCACGCTGGTAAGGCGTAAATTTGTAATGGCTTGCAAATTTACGCATTTCCCGTCACCTGACAAAAAGTTTCGGCAACTTTTTTACGCTTTCCGCTATTCAAACTCGACAAGAGGAGCTTCTGTGCCAACGATATCGCCCGGTTTCACAAAAATACGCTTGATTACAGCGTCTTTCTCTACCTCAACATCGTTTTCCATCTTCATCGCCTCATATACAAGAATGACATCGCCGGGGGTCACCTTGTCGCCGGGCTTGAAGTTGACCTCAAGCACCTTTCCGCCCATCGGAGCTGAAAGCACCTCGCCGGTGATAGGCTCTTCGGGCTGCTTCGGAGCCTCCTTGGCGGCAGCATCGGCAGCGGCTTTAGCCTTCTCAGCATTGACCTTTTCCCACTCCTCGCCACGGCGACGCTTCAAGAAGCCGTTTGCCACAGTGGGTAGAAGTTCGAGAAGGAGATATTCCTCATCGTTGGAAGCGAGCTTCACGCCGTCATATTCGGGCAACGACGGATTTTCAGGCTTCTTATATTTGGCTACGTCATAAGCCTTTTCCTCGGGGGAGCCGGTAATCTTCTCACGGAATGCCGGGTCGACGGGTATCGGAGTGTGACCATACTCGCCCTTCACAAGCGAGATAAACTGATTGGAAGGATTGGAGTAGTCGGGATTGCCTTTCTTGCGGTCGAGAGCCACGCTCACAGCCTGGCTGCCCACAATCTGGCTGGTAGGAGTCACCAGGGGCACAAGACCGGCGTCGCGGCGCACCTTCGGGATAAGGCGCATGGCATCGTCAAGGAGATCCTCAGCCTGAAGAGCCTTCAGCTGGGCTACCATGTTGGAATACATACCTCCGGGCACCTCCGCCTCCTTCACAAGAAGGTTGGGCTTCGGGAAGCCGAAATATGCCTCGATGGCGTGGCAGGCATCGAGAAGTGTCTCCTCGTCATTTGCCTTGGCGGCACGTATCGCGCGGTCAAACTGCGCGTCGACATCGGCAGGGAGCTTGTCGACAAGAGGGTCAAACTCTTTGGGGAACGACTTCACAAGGTCGAAGTCGTGAAGCTCCTCGCGCACTGTGCGCAGCTCCTTGCGTATCTTGCCTACAGCCTCCATGTTGACCTCAACCTCGATACCGAGCTTGCCGGCAAATACATAAATAAGTTCAAGCGCGGGAGCTGCCGAGCCGCCGCCAAACCACCATATGTTGGTGTCGAGTATATCCACTCCGTGAATCATTGCCATGAGCGACGAGGCAAGACCATAGCCGGGCGTACAGTGGGTATGGAAATCGACCGGTACGGTCAGAGCCGCCTTCAGCTTCGGCATAAGCGACGCGATACGCGAGGGATTGACAAGACCTGCCATGTCCTTCAGGGTGATAATCTTTGCTCCGTAAGCCTCCATGGACTTCGCCTTTTCCACAAAATACTCGTCGGTGAATATCTTTTCGGGTTTCTTGGCAAAAAGGCGCGCAAAAAATCCGGAGGGAGCCTCCTCCTTGGGGTCGACGGTATAGCATACGGCACCGTCGGGTATTCCGCCAAGCTCGTTGATCATGCGTATCGACTCCTTTACATTGTCAAGGTCGTTGAGCGCGTCAAATATACGCATCACGTTAAGCCCGTTTTTAATCGCTTCCTTGTAGAAGCCTTCAAGCACAGAATCGGGGTAAGGCACATAGCCGAAGAGGTTTCGCCCGCGTGAAAGAGCGGAAAGAAGCGACTTGCCCTTCATAGCCTCGCTTGCTTTGCGCAGGCGCACCCAGGGCGATTCATCAAGATAACGCATCACGGAGTCGGGAACAGCTCCGCCCCATACTTCCATTATATAAAAACCGGCATTTTCGTAAAGCGGCAAAAGTCGGTCGATACTTGATTGGGTCATGCGTGTGGCAAAAAGAGACTGCTGCCCGTCACGCATCGTGAGATCACGGATTTTCAATTTTTTTTGTTCCATACCTTTAAAAAACTTTGAGTTGGAAGGTTAATTTAAGGCAGGCAAAGATAAATGAAAATCGTTAATTATGGAAATAAATCCATAATTATTTGCCGTCAATCAAACACGCCCTCGATGCTTTCCTGAGCGGAGTCAGACTCGTCGACATACTCGCCGTAATATTCCTTGGCACAAAGGTCAAGATTAGAAGGAAACTCAAACCTCACATCCTGTGCATAAGGGAGCGTAGGGTCGTCATACACCTTTTTCATGTACATGCCGTAGATAGGAAGCGCCATCGACGCGCCCTGTCCCATCGCCATGCCGTTGAAGTGGATGTAACGTTCTTCACCTCCGACCCATACACCCGACACAAGCTGAGGGGTGAAGCCCATGAACCAACCGTCGGAATTGGAGTTGGTCGTACCGGTCTTGCCACCCATCTGCGCCGTCAGCGAGTAAGGAGGGCGACGCAACCTGTTACCCGTACCGCCGTCGACCACATTGAGCAGTATCGAGAGTATCTTGTAGTAAGCCTCGGAGCTTATCACCTCGGTGTGGTTAGGCGCAAACTCAGAAATAACATTGCCGTTGCTGTCGGCTATCGCGGTGACAAACAGCGGGTCGACGCGCATGCCCTTGTTGGCAAAAGCCGAGTAAGCCGTCACCATCTCCTTCACCGACACGTCGCATGGACCAAGGCAAAGCGCAATCACGGGGTCAAGATGATTGGTGATGCCGAAATTATGCATGTTGCGCACAAGTGTCGCCGGCGAGAGCTGGCTCATGAGACGCGCCGAAATCCAGTTGTTGGAGTTGGTGAGCGCCCACCGTATGTCGACCATCTCGCCTACACGCGCACTTCCGGCATTTCTCGGAGCCCACGGACGACCCACCTCGTCATAAATGACCGGCTGCTCGTTAAGAAACTGGTCGCAGGGCGTGTAGCCTTCCTCCATCGCGTAAGTGTAAAGGAATGGCTTTATGGTAGAGCCTATCTGACGGCGGCCGGTCGACACCATGTCATATTGGAAGAACGCGAAATTCGGTCCTCCCACATATGCCTTCACATGACCGGTGACAGGATCCATCGACATGAAGCCCGCACGAAGGAAATGCTTGTTGTACAATATCGAGTCAAGCGGGGTCATCACAGTGTCGACTGTGCCGGAGTAAGAAAACACCTTCATCTCCACAGGCGTGTTGAATGCCTTGGTAATCTCCTCCTCGGAGTAACCCGCTTTCTTCATCGCATACCAGCGGTCGCTCTGCTTCATGCCTTTCTTTATGAGCGCATCGAGCTGTGACGACGACAGCTCCTGGCGATTGGTGGTGTAAGGCGCACCCTTTACGCCGCGTTTCTCACGGAAGAAACTCGGCTGGAGAGTATTGCCAAGGTGCTTCACCACAGCCTCCTCGGCATAGCGCTGCATACGCGAGTCGACAGTGGTGTATATCTTCAATCCGTCGGTATAGATATCATATTTTGAGCCGTCGGGCTTGGGATTTTTCTCAATCCAGCCGAAGAGAGGATTGGTCTCCCAGGCTATCGAGTCGTCGACAAATTTCTGTGCCTCCCATCCGCGGTAATCGGAACGCACCGGCTTCTTAGCCTTAAGCACACGCCTCAGTTCCTCGCGGAAATATGGCGCAAGACCTTCCTTATGGTCGACCTTATGGAAGTCAAGCACGAGAGGAAGCTGCTTCAGCGAGTCAAGCTCAGCCTTTGTGAGCATGTCGTTCTTGTACATCTGCTCCAGCACCACATTGCGGCGGTCGCGGGTGCGTTCGGGCTTTCTCACGGGGTTGTAGTAGGAGGGGTTTTTCACCATACCTATAAGAGTTGCAGCCTCCTGCACGTTCAAGTCCTTGGGATCCTTGCCGAAATACACATAGGCAGCCGACTTGATGCCGACAGCGTTGTAAAGGAAGTCAAACTGGTTGAGATACATCTTTATTATCTCGTCCTTCGAGTAGCAACGCTCCAGTTTCACCGCTATCATCCACTCGATAGGCTTCTGGAGGGCGCGCTCCAACAGCCCGTCAGACGAAGGCGAATAAAGCTGCTTGGCAAGCTGCTGGGTGATGGTGGAACCACCGCCGGCATTTTTCTGATGCATCACGAGAGTCTTCACCGCCACGCGGCCGAGAGCCCGCACATCGATGCCGGAATGCTCCTCAAAGCGGGCATCCTCAGTGGCGATAAGCGCGTCGATGACATTTTGCGAGATGTCGTCAAACTCCACATATACCCTGTTGCCCGTATTGGCAAAATAGCGGCCCAACTCTTCGCCGTCGGCCGAATACACCACCGAGGCAAAACGGTCTTTGGGGTTTTTAAGCTCCTCGATAGGAGGCATATAACCGATTACTCCGTTATAAACAAGGAAGAAAAAGAAAAATATGGCACCAATGACAAATACAAATAGCGCCCACATCGCGACGATGATACCTGTACGGCTACGTCTTGGCTTATCGTTATTATTGGAATCGCTCATGTAATAATGAATTTGGTGCAAATTTACATAATTTATGCCCATTCTGTATGTTTCAAACCTATAAAAATCAATAATCATCCATTAAATGAGAGAAATTAAAGCATCCATTTCATTGATAAACCAATTTTTTCTTATTAACTTTGTAGATACAAAACTAATTAAACCAACCTGCATCAACTAACCTGAATTTATAAGTGCCTTCAACTACCGCAATATTTGCTATGTGGCGGCATCTATAAACCTAACGATAATGAACCGACCTGACAATATCATGATTGCTCTGAAAGCAATGGGCATTGCTGTAATGCTGCTCTTGCCGGGAGGATTATCATCCCTTTCGGCACAAAACCAGCGCGGCATGGAGATTCTTGCCAACTTTGACAAGCGCTTCGAGCATCTTGACTCGCTCATATTCGGCACCCGCGACGGAAGCCACCCCGCGTCATTGAGCGTAGCCGGCACATCATCTTCCGCCTCCGACACCCGCGACAATCTCAACAAGGCTATCGATCACCGCGTGGAAGCAGAGATAGGCGAAATAAAGAGCCTTACAGGACTGCGCTTTACCGGACAGGCATATTACCGCCTTGACGGAGAGCTGGGCATGGACGAGGAAGACCCCGTATCGGTCTACAAGGGAAAGCTGCAGGCTGAATTGCGGTGGTATCCATTCCAGAGCGCCCTGTTCATGCGCGAGGGACGTATCAAAGAGCAGAAGATACGCGGACAGATTGACAAGCTCGCCTACGACAAGGAAGACCTCGGCATGCTTGTCGAGCGACAGAAAGAGGCATTCCGCCAATATAGCGACTCACTCATGGGAGGCGTGCTGCTCCAGCGCATACGCAATCTCAACATGCTTAGCTCAGCTTACCTCTATCTCCTTGAAAACGAAAACATCCCGAGCGACGACCTGCTGCAGATACTCAACGAGAAAGCCGAGGCTGAACGAATGCTTGCCTCTCTTCCGGGTCGGCATCTGCCGGCACTCGACCTGTCGCGACCGGCGGGCTACTTCGTGGTAATCGACACCACGGCATATATGGAACATGTGCGCCGCACCCAGGCCGACCTCTCCACCCTCCAGCTGCAGATGGACCTGCTCGAACAGCAGGAAAAAAACACAAGCTACTGGAGCGAGGTCAACGCAGCCCCGTTTGTGCGCTATTCATATTATACACGTCCCCATGCTCCTAACTCCTCCAATATCGATGCGGGACTTGTGTTTACCATCCCCCTCTCATTTGAATTCTGGAAAAAGAAAGACGCCCTAAAGGCTCAACGCTACATACTATCGGCAGAAGAGTCCCACCTGTCGACGCGCATAATGGAGGCAATCAACGCGATATTGCTCGATATCGAACGCTACAACAACGCGTCGCTCGGTGAATACCGCCGCATGGAAGAGCTGAAAAAATACCTCACCCTGCGCGGCAACGCCTATGACAACCGCGTAGGTGAATATAACCGTCTCGCACGCATGAAAGAGTATAACAGTTATCTGTCATGCTGCGAGAAATTCATTGATTTCCAGTATCGCAAGGACTGTGCCATAGCTGACTTGCAGAAATTCCTGACCGATGAATCGGTGCTTCGCTTCTGCCGCGAGATACCGCTTGACTCGGTAAAAATCGAGATTAACCCATAATAGCCACCGCTGATATACCGAAATGAAGAATTTTACCTACCGCTCTCACGACGAGAAGGAAAACATAGAAGAGATACTGCGGCAACGCAAGCGCAAGGTCAACCGCCAGCAGATAGTAGCGGCGACAGTGCTGGGTGTGATTTTAATCATACTCGGGCTTTATGTAGGCAGAAAGGTCGTCTACTCCGACTTTGACGGCTATATTCATGTCGACGCCAACCAGATAAGGACGCCTTTTGACATATTTCTCGACAGCCTCTATGTAGAGACCGGAGATATCGTGTTGCCGGGCGACACGCTTTACTCTTACTTCATGATGGATATCATGACCGAGCAGGCAAATATCAACACCGAGCCTACCATCGTGGCCCGCAACCGCGACCTGACCATACGCCACAACAGCCTGCTTGCCGAGATAGAGGTGCAGAAAGTGAGGATAGCCGAGCTGCGCAAGCAGATTTCGCTCGAAAACCACAATATCCAGTTTGGTCTAAGCGACAACTCTCACCGCATGGATCTCGAACGCATGCTCAACGAGGCGCTCGCCATGCTGAAGGCCATGCAGACAGAAGCCGGCATGATAGGCGGACTGCGCCGCTCTACCGACCCTGCCGCCAGAGGCATCCACGGCGCGACAAACGGCACCCAGATATTTGATAACATACGTGCCCGCTCCGTTCAGGCGGCGCGGCGCTTCAGGCTTGCCACCGACTCGGCAATCATAGTCAACATCGTGGCTCCCGACCGCATGGTGTTTTTCGAGAAAGAGCTGCTCATGACCGCTCAACACCTCAACCTTACCGACAACAACCTCCACGTGGTCGCCTACATCCCGCCGGATAAAATCCATAACATCACCTACAACTCCCTTGCGGAAATTGTGGTAAATGAAAATCTCTCTTTTGACGCCCATGTGTCAATCATAGGCATGCGCACAGAAGAGATTCCCGAAAACCTGCGCAGCTACTTCACCAAGAAGAATACCGCGCTCATTGCCAAGCTCGACATCGACTACGACCAGCGGATACCGTTCTGGAGCGTCGCCTCCGGACTCCCCGTGACCATCAGGATAAAGAACCTCGACACATGGAAGAGTGACTCACCAAGCAATTACCTCTGGGTGACTACAGGCGCAGGTGTCAGCGACGAGTCGCTTGTCGACTACCAGAACCGCCGTCGCCACTACAGCGTGATTGAGCGTCGCATCGAAGAGCAACGTGCCGACTCTATCAAGCAAGCCCGCAAGCAGCAGCGCGCCGACTCGATAGCCGCGCTCAAGGAAGCCAAGGACAGCCTCGCGAGGGCTGAAAACGAGCGTCGTGCCCTTGCCGAAGACTCGGCGAAGGTGTTCTACATCATCACCAACGTGTATCAGGCAGAACATCACGCCAACAGCAGGGCTAATGAATTGCGCGACATGGCGTTGTTCCAGTGCGGCACGCTTAACCGCAGCGGAAAGTGGTATGTATACGCCGCGAAATATGCCACAAGAGAAGAAGCGGCAGCCGAATTAAAGACCATTTCGAGAACCCAGCGCGAATTCCGCGATGCATGGATACTCGATTCAAGAAAGCCGGAAAAGAAATGATTACAAGAAATCGAATAAACGAAAAATACCAGATTATCACCAATTTCAGCCGACGCAAGATATTGGTGATAAACGACGTGCTCGATGTCGACCGCACTCCCGAACTGGATTTCGAGGATTTCGACGCCATGTTTATCAACGTGATTAATCCTCTCTACGACTATACGCGCCTCGCCATACGCCTTGCATCGCCGCTGCTCTCTGAAAAGTGCAGGTTCAAGCCGCTGTTTGTGACCCAGCGACTGCAGGGATGGCTCGGTGAAGCGGAGATTATCGTCGACGGATACGCTTCTTCACCCACCGACCGCGACCTCGCGCAGACCATCGACGAGATTTACGGCTCGATGCGCCGGCTTAACTTCCTGCTCGGTACAGAGCCGGTGGTGACCCACGCCGAGGAGATGTTCAGGCTTGTGCGCTATGCCATCTCCCGCGGACGGTTCACATTCAGCTCCGAGCCGGTAAGAGGTATGAGCATCGGTTATATGGCTCTTTACAACTACACCATGTGGTACACCGGACAGGAGCGCATGGCAGCACAGGAGCGCGAGTTTTTCCACTCCGAGATGCAACGACTCGGCTACATCCGCCACAGCAGGTTTATCGACAGGATACACGAGTGTCCCCACTGCGGCAGCAGCCACCTCTTCTTCTTCGAAACCTGCCCAAAATGCAACAGTTCCGACCTGCGCCAGCAGTCGGTGATCCACCATTTCCGCTGCGCCAACGTGTCGCCGGAGTCGACCTACCGCTGGGACGGCGAGCTGCGATGCCCCAAGTGTCATGTATTGCTTCGCCATATCGGCGTAGACTACGACAAGCCGTCGGCAATCTACACCTGCAACCAGTGTGAAGAGTCATTCATGTACCCCGACATGCGTGTGCTATGCTCTTCATGCAAGCGCAACCTGCAGACCGACGAGCTGCTGTCACGCGACGTGTATGAATATGAGCTTACCCCCGACGGCATCCACGCCTTTGCCGGCAACGATGTCATCCACACCATAAGCCAGGCGGGATTCTTCGGCTACACCTCGACACGCAACTTCATGGACTATGTGCGTCAGTTCTCTACAGCCACCAACAATCATGACGAAGTACTGATTGTCACCCGTTTCTATGTATTTGACCCCAACGCCGACGAAGGTCCGTCGCTTGACGCACGACCGCCAATCGTGCAGGCGATGGCGCGATTCTTCAACTACAAGAGCGCCATATGGGGTAACAACTATTACTTCATGAACCGTGTGCGCGAAGGCGAGATAGGCCGCCAGCAAAGCAAGATGGAATATGAGCTGAAAGCCGAGCTTAACGACTACAAGCAACTCCACGACGGATTTCAGTTTGAGCTGGTGGAAACCTATATCTACCATCCCGACACCGACCCGGAGACATTTGTAAGACGACTCGAAGAGTCACGCAACAAGTAATACCGACACACACATTAATATATATAGCAAATAAGTACCGACTGTTAAAACCCAACCTACTGACACGACAACCTGATGATAGAGACTTTTTTCAAAGGATTGCTTTACGATATATTCGAGCTGCTTAACGGCATAATGGTGTGCTTTTCCACCAATTTGTCGTGGGAAGTGGCGCTCTCTACCTTCTGGTTTCTCTTCATAATCGAGTTTCCGCGCTACTATCTGCTTGACATCATCACGGCAATACGCCACGTGTTTCTCCACAAATCGCTCCGCCGCCGCGACATCGTGGCGCGCAACCTTCTATATACCGAGATGCCCCTGGTGTCGATACTCGCACCGGGCAAAAATGAAGGGCGCCACATATATAAACTCGTAGAGTCGCTGCGCGAACAGACTTACCAAAACTTTGAGATAATCATCGTGGACGACGGCTCCGACGATGCCACCCCGGTGATATGCAACGACCTGCAGCGTGCCGGCTATATCACCAAGTTTTTCCGCCTCAACCTCGGAGGTGGCAAGGCGTGCGCCGCTAATTTCGCGGCATCACACGCCTCAGGCAAATACATCATTCATCTTGACGCCGACAGTTCGCTCGACCGCGATGCGATAGAAAAAATACTCATCCCCTTCTATTTTGACCGCAACATCAAGGGTGTGGGAGGGTGCATAAAGGTGCGCAACGCCCACGAGTCGCTCTGCTCCACCCTTCAGGCTCTCGAATATCTCAAGACTATCATGGTAGGGCGCATGGGCTCCAACATGCTCGGCATATACCACATCATCTCCGGAGCATTCGGCGCTTTCGAGACAGAGGCTATACGCGAGGTAGGCTGCTGGGACATCGGTCCGGGTCTTGACGGCGACATCACCCAGAAGCTGCGCAAGGCGGGATACAAGGTATGGTTTGCCAACGATGCCGTGTGCATGACCAATGTGCCTACTTCCTGGGCAAAGCTCTTCAAGCAGCGCAAACGCTGGTCGAAGTCGCTCGTGCGTTTCCGCATACGCAAGCACAGCGACATCCTCTGGAGCGACCGCAACTTCTCATTTCTCAACATGTTTTCCAATCTTGAAAACATCGTCTACGACTTCGCGTTCAACTATGTATGGTTCTTCTACATCATAATGCTCTTTTTCATGAATGTCGACAGGCTGTGGGAAATCATAGTCATCGGCTATCTTATAAGAATGGCTTTTGCCATAATAGCATTCGGGGTAATACTCATCATCACAGAGCGTCCGCGTGAAGAAGCAAAATTATTCCCCTATGTATTTGTGACCACATTTTACACCGGATATTTTCTCCGTATAACCCGCCTTATAGCCCACACTTCCGAGCTATTCTTCTATTCATCGTATAAAGATGCATGGAATCCGAAAAAGACATCGGCAGTGGCGCGGGCAGAAGGATTATAAGTATCTATATTTCAACATGTTACCCCCCCCCATTTTTAAACACCGCCAACAATGAATAACAAAGTCCTTAACTCAAAAATCGCAGTCCTCGGTCTTGGATATGTAGGACTCCCGCTTGCATGCATGTTTGCCGGTCGATACAGAGTCACAGGGCTTGACATCAATGCAACACGAGTCAACAACCTAAACAACGGCAATGACACTAACGGGGATCTCGCTGACGGAACTCTCAGCGCAGCTCTCTCCAACGGGCTAAAATTCACCTGCTCGCTCGACGACATACGCGACTGCAACGTCTATATAGTCACCGTGCCTACTCCCGTCGACAGTTTCAACCGCCCCGACCTAAGCCCCCTGATTAACGCAAGCAAAGAGATAGGCACCGTACTCTCCCCCGGTGACATAGTAATCTACGAGTCGACCGTATATCCGGGCACTACCGAAGAGGAGTGTGTGCCGATACTCGAAAAGGAGTCAGGGCTGACCTTTAACCGCGACTTCTATGTAGGGTATTCTCCGGAACGCGTAAACCCCGGCGATTACACGCGCCCTGTCCACAAGATATGCAAGATTGTATCTGGCTCGACTCCGGAAACTGCTGAATATGTCGAGTGCCTGTACAAATCGGTGCTCGACGCGCCCACCCATCGCGCATCAAGCATAAAGGTAGCCGAAGCCGCTAAAATCCTCGAAAACACCCAGCGCGACGTGGAGATAGCCCTAATCAACGAAGCCGCCAAAATATTCAACGCCCTTGGCATCGACACCAACGACGTGATTGAGGCGGCATCTACCAAATGGAATTTCCAGAAAATCCACCCGGGACTCGTCGGCGGACACTGCATCGGAGTCGACCCCTACTATCTCATACACAAGGCTCACGCCCACGGAGTGACACCGCGCCTGATGACCGAAGCCCGCAGCATCAACGACAGCATGTCGCGCTATGTGGCAAAACGCGCCGAGTCACTGCTCGCCTCCAAGGGAGCCGCAATCGACACCAGCCGGATATTGCTGCTCGGATTTACATTTAAGGAAAATTGCCGCGACATACGCAACACCAAGGTAATCGACATATACCGGGAGCTGAAAGAGCGCGGAGCGGAAGTGGACGTTTACGACCCATACATCGAGCCGGAGATAGTAAAAAAGGCCTACGGCATCGACGCGACAGGCTCTGAAAATGAAATTTCCGAAAAAAATTATAACTTAATCATTCAATGTGTCTGTCATACGGTATTTAACGATATGGAGCTTAAAAAATATCTCAAAAATAGCGGCGCAATCTACGATTTAAAAGGAAACTTGAATCGTGAGCTTGTCGACGAGCGACTTTGAAAATATACAATAACCCCCTCCTCCGTAAATGTTAAAATAGCAAGCCAACTCACTAATTAGCAACCGAATATTTTGTCACATTAAATATAATTTGTATATTTGCAAAATAATGTTACCAACATTGCAAAAGTGATATAGCAACAAACAACAATTAACATTCATACCAATCTAACATTCTAATCTAAATCAAGGATGAAAAAGACTAACCTGATTTTACCGGGACTCTCCCGCAAAAGCGCGTTCAAGTGTGGAATATTCGCGCTCGCGCTCGTGACCATGACCGGCTGTAAGGACGACGCCCCCGGCGAAGGCGGTGTCGGCTCAGAAGTTCTTGAGACTGTGGAAGGCTTGGACCTCTCAGTGCTCACCAACCCTAACTTAGCCAAGACCTATTACAACTCACATCTTGCACTTGGTAGCCGTGCAGGAGCAAATGAAGTGCCCGAATTCCCCGGAATGCCCGCTATTCCGTCAGCCGACGAACTCGCGGCAATGAATTCTGTAGACGCAAGTTCTAACTTCTATTATTATCAAAATTACACTGGCACCCCTAATTTCTATGTCAAGGGTGATGTAGTACTTGACCAACTGTCAACTGAAGTTAAAGTAGTAGATCCGACAGACCGGCAAACCAAGCCAATAGAAGGTACTGTTAAATATTACATTGACGGCAAGGTCAAAATCAATGGTATAGGTGGCAACGGCGACCTCCAGATGGAGATTCACATCCTTAATGGCGGTCAATTGGAATGCGGCTCTAACATCCCTGCCAATACAACTCTCTACATCCACAACGGAGGTAAGATTGTACGCGCCGGAAACGAAAATTACATTGACATCCTTGGCGATGTTATCACTGACGCCGACCTGGTTCTTGACGGTATCGACATCAAGACTCAGGGTAATTTCTACACCACCGGTAAACTTCATGGAAAGACTATTACCTTAATCGGTGCTGAAATCTATGCAGGTTGCGCTGTTACAGCTGAGGAAACCGTATACCTTACCGGTAACAACTCAATCGTATCTACCGGCTATGTATCAGCTCCCGTAATCGAGCTTGCAGGCAACGAGCCTCTTAATATCGTATTGCGCGACGGCGGATACCTTCTCGCAACCGAGCAGCTGCGCCTTAAAGACGTAGGCAACGTTTTCGTTCTTGCTGAAGATGGCGACTACGCAATGGTAGAAACCGACGTACTTGACGTTAACAACAAAAACCTTGAAGGCTCATTCTACAACGTAGCAATCAAGTATAACACACAGATCGGAACGCAGGAAATGGGTGCTGACGAAACTTCAGTAACACTCTTTTTCAACGAGACTTGTGATGTAAACGCGGAGATTGAATACACTATCGTTGATGGTGATGACTGCGCACCCAAGGTAGTAGAAGGTCCGAAAGACCCGACCCCCGATCCCGATCCGGATCCCGAACTTGAAAACATCGGTAGCGTAGAGCCCGACGAACACGCTCACCCCATTTCAGCCACCTCTATCTTCACTGTAGGCAAGGACGCTTACCTCTCTTGGCACACCCAGGGCGCAGGCTTCCACGGCTGTATCGAGCACCTCACTGTCGACAACGGTACTGTAACCCTCAACTCTTACCTTGAGACTGCACCCACCAACGACACTTACGGAGCTATCGACTTCAACCACGTCATCTACGACAACGGCAAGATATTTGTAGCCGGTGACCATCCCAAGAAGGGCGGTATCCTCGGCTGGATCAACTGTGACGGCGGCACATTCCCCACCGGCAACACTGCAACCCTCAACCTTATCACCCTTTACAAGGAGCAGTATGTAGTAAATGGCGACACTCTCTACAGCAACGGCGGTTCAGGCAACTGCATCATCCGCAACGGCGAATACTATCAGACTGCATCAGTCGCAGGCTTCGAGACATTCAACGTAGCTGACTTCACCGAAGCAAGCTGGAAGCTCAAATCAATCGCCAAACTTCCTTCTTGGAGCTTTGACCCCTCACTCTCTGAGGCTCCCGCCAATCCTTGGGAACGTGACGGCTCACGCACCGGCAAGCACATCGCAACCGACGGTTCAAAGGTTGTCATGCTGACCCTCATCAACCGTGACAATGCTGCAAACACTGCAAACGCATCAATAAAGGTATTCAACGCCACCGATGTAAACTACGAAAACGAAGTAGCTTCTTACGTAGTGGAAGATGTACTCCTCTCACCGGTTGACGGAAAGGATGTAATCGCAATCGAAGGCAGCGACATCTGGGTATGTCTCGGACAAGGCGGTGTCAAGCACCTCACCCTCGCCGGCAACACCCTTACCGAAGTAGCTTCATTCCGTCTTGCCGACAAGAGCAAGGAAGAGCTCAAGGGCTGGCAAATGAGCACCAAGGAAGCAGCAGCAGCTTGCGCCAACGGTCTCGCTGTTGACAACAACTATGTATATATCGCCCACGGTGGTGCAGGTCTTATCGTACTTAAGAAGAATGACCTTTCATACGTGACCCGCACACGCTACACCGGCGGTAACTCGGCAAACTACATCTCTCTCAACGCCGACGGATATATCTACGTAGCTTACGGAAAGAGCAAAGTACAGGTTTACGCCTGGAAGAAATAATACCCCTAAGGTATTTCCTCAAAAGAGTGACCCGGCATGGGTCACTCTTTTTTTATGCCGTAAAACATATTGGCATTTTTAAAGAAACATAGCTGAATAGTCGCAAAATTTATTAACTTTGCACAAATCCAATCAATCTATAGTAAATATTTTACACCCTATATTCATGAAACATTTCAGTCGCAGATTAAAAGCACTGTTTGCATTCACGGCGATTATCGCTTCATCTATGTTTTTCGCCAAGGCAAACGCCACCGACCGCAATAAACCGGTACAAAACATACTTATCCTTAACGCCTATAATGAAGGCTCACCATGGTCACAGTCGTTTATCAATCCTATAATACTGGAAGCGGCGAAAAACCATGACTTTATCGTGACGGTAGAGCATCTCAACATGAGCTATGTGGTCAACGATTCGCTCTACCACACCATGGTCGACGGAGTATTGAAACGCTATGAAAAAAACCGCCCTCAGGGACTCGTATTAATCGGCGAAGCTTCATTCGGACTTGTCGAGACATTGAAAATAAACTGGGGCGACATCCCCACCCTTCTTCTCGGAAACTCCGACAAAATAGGTACTGTCAAATACTATCTCACCGGCACAGAAGGCGATGACACTGACGACCAGCTTATATCGCTGTCGCAGCTGCGCACAAAATATGACATCACGTTTATCGAGTCGCCATTCATGTACAAAGAGACAGTCGACCTTATTGTCAGAATGAATCCCCAGTTCAACAAGCTCGTGTTTGCAGCCGACGCACTTGCCCCCAACCGCCACCTGAGCTACAAAATCAAGAATTATCTTGCCTCTACATATCCCTCGATAAGCTACGAATGGCTCGTGGCAAACGACAGCAACAGCGGCAAGCTTCTAACCTACCTGATGGACCACAACGACAAGATGGGAGTATTGTTTTCATCATGGTTTTTTTCTCAGGAAGATGTCAACGGTTACATGCAGCTTGTGTCGGGTGAATACCGCGCTATCCCTCAGGCAGAACAACCTATCTACGCTCTCCGCGAAGCGTATCTCCAAAGCGGCATTCTCGGCGGTTTTTATCCCGATTACACCAAGATTATCGACACTCTTATCAGCTATGTCCATAAGATGAACGAAGGCACAAGCATGCGCGACCTCCCGTTCTACTATCCTGAATATCCTGAAGATTTCCATTACATAATCAACTATGAGCAGCTGCTTCGCGACGGCTACTCGACAAGCGACTGCCCGCCCGACACTGTATTTGTCAACAAGCCCAAGACGCTTTGGGAAAGCTACGGATGGTATATAATCGCGGTATTGTTGCTCATAGTGGCTATAGGCGTAATCATCGCCTTAAGAGGCAAGGCTATGCGCATCAAAATCAAGGCTACCAGCATCCACGACGCCCTCGTAAGAAACATGCCTATCGCCTACGCCTCGGCAAGTATCGACACCGATGGCGACGGACATGTGACAAAAATCAATTACAAGTCGAGCAACACCTCGTTTGAGTCGCTATACACCCAGAACGGCGCCGACGACACCGATTCATTCTTCAGCATGGAGCATCTGAAGCGCCTTGTGGAAACCGCATTCCACGAAGGACACTCCGTGACTTTCACCCACTACTTCAAGACGAGCGACTCCTACTACGAGTTCCTTATCGTGCCAAATAAAGAAAACAGCGCGGTCGACATATTCGGCTCTGACACAACAAAGCGCATCAAGGCGGAAAATACACTCCGCAATTCCCGCAAGCAGCTTGAAATGACCCTCAGCGTGGCACACATCATCCCGTGGCGCTGGGACATCAAGACACAGCGCATCTATTGCGAGGCACAAAGGATATTGCGCCACCTGAAGTTCCCCACCCTGCGTGGATCAAAACGCGGCATGAACATTATCGACTCAAGCGAGTATTTCCAGCGCATCCACCGCGAGGACCTGCCGCGTGTCCGTCAGTCTTACCAGGAACTGGTCGACGGCAAGGCTAATTACGTGAAAGAGGAATTCCGTATCGTCACCAACGACAACGGCAACGAGATAATCGACTGGATGGAGGTAAATGCAGCTGTCGACGAAACCGACCACAACGGCCGCCCCGTATCGCTCGTAGGTTCGCTCCTCCTCATCACCGAGCGCAAGAAGCAGGAAAACGCCCTCATCCACGCCAAGGAACAGGCAAGCGAGTCAGACCGACTCAAATCAGCCTTCCTTGCCAACATGAGCCACGAAATCCGCACCCCGCTCAACGCCATCGTAGGATTCTCCAACCTGCTCGCCAACACCGACGACGAGGAGAAGAAGGAGAAGTTTATCGGCATTATCGAAAACAACAACCAGCTGCTGCTCCAGCTTATCAGCGACATCCTTGACCTCGCCAAGGTAGAGGCAAACACGCTTGAATTCATATATCATCCCACCGACCTCAACGAGCTTATACGCAACCTTGAAAGCACAGTGAGAATGAGAGTGAAGCCCGGAGTGGTGCTCAACTTCACCCTTGGCGCGGCAGAGTGCGTGGTGCGTGCAGAGCGCAACCGCCTGTCGCAGGTAATCATCAACATGCTCACCAACGCCTGCAAGTTTACCGACCGTGGCAGCATCACCTTCGGCTACGAGCTGCGCGGTCCCGAAATCTACTTCTTCGTGCGTGACACCGGTATCGGTATCGCCCCCGAAAAGCAGCGCAGCGTATTCCAGCGATTCACCAAGCTCAACAACTTCGTGCAAGGTACCGGACTCGGTCTATCCATCAGCCAGAGCATCATCGAGAAGATGGAGGGTCGCATCGGTGTCGAGTCGCCCGGAGAAGGTCTCGGCTCAACCTTCTGGTTTACCATCCCCTACCTCCCCGTGCAGGTTGCCGATGGAGCAAAGACCCCTGCAGAGGAAGTAGAAGTGCCGGCAGTGCCGCAGCCTAAGGAGACCATCAAGCGTCAGGAAAAGCTCACCCTGCTTGTAGCGGAAGACAACGAGAGCAACTACCTGCTCTTTGAAACCATCCTCGCCAACGACTACAATCTTATCCATGCATGGGACGGCAGGGAGGCTGTAGACCTGTTCAAGCAGCACCAGCCCAACATCATCATCATGGATATCAACATGCCCAATATGGATGGATATGAGGCGACACGCGAGATACGCAAAGTGTCAAAGACAGTGCCCATCATCGCCGTGACAGCCTACGCCTTCGCTTCCGACAAGGAGCGTATCATGGAAAATGGCTTCAACGGATATGTCAGCAAGCCGGTCAACGCCACGAAGCTGAAATCGGAGCTGAAATCCACCGTCGACTCCTCATTCATCCTTCTCTAAGGCTATTTCACAGCATAAGCATAGATATAGAATAAGCCACTCGACGAGTGGCTTATTCTATATCTATACGTATCAAAATACCGGTTAAAGGCGTATGTTGGACGCGTGGACCTGAATTTTATCGGGGTCGGGAATACGCATGTAATCGCCATAGATACGACGAAGATATGCATCAGGGTCGGCAGGTGCCTTAAACCTGTATCCCTCAAACTCCACCTCGCTTACAGGCAGAAGTTCATCAATCCGGCGCGGTGCGGAAAAGAAACTCGGCATGACATGGCGCATCTGCCCGCGTGCGCCTATACGGCTAACTGCCGACATAAGCGGAAACATAACCCGGTGAAGCAACGGGCGCAACAACCGGCTTCTCAACGAGCCAGGCGACTTTACACGCCACTTCAACTCCGTGCCCACGAGCTTGCAGCCAAACCGGTGAATCTTGCGCGATGATGACGGCGAGATAGTGAACACATCTATGTAACACCCGCGATATTTCAACAATGAGTCAAGCCCGTTGCTCTCTTCGACAAACGAGCCAAGATCACGCAGCTTGCCGAATGCAAACAGAAATTCAGGGTCATTATCAGTAGTCTGCAATACATAGCGAGGGTCGGCAATCCGCTCCACCGCCTCCTTAAAGCGCGGAAAATCCACGGCAAGCATCTCCACGTCCACGTCATCATCCCAAGGGATAAATCCGCCATGACGCATAACGCCGATAAGTGTGCCGGAGCTAAGCCAGTAAGGAATGTCGTTATTGCGGCACACCTCGTCAATAAACCTCAGCATGTCAAGCAATTTCAACTGGTGACGGCGCAAGAGCGAGCCGTCGGGGTTAAACCGTCGACGCAAGTCGGCTTGTATATCTGCATCAATCATTGGTCAGAATTTTTATTTTTCTTCATAATCATGCCGTAAAACAGCTTCAAGTCAGCAACAGCCCGCAACTTAAACAGCAGCGCGGCAGACACATACAGCGCCAGATACAGCAACGCGCCAAGCCACCACTGAAGCCACGGCAACAAAGCCACCACGGCCACGGCGGCAACGACCCCTGTGGCAAGAGGCGGAAATATGCAACGTAACTGTCGCCGCAGGGTGCAGCCGACATACTTCCTTGACAAAAACGCATTGACAAGAAATATATTTAAATTGCTCGCCACAATCGCCCACATGATACCGTACATACCCCAAAACATACCGCCTAACAGCAGCACAAGCAGCATGCCCCACTTGTAAAAGCTCCAGCGAAACAGCACCTTGCTATGTCCGAGAGCGGCAACGGCATAAAAATTGACATTTTGCAGGCTCACAAATATACCGCCTACACAGAGTATACGGAAGTAAGGCACACATGGCAGCCATATGTCACGGTAAAGCGTTGTCACAAGCGGCTCTGCGACAATCATCAGCACTATAAGCACAGGAAACACCACCGCAGCAATCACCCTCATGCCAAGCGCGGTCATGGCAGCAAGACGCTCGCGGTCGTTCTGAATATTGGAGAAAAAGGGGAAAAGCACCTGCACCAACACCTGCGGAATGGCATAGGATGTCACCTGGTCAAGCTTGTAAGCCTGAGTGTAATATCCCATATCGGTCGTAGAAAACCGTTTTCCTATTATAATACCCTGCAGATTGCGGCATATCTCCTGCAATATCGACGCGGCAAGCATATAGCCGCCGAAGCCAAACAACGACTTGAACGACTGCACAGAAAACACCGCCGACGGATGCCACCGGTTGAGCACCCAATAAAGCATTGTAATCATCGCCTGGTTAATCACTGTCATAGCCACAAGGCTCCACACCCCGTAGCCACGAAACGCCATGACTATCGCCACACATGAAGCCACCATGTAACTCGTGAGGTTGACTATGGCAAGACGCTTGAAGGCAAGTTCCTTTTTCAGTCTTACGAGCTGCACCTGTGCAAGAGCACTTATAACAAGATTCAGGCTTATCACACGCAACACATCGCAAAACACAGGCATGTCGAAATATCCCGCCACCGCCGGAGCCGAAACAAACAACACCCCGTAGAGCAGCAGTGAGAAGCCAAGGTTCCAGTAAAATATAGTCGAATAATCGACCTGAGTAGGCGACTTTCGCTGAATCAATGCCGAGGCAAATCCTCCGTCGATTATTGTCTGCGACACTACTATGAAGATAGCAAGCACGCCTATCACACCGAAGTCGGCGGGGAGCAGCAGATTGGCAAGCACAAGATTCACCGTAAACTGAAGCACCATATTGCCAAAGCGGTCAGCCGTAGCCCATGCCGTGCCCTTTAATGCCTTTCTGCCAAGCGCGTCAGCCATACACCGTTAATGAACCATTGATGATATTAGATAATCAATCGACGACACGTCAAGACACGCCACAGCCCTTGCGTCGTCACTGTCAGCGATAGTGTCACCATCGATATAGCGCTTACCTACACGCTCCTGAAACCACCGGATAATCATGTCAATGGTAGGCGTGGCGATACCGAGCCGCCAACACACCATCTTTATCAACATCATCCCATAAGGGAAATCTTCGGTGAAATAACGGTTGTCATAATCAGGCATGTATCCCCCCTCCACCCTCTTCATAGGCGCGGGGATACCCTGAAATGCCGCGATACTGCGTATCTTGCGCGTCAGCGACGGGGCATCGGTCGACTCGTAGTAGTCAAGCAGCGGCGGGATATGTCCCGGCGCTATGCCGAGACGCTCCACGGCAAGCTGAAACTCGCGGTCACATGCAATCAGCAACTCGGAGCTTTCGTCGGTCCAGTCAGAATAAAACGCCGGCACCTCCTTTAACGGGGTGTCGCAATCCTTAAACATGGCGTAAAGCCTCGACGGATGAAGTATAGGGTTACTATTGGTCAGCGTCACTTCAAGCGGGTGGGAAAGCACCGACACCGGAGTGGTAAACATTTCAGACAACAGCGAGGCTACTCCGTCAGTGTCAGCCACGCCGCTAAACGCCACCTTTATGCAGTCTCTATAGCCAAGCAAGTGAGCCGAATGACCATACTTCTCCAATCGCGAGATAAACGGCACTCGCTGCAAGCCGAAAAGACGCGCACCGCTACCGAGCACATCTATCGCCATTATGAAAAATCCGGTACATGAAAAGACACTGCCCACAAGCGTGTCGCGACGCAACCACGGCTTTATGGCAAGCAGTTTATCATGTATCGCCGGACCGGGAAGGCATATAAGCACCATCTCCACGCCGGCTATCGCTTCAGCCGGGTCGGACGACACGCAATCAAGCGTCCCGAGAAAATGCATTCCATCGGGGTCGGTCACATCAATCACTTCGCCCCAGGAGTCGGGATGGTCGGTCAACACATTCACCCGATAGCCACGCGAGGCTACATATCCGGCAAGCACCGTGCCTACATTGCCACCGCCGACAATACATATCTTCGCTCCATTGTTTACGCCAGCACCCATAATTTACAGTGATTTAAGGGCATCAATCAATACACGGTTGTCAGCGCTGTCACGTACGGCGATACGTATAAACTGCGCTCCCGGAGGAAATCCTCTTTTGCCCGAACAATCCTTTATCAATATATTGCAGCGGTCGAGCAACACCCTTGTAAGCTCGGCGGCGCTGAATCGCGACGTCACCTCACAGAGGAAATAATTGGCGGCAGAAGGTATCACCCGCAGATAACCGATTGCCGACAGCTCGTCAAAAAGCGTGTCGCGCACCTTTCTTATCTTGCGGCACGCCTCTTCGTAAGTTTTTTCATACTTGCCGTAAATCTGCATGTAATATTCGCCAAACGAGTTGATATTCCATATCGCACACGCCGAGCGCAATCTCCTTACCATCTCCACGTCGGAGCTTACAAGCACGCCAAGACGCAGCCCCGGCACTCCGTAAGACTTCGATATGCTTTTCACCACCACGAGATGTGGCGCACGCTCAAGCACGAAATTATGCAGCAGCGTATTGTCATCACCCTCGGCAAAATCCACAAACGACTCGTCGACCACAAGCCTCACGCCTCTGCTGCGAGTCCACTCGACAAGCCTCATAAGGTCGTGGCGCGGTATAAAATTGCCGGAAGGGTTATCGGGATTTATCACAAGCAGGGTGCTTATAGGCTTGTCGGCGAAGTAAGCCATAAGGTCATCGGCGGTATAGTGGAAATCGTCGTTATCAGGCACAAACACTTCAACCGCGTCCTTATCCATGCGGTTAGGATATTCCTCAAATGTAGGCGCGGTCACGCCGAGGCGTCCCTCGCTATGCTCCATCAGTGCCTTGATAAGCTCCGCCGCACCATTGCCGGTCACCACATAATCGTGGCGCACCCCGAAATATTTCGCTCCAAGCAGCGAGTTCACCCCCATGCCTGAGGGATAATTACGCAAAAGCACATCAAAATTGCTCTTCATCTCATCAATCATTTTTCCGGTTGGGAAATAAGGATTGACAAGATAGCAGAAATCTTTCAGCCCCGGATAACGCCAGTAGCCTCCATAGCTATGCTGCAGCTTCTCAAGACGAGAATCCACGTCGGCAAATATCGTCTCGGCTATGCGGAGGTCCTGCACATCGTCGATTTCATACCAAGGGAGCTTGCCTATCGAAAGAGCCTTTATCCCGGCTGTGTCGACAAGAGTAATCACGCGCAACACCTGTTCGTAATACTCATTGTCGCCGAGCGCCTTTATATACGCCTCCAGAAACGGCAGATAGCAGCGCGACGCGAAATCCCGGCTAAACTTATAGATATTGACCGTCTTGTAATATCGGTCGATATCATTATAATCAAACGCCTTTTTCGGGATAAAGCTGATAATATTGTCATCATCGTCAAGACACACCATAGTGCCGTCCATCCAAGGTTCATAAGGCGCGACGAGAGCCACATCAGGGTGTTCCGAGGCATAAACCATGTCAATCACCGCATCGTCGACTATAATGTCCGACTCCAGCAGCAACGTGTCGTCATCCTGCATCACATCGCGGGCAAGCCACAGCGAATAGATGTTGTTGGTCCTGTCGTAGATGCTGTTTTCGACATACTCTACATTAAGTCCCGGGAAACGCTCACCTATATAGTCGCGCAATTTGGCTCCCTCATAGCCTATGACGATTACTATCCGCGACAAAGGAAGACGCTGCAGCTGGGTAAGCATACGCTCAATCAGCAACTCACCGTTGACGGGCACCATACACTTGGTGTTTCCAGCCGTAAATTCACCGAGACGACGCCCGAGACCGGCTGCCAATATAATTGCTTGCATATTAGTAATTGACGTTATTTAGATCATGTTTCATCCGCAAAGTTACTACAAAAAAGTGAAATGCGGAAAGATATAGTGATAGAATTGAGTTACAAGGGTTTTGGTTGAAGTGGCGATAATCCGTGAAGCCATTACAATCCCTGCCGAAGCCAAATCCTGACGCCGCTACGTTACTTGTTCGTAACCATGCCCGAAAATGCGACAAACGGGTACGAATAGCGAAACAAGGCTCTAAGGAATAGTGAGTTATCCATAACTCATGCGAAAAATCAGGTTACGGAAAAAGATTGCGCCGTTCCTCCCCGTTTTGCGTACCAACACCGGACTCTTCACCAACTAATTTTGAAACCCAAAAATTAAGGACAATGAAGAGTACATTTTCAGTAATCTACTACCTCAAGCGTCAGGTAGTGAAAAAGGACGGGACAGTTCCCGTCATGGGACGCATCACGGTGGACGGCAGCCAGACGCAGTTCAGCTGCAAACTGACCGTCGATCCCAAGCTGTGGGACACCAAAGGGGGACGTGTCACGGGCAGAAGCACGGCGGCACTCGAAACGAACCGTATGCTTGACAAGATGCGGGTGCGCATCAACAGGCACTATCAGGAAATCATGGAGCGTGACAATTATGTCACTGCTGAAAAGGTGAAGAACGCCTTTCTCGGACTGGAACACCGCTACCACACGCTGATGCAGGTGTTCCGCCAGCACAACGAGGACTACGAGAAGCAGGTGGAGGCAGGCATGAAAGCCAAAGGCACGCTGCTGAAGTACCGCACCGTTTACAAGCACATGCAAGAGTTCCTCGACATCCGCTACCATGTGAAGGACATCGCCCTAAAAGAGCTTACCCCGGCTTTCATCTCCGACTTCGAGATGTTCCTGCGCACGGACAAGCACTGCTGCACCAATACCGTGTGGCTGTACGTCTGCCCGTTACGGACGATGGTATTCATCGCCATCAACAACGAGTGGCTGACGCGCGACCCGTTCCGCGAGTATGAAATCAAGAAGGAGGAAACAACACGCAGTTTCCTGACCAAAGATGAGATCCGCCTGCTGATGGAGGGGAAACTGAAAAACGCCAAACAGGAATTGTACCGCGACCTCTACCTGTTCTGCGCCTTCACGGGGCTGTCGTTCGCGGATATGCGCAACCTTACGGAAGAGAATATCCGCACCTACTTCGACGAACACGAGTGGATAAACATCAACCGCCAGAAAACGGGCGTGGTGTCCAACATCCGCCTGCTCGACATCGCCAACCGCATAATCGGCAAATACCGGGGACTGTGCGGGGACGGCAGGATATTTCCCGTTCCGCATTATAACACGTGCCTTGCCGGTATCCGTGCCGTCGCCAAGCGTTGCGGCATCACCAAGCATATCACGTGGCATCAGAGCCGCCACACGGCAGCCACGACGATATTCCTCTCCAACGGTGTTCCCATCGAAACGGTCAGCTCCATGCTCGGACACAAGAGCATAAAGACGACGCAGATTTACGCAAAGATAACCAAAGAGAAGCTCAATCAGGACATGGAGAACCTTGCCGCAAGATTGAACGGCGTCGAGGAATTTGCAGGTTGCACCATCTAAAAAGAAAAGCCATGAAACGTGACACAATCATCATCGAGGACAAGGCAGTCAGCGTAACCGGTAACGACGTGTGGATGACCGCCACCGAAATAGCCGGATTGTTCCATACGACCGTCCCGGCAGTGAACGCCGCCATCAGAGCCGTCCGCAAGTCGGACGTGCTGAACGACTACGAGGTGTGCCGCTACATGCAGCTTGAAAACGGGCTGCACGCGGACGTGTACGCCCTTGAAATCATCATCCCGGTCGCTTTCAGGGTGAATACCTACAACACCCACCTGTTCCGCACATGGCTGGTGGGAAAGGCACTCTCACAAGAGAAACGGCAGACATACGTGATGTTCATACAGAACGGAAAAGCCGGGTATTGCTGATTGCACATACCCCATAAGACAAGTAAACGGGTAGCACCACAAAAGGTGTCACCCGTTTACTTTTTCATGAAACCGCCTCACTCCAGCGGCTTGCGGTAGTTCGCTTCCAGTACCCCGCGCAGCCCCGTTTCCGGGTAAAGCACCTTCCCTCCCAAAAGTATGAAGGGCAACACGCGGTTGTTGCGGTATTCCTGCAAGGTGCGCCGGCTCACACGGAGCAGTTCCGACACCTCGCCGTCCGTCAGGTAACGTTCCCCGTCCAGCGGAGGACGGTAGCTTTCCAGAAATGCGGACAGCCATTTCGAGCCTTTGCGCATATCCTGCACCACAGAGGCTATCGGCTCGTCTTCCATCGTAAAAACATCGTTGTTCTCGTTCATCATAACTTCGGATTCAGTGGGTGAATAAATCAAATCATCTGCCGTGCGGATAGAGCGTGCCGACAAGCGGTATCAGCCGCTTCACCTCCTCTGGCTTGTAATAGAACCTGCGGTTTATCTGCGAGTAGCCGATAAGCCGCCTGTCACGCAGCGTCTGCAACGTGCGCGGGCTTATTCTCAACTGCCCGCAGACCTCCTCGCCCGTGAGCCATCTTTCCATGCGCCCCGTGTCGCTTTTGCGCCTCAGGGCGGCGACCTTCTCCGAGAGTGCGCCGAATGCCGCCACCATCATCTCGAAAGTCTTTTTCTCGATAGATACTATTTCCATATTCATGTCATTTAGAGTTTGCCGCAAAGGTAACGAAACGGCATACAAGACGTATCGTTTTCCGCTGAAAGGCTGCCTGTTGCGCCGTTTGACCGGGTTACGGAGCCATCTTCCGCAAAAATCTTACGTGAGTCACGTAGTGAGTTGTTAAAGCCCCTTTTGTTTATTGCCGAATTTTGTCGCAGAAACAAAAAGAAAGGACTGAACATGAAAGTGATAACAATGGAAAGTTCCGCCTACAAGGAGATGATGGCGCAGATTGCGAACATCGCAGGGTACATCCGCGAGGCAAGGGACGAGAAGAAACGGAAGCGGGAAACCGAAGACAAGCTGCTTGACACGGCACAGGCGGCGAAGATGCTCAACGTGAGCAAGCGCACCATGCAGCGTATGCGCACCGACCACCGTATCGAGTATGTGGTGGTACGCGGAAGCTGCCGCTACCGCCTTTCCGAGATACTGCGGCTATTGGAGGACAACACAGTAAGGAACGAGGAAGGGACAATAGACACCCTGTTCCACAACCACACGCTGCGCACGGGCGGCAAACCAAAAGGAAGGAGGACATAGGTCATGGAACTGCTCACACGAAACAACTTCGAGGGCTGGATGCAGAAGCTGATGGAACGGCTCGACCGTCAGGACGAACTGCTGCTGGCGATGAAGGCTGAGGGGAAACAGCCCACTATCACGGAAAGCATCCGCCTTTTCGACAATCAGGATTTGTGCATGTTGCTCCAGATAAGCAAACGCACCCTCCAACGCTACCGCAGCGTAGGCGCATTGCCCTACAAGACGCTGGGCAAGAAGACCTATTACAGCGAGGAGGACGTGCTGACATTCCTTTCCAACCATATCAAGGACTTCAAAAAGGAAGATATAGCCTTCTACAAGGCTCGTATCCATAATTTCTTTCATAAATAACCCATTAAAACATTTTTCAGATGGCAAAGAAAAAAGACGAAAAGGACGTGCTGGTAGTCCGTGACGAGAAGACAGGCGAGATCAGCGTGGTAGCCGGGCTGAACGCGGACGGCACACCCAAGCGCACCCCCGCAAAAGCGGAGAACGCGCAGAGTTTCCTGCAATTCGACCGACATGGCGACGTGCTGGACAACTTCTTCAAGAACTTCTTCCGGCAGTGCAAGGAACCCAGCCGCTTCGGTTTCTACCGCATTGCGGCAGACCAAGCTGAAAATCTCTTAGAGGTGATGAAGCAACTGCTGAAAGACCCCGAAGCGAACAAGGAGCTGCTCGCCCCTCACAAGGTGGACACCTCCGACTATGAGAAGAAGGTGCAGGAAGAGATGGCAGCACAACAGACAGAGAAACAAGAACCTCAAAAACAGGAGAACATGGAACAACGGAAAGAACAGCAACAGGACAAATCCGAACAGATGCAGGGCAAACGTGGCTACCAGCCCATCGACGAGAGTAAAATCAACTGGCAGGAGCTGGAGGACAGATGGGGCGTAAAGCGGGACAACCTTGAAAAGTCCGGCGACCTTACGAAGATGCTCAACTATGGCAAGTCCGACTTGGTAAAGGTCAAACCGACCTTCGGCGGCGAATCATTCGAGCTGGACGCCCGCCTCTCCTTCAAGAAGGACGGTGAGGGAAACATCAGCCTCGTGCCGCACTTCATCCGCAAGGAGCAGAAGCTGGATGAGTACAAGGAACACAAATTCTCCGACAATGACCGGAAGAACCTCCGCGAAACGGGCAATCTCGGTAGGGTCGTGGACATTGTGGACAGGGAAACGGGCGAGATCATCCCCTCCTACATCAGCATCGACCGCAAGACGAATGAAATCACGGACATTCCGGCAAGCAGGGTGCGCATCCCGGAGCGCATCGGCAAGACGGAAATCACCACGCAGGAGCGGGACATGCTCCGCGCCGGACTGCCCGTACGCGACAAGCTCATCGAGCGCAACGACGGCAGAAAGTTCGTCACCACCCTGCAAGTGAACGTGGAGCAGCGCGGCGTGGAGTTCGTGCCGGGAACCGGCAAGTCGCCCCGTACCGCACAGACACAGGAAACCAAAGGCGACACATCGAAAAGTCAGGCGCAGGGCGGGGAAAATGCCGCACAGACCAAGAAGGAGCAACGCCGCAACACGTGGACGAACGAGGACGGCAGCATCCGCCCCATCAGCAAATGGAGCGGCGTGAGCTTCACCGACCAGCAGAAAGCCGACTATGTGGCGGGTAAAGCCGTGAAGCTGGAGAACGTGACCGACAAGCAGGGCTTCCATGCCACGATGTATATCAAGTTCAACCCGGAGAAGGGACGCCCGTACCGCTACGACACGAACCCTGACAATGCACAGCAGGTTGCTCCGTCCAACGAGAGCCGCACGCAGGTGGCGGTGAACAACGATGGCAAGACCAACGAGGCTACAAAGAATCTGAGAGAGCCGTTGCAGAAAGGTCAGACCAACCCGAAGGACGCCCGCCAGCAACAGCAGCAGGAGAAGCCGCAGAAGAAAACGGGCAAGGGCATGAAAATGTAATCCCGTGTCCGCCACTGAATCCAAAATAAAATCCAAAGTATCAACAAAAAAGAAGAAGACATGAAGACAATCATTGCAGAAAAGCCCTCCGTGGCACGTGAAATCGCCCGCATCGTGGGCGCGACAAAGAGAGAGGAAGGATATTTCGAGGGAGGCGGTTATGCCGTGACATGGGCATTCGGACACCTCGTTCAGCTTGCCATGCCCGACGGCTACGGCGTGCGCGGATTTGTCCGTGACAACCTCCCGATTATTCCCGACACATTCACGCTCGTCCCCCGTCAGGTCAGGACGGAGAAAGGTTACAAGCCCGACAGCGGCGTGGTGTCGCAGATAAAAGTCATCAAAAGACTGTTCGACACAAGCGAACATATCATCGTGGCGACCGATGCCGGACGCGAGGGAGAGCTTATCTTCCGCTACCTCTACCACTATACGGGTTGCACCACTCCTTTCGTGCGCCTGTGGATCAGCTCTCTCACCGACAAAGCTATCCGCGAGGGACTGCGGAAACTCGAAGACGGCAGCAAATACGACAACCTCTACCTCGCCGCCAAAGCGCGGAGCGAATCCGACTGGCTCGTGGGCATCAACGGCACACAGGCGTTATCCATCGCCGCCGGACACGGCACGTATTCCGTGGGGCGGGTGCAGACACCAACGTTGGCTATGGTATGTGAACGCTACTGGGAGAACCGCCGCTTTACGTCCGAAGCATTCTGGCAGCTCCATATCGCAACGGACGGTTGCGACGGCGAAGTCGTGAAATTCTCATCCTCCGAGAAATGGAAAGAGAAAGAACCGGCGATGGAACTATATAATAAGGTAAAGGCGGCAGGTTGCGCCACTGTCACGAAAGCCGAGCGCAAGGAGAAGACGGAGGAAACTCCCTTGCTCTACGACCTGACCACGCTCCAGAAAGAAGCCAACGCCAAGCACGGCTTCACGGCGGAACAGACGCTTGAAATCGCGCAGAAACTCTACGAAAAGAAGTTGATAACCTATCCGAGAACGGGAAGCCGCTACATCCCCGAAGACGTGTTTGCCGAAATTCCCAAACTGCTCGCTTTCATCGGCACACAGCCCGAATGGAAAGACAAGGTGCGGGCAAAAGCCGCCCCGACACGCCGCAGCGTGGACGACGGCAAGGTGACAGACCACCATGCCCTGCTCGTCACGGGTGAGAAACCGCTCTTCCTCTCCAAAGAGGACAATACCATCTATCAGATGATTGCCGGGCGCATGGTCGAGGCATTCTCTGAGAAATGCGTCAAGGATGTGACCACTGTCACGGCGGAATGTGCCGGAGTGGAGTTTACCGTAAAAGGCAGCGTCGTGAAGCAAACCGGATGGCGTGCCGTCTATGGCGAGGAAAAAGAGGAAATTACCATCCCCGGCTGGCAGGAAGGCGACACGCTGACACCGAAAGGCTCGTCCATTACCGAAGGAAAGACCAAACCCAAGCCGCTGCATACCGAAGCCACCCTGCTCTCGGCAATGGAAACGGCGGGCAAGGAAATTGAGGACGACGCACTGCGGCAGGCGATGAAGGACTGTGGCATCGGTACTCCCGCCACACGCGCCTCCATCATCGAAACGCTTTTCAAGCGCGGTTACATGGAACGCTGCAAGAAGTCGCTTGTTCCCACCGAAAAAGGACTTGCCCTCAATTCCGTCGTCAAGACGATGCGCATCGCCGATGTTGCCATGACGGGCGAATGGGAAAAGGAGCTGGCGCGTATCGAGCGCGGGGAACTGTCCGACGACACCTTCCGCAAGGAGATAGAGGCGTACACACGTGAGATAACCTCCGAACTGATCTCGTGCGACAAGCTCTTCGGCAGCCGTGACTCCGGCTGCGCGTGTCCCAAGTGTGGCACGGGCAGGATGCGGTTCTACGGCAAGGTGGTACGCTGCGACAACACGGAGTGCGGACTGCCCGTGTTCCGGCTGAAAGCGGGACGCACCCTGTCCGACGATGAAATCAAAGACCTGCTCACCGAAGGGCATACCAAGCTGCTCAAAGGGTTCAAGAGCAAACAGGGCAAGAGTTTCGATGCTGTTGTCGCCTTTGACGGGGAATATAACACGACTTTTGTGTTCCCGGAGGCTAAAAAGGACAAGAAATTTTCAGGACGGAAGAAATAGTATTAACTTTGCCACTTGTTCAGAGTAATGAATTGTTCTTCGATACCGGATTACACTCATACTTTGGATTTAGTGGTGGCACTCGGAGGGATACCGAGTGCCTTTTTCTTCCTTTTTCCAACCGATTATCCCGTTAATTATCAATCCGCTAAATCCAAAGTAATGAACAACAAGAAGAAAAACGAGGGTCAGACCGACTTTTCCTATTACGGTCTGTACCTGCTGGACTATCTCCGCACGAACAAGTTTGAACAGGCTGACGACACCGCTTTCATACGGGAACGGGCCGACCGTGCCGCCGAAACGTATGAGAGGGCACGGCTTGAAGGCTATCCCGCCGATGGTGCGCAGGAACTGGCGATGGACACGCTGCTGCGCGGGCTGCATTATTCCCGTTACGCCATCCTCCGCGAAGTCGTGGAAAACGAGTTTGCCGATGAAGTGCCGGAAGAGAAGCGTGAAGCCTTTGTCCTGAAACTGCTGCCGCTTGTCGGCAACGTGTTCTCCGTCTATGACCTCTCGGATGACAATTTCGCCCTGTCTTCCGATTACGACCTGCTCTACACGGAGCTGACGGGAGCAACCGTCCTTTACTTAGACGAATATGGCGTTTAACCGCAAACAGAAACTGCGGGACAACATCGAGGCGATACGGACGGCATTCATCCTTGACAGGGAAAATAGGACAGCGACAACCGAAGAGCGTGCCATACTTCAAAGGTACTGCGGTTTCGGCGGTCTGAAATGTATCCTCAACCCTGCAAAGGAACTGACGGATGCCGTCCGGTGGGCGAAATCCGACCTCGAACTGTTCGCCCCGACGGTGGAGCTGCACAGGCTTATCCGTGAGAACAGCAAGGACGAAACAGAGTACAAGCGGTTTGTGGATTCGCTGAAAGCGTCCGTGCTGACCGCTTTCTACACCCCCAAAGAGATAACCGACACCATCGCGGACGTGCTGGCAGATTACAGCGTCCGCCCCGCCCGTATGCTCGAACCGTCGGCAGGTGTCGGCGTGTTCGTGGATTCCATGCTGCGGCACAGCCCCAATGCGGATGTGATGGCTTTCGAGAAGGATCTGCTCACGGGTACAATCTTGAGGCATCTCTATCCCGACCAGAAAATGCGCACCTGCGGTTTTGAGAAAATCGAAAGACCGTTCAACAATTATTTCGACTTGGCGGTGTCCAACATTCCGTTCGGTGACATTGCCGTGTTCGACGCGGAGTTTCAGCGGAGCGACTCTTTCGGCAGACGCTCCGCCCAGAAAACCATCCACAACTATTTCTTTCTCAAAGGACTGGATGCCGTGCGTGACGGCGGTATCGTGGCGTTCATCACCTCGCAAGGGGTATTGAATAGCACCAAGACCTCCGTGCGTAACGAGCTGTTCAGTCAGGCCAATCTGGTATCCGCGATACGCCTGCCCAACAACCTGTTCACGGACAACGCGGGCACGGAGGTGGGCAGTGACCTGATTGTCCTGCAAAAGAACCTCAGCAAGAAGGAAATGTCGCAGGACGAGCGGCTGATGACCGTGATACAGACGGACACGAAAACCGCCCTGACCGACAACGCCTATTTCATCCACCACCCGGAACGCATCGTGCATACGACGGCGAAACTTGACACCGACCCCTACGGGAAGCCCGCTATGGTCTATCTGCACGAGGGCAAGGCAGCAGGCATCGCCGGGGATTTGCGCCGTATGCTCGACGAGGATTTCCATTACAGGCTTGCCATGCGCTTGTATTCGGGTTCAATCCGGCAGGCAGGAACGGAAGAAAAAGTTGCCGTTCAAAATAAAGTAGAGCGTCCTGCCATAAAATTGGAAACAGTATCCTCGGCGCAGACGGTGGAAACTCCGACAGAAAAGCCGCAACCCGCAGATGAAAAGCCGGAGATAGAACCGCGCCCGCAATATTCCGCAGGCGTGCAGCTCACCCTGCTTGACCTCTGGGGGATGACGGAAGAGGTCAGCCAACCGAAAACCTCCAAAAAGAAAAAGACGGTGAAAAAGGCAGTTACGGCAAAGTCCACTCCGCCCAAACCGAAAGTCACGGTTACACCGACAGCTCCAACTGCAAAACCCGCAATGGAGAATAAGGAGGTGAAAGCGGAGAACACCGCCAAGCCTGCCGACCCGGACGACATCTATGCCACACTGGACTGGGATACCAATCCTCCCATCAACGGTTTCTATGAAATGATGATGGGTTTGACGCCGGAGCGTAGGAAAGAACTTCGGGAACTGGCAAGGCAGCATAACGAGAAACAAGTGGCGGAAAAGACGGAAGTGAAAGCCGTGCCGGAAACTTCCCGTGAGCAGCCACGACAGGAGGAAACACAGCCGGAGGCAGTCGCCGCACCTGCCGTTACAGATACCCCATCGGAAGCGGTGGGGACTTTCCTTTTCCCCGACATCGAAGCGGAAAAGCCGAAGGAGGAAGTCGTGGACCTTTCTCCGCGTGCCTACCACCGCACGCCGGAGATGCACCTGCGCGAAGGGTCGCTGGTGGCTGACCGGGGGCGTCATAACATCGGCTACCTGAAAGACATCACGCCATACGGGGCGACATTCCAGCCGCTCGACCTGAAAGGATACCAGAAGGAAAAGGCGTTGTTGTATGTGTCGCTGCGTGACGCCTACGAGCGTCTGTACCGTTATGAATCGCTCCGGCGCGAGGCAAATGTTCCGTGGCGAGAGCATCTGAATACCTGTTACGATGAGTTTGTCATGCGCTACGGCAACCTCAACGCCAAGCAGAACGTGAAGTTAGTGATGATGGATGCGGGCGGGCGCGACATCCTTTCGCTGGAACGGATGGAAAACGGAAAGTTCGTCAAGGCGGACATCTTCGAGCATCCTGTTTCCTTCGCGGTGGAGAGCCATGCCAACGTAGGCTCTCCCGAAGAAGCCCTGTCTGCGTCGCTCAACAAATATGGTACGGTCAATCTCGACTATATGCGGGAGATAACCGACAGCACGGCGGAGGATTTGCTCACTGCCCTGCAAGGGCGCATCTACTACAATCCGCTCGTGACCGGTTACGAAATCAAAGACCGTTTCATCGCCGGAAATGTCATAGAGAAAGCGGAACGCATAGAGGCATGGATGGGTGACAATCCCGAAAATGAGCGTATGCCGGAGGTGAAGCAGGCGTTGGAGGCTCTGAAAGATGCCGAGCCGCAGCGCATCGCCTTCGAGGATCTGGACTTCAATTTCGGGGAACGCTGGATTCCGACGGGTGTCTATGCCGCCTACATGAGCCGGCTGTTCGACACGGAGGTGAAAATCGCCTATTCCGCAAGCATGGACGAGTTTTCGGTGGTGTGCGGCTACCGCACCATGAAAATCACGGACGAGTTTCTGGTGAAGGGGTATTACCGGAACTATGACGGTATGCACCTCCTAAAACACGCCCTGCACAACACCTGCCCTGACATGATGAAGTCCATCGGCAAGGACGAGCATGGCAACGACATCAAGATGCGCGACAGCGAGGGAATACAACTCGCCAACGCCAAGATTGACGAGATACGAAACGGCTTCTCCGAATGGCTCGAAGAGCAGTCGCCGCAGTTCAAGGAGCGGCTTGTGACGATGTATAACCGCAAGTTCAACTGTTTCGTGCGCCCGCGCTACGACGGCTCCCATCAGACCTTTCCCGACCTCAACCTGAAAGGGCTGGCAAGCCGGGGTATCAAGAGCGTCTATCCCTCACAGATGGATTGCGTCTGGATGTTGAAACAGAACGGCGGCGGAATTTGCGACCACGAGGTGGGAACCGGTAAGACGCTGATAATGTGCATCGCCGCGCATGAGATGAAGCGTCTGAATTTGGCACACAAGCCGATGATTATCGGGCTGAAAGCCAACGTTGCGGAGATTGCAGCCACCTATCAGGCGGCATATCCCAACGCACGTATTCTGTACGCTTCGGAGAAGGACTTTTCGACCGCCAACCGTGTGCGCTTCTTCAATAATATAAAGAACAACGACTACGATTGCGTCATCATGTCGCACGACCAGTTCGGCAAGATACCGCAGTCGCCGGAATTGCAGCAGCGCATCCTGCAAGCAGAGCTTGACACGGTGGAGGAAAACCTCGAAGTGCTACGGCAGCAGGGAAAGAACGTGTCGCGGGCGATGCTGAAAGGATTGGAGAAGCGCAAGCACAACCTTGAAGCGAAGCTGGAGAAGGTGGAACACGCCATAAAGTCACGCACGGACGACGTGGTGGATTTCAAGCAGATGGGCATCGACCACATCTTCATAGATGAGAGCCACCAGTTCAAGAATCTGACTTTCAACACGCGCCACGACCGTGTGGCGGGATTGGGAAACAGCGAGGGAAGCCAGAAGGCACTTAACATGCTCTTTGCCATACGCACCATACAGGAGCGCACAGGAAAAGACTTGGGTGCGACCTTCCTCTCCGGCACGACTATCAGCAACTCACTGACTGAATTGTACCTGCTGTTCAAGTACCTGCGCCCGAAGGAGCTGGAACGGCAGGACATAAGGTGTTTCGACGCTTGGGCGGCGATATTTGCCAAGAAGACGACGGATTTTGAATTTAACGTGACGAACAATGTGGTCCAGAAGGAGCGTTTCCGCTACTTCATCAAAGTGCCGGAGCTTGCCGCCTTCTATAATGAAATCACGGACTACCGCACGGCGGAGGATGTGGGCGTTGACCGTCCTGCCAAGAACGAGATACTGCACCATATACCGCCCACGCCGGAACAGGAGGACTTCATACAGAAACTGATGCAGTTCGCCAAGACGGGCGATGCCACCTTGTTGGGCAGGCTGCCGCTTTCGGAAACGGAAGAAAAGGCGAAGATGCTCATCGCCACGGACTATGCCCGGAAAATGGCACTCGACATGCGCATGATAGACCCGAATTACGAAGATCATCCCGACAACAAAGCGAGTCACTGTGCCAAGATGATCGCGGAGTATTATCAAAAATACGACGCCCAGAAAGGCACGCAGTTCGTTTTCTCTGATTTGGGGACATACCAGCCGGGCGACGGGTGGAACGTCTATTCGGAAATCAAGCGCAAACTGACGGAGGACTACGGTATACCGCCAAGCGAGGTGCGCTTCATTCAGGAGTGCAAGACCGACAAGGCGCGGAAGGCGGTGATAGACGCCATGAACGCCGGGACGGTGCGTGTGCTGTTCGGCTCTACCTCTATGCTCGGAACGGGTGTGAACGCCCAGAAACGGTGTGTGGCTATCCATCATCTCGATACGCCGTGGCGACCGTCCGACTTGCAACAGCGTGACGGACGCGGAGTTAGGGCAGGTAATGAGATTGCCAAACATTTCGCCGGGAACAACGTGGATGTAATCATCTACGCGGTGGAGAAGTCACTGGACAGCTACAAGTTCAACCTCCTGCACTGCAAGCAGACTTTCATAAGCCAGCTCAAAAGCGGTGCGATGGGTGCGCGTACCATCGACGAGGGGGCAATGGACGAAAAATCGGGCATGAATTTCTCGGAATACATGGCGTTGCTCTCCGGCAATACCGACCTGTTGGACAAGGCGAAACTGGAAAAGCGGATCGCATCGCTCGAAGGGGAACGCAAGTCGTTCAACAAGGGCAAGCGTGATTCGGAGTTCAAGCTGGAGTCAAAGACCGGCGAGTTGCGCAACAACACGGCTTTCATAGATGCCATGACGGAGGACTGGAACCGCTTCCTGTCGGTGGTGCAGACCGACAAGGAGGGCAACCGCCTTAATATAATAAAGGTGGACGGAGTGGATTCCGCCGATGAGAAGGTCATCGGAAAGCGTTTGCAGGAGATAGCCAAGAATGCCACGACCGGAGGGTTGTACACGCAGGTCGGTGAACTTTACGGTTTTCCGATAAAGGTGGTGAGCGAAAGGATACTCAAAGAGGGATTGGAGTTCACCGACAACCGCTTCGTGGTCGAGGGGAACTACAAGTACACCTACAACAACGGGCATCTGGCGATGGCTGACCCGTTGGCCGCCGCCCGCAACTTCCTCAACGCGATGGAGAGGATACCCTCCATCATCGACCAGTACAAGGCGAAGAACGAGGTGCTGGAGATGGAGATACCGCAGTTACAGGAGATAGCGGGTAAGGTGTGGAAGAAGGAGGACGAGCTGAAGCAGTTGAAGTCCGAACTTGCCGCCCTTGACCGAAAAATTCAGCTGGAGCTTGCGCCACCCACGCCCGAAGTCGCAGAAAAGGAGAATGAAGGGCAACAGCTCAAGCCGGAAGCGGAAGATGTGAGGAACAGGCAGGCGCAATATCCCGAAAATGCACCGCCGCAGATACGCAGTCCGGCGGATAGTATCGTTGCCAACCATGTCATAATCGGGCGTCCGGGACTGTATGCCAAGGAGGAAACCCGGTCCAAAGGATTGAAAATATAACCTAAGGAATTTTATCTGAAGTATTAATAAGGGCTATCCCAAAAGGTCTAAAAGTAAATTTTATCCTTTCTGCAAGTATCTATAGGATGGCAACTGCATTTTTTTCTTTTTGGGCAGCCCTTATTAAAATTTATTCTTATTTTAGGTTATATACATTCATGTCCATTTATGTAAAAAATTCCTGCTGACCTTGTTTATGTCTTGTCAGTCACCATTTGCAAAACCATATTTGACCCTCAAAGAGGCTGAATTTGATAAGTAACTTGCTACATACTCATAATAAGGAGCTAAATAGAACACGAATGGGAAATACACAAATGCTAAACTAAAGAAGATATTGGCCAAAATAAACGCTATACCGAGAGAGAAACTTGATTTTTCAACTTCCTAAAACGGTGTTGTTCAAACATTTCTACTTATTTGTACTTGCCAGTTGAACCTACGCTTCCCTAATAAAATGTCTATGGTAAAAAGTTAAAAAATCCTCCCACTTTTGTTAGATATATTTTTTTGTGTAATTTTGTAATCGTTATGCGGCAGTAATAATATACATATTAATACGAGTTAGTAATCCTGTAGTTCTCATATGCTACGAGGAGGTATTAAAAGGTGCGTTTCGACAATGCATCTACTGTAGTATATTATTGCTTAATCCAAATGAATATTATAAATTTAGGAATTCTTGCTCAC
>CAJTSK010000024.1 GCA_910578835.1 uncultured Muribaculum sp.
AGGAAAGGAAACGAAAGTAGGTCAGAAAACTTTCGTTTTCCGACCTACTCGATTTTGGAAAATTGCTATCTTTGTGTCATGGCTGACAATTATCTTGAACGGAAAATGGAGGAACACCGTGCAGGCAATGCCACGGCTTACCGTCCAAAGCTTACCCCCTCGGGAAAGAGACAGGGTGAGCTGACATTTAAATTTCCGCCCCGGCGTGTGTTTGTTACCGGTGGTGCGTCCGGAATAGGGAAGGCTGTAGTAAAGGCGTTTTGTGATGCGGGGTGCAAGGTGGCGTTCTGCGACAATGACAATACTGCCGGTACTCGCACCGCGCAATCACTCGGAGCGCGGTTTTATCCTGTTGACGTGACTGACGTCACCGCATTGGAGGCGTGTATGCAGAGTCTCTTTGACCTGTGGGGCGATATAGATGTGGTGGTCAATAATGTCGGTATCGGCAATTTCAAGCCGCTCTGCGAGACAAGTGTTGACGATTTTGACCATGTGATGCAGGTGAATGTGCGTCCGGTGTTTGTCACTTCGCGCAAGCTTGCCATATACCGCGCCTCTCTCCCGGTGGCTAATCCTTATGGTCGTATAATCAACATCTGCTCTACCCGTCATGCCATGAGCGAGAGGGGCACAGAAGCTTATTCCGCGTCAAAGGGCGCTATTGCGTCGCTTACTCATGCGCTAATGATGTCGTTTGCTGGTACGGGTGTTACAGTCAATGCCATTTCCCCGGGATGGATAGAGACCGGGGATGTCGCCGCATTGAGCGATGCCGACCATAGTCAGCACCCGTCGGGAAGGGTAGGGGTGCCGGCTGATGTGGCGCGTCTTTGCCTTTGGATTGCATTGCCTGGCAATGACTTTGTCAATGGAGAAAACATCACCGTAGATGGCGGAATGACGCGTAAGATGATATATGTGTAGGCTTTACTCGCGTTGGTGGCTGCTGTAATGTGACGGAGTCATGCCGTATATCTCCTTGAATGCCGAAGAGAAATGTGACGGGTTGGAAAATCCGGTAGCATAGGCGACTTCTGCCACACTGAGCTTCTTTTCGCGCAGCAGGCGTGCTGCTTGCTTCATGCGCAGTGACTTTATGAAGTCGCGGGCTGAGAGGTCGGTGAGCTCCTTGAGCTTACGATGAAGGTGTACGCGGCTCAACCCCACTTCAGCAGCAAGCTTCTCGACACTGAAGTCGGGCGATGATATGTTGGCGTTGATTACATCCATTATACGGTTGATAAGTATCTCGTCTTGCGACTTCATTACAATCTGTTTTACCGATTCCTCCTGCGACTGCACACCCGAAAACTTTGCGCGCAGCAGCTGGCGGTTGGCAAGGAGCGAGGTTATTGTGCTCCTCAGCACTTCGGTGCTGAATGGTTTGGTGAGATACGCGTCGGCTCCCGCTTCAAGTCCCTCCATCCGGTCTTCATTGTCTGCTTTTGCGGAGAGCAGTATCACCGGGGTGTGGTTGGTATTTACGTTCTGTTTCACTTTGCGACACAGGGCGTAGCCGTTGATGCCGGGCATCATCACGTCGCTTACTATGATGTCAGGTGTGTCGGTAAGTATAGATGACAGTGCGTCTTCTCCGTTGACATATGCCTTTACTTTGTAGTCGGCCGACAGCTCCCTGATAAGATAATTGCGTATGTCTGTGTCATCTTCCACCACGGTCACTGTGCGGTTGCTGCGTGCTTTTGTGTTGCTGTCGTCGCTTTCCGGACCGGTGTACATGATGTCGTCAAGGTTGTCGGGATGCGGGCGTCGGGAGGTCACGGCGTCATTGTCGGCTATTTCCTCGATAGCGAGGTGGTCGGAACCGAGAGGAAGTCTTATGATAAATTCGCATCCACTCTCGCCCACATGGTTGCGGGCGTGTATCGTGCCGTGATGGAGCATTACGAGTGAGCGGCAGAGGTGCAGTCCTATGCCTGTTCCGAGGCTTGCCGATGTCATCTCATTCTCGATGCGGTAGAATCGGTCAAAAATCAGTTCGAGTTTGTCGGCGTCTATGCCTATGCCGCTGTCGGATATTGAAATCTCAACATAATCGCTGAACGGCGGCAGCCCTGCGGGGTCGTCATGCTTTTCCGACAGGGTAATGTCTATCACACCTCCCTTGGGAGTGTATTTGAAGGCGTTGGACAGTATGTTTAGCAGTACCTTGTCAAAATTGTCGGTGTCAACCCAGGCGTTAAGCGATTCCATGTCGTGATGGAAGCTTAGGGATATGTCATTTTCGCGTGCCAGATATTCAAATGGCTGTATCGCTCCGTTTATGAAGTCAACCATGTCGGTTTCTCTCATTTTGATTTTCATCTGCCCCTTTTCGAGCTTTCTCATGTCCATTAGCTGATTTACAAGGCGCAATATACGCTTGGCATTATTGTAAATCATGGTGTAGGTGGCACGCAGGCGACTGTCGGTAGTGTCGGCTATCAACTTCTCAAGCGGATTGATAATCAGCGTCATAGGGGTGCGTATCTCATGGGAGATATTGGTAAAAAATTGGAGCTTTGCCTCAATTATCTGTTCTGCCTGCTGGCGGTCGAGTTGTTCGCGGTTTGTAGCTGTTCGAGCCTTGAAGTAGTGGAGCGCTGCAACCACCAGTAACGCCGCCATGATTACATAGATTGCTATCGCCCACCATGACTGATACCATGGCGGATTGACTATGATGGTGAGTGTGCGTGTGCCTTCCTCGGAAGTATCGCCTGCCACTCTCACCTGAAAGCGATAAGAGCCGGGAGGCATATTGTTGAATGTCAGTCGATTTTGCCCCGGGGCGGTTGATAGCCATTCTTTTCCGTGCTCATAAATGCGGTATTCATACACGAGTTTGTCGGGGTTGTCGTAAGTAAGTGTGGAGAAGTAAATGCTGAATGTATTATCTTGTGCCGAGAGATTTATCTCCTCCGCATCACCGAGTTCGCGGTCAAGTATATGCTCACCCGACGAGGTGAGTGTCGATTTGTTGACCGGGGTATTGAATATGTCAAAGCGGGTAATCACCGGATGGTATTCGCGTGGGTTGTCGTTGATGTCGTAGGGGTGGAATGCGGTCACGCCGTTAGTACCGCCAAAGTAGACGACTCCGCGTGAATCCTCACAAAATGCCCCGTGGGTAAATTCATTTCCCTGCAGTCCGTCGCCACTGTCAAAGTTGACAAACCGGTTATCTTCCGATATGTATTTTGCGATTCCATGATAGGTGCTTATCCATAGATTTCGCCCATCATCCTCGCATATTCCGCATACTACATTGTTAGGCAGCCCGTTGGCTACCGTGTAATGCTTTACCGACCTTCCGTCGCGGTCAAAACGGTAAAGCCCGTCGGTGGTACCACACCATATGTTGCCCTTGCTGTCGCTCGTCACCACGTATCCGATACATCCTTTCACCACATTATAGCTGTCACCGAAACTAAGATAGCCGCCGGTGACAGTATTGTAGCAGCTTATGCCGTCATAGTGGGCGATCCAGATTTTGCCGTCGCCTGTGCGGTACAGGTGGTTGATCCAGTCCATCGGTATGTTACTGTAGAGTGGGGAGCTTTGATTAAAGGAGAGGTAGGTGGCTGTGTCTTCATCAGGGTTGTAGCGGATGAGTCCGTAGCCAAGTGTCCCGAGATACAGGTTACCGTTGTTGTCTTCTATTATGCTGTAGATTTTGAGTGTGCTGAAGCGCTTTACCGGCACGATGCCGCCTTGGTCGTCAATCCTTATCAGCCCGGCGTTGAATGTACCGGCCCAACGTCTTTTCTTGGAGTCGCGGAATATACACAATATGGTTGAAGAGGAGGGGATATGTCTTATGCGCGCAAGATTTTCGTCAAGTTCATATAGTCCGTCGTTGTCGCAGCTCACCCAGAGGTGATGGTCTTCGTCTGATGTCAGTGCCATCACGCAGCCATTGCCGAGCGGATTTCCCGGATTGCTGTTTCTTCCGCAATATTCAAAGTTGAAACGACGCCCGGCTATCATGGCAACACCCCGTTGAAACATGGCGAGCCACAGGTTGCCGTCACGGTCGGTCATCATCTGGTGGATTTTGCCGTCGGAACAGCCCGCAAGAGGCGTGCCGACGGGCACATCTTCAATAGCCAAGTCGGTAAGACGCCTTACTCCGTATCCTTCTGTCCCGATATAATACTCTTTATTATAGCAGGCGAGCGATTTCACTGACATGCGGCTGCCACGATAAGTTATATGGCTGACCGCATCGCTCCCTTTGTCATAACGGTCGACTCCTCCGTCAAGCGAGCCGATGAAGATGGCACCTCCGTTGCCTTCAAGAATAGATGTCACTTTGTCACCGGCGAGTTCCGGAGCCGTGAAACACCGTGCTTTTCCTCCGGCGGGGTAGTAGCGGCATACTCCTTTGTTTTCCGTGCCTATCCACACAGCGTGGCTTGAGTCCTCATAGATGCAGCTTATAAACTCGCTTCCGACGGCATCAGAGAGCATGTCAAGGCGCGTTATGGTAGAGGAGGAGGGGTTGTAGAGGAATATCCCATAACCGGCTGTACCAACCCATATGTCACCGTTTGAGAGTTCCACGATGTCTGAAATGTGGGGTGTTATCCTGGAGCCATTTATAGATATAGGTATATAACTGAACGATTCTGTCGCGCGATTCCACTCCATTAGCCCTTTCAGTGTGCCCACAAGCATTTTTCCGTCACGGTTTTCAAGTATCGAGCGCACATAGTTGTCACACAACGAGGTTGAGTCGCCCGGCACATTCTTATATGTGACAAACCGAGTGCCGTCAAAACGGTTAAGTCCGTATTCTGTGGCAATCCATATAAATCCTTTGCTGTCCTGATATATCCTGTTGACAAGACAGCTCGACAGGTAGCCGTCGGAAGAGAATATTTTCATCTCCTGGGCAGCTGAACAAAGAGCAAGAATTATTGATAATGTGACAATGAAAAGGCGACGTGGCTTCATGGCTTGAGTTTTGTGCAAAAATAGTTAAAATGGTACGTGGAGAAAAGCCAAATTTTATGTTGTATAACATAAATGTTACATTTTGGGTAATTTGTGTAACGCTGACGATGATTGTGTGACACAAAATCGCATAATTGTTACGTGAAAACTATTGTAGTTTTATTTATAAAAGCTAAATTTGCATTGAAATCAATCTAATTTATCAACCTTTTTAAACCCAACTAATATCACAACTTAAATATTAACCCTTTTTTATTAAAAATTAACCCAAACCGACAACCTATTACCGAAAAATCAAACCAAACGAGAACTTAAATTATTCCCAAAAACTAAAAATTATTTTCATGAAATGCACAGAGTTTAATCTGAAATTCATAGCGGTAATGCTGGTATGCATTATGTCACCGCTATGGGCATTTTCCCAGACAATCACAGTCTCGGGTACTGTTGTCGATGAATTGGGAGAACCTTTGATCGGTGCTACCGTTCAGCAAAAAGGAACTTCCCATGGAACATCGACCGACGTTGATGGTAATTACTCATTGAGCATCTCGCCCAAGGGTACCATCACAGTTTCTTATGTAGGCTACAACACGCAGACTATCGACGTGAACGGCCGCAGTGTCATCAATGTGACCTTGCAGGAAAATTCTGCAGTGCTCGACGAGGTTGTTGTCGTCGGCTACGGTCAGATGAAACGCAGCGACCTTACCGGTTCGGTCGTTTCAGTTGGCGAGGATGCTGTAAAGAAGTCAATCTCCACCAGTATCGACCAGGTGCTTCAGGGTCGTGCTGCCGGTGTGCAGATTCAGGCAAACTCCGGTACTCCCGGTGCCTCCACTTCAATACGCATCCGTGGTATCAACTCACTTAACGCCACCAACCAGCCTATTTTCGTAATCGACGGAGTGGTCATCGACTCTGCTACCGACGATGAGAGTTCTAACCCTCTTGCATCAATCAACCCCTCCGACATTGTTTCGATGGACGTGTTGAAGGATGCTTCCGCCACCGCTATATATGGTTCGCGCGCGAGCAATGGTGTCATCATGATTACCACCAAGCGCGGTAAGGCAGGCGAGGCTACAGTGACTTACGATGTTTATCTCGGCTGGCAGGAGATGCCAAAGAAATATGATATGCTCAACCTCCGCGAGTATGCAGAGCATCATAATTTCCGTGCCGACTATCTCAGCTCTGTTGACAAGAACAACGCTTTTGTGCGCCCTGAACTTCTCGGAGAAGGTACTGACTGGCAGGACGAGCTTTTCCGCCGTGCTTTCATGATGAACCACAACATCTCAATCACCGGCGGTAATGAGCGTACCACATGGGCTTTCTCAGGCGGCTATCTCGATCAGGACGGTATCGCCCTCGGCTCAGGCTTCAAGCGTTATACCTTGCGCTCCAATCTTGAAACACAGATTAAGAGCTGGCTCCGTGGCGGTATCAACTTCTCATTCACCGATTCCAAGCAGCAGGTGGGCACTGACAACAACACTATTATCAGCGCCCTCATCCAGCAGCCTACAGTGGCTGTGACCGCTCCCGACGGTTCATTTGACGGTCCCGATGATGTGTGGATGCCCGACAACCCCGTAGGTCTTGCATCAATCATCACCAACAAAAACAAGAAGATGAACTTCCGCTTCAACGCTTTCCTTGAAGCCACACTCTATAAGGGACTGACTCTCCGCACTGAATTGTCAGGAGACTACAATCTTAATAAATATTATTTCTACGAGCCTGACTATCAGTTTGGTATCAAGACACAAGATCAGCGTACATCACGCTGGACCAAGACCGACACCAAATATTGGTCATGGCGTAATATCTTGACTTACAACAACACTTTTGCCCGCAAGCACAATGTCAATGTGATGCTCGGTCAGGAAATGTCAAAGAGCTATTGGGAAAATCAGGTAGGTGCCACCACCGGCTTCCTTTCCAACAGTACTCCCGACCTTAGCGCCGGCGACATCTCAAAGTCTACTTCTACCGGTTCGCGCAACAACAACTCTATCGCGTCATTCTTTGGTAGGGCGTTCTATTCATTTGACGAGCGTTACCTCTTGACCGCGACTATCCGCCGCGACGGTTCTTCAAAGTTTGCCAAGGGTCACAAGTGGGGCTGGTTCCCTGCAGTCGCACTCGCATGGCGTGTGTCACAGGAAAACTTCCTCCGCGATGTTGATGTCATCAACTCACTCAAGCTGCGTGCCGGCTGGGGTAAGACAGGTAACCAGAATGTCACCGACTATGCTTATATGGCGCTTCTCGCCAACAAGACTACCCCCTGGGGTGTAGGTGTGCTCACCGGCAATACCGCCAATCCCGACCTTACATGGGAGACCACTTCTTCTTATAACATCGGTCTTGATTTAGGCGTACTTCAAAACCGTATCGAGTTTGTTGCCGATGTTTATTACAAGAAGACCGACAATCTGTTGCTCCAGCTTCCGCTCCCGTCATTCCTCGGTTCAGGCGGTCAGGGTGCGGCAAACAATCCCTGGGGTAACGTAGGTTCAATCGAGAACAAGGGTATCGAGCTTACGCTTAACACTACCAATATCGTTACACGCGATTTCCAGTGGACTTCAAATCTTGTATTCTCTCTTAACCGCAACAAAGTTAAGTCGCTTGACACAGCCAACTCTTCTATCGAAAAGAGCTACCAGCCATCTTCTACTAATTATATCGTAACCAAGACTGTTGTCGGCGAACCGATCGGACAGTTCTGGGGCTACAAGGTAATCGGCCGCTTTGACAAGCCTGAAGATTTCTACTACCACGATGCAGCAGGTAATCTCCAGCAGGTGGCAATCCCCTCGGGTAACACCATTTCACAAAGCTCTACCTGGATTGGCGACTATATCTATGAAGATGTCAACGGCGACGGTGTAATCGACAGCAGCGACTGTACATTCATCGGCAATCCCGAGCCTAAATTCACTTGGGGCTTCGGTAACACCTTTACCTGGAAGGGCATAGATATCAACATCTTCTTCTCAGGTTCTTACGGCAACGACGCTCTCAACCTTACCCGCATGCGTATCGAAGACCCGCGTCAGAACTCCAACATCCTTCGCTCTTCACTCAACTATGCAAAGGTTGACCTGATTGACCCGAACCTTCCCGCCGATGATTTCCGTAACCTCTATGTGACTAACCCCGGCGCAACAACCATGCCGGCATTGCAGCGCACCGACGCCAACGCCAACTACACACGCGTCAGCGACCTCCTTGTAGAGGATGCCTCTTATATCCGCCTGCAAAATATCTCGATAGGTTACACATTCCCGCGTAACTGGATGCGTAAGATATATCTCCAGAATCTCCGCGTATATTTCAGCGCACAGAATGTACATACCTGGACCAAATACAAAGGTCTTGACCCCGAGGTCGGTGCAATGTATGGCGACGCCCTTATGACCGGAGTCGACTACGGTCGCTATCCGTCACCGCGTATCTACACATTTGGTCTTAATGTTTCATTCTAACCTTAATCCAACTGATAAAAATGAAAACTAAAATATTATTAGCCGCTCTCTTTGCAGGCAGTCTCGCGCTTACTTCATGTGAAGACTTCCTGACTCAGCAGAATACCACCCAGGGCAGCGACGGGTCGTTTATCGACAATGACGGCGCCGTGCTTGCCACTACGGCACCTCTATATAACTATGTATGGAACAGCTTCAACGACAAGGCATACTATAGCATGGGCGACGGACGTTCCAACAACATTACCGCAAGATGGTCGGATTATATCTATCCATATACCAATTTTACCGAAACATCGCTTTCTCCCGGTCTGGAAGATTCGTGGAATGCATTTTACTCGGTAGTGGCGCAGTCCAACAATGTAGTCAACCGTATCCTTAACTCAGGTCCCGGTGCTTCCGAGGCAGCCAAGATACAGGGTATGGCTGAGGCACGGTTTATGCGCGGACTCGCTTACTGGTATATCGGTTCGCTCTGGAACAAGGCGATTATCTACACCAACACTACCGATGCAGCCGCCAATCCAGTGCTTCCCGCCCATCGCGTGACCGATGTCATGGAGTTTGCCGTCCGCGACCTTGAGTATGCTGCTGCCAATCTTGCCCCGCAGTCATCACAGGCCGGTCGTGTGACAAAGTATAGCGCGTTCGGCATGCTTTCCCGCGTATATCTCTCTATGGCCGGACTTACCACCGACGGAGCCTACGACGGCACCAACATAGCCACCGACTTCAACCGCGGCGTGCGCAACACCTACTATCTTGACCTTGCCGGGAAAGCGGCGCTCAAGTGTATAGAAGGTCCTGCCGAACTGATGGAAAATTACGGTGACCTTTTTGCCGTGAAGACATGGAACAACAACAAGGAATCCCTTTTCCAGCTGCAATGGCTTCAGGGTGCCACAAGCGCCATAGGCTGGGGCTGTAACAATGCCATCTCCGCCTTCTTCGGATGGTCGACCATGGTATGTGAGGTGAACTGGGGTAACGCTACCTACGCGTCTTACGACCTTGTACGCACATACGACAAGCAGGACCGCATACGCCGTCACTATACCATTGCCACTGTCGGAGAGTTTTATCCCGACCTCAATGTTGAAAACGGCGGTTACACCTATAATGTCACCGAGAGCGACTATGCCAAGAAGTGCAATGTGAAGAAACACGTAATCGGCAAGCTCGATGACAATGGTCAGAGCTATCAGCAGTCATCGGGTGTCAACACCTACATGCTTCGTCTTGCCGAGGTATATCTTAACCTTGCCGAAGCTATACTTGGCAACAACGCTTCGACTTCCGATGCCACTGCGCTTGAATATTTCAACCGTGTGCGCACCCGTGCAGGCATGCCTAAGCTAAATCGTATCGACTACGACGCTATTCATTATGAGCGCCGTATAGAGCTTGCCTTCGAGGGTCAGTACTGGTATGACCTTCTTCGCCGCTCTTATTATATGCAGTCAGAAGTGGTCACCTATCTCAATCATCAGGACCGTAACGCAAGCTACGAGTGGAATGAAGAGGAAGAGTGTCAGTATGAGAAGACAGCTGACGCCACTGACGTTGACCAGGCTACTGTAGCGCGACTTACACTTCCTGTATCGGATGTTGATGCAGGTAGAAACCCGCTGCTCAAAGAGACCCCCGTGGCTTACCAGTTTGGAGCCCGTGAGATTTCGGTTGAAGATTTATATAAATAATATCATTAAGCAACAACATGAAAAGTTTAAAATATATATGGCTTTCAGCCTTAGCTGTACTGTCAATCGGGATGGTCGCCTGTAACGACGATGACCCTTACTTTGACGAGGACAACGCTAAGACAACTCCTGTAGTAAATAAGGTATATCTTGAGGATGTAAAGTCGTCAGTGCCCGACCGCGAGGTTACCTATGCGCGTCTTGGTCAGATGATTCGCCTTGAGGGTAGCGGGTTTATAGGCATAAAAAATGTGTATGTCAACGGTTACGACACCTACTTTAACCGCGCCTATGTGAGCGACAACTCCATGCTTGTGACTCTCAACGCCAAGACTCCCGTAGCCGATGCCGATCCCGAGGAACGCAACATAATCCGTCTTGTAAAGGATGGAGCCGAGGGAGTATGTGAATTTGAAATCCGTGCCGCTTCTCCCTCTGTGACCTCTGTAAGCAACACTCTTCCCGTTGCCGGTGAGCGTGTCGTGGTGTTCGGCGGCTCATTGCAGGAAGTAAGCAAGGTCACTCTCCCCGGCGGAGTAGAGGTGACCGAGGGCATAACCAGCGACAATGAGGATGGCGAATGGTTCTCGTTTGTGATGCCTTCAGGCGTTACCGAAGGTGGTGCTATTGTTGCTGTCGGAGCCAACGGTATCGCCCAGACCCCTGACTATTTCAACAATCGTAACTGCATGATTCTCGACTTTGACGGAGCCGGCACCCAGGGCTACTGGAGCTGGAAAGAAGATGGCTCTATGATTAACGCCGATGACCTTGCCGATGACCCCGAGGGTAAATATGGCAAGTGCTGGCAGGTAGTGCCCGACCGTCTGCTCGCCGCCGGTGTGCCTTCAGGCAAGCCGCGTGTTACAGAATGCTGGACAGCAGGTAACGACGACACTCTTGACGACTGGACCCGCATGACACAGTATATCGCACCTGAGACTTCTCTTACCAAAGTGGCACTTCAGTTTGAAATCAATGTGCCTGAGCCTTGGGAGACAACCGGACAGATTGAGATTGCTCTCATCAATAATTACAACTGGGCGGGTTACGGCTCTGACGACCGTTATGGCGCGACTTATTTCTACATCCCCTGGCTCGGAACCGATGCGGAAGGTAATCCTGCCAATATCCCCTTCAAGACCGATGGATGGCAGACAGTCACCATACCCTTGTCGGAACTTAACAAATACAAGACTATCTTCAACGACAGCGAGGCTGCTGTAAAGCCTGTGTTCCAGGATGTAATCGACGAGCGTAACAATTCGTCTTACCGTAACTTCGGTATGGGATTTGTCAACAGCGATATTGAAATTGCAAAGGGCAGTGACACATTTAAATTCAAGTCTACCGCCTTTAATGGTCCCAAGATGTATGTCGACAACTGGCGCATCGTACCTTATGAATTTGTGGTCATCTCCGATTATCCCGAAGATGAAGAAGCAGAGTAATCATTTAAACCAAGAATTACACAATGAAACCAAATAAATTGATATTTCCGTCAGTTGCACTTGCCACAATGATGGCAGGTTGCGATGACCAGGTTATGGAATGGAAGGAGAGCGACCCCACAGTCGAGGTGTCGGAAATCCCTCTTCAGCTTGCTGAACAGATATCACTCTACAAGCCCATCAAAGAGTATGTGGCGCAATATCGTCCCGGTCTTAACCTTTCGCTTGGAATGGGTGCCGACATGTATCTCGACGATCCCGCCTACAAGGCGATTGTCGACGAGAACTTCACCGGAGTCACCCTCGGCAACGCCATGAAGATGGGGGCGTTGATGAAGTCAAACGGTACACTCGACTTCACGACGGTCGACCGTGTGCTTGCCGCGCTTCCTGTCGGGATGAAGCTTTACGGTCATAACATGCTCTGGCACTCTCAGCAGCAGCAGACTTACCTGAAATCTCTCATCGCTCCTGAAATGAAGGTTGAGGTAAGCGGCGATGATGTATGTGTCAACGTGATAAGTAACTCTGACTTTGAGGATGGTACCTATGCCGGATGGACAGGACTTTGGGGCAAATATACATACGCCGTAGAGCAGCCGGGTCATGAGAGTGACTATGCCTTGCACTTCACGATGAGCGACGAGACTGTCGTCAATCATGACTGCCAGCTTTTCTGGCCCACTAATCTTATTGTCGGCGAGACGTATGCTTACTCTTTCTATGTAAAATCCGACTGTAATCTTACTGTACAGTTCATGGGGCAGAACGAGTCTTACGGAGGTATCTACAAGGATTCTTTCACTGCCGGCTCTGACTGGACCTACTGCACGGGAGAGTTTGTGTACGACGAGAAGAGCACTGCCGATATATGTCGTGTAGGTATTCAGTTCGGAGGCACTCCGGGCAGCAACCTGTGGGTTGACGACTTTAAATTCGGTGTCAAGAACGACGGTCCGAAGAATCTCTGTGACAATGGTAACTTTGCCGACGGTACAGCGGGTTGGACTCTTCAGAACACCGGAGCAGGCGTAGAAGTTGTCGAAATCGGTGACGCTCCTTCCGGCAACAAGAATGTGCTCAAGATGACTGCTTCCGATGCTTCTGCAAACGCATGGGATCTTCAGGTAATATCACCGGAAATTCCGATTGTGACACCCGGAGCTAAGGTTGCGCTGTCGTTCTACGTGAAGTCTGACCAGGCAGGTCAGGGTCGTGTGTCGTTTAATGACGCTATTTCTAACAAATGGCCGTGGATGAACTGGACCGGCTCGCAGTCGAGCTGGACCGAGGCATTTGAGACTTCTACCGGATGGACATATATTGATGTTGTACTCCAGGATTACAAAGCCAACTTTGAGGAGGGCTTTACCACTTGGCAGTTCAATCTTGACTTCGGCTATCTGCCGGGAGTGACCTATTACATTGATAATGTGACAGTGACCGAAGTTACAGAGGAGCCCACACAGGTTAAACGTCGTGCAGGTGGCATCACCTACGTGCTCAAGAGTGCAGAGGAGAAAAAGCAGATACTCACCGATGCGATGGAGCAGTGGATCAAGGGTGTTGCCGAACATGTAGGCGACCGTGTAGACGCGTGGGATGTAATCAACGAACCTATCACCGACGGAGCTCCACGTTGGCGCGGTATTGACGGTGTATTCGGCAGCAATGCAAGTGACGGCACACCCGATGCGGCGCCCGAGGAAAGCGAGACAACCGGTCTTGTGCTCAACTGGGCGTCAGATGCCGGCAATCAACACTGGTACTGGGGTCATTATCTTGGAAAGGATTATGCTGTGAAGGCATTTGAATTTGCCCGTACTTACGCTCCCAATGCCAAGCTCTTTGTCAACGATTATAATCTTGAAAGCAATCCTGCCAAACTTGCCGAGTTGATTAACTTCGTCAAGTATATCGATGAGAATGGCGGACATGTTGACGGTATAGGCACTCAGATGCATGTCAATGTCAATATCTCTAAAGAGAATGTCGACGCTATGTTCAAGACTCTTGCCGCTACCGGTAAGCTTGTGCGCATCACCGAGCTTGACGTTGCATTCGGCGTGGAAGCCGGCAAGACCGTGACTCCGTCGGCAGAGCAGCTTATACAGCAGGGTGAGACCTACCGTATGATTATCAGCTCATATTTTGAGAATGTGCCCGAGGCTCAACAGTCGGCTGTCACCATATGGACTCTTTCCGACAACAAGAAGGAGCACGAATATTGGTTGACCGGCGACGCTCCCAACATCTTTGACAGCAACTATCAGCGTAAGGTAGCTTACAAGGGTGTATGCGATGCTATCGCCGGAAGCAACATCGCCGACTCTTTCTCCGGTGAGAGCTGGAAAGATCTTCATAAAACAAATGAAGAAGTGACTGAATAATTGAATCTCTAATTTATCAAAATACGGAAGAATTAAGATATTTGCAGGTTTACAGTAAAATTTTTACTTAAAAATGATTGGTGAAAATTATTAAAAAACATAACTTTGCTGTTAACATAATCTTAGTTCTTCTGTATTTTGGTCTTTTTATTTTAAGGATAATGAAAAAAGTAATCGCATTACTGTGCGCGTGTCTATGTATATCCGCTGCATCGGCTACCGGGGTGTCACTTCATAAACAAGGGAGTGCAACTCAGCTTCATGTTGACGGAAAGCCGTTTATCATTCTTGGCGGCGAGCTTGGCAACAGTTCTGCGTCGTCACCTGAAGACATCAAGCGCATATTTCCCAAACTTCAGCGCATGAATCTTAACACTGTGCTTGTGCCGGTGTACTGGGACATGGTGGAGCCGGTTGAAGGCGATTATGACTTTTCACTTATCGACTCGACTATTGAAGAGGCGCGTCGCTGTAATCTTAAAGTAGTGTTCCTCTGGTTTGGAGCATGGAAAAACTCCATGAGTTGCTATGCCCCTTCATGGTTTAAGGCTGACTATAAGAAATACCCCCGTGCATACACTGCCGAAGGTAAGCCGCTGGAGATAGCAAGCGCTTTTTCCGAAAATGTATATCAGGCTGACTGCCGTGCGTTCAAGGCATGGCTTGGTCATCTTGCCGATATCGACAATGATGGCACTGTATTGATGGTGCAGATAGAAAATGAGATAGGCATGCTTGAAGACGCGCGCGATTACTCCGCCGCGGCTCAGCGCGAGTATGACAAAGGTGTCCCCGCGGAGCTTATGGCCTTTCTTGAAAAAAATAAGAAATCACTTCATCCCCGGCTTTTGGCGCGTTGGCGCGACAACGGGATGAAGCACAATGGAAGCTGGCGCGAGGTATTCGGCGACGATATATATTCCGATGAGTATTTCATGGCGTGGAACTATGCCTGCTACGTGGAGCGTCTTGCCCGTGAGGCGCGCTCGATAATCGACCGTCCGCTCTATGTCAACGCGGCTATGAACAGCCGCGGACGTAAGCCGGGAGAATACCCGTCGGCAGGTCCGCTCGCTCATCTTAAGGATATATGGCACGCTGCGGCACCAACCCTTGACATGCTGTCGCCCGATCTTTACGACAAGGGTTTCGTAGACTGGGTGGCTCAGTATCACACACCTGACAATCCTCTGTTTATTCCCGAAATACGCCGTTTTGACGGCAATGCCGCCCAGGCATATTATGTAATCGGTGAACATGACGCTATCGGTTTCAGCCCCTTTTCGATAGAAAATGGCAGCGACTCGCCTGCTTCGACACCGGTGAGAGGCTACGCTGCATTGAAGGAGCTTATGCCGCTGCTTGCAAAGTATCAGGGCAGGGGTGTTATGAACGGTTTATATTTTGACAATGACTCGACTGAACGCATATTGCGTCACAACGGACTTAAAATAACCGCCAACCACTACTTTACGTTGCCTTGGGATCCGAGAGCCACCAACGGCTCGGAATGGATGCCGACAGGCGGTGTGATTATACGTGTCGCTGACGATGAATATATCGTAGCAGGTACAGGGCTTGTGGTGAAATTTGAAAATGAGACCGAGAGCAGCGTCAAGCGTAATCTTGGCGAAGATGGTTTCCTTAATGCCGGCAGCGACCGTGGCGCGGTCACTCCCTCATGGGGAGGCGGCATGCGTGTGGGGCTTGCCTCGGTTGATGAGGTGGCGGTAAATCCCGACGGTACGCTGAGGTTTGTACGCCGTTATAATGGTGACGAGACCCATCAGGGACGTCATGTGCGTATCGGTGTCGATGATTTCCAGGTGTTGCATGTAAAACTATATAAATATAAATAAAAGTCATAATGAAGCATTTAAAAGGATATTTATCTATTACTATTGCTGCGACTATGGCGGCTACAGCTATGCCTGCCGAGGCTAAGGTGAAGCTGCCGCAAGTATTGTCGTCAGGCATGATTGTACAGAGAGAGGTGCCGGTAAGATTGTGGGGTACAGCTGATCCCGGCGAGCAGATTTTGATAAAGGTGACCGATGCAAAGAAAAAGCATGTCGGTTCGCGAAAGGGTGTGACGACAGTAGCCGGTGATGATGGAAAATGGTCGGTTGAGCTTCCCGCCCTCAAGGTAGGTGGATCCTACACGTTTACAATAAATGACCTGACTCTTGACGATGTATTGTCGGGTGACCTGTTCCTTTGCTCGGGACAGTCCAATATGGAGTTGCCTGTGGCGCGTGTCACCGACATGTTTGCCGATGAGATTGCCTCCTATTCGAGCAATGAGGTGCGTCAGTACTATGTGCCCCGTGAAGTGGAGTTCCATGCTCCGCTTGACGATACCAAGCCCGCTGCCTGGAAGCCTGCCACGCAAGACAATGTAATGCGCTTTTCGGCTCTCGGCTATTTCTTTGCCAAAGACCTGAATGAACGCACAGGCGTCCCGGTAGGCATTATCAGCTCTAACTGGGGTGGTACACCGGTAGAGGCATGGATTAGTGAGGAGTCGCTCGAAAAGTTCCCGCGTGCCATAAACGAGAAGCGGATATATGAAGATGACGCCTATCGCGAAAATATAAAGAAACTGGAGGCTCAGAACTATGCCCGCTGGAATGCCGCCCTCTATGCCGGAGACCCCGGTCTTCATGGCGAAAAGATGTGGTATGCTCCCGATCTTGACGATTCAGGATGGTCGGTGGTTGACATACTTAGCGGTACTGTGACTGACGGTACCATAACCGGCGATGACATTCATAACGCATGGACCGGCAACAGATGGGGACGTGACGGACTAAATTCCATCAACGGTTCTCATTGGTTCCGTAAAAACGTGACTCTTACAGCGGCGCAGGCTGAGAAACCGGCAGTATTGCGTCTCGGTTGTATAATTGACGCCGATTCGGTATATGTCAACGGCACATTTGTCGGCACAACCTCATATCAGTATCCCCCGCGTATTTACAATGTGCCTGCCGGAGTGCTGAAAGAGGGCGAAAACAATATTACCGTAAGACTCTTCAGCCAGAACGGCAGTGGTAGTTTTGTTCCGGAAAAGCCTTATAAACTGCTTCTTGGCAATGGGGAGGAGGTAAGCCTTGAAGGTGCATGGAGATATCATCTTGGCGCGCCTATGGTGCATGGTCCGGGCATGGAGTTCTGGGCTTACAAGCCTACGGTGTTGTATAATTCGATGATTCATCCGCTTGCCAATCTACCCATAGCGGGAGTGGTATGGTATCAGGGTGAGTCTAATGTTGGTCGACGCAATGAATATGGCGCGTTGCTCACTACCATGATTGCCGACTGGCGCAAGACTTTTGGCGATGAATCTATGCCGTTTTATATCGTTGAGCTTGCCGATTATCTTCATCCGAGTGACAAAGGAGGCAGGGCGGCATGGGCTGAGATGCGCAAAGTGCAGGCACAGGTTGCCGACTCCGTACCCGGCGCGGAGCTTATACACAATTCCGACCTCGGCGAATGGAATGACATCCATCCGCTTGACAAGAAGACCCTCGGAGGCAGAGTGGCTGACGCTGTGACTGCCCGAGGCAATAAAAAGTAATCAATCACGACCTTAGATAAATTAATATGGATACACAGTTAACAATGAATGGAAATAACGCGAAAGCCACGGCTAACCGCGGATTTTATCAGCTCAGCTGGCTTCAGCGTGTCGGATTCGGCTCGGGTGACCTTGCCCAGAATCTAATCTATCAGACAATAAGCATGTATCTGCTCTTCTTCTATACCAATGTGTATGGACTGGAGCCGGCAGTAGCCGCGATAATGTTTTTGATTGTCAGAATCGTGGATGTAATATGGGATCCGCTGGTAGGTACTTTTGTCGACAAGCATGACCCGAAGCTCGGAAAATATCGTGCCTACCTTGTGCTTGGCGGTATTCCTTTGACCGGTTTTGCAATCCTCTGTTTCTGGAACGGTTTTTCAGGCTCGCTTCTGTATGCCTATATCACATATGTAGGGCTTTCGATGTGTTACACTCTGGTCAATGTGCCTTACGGCGCGCTTAACGCGTCGCTGACACGCGATACCAACGAGATTACAATCCTTACCTCCGTAAGAATGTTTATGGCTAATGTAGGCGGTCTTGCCGTGGGTATGGGTATTCCTATCATTCTCAAGATTTTTGACCCGACCGAGACCACTGACCTTTCTACCTCCGACTCGGCATGGTTTATCACCATGTCGATTTACGGCATCATCGGTCTTGCGCTTCTCATCTTCTGCTTCACCCAGTGCCGCGAGCGCGTGGTGATGGACAAGTCGGAGACTGAAAATGTGAAGGTGTCTGACCTATGGCTCGAATTTGTACGCAACAAGCCTCTGCGCATCCTTGCTTTCTTCTTCATTACAGCTTTCGGGCTTATGGCGATAAGCAATTCAGCCGGGGCATATTATATCAATTACAATCTTCACGGTACAGCCGACCAGCTCTCCATATTCATGGGACTTGGCTCGATACCTGCCTTCATCTTCATGCCTTTGATACCTAAAATCAAGCGTATGGTGGGCAAAAAGGGTATGTTCTATATCTTCCTGATGACCGCCATTGTAGGTATGGGCATGCTGTATATGATTTCGATGATTGACGCTCTCAAGGAGCATATGTGGCTCGTGTATGTGGCACAGTTTGTGAAATCCACAGGTATAATTGTTGCCACCGGCTACATGTGGGCTCTTGTTCCCGAGGTGATTTCCTATGGTGAATACACCCACGGCAAGCGTATCTCAGGAATCGTTAACGCCTTGACCGGAATTTTCTATAAGGCCGGTATGGCGCTTGGCGGTGTTGTCCCCGGACTCGTATTGCAGTTTGTGCATTTCGATATGACGGCTTCCGTACAGACTCCGTTTGCGGAGCAGGGCATACTCTGGCTTGTGGCTGTGATACCTGCTTTGCTGCTCCTCCTCGCGATGTTTATCATCTCTAAATATGAGCTTGATGACGACCGTATCGACAGTATCAATGCCGAGATAGAGCGTCGTCATAAGGGATAGTCATGTTATCTTAGTTATTTATATTATTCAGTACAGATTTATGAAAAAATTAGTATCGTCAATTATTGTTGCCGGAATGGCAATAGCGGGAATGTCGCTCTCATCTTGTTCGCAGAAAGTAGATGCCGAGCCGACATTGAAAGAGGCTTTTAAGGACAACTTTCTGATGGGTGTTGCTGTCAACGCCAATCAGGTGGCTGGCATAGACTCTATCGGTAAGGCTGTGGCTGCAAAACACTTCAATTCGATAGTGGCTGAAAATGTCATGAAATGCGAGAAGATACATCCTCAGGAAAATGAATATTTCTGGGACGATGCCGACGCATTTGTGAAATTTGGCGAGGAAAACGGCATGTTTATCATCGGTCACTGTCTTGTGTGGCATTCTCAGTGTGCCCCCTGGTTTCTTGTTGATGAAAAAGGTGAATATGTAGATGCCGAGACGTTGAAGCAGCGTCTGCGCGACCATATATACACAGTTGTCGGCCGTTACAAAGGCAGGATTAAAGGCTGGGATGTGGTAAATGAGGCTATTGTTGAGGATGGAAGCTACCGTAACAGCGGTTTCTATCAGATACTTGGCGAAGAATTTATACCGCTTGCATTCCAGTATGCCCATGAGGCTGACCCCGATGCCGAGCTTTATTATAATGATTATGGCATGAATGTGCCCGGTCGCCGCGAGACAGTCGTGAAAATGGTCAATGACATGAAAGAGCGCGGTCTCCGCGTGGATGGTATCGGCATGCAGGCTCATGTGGGTCTGGACTACCCCGATTTGGACGAGTTTGAGACTTCAATAGAGGCATTTGCCGGTACCGGCTGCAAGGTCATGATTACCGAGTGGGACATGACTGCGCTTCCTACCGTGACACATTCGGCAAATGTAAGTGACACAGTGGCAGAGAAGCCCAATCTTAATCCTTATCCCGACGGACTTCCCGCTGACGTGGCTCAGGCATGGAACGACCGCATGGAAAAGATGATGGATCTTCTCGTGAAGCATTCCGATGATATTTCACGTGTTACCGTGTGGGGATTGAGTGATGCCGACACCTGGCGCAACGACTGGCCTGTTGCCGGAAGAACCGATTATCCGCTCCTTTTTGACCGTAACCATGAGATGAAACCGTTCCTTGGCAAATATCTTGGACAAGAGAAAAAGTAATAAAATTCAAACAAAGTATAGTTATGAAAAAGATGAGATATCTTGTACCCGGCGATTATATGGCTGACCCGGCGGTACATGTGTTTAACGGCAGAGTATATATCTACCCCTCTCATGACTGGGACAGCGGTGCCGGTGAAAATGACAATGGCGACCACTTTGAAATGAAGGATTACCACGTGTTCTCGACCGACGACGTGATGGAGGGCGAGGTTGTGGATCATGGCAAGGTGCTCGATGTCGAGGATATACCCTGGGCAGGACGCCAGTTGTGGGATTGCGACGTGGCTGAAAAAGATGGAAAGTACTACATGTATTTTCCGTTGAAGGATAAGAATGATGTATTCCATATCGGAGTGGCTGTAGCCGACTCTCCTGAGGGACCATTTATCCCTCTTGCCGACCCTATGCGCGGAAGCTATTCAATAGACCCCGCAATTTTCAAGGAAGGCGACGACTACTATATGTATTTCGGCGGTCTTTGGGGTGGTCAGCTTCAGCGTTACCGCGACAACAAGGCGCTTGAAGAGCCGCATCTTGAGCCTGACGAATGTCCCGCGATACCTTCGCGCGTGGCACGTCTGAGCAAGGATATGCTCCAGTTTGCCGAGGAGCCGCGCCCCGTTGTGATTCTTGACCCGGAGACCGGGAAGCCTCTTACCGCGGGCGACAACACCCGCCGTTTCTTCGAGGCTTCATGGATGCACAAGTATAATGGAAAATATTATTTCTCATATTCTACCGGCGACACTCACCGTCTTTGCTATGCAATCGGTGACAATCCTTACGGTCCTTTCACTTATCAGGGCTGCATCATGACTCCGGTTGTGGGCTGGACCACTCACCACGCTATCGTGGAATATAAGGGAAAATGGTATCTTTTCCATCACGACTGCGTGCCTTCCGGCGGCAAGACATGGCTAAGAAGCCTTAAAGTCACCGAACTTGAATATGATGCCGATGGCAAGATTATAACAATTGACGGTGGTGGTACAGGCGATGAATAAGTATATATCAACCTTTATTACTATAGTTGCCGGCATGCTTTTCAGCATGTCGGCAATGGCTTATGACGGGGCGCGGCTCTGGCTTCCGGCGGCTTCCGACGCTAATGGCGCTACGGTCAAGCTTGAGGCGAAAGGTGCAGCAGCGGCGATTGCCGCGCAGGAGTTGCGTGATTCGTGGTCGGGCAATGGTACCGTTGTTCTGCGTGTTAAACGTGACAAGGCTCTCGGAGAGGATGGTTACCGCATAATTCCGTCAGGAGATAATCTTACTGTAACCGCCAATAGCGGGACAGGACTCCTATATGGCGCATATCATCTGTTGCGTATGCAGTCGATGGGTAAGCCGGTTGACAGCGTTATTACCGAGGTGCCGGCATTTGACCTGCGTGTGCTTAACCATTGGGACAATCTCGATGGCACCATAGAGCGTGGCTATGCGGGAAAAAGCCTTTGGAAATGGGAGGAATTGCCTGGTAAGGTTTCGCCCCGTTATAAGGAATATGCGCGCGCCAATGCCTCGGTGGGCATTAATGGCGTGGTGCTTAATAATGTCAATGCCTCGTCGCGCATACTTTCACGCGAGTATATTGAAAAGGTAAGGGTGCTTGCCGATATTTTCCGCCCCTACGGGATAAAGGTGTATCTCTCGGCTAATTTCGCGGCACCGATGCAGCTTGATTCACTTCCTACCGCCGACCCGCTCGACAAAGATGTGGCGAAGTGGTGGAAGAAAAAGTGTGACGAGATATATGCGGCAATACCCGATTTCGGCGGATTTCTTGTGAAGGCAAATTCAGAGGGACAGCCCGGTCCGTGTGATTTCGGTCGCACTCATGCCGAAGGCGCCAACATGATGGCGCGTGCCTTGCGTCCTCACGGCGGTAAAGTTATGTGGAGGGCTTTTGTCTACTCTCCGGTTGATGCCGACCGCGCCAAGCAGGCTTACATGGAGTTTCAGCCTCTTGACGGAAAGTTTGATGACAATGTGATTGTACAGATAAAGAATGGTCCGGTCGATTTCCAGCCGCGTGAGCCGTTCAGCCCGCTATTCGGTGCGATGCCTTCGACCCCGCAGATGGCAGAGCTGCAAGTGACGCAGGAGTATCTCGGTCATGCCAATCATGTCGCTTTCCTTGCCCCTATGTGGGAGGAGTTTTTCGGTTGGGTCAAGCCTGAGTCGCTGAAGGCTATTGCCGGGGTGGCTAACATAGGTGACGATGAAAACTGGACAGGACATCCGCTTGCACAGGCAAACTGGTACGCATTTGGTCGTCTCGCATGGAATCCGGCGCTCACAAGCGGCGAGATTGTGCGTGAATGGCTACCTGCAGGAGTGTATGGCTCGCATGATGTTCCTGCCGATATAAAGAGCGGGATTGAGGATATGATGCTCATGAGCCGTGAGGCTGTGGTGGATTATATGATGCCGCTCGGGCTTCACCATCTCTTTGCTTTTGGTCATCATTACGGACCGGAGCCTTGGTGTAATCCCGAAGGCGCGCGTCCCGACTGGCTTCCGTCTTATTATCACCGTGCCGATTCTGCCGGAATAGGCTTTGACCGGTCTCCTTCGGGTAGTAACGCCATTGCTCAATATCCGGAACCTTACAGGTCGCTCTACGCATCGTCATCGACTTGTCCCGACAACCTGCTTTTGTGGTTTCATCATCTGCCGTGGGATTACAAGATGAAATCGGGCGCGACACTCTGGGATGAGCTATGCCGTCATTACGAGCGCGGATGTGTCGCCGTGAGCGACATGCAGAAGTCCTGGATGAAGGCAAAGCCTTACATCGCGCCTGAGCTTTATCGCGATGTGGAGGAACGTCTTGCCACTCAGGCGCGTGATGCAATATGGTGGAAAGATGGGTGTCTGTTGTATTTTGGCGAAATTTCAGGTATGCCGTTGCCCGATGATGTCACTGCTCCGGTGCATACGCTCGAACAGCTTCGCGCTGTCGACCTCGGCATATCCAATTACGAATCGCCGTCGACATCGCTGCTAAACTCGAAGCGATAGGGTAGTGGCTCTAAAGAGTGATTGATGTAGCCTCTACAGGCTCGGATAAAAATACTGTCGCCGACTCGGAAAACTTGTCGGAACTTTCAGTAGTCAGGTATCGGCACGTTGCAGTTTTACTGCAGCGTGCCGTCATTTCAGGGTGTCGTCTGAGGTAGTCGACGAGGCTGTCAGCCACGATTGCTCCTTGTGAAAGCACCGTCACCCCTTCCGGTACATATTTCTCCACCTTGTCCTTGAGCAGTGGATAGTGGGTGCAGCCTAATATGACAGTGTCTATGCCCGGGTGTTGCGACATAAGGCGCTCGACATCGCGTTTTACGAAATAGTCTGTGCCATCTCCTGCCGCTTCTCCGTTTTCAACCAGAGGCACCCACATCGGGCATGCCTGCGAGAATGTATTGAAGTGGGGATAAAGTTTCTCTATCTCCATGTCATAGCTGCGGCTGCGCACAGTGCCCGGAGTCCCGACAATGCCGATATTGCCGGTCTTGGTTATTTCTCCGATTTTTTCCACGGTGGGGCGTATTACCCCGAGCACCCTTCTGTCAGGGTCGATTGAGGGAAGGTCGTTTTGCTGTATTGTTCTCAGAGCCTTTGCCGATGCGGTATTGCAGCCGAGTATCACGAGCTGGCAACCTTGCTCAAACAGGTAGCGCACAGCCTCCAGTGTAAAACGGTACACAATGTCAAATGAGCGTGTGCCGTAAGGCGCCCTTGCGTTATCGCCGAGATATATGTAGTCATATTGCGGCAGCTTGTGTCGTATCTCGTTGAGGATGGTCAAGCCTCCGTAGCCGGAGTCAAACACGCCTATCGGACCCGGGGCTGAGCTTAGTCTTGTCATATGTGATGTAAAAAAGTAATGCCGTACCCCTTGGAGGTACGGCATTTTTTATGGGGTTAGTGATGAGACTTCTTACTTAATGTTAAGACGGGTCTTTACAAGAGGAGTTACATCGGTAACATCAGAGCCTGTGTAGAGAGGCATAAGGTTTTCAAATATAAAAGTCATGCCGTTTTCCTTACCTACAGCATCGATAGCCTGACGTACCTTTTCCTGGATGGGGGCAATGGCAGCTTCCTGCTGACGCTGGAGATCCTGGGTGGCGGTAGAGTGGAACTGCTGCATCTTCTGGTCGAGTTCCTGGATTTCCTGGATACGGCGCTCCTTGATTGACTCGGGGGTGTCGGCTGCAAGAGCCTGATACTCGCTATACTTCTTTTCTGCTTCTTCGCGAAGTTTCTGGAATTCGTCTTCGTAACGCTTTGAAGATGCAGTAATTTGTTCCTGTGCTGCCTTAAATTCGGGCATAGCCTCAATGATTGTCTGGGAATTAACAACACCAAACTTGGGTGACTGAGCTACTGCGAGCATCGGAAACGCTACTAATATAGCGAGCAAAATTTTTTTCATCATATTCAGTTGTGTAATGTTAAATTTTTCTATTTATGTTAATTGATAATGCAAAGATAAGAAACACAATCCATATATGCCAATCAAACTATATTAAAAAATCATATAGCATGAATTAGTTGGCATATCCCATCTTGGCAAGCACTTCGTTGCTTACATCGATACGGGGCGAGGCATAGATTATATTAGCCGATGATGCGCGGTCAAATATACATTGATAACCTCTTTCATCGCTGACTTTCTTGACGGCATTGTAAATCTCATCTTGGATAGGCTGCATGAGACTCTGACGCTTTTTGTAAAGCTCGCCTTCCGGTCCGAAATATTTGTAGCGGAGCTCGGTTGCCTCCTTTTCCTTAGCTACTATCTCGGCTTCTTTCTTGGTCTTCTGCTCATCGGTCAGAAACACCATGTCGCTCTGATAATTCTTGTACATGGTCTGCGCTTCGTTAGCTTTTGCCTCCACTTCTTTTTGCCAGCGTTGTGAAATCTGGTTGAGCTGTTCGTTTGCCATTTCATATGCGGGTATATTTTTCAAGATATACTCCATATCGATGAGCGCGAATTTCTGTGCCGAGGCTCCGAACGCGATTGCTATCGCCATGAAGAGCGCTAATGTCAATTTTTTCATGTTGCAGTCAATTAAATGTTTATGATAATATGACGCTTTAGCCGGTAATTAGTTTAGTCTTGTTTGAATTTTTTAGAATTCCTGACCAAGAATGAAGTGGAACTGGCTGCCACCTTTCTTGCCGAATACAGTGTCGAAACCGTAAGCCCAGTCGATACCCATCATACCGACCATAGGAAGGTAGATACGCACACCGGCGCCGGCGCTTCGCTTGAGGTCAAACGGCGAGAAGCTCTTGACCTCGGTCCAGGCGTTACCGGCTTCAAGGAAGGTAAGTCCGTAGATTGTGGTCGACTGTGAAAGCATGAACGGGAAGTGAAGTTCCATGCCGACACGGGCGTAGGCGTAGCCTTCCTGTCCGTAGGGGGTGAACTGTCCGTTTTCATATCCGCGCAACGCGATAGTCTCGGTCGCATAAGTGTAAGAGCCTGACATACCGTCGCCACCGACATAGAATGTCTCAAACGGTGATTTGAGCCACTTGTTGTAGCTGCCGAGCAAACCGAAGTCGGCACGGGTCATGAACACAAGAGTCCATTTGCCGTCGGGGTCGGTAAGCGGGGTATAGGTACGCGACTTGATGCGGAGTTTCCAGTATTCAATCCATTTGTAAAGCTGCTTGCGTGACTCGGTGGTGTTCTCCTTTGAAAGGCGTTCCCAGTCCTTGTTACGGTTGAAGAGCGATGCCGGGGGAGTCATCTGCAGGTTTACGGAGAAGGTAGAACCGCTACGTGTGTAGAGCGGGTTGTCGATAGAGTTGCGCGAGAGTGTCAATCCGAGTACGATAGAGTTTGACACACCGTTGTTCATATAGTAGAGGTAATCCCAGTTTTTGAGGTAATACCACTGATAGCTCAAGTCCGCCTGGAAGGTGAAGTAGTCATCGGGCCAGCTCAGACGCTTACCGAAACCTACTGTCACGCCCACCATCTGAAGTACCTTGTTGGGGTCGTAGGCGTTTTCATATGAGTTCTGGTAATAGTCGGAATAGTTGCTGCCGTAACCGTAGCCGTAACCATATCCGCCATATAGGTAGGGGTTATACCAGTTATTGTTGTAGTATGACGAGTTGATACCTGTCTGACGTGCATAATAAGCCGACACGGAGAATGAGTTGGGTCGCTTGCCGCCAAACCACGGGTCAAGGAATGATATCGAGTAGCTCTGATAATACTTGGCATTGGTCTGCGCGCTGATAGTGAATGTCTGACCTTCACCCTGAGGTATTAATCCCTTGTATGTGCCGGGACGGAACAGATTCTTGATTGAGAAGTTGGTAAATTTCAATGCGAGTTTACCGATAAGACCTGTCTGACCCCAACCAAATGAAATTTCTACCTGGTCGTTGGCTTTTGATTCAAGATTGAAGAGTATGTCGACAGTACCGTTTTCTTCATTCGGCTCGGGACGTATATCCATTGTCTCGGGGTCGAAGTGTCCGGTCTGTGCGATTTCACGCGCCGAACGCATAAGGTCATCTTTCTTGAAGAGCTGACCGGGTTTCACACGCAGCTCACGGCGCACAACCTTTTCATACAGGCGGTCATTACCGTTGATTATGACATTGTTGATGGTAGCCTGAGGACCCTCAAACATTCGGAGCTCAAGAGCGATAGAGTCACCCTCGATATTTTTTTCAATCGGCACAAGCTGATAGAAAAGATAACCGTTGTTCATGTAGAGGTTTGCCACGGCGTCGTCATCTTCAGTGATACGCTTGTTGAGCAATTTCTGGTTGTACACATCGCCGGGACGTATGTCGAGTATCCTGTCAAGCAACTCTGTCGGGTAGATTGTGTTACCTACCCAGTCGATATCGCTGATATAATATTTTTTACCCTCTTCGACATCGATATATACGTCGACTGTCTTTTCGTCATAAGGCACTACGCTGTCTTTCAATATCTTGGCATCGCGATAGCCTTTCTCATTATATTTCTGGATGATGAGGTCAAGGTCGTTTTCAAAGTCACTTTCCACAAATTTCTTTTGCTTGAAGAGATTAATGAGCTTGTTTTTCTCATTGGTCTTCTTCATTGTGCGCTGGATAGCGTTGTCGCTTAACACTTCATTGCCTGAAATGTAGATTTTATGGACTTTAACCTTGTTATGCTTGTCAACTATAATGTTGACTATGTTTTCGTTTGGCGCGGAGAGGTCTTCCACCTGGTCGATTCTCACAGTGGCGTTGCTGAAACCTTTGTCGGCAAAATATTTCTTTATAATCGCCGTGGCGCGGTTGACAACGTTAGGGGTAATCTGGTTGCCCTTCATCAGCTGCAGACGCTCTTCGATATCTTTTTTCTCACCTTTGCTTACTCCATAGTAATTAATTGCCGAGATGCGCGGTTGCGGTTTAAGCGCATATTCGAGCCATGCCTTGTCGCCGGCAATCTTCTCTACTTTTATCTGGATGCTGGAGAAAAGGCGCTGACGAGCCAGACGCTTTGCCGCGTTGGTGATGTCAGGACCCGGTATCTCTATACGGTCACCCACGTTAAGACCGGTGTATCCGATTACGATATAGTCTTCGTAGTTTGGCACTCCCGTCACTTTAATGCCGGCAATCTGATAAGTCTTGGGCATTCCGGAGTAGATGATTGTCGGGTTGTATATAGTGTCTACCGGCTCGTCGTAAAGTGATTTTACTTGGGCGGAGACACACATTCCAAACATGGTTGTCAGTATGAATAGCAGTCTTAAACGCATAATCTGATGTGATATATAATAGGGTGTTGCTTATTCTTGATTTTCGTTGAGTTGTTCACTTGTCAGGCCGAAGCGTCGCTCTCTTCCCTGATACTGGAGAATGGCGCGACAGAAATCATCCTTGCTGAAGTCAGGCCAGAATGTGGGGGTCACATATATTTCCGAGTAGGCAATCTGCCACAAAAGGAAATTGCTTACGCGGAAATCGCCTCCGGTACGTATGAGCAGGTCGGGGTCGGGTATAGCCGCAGTGGAGAGATTCCCGCTTATGGTATCGGGGGTTATGTCATCAACCGTCAGTACTCCGCTTGCCACGTCGGCGGCGATTCGCCTTGCTGCCTCGGTGATTTCCCAGCGCGAGGAGTAGCTGATGGCGAGTATAAGAGTAAGACCGGTGCAGTGTGACGTGTCATCCATACATTTGCACAGACGGTCGTAGGCAAATTTCGGCATACGGCTGAAATCTCCTATCATCGTGAGCCTTACATTGTTTTTAATAAGGTCGGCAGTCTCGCGCTCGATAGCGATTACGATAAGGTGCATAAGCGCGTCCACTTCAGCCTGAGGACGATTCCAGTTTTCAGTCGAGAAAGTATATAGGGTGAGGTAGCCTATTCCAAGTTCGGAGGCTATCTCAGTGATTTTTCTTACCGTATTGACTCCTTCAACATGACCTTCCGATCGGTCAAGATTACGTGACTTTGCCCATCGCCCGTTGCCATCCATGATGATAGCGACGTGCTTTGGTAGCCGGTTGGGGTCTATTTCGTTTATAAGTGACATATCGGTCATTTTAGTCTACATAAAAACAATTTTTGCAACGTTCTCCAAATTCGTAGCTTATCGAGAACATGATGAGCGAGTACCAGTCGGTGTTTTTTATAAATGAACTCTTGATGTCGTAGAGGTCATCGAGCACCGGTCCATCGACATTATCGCCAAATACCTTGGTCATGCTCCATTCAAGTCCAAGATTGATGCGGGGCGCAACCTTGTATCTCACGCCCAATCCCATAGGGATATTCATAGCCACATGGGTGCCTTCGGATGAAGCTATGGTCACGCCTGCACCGAGCGACAGGTAGGGAGTCCAGCGACGTAGCTTGCGGTAAGACTCTCCTATGCCGTAATTGAAGAAATTAAATTCGACTCTTGCTCCCAGGTCGTAGACGGTAGAGGTAAATTCGTAAGTCTGACCGCCCGGATATACATTTTCCATGTCAGCGCTGTTTCCGCTCAGCCCCGCGGTGGTAAACATACCTTTTATCGCCCAGCGGGTATTCATGATGTAGCGGAATGACGCTCCTGCCGCAAAGCCGGGGTGGCTCATGAAATTTGCCGTGTTTGCATCGCCCAGATATCCGCTTACACCAAGCGAGGCGCCTATGTCAAATTTATAGGCGGCTTCTTGCGATGCAGCTTTGTTAGGCGATAAGACCGACAACATTGCGATTAAGAGCGTTACAGCAAATATTTTCATATCAGCGGCTTGAATGTTAGCCTGTTGATTACGCCCCTCCACACCTGGGGATATAGCGTGCCTGAGGCGCTGTCGCCGCCATATAGATAGATGTAAGGACATTCCCAAGTGGTGACGGGTGTCACGGCGCGGCTGTTTTCGCCAAGCGGCATAAGCCAAGCGGGAATCTCGGGTGACGCCATCTCGTTCCATACAGGGGCGGCGCTGCGACTTCCAAGTTCCGACTCCCAGATTACGATGTCGGCATTGTAGAATGAGTGTATGTAAGAGGGGAACTGCAAGAGGTTATCGGCGCGTTCCCATGTGATACCCATGTTGCGTGACACATATACATAATTAGACACGTTGCCGTCGGCAAGCTTGCCTCCTGTAGCAAACAAGGTGAATTCCTTGGTCATTCTCCAGCTCTTGTTAGCCTTGCGGTAAGTGAAATAGGGGAAAAGCGACATGCCTTCTTTTGCCCTGTCAATCGGGGTTTCGCTGATTTTAGCCCATATAGAGCCGTCGTAGCTCCATGTGGCGCCGGTCAGGTTGCCATTGGCGATTTTTCCGCCGACAAATATAGCCTGCGGACCGTCAGCCCATTTTGAGCCTTCCATAAGGAGCAGGTCACTTGTGCCTGACACGGGGCAGTCGGCGGGTACTTTTGCCGCGCTTCCGTCGTCAGGATATGTGGCGAAGTAATACTCGTCGCCTGATTTCTTCACGCCGAGTATCTGTGACTCGTAAGCACCGTATATGTGGCTCCATGTCTCGCCGGTGGTGCTCCATGACTTTCCGTCGGTTGAGGTATACATGGCTCCGTTGTGGTCAAGGGCGAAGAATGCGTCATCGTTTGACACGATGGAGCGTATGTCAAGACCGGCGGGCAATGTTGCGGTTGAAGTAAGTTCAATTGCCTCGAAGGGATTGTCCATCGCCGCTATGTGACAGCTTCCGTCGGTGCCGGTTATGAAGGTGTACACTTTGTCTCCATGGAGAAGTGTGCGCTGATTTTCAGGGTTTCCGGGAATCTGTTGCCATGCGAGGCGATCCCATACCAGAGAGTCGCTTTTCACTTTGTGTACATTGACCTTGATGCTGTATTGCTGGGTGTACTGCTCGTTGAGCGAGGTCACGCGCGCAATCACGCCACCGGCTGCGAAGTCAATGCTGTCGCGCATTGATGAGCTGTAAGTGATTGTGGTGTCTTTCATCACCGAGCTGTTGCGTATAAGAAGTTCTATCTTTGAACTGCCTGATGTGCCGATGTTCGGGATGAGTTTGGAGATGTCAGTTCCGTAAGGAAGTGAGTCGGCATTGAATATCTTGCCGTTTTCCAAGTCAATAGTGAAAAATATCGAGTCAAGGTTAGCCAGGACCTTGTTGTTAGCCTTTAAGTTGAATGATGTAATCGCCGTACTTGAATACATGGTTTCCGATGTGTAACCTGTATCTTCTGCTGCGATGCTGCTGTTGGAGTCATCATTACAAGCGGTCAATCCTGCCGACATTGCTAATGCGATGGAGATGTATGACCCTAATTTCTTTATCATATATTATGTAGACGTTAATTTTCAAACTGCAAATTTAGCAACATTTTCCTTATTTCCCTAAAACCGTTCCGTAATTGTAAATATTTAGAAGGTTATTGACGCTTTTTATGGCTTTTTAACGCCACAAAAAGGGGTTGTTGCTGAAATAGTAGAGGTGATTGTTGCCAATTGTTAATACTCGGTCAGGCAACTGCGGCAACTTTGGAGCTTTAACGCCATCTATAAGAGAGACAGGAGCTGTCTCTATGCGAGCCATATCCCACAACCCGCTGTCAATAAACGATTGCAGCAGCTTTGCGCCTCCTTCGACAAGCACCGATGTTATACCTTGTGAAAAGAGCTGGGTCAGGTAGCCCTCGATAGATTCTGCCGAGGGAATACCGGTGACGACAATCGAGTCGTGCCTGTTGGTCAGTAATTTACATTCGGAAGGTGGATTGCCGGCAATGACAGGTCGTGGATTTCGTCCGTGCCAGTGGCGCACATCCAATAATGGATTGTCAGCCTTGACGGTACCGCTGCCTACAAGGATTGCGTCGCTGAGAGAGCGTAGCCTGTGGGTGAGAGCTTTAGTGACAGGAGTGGAAAAAATTGCGGGCGATTCCTCTGCCGCACGTTTGCAGTCGATATATCCGTCGCGGCTTTGTGCCCACTTCAATGTCACCCATGGTCTGTGATATGTGTGTGCCGTCATGAATACCGGATTTATTTCCTTGCACTCTTTTTCCAGGACACCTACTACGACTTCCACACCTGCGTCGCGCAACATGTTGATGCCTCTGCCGCTTACCTTATCATTGGGGTCGGTTGAGCCTACGGCCACACGCGGTATGCCGCTGTCGATTATAAGTTTCGAGCAAGGAGGTGTCTTGCCGTAGTGGGAACATGGTTCAAGGGTGACATATATGGTTGAGTCTTTTAGTAGCGACCTGTCTTTCACCGAGGCAACAGCGTTGACCTCGGCATGACCTTCTCCGCAACGGCGGTGATAGCCTTCTCCTATAATCTTGCCGTCGTGGACTATCACTGCGCCCACCATCGGGTTAGGCGACGTGTTGCCGAGTCCGTGACCTGCCAGCTCGATGGCACGTCTCATAAATCGTTGGTCTATATTCATCGGTAAAGTTTTTATTGTTGGATAAAAGTAGCTAAATTTGCCGATATGACAAGTGACATTAAGCTAAAAGATTTTATTTCCGGCATAAGACGCCGTCTTTTGCCTGTTTATCCCGATGGCGAAGCCGAGGCGATGACGCGTGTTATTGTCGAGGAGCTGCTCGGTTATACTCCGGTCGACGCGGTGTTGAAAAGCGATGCCCCGGTGTCTGACTTCATGCAGTCGCATGCCGATGCTGTCGTGGAGCGGCTACTGCGTTATGAGCCTATACAATATATATTTGGCAAGACTTCGTTCTGCGGGCTGGAGCTGAAAGTGACACCCGCAGTGCTGATACCCCGTCCGGAGACCGCCGGACTTGTCGACATGATTGTAAAAGAGTGGGGCGAGCGCACTGATTTACATGTGATGGATTTTTGCACGGGGTCGGGGTGTATAGCTGTGGCTCTTGCGCGTGGGTTGAAGTTCCCTATTGTGGATGCGGTCGACATCTCTTCCGATGCGCTTGCCGTAGCGCGTGAAAATGCCGCCTCCCTGAAAGTAAAGGTCAGTTTCCGTCAGGAAGATGTGCTGACACTGGTTCCGCCTGTTGAACCTCTCTACGATATTATCGTCAGCAATCCTCCCTATATCACCGACCGTGAGCGCGCCGACATGGAGCGCAATGTACTTGATTATGAGCCTGAAATCGCCCTCTTTGTGCCTGACAGTGAGCCGTTGCGCTATTATGAGCCTATCGGTGTTTATGCAGTAAAAGCCCTGAAGCCGGGAGGCAAGCTCTATTTCGAGATAAATCCCGATTATGCAGGGGCGATTACTTCCATGCTTGAAAGCGTCGGATTTAAGGATGTTGTCACTGAAGCCGACATGTATGGTAAACAGCGGTTTATAATAGCCGTTTCGCCGCTTGATTATGATTAAGAAAAAGCAATTGTCGGCTGATGAGGCGCTTGTGCGTCTTGAATTGTTATGTGCGAGGTCGGAGCAATGCACATTTGAGGTGATGCAGAAGTTGCTCCGGTGGGGCATTCCCGCTTCCGACCGGGAGCGCATAGTGGATTCGCTCGTTGACAGGCGTTTTGTTGACGATGCGCGTTATGCATCGGCTTATGCCCGCAGCAAATTTCTTTTCAGCCGTTGGGGGCGGAAGAAGATCAGGCTCGGTCTTGTCGCCAAGCGTGTGTCACGTCAGCTTATTGACGATGCGGTGACTGCCGCGACGGAAGAGGAGAGCTATATTGACACCCTGCGCGGATTGATGCGCTCAAAGGCGCGTCAGATGGAGCGTCCTATCTGTCGGGAAGATGCTTTGAAGGTGTGCCGTTTTGCCATGCAGCGCGGTTTTGAGTGGGACTATGTGTCGAAGGTGCTCGACGAATTGCGCCGTGGTGAATATGGAGATATTTAGCAGGCTCGTTGACCTTATATATCCGCGCGTATGCGAGGTGTGTGGGCGTTCGCTTATAGCCGGCGAGGAGGTGATGTGTCTGCATTGCGCCTACGACCTTCCGCGCACCAACGTACACCGCGACCATTTCAACATGATTCATCAACGCCTTGCCACAGTGGCGACTCCCGTGAATCGTGCTGCCGGATATTTCCATTATTACCGTGAAGGAGTCTACAACGACATAATCCACCGTGCCAAATATCAGGGTCGCCCGGTGCTTATGCGCGCTATGGGGGAGAGGTTTGCGCAAGAACTTGCCGCTGACGGCTTTTTTGACGGTATCGACCTCGTGATTCCCGTCCCGCTCCACTGGATTAAGCTTATAAGGCGCGGCTACAATCAGACCCGCTATCTTGCCGAGGGCATAAGTCGCGTGACCGGAATTGCCATCGGCGACCATCTTGTCGCAAGGCGCGGTCACTCTACCCAGACATCGCGCAGCGATTTTGCCCGATGGCTCAACGCGCAGTCGGTCTACGGGGTGCGCAATGCGCGCAGTCTCGACGGCAGGCATATACTTATTGTCGATGATGTAATCACAACCGGCTCAACGATGATTGCCTGCTGCAATGCAATACTTTCCGCGGCTCCAACGGCACGTATTTCTGTGCTGTCGCTTGGAGTCGCGCATATGAGCTGACATTTTTGGCTCGCTAAAGGAACTTTATCAGTTGTTAAATGTTATTACCGTAGAGGGCTGATTTACACCCTCGCGATTGGTATTTTTTCATCATAACAACATCAACCAACAAACTAAAGTGACCATGAGCCAAGAAAGTAATCGGCATTACGACGTAATCATAATCGGTGGCGGCGCTACCGGTACCGGTACCGCCCGCGATTGTGCCATGCGCGGTCTCAAGACACTTCTTGTCGAGCGTTTTGATTTTACCGCCGGAGCTACAGGACGTAACCACGGACTGCTCCACAGCGGTGCGCGATATGCCGTGACCGACCAGGAATCGGCTACGGAGTGTATAAAAGAAAATATGATTTTAAGGCGTATCGCCCGCCATTGTGTCGATGACACGGGAGGATTGTTTGTGACGCTTCCCGAAGATGATCTTGGCTACCAGCAAAATTTCATAGAGAGCTGTCATAAAGCCGGCATCAGTGCCGAGGCGATTGACCCGCGTGAGGCGATAAGGCTCGAACCGGCGGTCAATCCCGACATAATCGGCGCGGTGAAGGTGCCCGACGGCTCGATTGACCCTTTCCGGCTTACTGTGGCAAATGTGGTTTCGGCACGCAAGGATGGCGCCGATATACTTACTTACCATGAGGTGGTCGCTTTTGAGCGTGAGCAAAACCGTATAACCGGCGTGAAGCTCCGCGATACAAAGACAGGAGATATCACCACCCGTTACGCTGAGCTTGTGATTAATGCAGGCGGAATATGGGGACATAATATCGCTAAACTTGCCGGGGTGGTAATCAACATGTTTCCGGCAAAGGGCGCATTGCTGATATTCGGTCACCGCGTCAATAATGTGGTCATCAACCGTTGCCGTAAGCCCGCCGACGCCGATATTCTTGTCCCGGGCGATACCATCTCTGTCATAGGTACCACATCAAGCCGCGTACCTTACGACCAGATTGACAACATGGACGTGACACAGGAGGAGGTGGATGTGTTGATGAGGGAGGGTACAAAGATAGCCCCGTCGCTCGCCTATACGCGCATACTTCGTGCTTACGCGGGTGTGCGTCCGCTTGTCGCCGCCGACAATGACCCCTCCGGTCGTAGTATAAGCCGTGGCATTGTGTGTCTTGACCATGCCACACGCGACGGCCTTGAAGGCTTCATTACCATCACCGGCGGAAAGTTGATTACCTACCGTCTTATGGCGGAATGGGCTACCGACCTTGCCTGCAAGAAACTTGGCAAGGATGTAAAATGCCGTACTGCCGAGGTGCCGTTGCCAGGTTCGGAACTTGATGCCCATGAGGGTGGCACGGTGATGACGCGTCCTAAGGCTCATATCATCGAGCTGTCCACCGACCAGAAAGCGGCTGAGGAGCGCCACGGCTCGCTAAGTGCCGAAATCGAGTACAAGACGCTTGCCGATGAGGCAGTGGTGTGTGAGTGTGAACAGGTGTCGGTAGGTGAGCTGAAATATGCCATCAATCATCTTCACTGCGAAAATCTTATCAATCTGCGTCGTCGCACACGTCTCGGCATGGGTACCTGCCAGGGCGGTCTATGTGCCTGTCGTGCCGCAGGAGTGCTTGTAAAGGCTAATAATTGTGCCGGGCATACGCTGCGCGACATGTCATCGTTTATCAACGAGCGGTGGAAGGGTATGTATCCTGTCGCCTGGGGCGAGTCGCTTGTCGAGGGACAGTTTATGTCGTGGCTTTATGAGGGAGTGTGTGGTCTTGACCAGATTGCCGCACCTGAGGATAAAATTGATGCAAAATAATTACTGCTGTTATGAAATATGACTCAATAATAATAGGTGGAGGTATAAGCGGGCTTGTGTGCGGCATAAAGATGCTGAAGGCGGGTAAGAAAGTCGCCATAGTATCTTCCGGGCAGAGTGCCTTGCATTTTAACTCCGGGTCTATCGACCTTTTCGGGCGAAAGGATGGCAATGACGTGATGCACCCGCTTGACGAGATTGCCAAGCTGCCCGACGAGCATCCTTATACGAAGCTCGGCATTGATACTGTAAAGGCTCTGCTGCCGGAGGTGAAGCCCCTGTTTGCCGAGGCGGGCATCACGCTTGTAGGCAAGGAGGATGAAAATCATTACCGTCTCACGCCTACGGGCATGTTCAAGCCGGCGTGGATGTCGATGCTCGATTATGTTTCCGTGTCATCGCCGAAAGATTTGCCTTGGGGTAAGGTGGCGATAATAAATATCACCGGTTACCTTGACTTCTATCCCGATTTCATTGCGCGCGGACTCAATGGCGCGGGACTTGAGTGTGAGATACGCGACTTCACTATCCCGGAGCTTGATACGCTCCGCAAAAGTTCGACAGAGATGCGCGCCACAAATATAGCGCGATTTATCACCGGCGATGTCATCGAGCGCGTGGCTGCTGAAATCAACCGCATCGTTAACGATACCAAGGCGCAGACAGTCGTTATGCCTGCTATCATAGGACTATTTGACGAGGAGCCGGTAAGACTCCTGAGAGAGCAGGTGGTCTGCCCGTTGTATTATGTCTCGACAATGCCTATGTCGCTTTGCGGCATGCGCGCGCAGATGCGCCTGCGCAATCATTTTCAGCATCTCGGGGGCGCTTACCTTATCGGCGACACAGTGTTTGCCGGAGAGTTTGAGGGCAGCCGTCTCCGCAATATCAGCACCGTCAATCTCGGTGACATGACTATTGAGGCCGACCAGTTTGTGCTTGCCACAGGCAGTTTCTTCAGTCACGGACTTGAATCGACGCCCAACAAGGTGTTTGAACCTATATTTAATCTTGATGTAAATGTAAGCGGACCGCGTAGTGAGTGGTGTGATGTTGACCTCTACCATTCCCAGCAATATATGCGCTTCGGTGTTGTCACCGATAGTTCGTTTCATGTCTACAAAGACGGAAAGCGTATTGACAACATGCGTGCTATAGGCGCGATTACGGGCGGTCACGACGCGCTCAAAGAGGAGTCGGGCGGTGGTGTTGCCGTGTTGACGGCATTGAAAGTGGCTTCCGATATTGTTAATGAGTTAAAATAGCAACCGGCATTATGGAAGAATATCAAGAGAATACGATAAGCAAGAATAATTTCGAGGAGTGTATCAAGTGTACGATATGTACTGTGTATTGTCCGGTGACTGCCGTCAACCCCGATTATCCGGGACCTAAGCAGGCAGGACCCGACGGTGAGCGCTATCGTCTTAAAAAGCCGTTTTTCTATGACGAGGCACTGAAATATTGCCTTAACTGCAAGAGATGTGAGGTGGCGTGTCCGTCAAATGTCAAGATTGGTGACATCATACAGTCGGCACGTATCAAATATAGCAAACATGCTCCGACACTCCGTGACAGGATGCTTGCAAGCACTGATTTCATGGGTACTGTCGCCACTCCGTTTGCGCCGCTCGTAAACGGAATGTTGCGCCTGAAGCCTGTGAAGAAAATCATGGATTCGGTGTTGAAGATAGATGACGGCCGTACTTTCCCCACCTATGCCCGTCAGACATTTACGTCATGGTACAAGAAACACGCGGCATCGACCCAAGCCGCCTATAAGAACCAGGCGGTGTATTTCCACGGGTGTTATGTACAATACAATTATCCGCAGCTCGGAAAAGACCTCGTGACACTGATGAATGCCGTGGGCTACGGCGTGCAGCTGCTTGAAAAGGAAAAGTGTTGCGGCGTCGCGAAGATAGCCAACAAGCTTGTGAAAGAGGCTACACGTGATGCCAATATAAATCTTGAGTCCATAAGGAAGGCGGTGAAGGAAGACAAGATGCAGGTGATTGCCACAAGTTCCACATGTACATTCACGATGCGCGACGAGTATCTCCACATACTCGGTATAGATAATCTTGACGTGCGTGACGACATCATGCTTGCGACGCGGTTTCTTTACAATCTTATTGACAGCGGAAAGGTGAAGCTTGTGTTTAAGGATGGTTTCCATAAGAGAGTGGCTTACCATACACCGTGTCACATGGAGAAACTTGGCTGGGCAATATACTCGACTTCGCTGTTGAAGATGATTCCCGGTCTTGACTTCGTGCCGCTCGACTCCAATTGCTGCGGCATTGCCGGAACGTATGGTTTCAAGAAAGAAAATTACGAGTATTCCCAGGGAATAGGCAAGCCGCTTTTCGACCAGATACTCGGCAGTCATGTCGACATCGTTGCTACTGACTGCGAGACCTGCAAGTGGCAGATTGAGATGTCGACCGGCGTGCCTGTCGCCAATCCGGTGTCGATTCTTGCCGAGGCAATAGATGTCGAGAAGACAAAGGCGGCAAACAATTGCTGATACTTCATTTCTTTATTATTACTGTCCGCTAAACCATAAAAAGTCGAGTCCAACTTCCTGCATGGCATA
>CAJTSK010000025.1 GCA_910578835.1 uncultured Muribaculum sp.
ATAGGTGCCAGCCCTAATTTTTTAGAATCTAAAAAAGTTTAGCGGACAGTAATAAATGAAATTACATTACCGGAGAAATATCGCCTGCATCCATTGAAATGAAATACTCCGGTTGCCTTGAATGTCATATTGAAGGCGATTTCCTGCTTATATGGTATGACGAAGAAAGTAATACTCTTGCATTGTTCAGGCTTGGCTCCCATTCCGAGCTATTTAAGGTTTAGGAATAACATTGATTGATAACGATTTTGTCTTTCAATTATTCTCAATTACATTTTTAGAGAAACTGACGAGGGTTTTCTCATAATAATCGTATAGACGCTTTTTTATATTCTCCGGGATAGGGAACCGGGGAGCGAACACACTGGTAGTATATGGAAATGAAGTGCCGTATTCATGCTCTGAATCATAACCTACATAATAGCAGTCATCACAGGCATACAACCAATAATTATTGTCGGCATATTCTTCTGAAATACCGTCTGCCTTACAGCATTCGATTACCTTCCGGAATTCTCTCCAGCAACTTTCAATATCATTGCATTGAGCCAAGACTATAGCAAGCTTGACAACTCCTTTTTCTTTGTCGTGAACCTCCACGATGTCGCCGGGTTTGAATCTTATGGAATTTTTCGGTCGACCCCGGAAGAGCCCTTCCGGTTTATCTAAATCTTCCATCAGAGAAGAGCAGACAGATTGTTCCAAGAGATTTCCTTTGCAGTCAAACACCCATTCACGTTTGCAGAGATCAGATATCACATCTTTGCCGAACGGCAACTCATATACATGAGTGCAGTATATCGGTCTATAATCGTCTTTGGATATTTCTTTGGAATGGATAAGGCGTTTCGCCTCTTCAAAAGTTGGCATCAAGAAACTTTGTGCCTTACAAACTTTGTATTCAGGATAATATTCATGCTCATTTTCATCTGATTGTTCGTGAATGTAATAAATCCGCGGAAAACATTCCCTTAGATTTTCTTCCGGATAGATTGTGAGACAAGACTTGCCGTTATCTGTCCCCTGTATCCTGAAAACATCCACACGATATACCGATAGTTCGTAATTATATGGCGGATTCAAAGCCAACTTCTTGAATTCTTCAAAGGTCATATCCGTTTGATGTTACATTCCTTACATAGTTCCCTGAGTTCAGGGAGAGACATCGGGAGGCCGTGCAGGTACTTGCGACAGGCAGCTATATCATCAAAATATAGGTCATTGGACTCGCATAGCAGATAGCCTTTAAGTTTCCATGCCAATTTTTTCTTCTCTATCAATTTTGAAAATAAAGGAACTTTAGACGGGTTTATTTTGCAGCAGTAACACTCACCGTTCTTAAACCAAAGCAATATCAGCTTATGTGTTTTTGTGCCCGGGCCTTTCAAGATTGGGGACTCACCATAAATGGAGATATTCAGCTCTTGTGGAAAAGTCTCGTTGATTTTTTGCATAAAATCCTTGAACAGTCTGCCATGTGTGCTTGTGTCCGGCAAATTGTTCTGGAATATGTATTGATGAATCATCTCATGCACAAGGGTGTCATCGATTTCTTCCACAGACATATCAGCAGATTGACGATAAATGATGATTCTGTCGCGCAATCGGTGGCGGACATTCACTTTGACCCATTTGCGATGAAACAGACCAAAATATGATTTGCAACGTTCCCGCACAACGAGTTCCACCGGCTTGAATCTGTCAGCCTCCCAAATTCCTGCGTCGGCTAATCTCTCAATCCAGTAGGCATGTCGCTGTCTCAAATATTCAACGGTCAGTTCCATATTCAGTTATATGCTATGATTTCAAGACGGTATTCTGAAGCTCCGGGGCATAACCTGAATCCTCTTTTCACTTTATTTATTTTGCCGAGATTGGGATATTTTTGTTTAAGTTTATCCCACCATTTATATTGACCGGCCATTCTCAGTCTTTTATTCTTAATATCGGTATCAATAAAACAGATAATAAATCCTGTGAAATGTTCAAATATGTCCGGTCTAAGTTCAAGAAGCTTGTCAGACAGGGCTTCAAGAGGATTTATCACAGAACAACTCACTGAAACAGACGTATCATAATACTCTCCGGCAGCATAAAATGGCAAGAAATCCTCAGGCGTTAATGGTGGACCATACGGACGGTATCGCTTGTCAATTGCAGCGACTCTGCAAACTATCATATCCTTCTCACTACCGTTTTCTCTCCAATAAGAAGACTGCAATACTGAATTGTCATGTGAATATCCTATAAGTTCTTGTTTTCTCTCATCTGAAATATGAAAACGAGGCTTGAATACATAAATTGGATGTATTTCGTCAACCCACATTTCATGTCTTGGACTATCTATATAACGGTAATGATCATCAACCCACTCCATGTAAACTCCATCGGGAAGCTTATTTGCTACGGTCCAGGAAGTTTCAATAGATTTCGGGACATCTGTTATCAAAGCCGTTCTGACATCAGCAGAAGAATTTTCGCCATAAATGCTCAGTATTTCAACATAATCACCAACATTGTGTTTTATCATTGAGTTTCCTCTTCCTCTGAACGTCTCTATGACAGGGTTATTGATTGAACCTTGTGAGCATACGGATTGCTCTGTGAGATTGCCACATTCATCATAAACTTTTATTGAGACATATTTGTCCATCCGGATATCAAAACCGACAGGAATTTCATATATGAAATGACAATATACCTTCATTCCCTTTTCTATAATCTTCGATTTGATCTCGGTTAAAGAAGATTCTGCATCAGCTAATGAATGGTGCAATGAGGAATGCTCAAGATGTAACGAATAAGGTTCCCCCGTATTAATCCATTCTTCATAATAACAATATGCATCCACACGAAATACAGATTGTCCATCATATGACGGCGGATTCATTGCCAGCTTCTTGAACTCGTCAAATGTCATACTTTGTGATTCCATTCAGAGAAATTGGAGCAGACCGGCAAAATCTGTGGATCCTTCATCGGGTCTATTTTTATACCATTTCTTTAGACACTTTTTTATATTATCGGAAACAGGGAAGGATGGTCTTAAAATAAAACCTGTACCAAAATACTGGCATATATCGTTATCGATCATTATGCGGAAACGATCTAACACATCAATGAATCCACCAGTTTCTTTCCCGTGTTTCCAATTATCTTCAAGACTGACCGGCGTATCTACCACTATACCAAGTCGCACGACATTATTTTCTCCATCCATGACCTCGACTATCTCACCTTCATGATACGGCATATCCTTTTCCGCATAACCATAGAATGTGGTGTCAACGTCGTTACCTTCGGCATCGGTCAGTCCCTCGACGGTCGGGAATCTGGAACAGAAGGTGACCTCTGCATTTTTGTCGAATACCGTAATCGACAGATATTCCTCATCATGGATCGGGAGACCAATCGGCAACTCGATGACTCGTGCAGAGTGAAAACTGTCGGAATGTATTGCCTGCTCCGAAAGGATTTGTTTTTTTGCTTCTTCAAAAGTAAGTAAGTAGTAAACTTCAGGTACATCAAGATCCAATGATGTTGATTCCACGTATGGAGCTATCTTCTCTCCATTGTCGTTCATATCCCACAGTCCGATGAAATACATCTCAACCTTAAAAATGGATTTGCAGTTGAGTTCCGGCTCGGCACCGGCCATTCTTTCGAATTCTTCAAATGTCATATACTTGTTATTTAGACGTTTTACAATAAATCAAGCAGTCGGTTGAATTCACGGCCATGTTCAATATAGCCTTCAAACATCTGCATATAGTTATACAGGAGGGGCGAAAGGATTTTTTTTACATTCGTCTTCAATACATTCCAGCAACTAATCGACTTATACGACAGCAATGTTCAAAATGCTTCATGCCATCGTGGTTTATATATTTGGTAATGGTATCAATAGAAATGTCTGAATTTCTAATACATCTACTTCTGCTTCTGCATTTATACATACTGTGTATGCTTCCTTCGGATAGTTGTCACTGTAAAGCACTTCTGACTCAGAAAAACGTACGCCTATAGATTTAAGGTGTTCCCGGTATTGTTCCCGAAATTCATAGACATCTTCCATTGACGGTGGAAGCCCGATTATTTCGCCTAAAAACACTTCCTCTTTATCTGGATCCAACACTCCAACCTTATCACCTATCTTAAATTTGTTCTTACGTTTGTTTCGACCTCTATAACCTTGGACTTGACAATGTTCAATGCCTCTGCTCAAATAATCAGTCGACCAATGTTGTATGGTATCTCTGGCGCAGGTACAAGACGAAATAAGCGCAAAAGGCGACATAAGCCGATCAAAGTCACATTCGGAAATTGTAAAGAAACTTATTGCGTCAAGATTGTTAAATAGATATTTAGAATTTGCATATTTCTTACGAATCAAGAGCTTAGCCTTAGAGAAATTTTGTGTAAATCCACAACTGACACGTTCACATTTGCAATGCTTATTTTCAAGAAGTTTTGTAATATTTTTTACATAATACTCTTGAATGAAAAATACGCTACCTTTATTACTTTCAATAGGTTTGGCTGCAAACTTCTTGTATTCTTCAAATGTCATATCCTTATTTTGTTAGTTGTTTCATAATGAATCAAGCAGCAGGTCGAATTCACGGCCATGTTCAATATAGCCTTCAAACATCTGCATATAGTTATACAGGAGGGGCGAAAGGATTTTTTTACATTCGTCTTCAATCCATGTTGGAATCGGATAGATGCAGGCTGCTATCGAGCCGGCGATACATGCCATCGTATCCGCATCGCCACCGAGCGAAACAGCGAGTCTTACAACGCCCTCGAAATCCTTTCCTTCGAGAAAGCAGATGATTGACTCCGGCACGGAACCTTGACACGATACATCCCATTTATAGCCCGGACGTATTTCATCGACATTCCGGGTAAGATCATAATGGAATCTCGCCATTATGTAATCACGGATTTCATCTTTCGTATGTCCGTGCTTTGCCATCCATACTGCCGAGGCTACAGCTTGCGCTCCTTTGATGCCTTCGGGATGATTATGCGACACTTCAGCTGATATTTTCGCCAGTTCAAGAGCTTCGTCAAGAGTCTCGGCATAAAGTCCGACCGGACTGACCCGCATTGCCGCCCCATTGCCCCAGCTGTTGTAAGGTTGTGGAATATCACACCACAGCCAGACGTTGAATGAACTTCCATATCCGGCAAAAGGGTATTTATGACCCAATGTCTGCATACATTTTACCAGATGGTCTTTACTATGGTCGGCATTGCCTTCTTCGTCGCAATGGCTCAACCAATGAGCGACGGCGACGGTCATCACCGTGTCATCAGTGAATCTGCTCCCTTTCGGCAACATTTCAAAATCATATTGTTTCTGCTTTGTAAACTCATACACAGAACCTATAATATCTCCTGCGATTGCACCTAACATGATCTTATTTGTTTGAAAATATTATCGTCATTTTTATGTTGTCTGATAAAGAATTATCTATTCCAACCCCAAACATGACATTGACTGTATTGGGAAATTTCTCAATATAGGCGGCTAATTCTTTAATCTCTTCACATGTAACACATTTTTCTTTAGGACTCCATAGATAAATAAGGATACTGTTATACCAATCTACATAATCACTCAAATAATTGTCCATAACTTCAATCATAGAATTCATCCGATTCTCGTAACATCCGTTTTCATGGTAATATGAAAACACATAATTGATTGCATTAGGAGAAAGAATCTCAATTATGTCACGTTCGCTTATGTAGAGAACTGCATTATTACGGATAATCCGAATGATTTCGTCAGGATTACCTTTGATTAAGTAAGTACCAAAAGAAAATTTACATTCGAACGGTTCATAATTAACTCTAAATTTATTGGATAGAGTTGTATAGTAATCTTCGACGTTATGCCTTGTTATGCCCGGTCGGGAGATGCCAGCTTTTTCCATATGCTCCCATAAGTTATCATCTCCATCAAATGAATACTTGCCATATTTCATCATATATTTATCATGAGTTAAAATTAAGCATCTACGTTATACCCCTGCGACAGAGGCAGCCGCAGGGGTGAAATTGCGGTTATTCTTATTAGTTAAGATTATATTTTAGTTTGACCCTTCAAGTTGTTCTTAATTCTATATTTTATGAAATCACGATATTTTTCCAAAGCATTCTTTCCTCTTTTCAGATCTTCGACTGACAGATTGACTGAAAAATGGTCTGGAAGATTCTTGTCAATCATCTTTATTTCAAGGTCCACCAGTCCTAATGATTCCTGAAATATTGACTTAATTGAGTCCCAATCAGTGTCTTCTTCCGAAACAACTTCAAATATATCATCATCGACAACAAAATCAAGCATGAAATATTTAAGTTTGGTAAGATATGAGATATGTGCCCACACAGAATTCGGATTATATCGGCACTCCTGTTTCAAATATACTGAAAACTCCTTTTTTAGAGGTATCTCTCTGACTTTTCGGCTATCAGGAGAATTGGGCGGTATACCAAGGTCTACTCTTAACTTGTCTATCCGATATTCATAGTAACGATGATAGGCATGGAATGCGCTCACCCATTCTTTGAGCATTTTAGGCTTGTAGTCCACCTTCTTGAATTCAAAATATTCTTGTTCCGGAAGCTGGGCCATCAGATCAATTAAATCTTTAAGATACCCGGAAGCCATTTCAAGGTTCTTAAGACAAACCTCAGGGTGTCTGATGTAGCCTTGAAATGCTTGCGACAGTATTTCAAATATCCGATATTCTCCGTTAAACACCACTTCAAAGGCTTTGCGGATACGAGAAACATATACGTCTGCCGACCGTTCGGTCATGCCCTCCACATCAACACACCACATCTTAAAATGCTCTGTATCATAAGGCACTTCTTTCTCTCCGGGACCGGGATACTGAGGATATTTCTTTTGTCTTGCCATAATCATAAATTAGTTTAGCTCCACAAAGGTATGACTTACTTTGGAGATAATAAATTAAGACCTCTACAAGACGCCCTATTTCTCCTCAACCTCAAGTTTCCAATGCCTATGACAAATGGCAAAATAGTTTTTACCAAGGTCTCCTGAAGCCGGCGGTCTTTCATATACCGGGTATATTGCGGGCCTCATCAGCCGAACAGGTTATGACCCGATTGAAGGTCTTGACACCGTTCAGCTGATAAGCCCCTTTGAAGGTCACTCCATCATCTACTTTCACTTTTCGGGATCTTCATCCATAGAAACGACAATCCTCTCAATATTTCCCTTATACGTTTTTACAAAGCTATTACTTCGTATATTCCTGTCAAGATTGTTCTCTGATAAATTACCAGGCTTGGTTATCCACTTTTTTGTTATCACAGTACCCAATCCATCAGTAATATAAATGTGGCAAAAGAAGACAGAAGATGACTGAAGATTGTTTAAAAATGTAGTTTTATCAGGCATGTAATCAATCCTATATGAGTCAACATTTTTGCATTTGATAATTGGCAACAGGTTTGCGTTAAAATCGACATTTTTAGGGGCGTTATTCACCTTTTTTTCTATCTCTTCAAGAGATAATGTCGGTCTTTTTACCCCTTTGTCAAAGTTACTATGGTGGTCTTTACATAGTGCCTTTATAGACTTATTAAGAGGAAGGTGCACATAAAAAAACTTCTTCATAAAATCATCTAAATCTATCTCACGATTACCATTTGCATCAGAAGGGTAGTAACAGTTGATGATGGATTCAGCATATGCTAATCTATCAGAATTATTTTCATGATTATGCGCAGCTTCAAGACAGGTTCGTTTGTTACATCCGGGATGGGTACAGGTTTTAACCATCTTTTTATACCGTCTTGTATAGTGGCTGACCGCCTTGGTAAGGAGTGTTCCGCCAAAAATAGCGATAAATTCTTCGACAGTTCCAATGAATTTTGCCATAGTAATATTTGTTTTAAGGTTTCCCGCCCTCACGGAAGATGTTTTGATACGAAAGCGTGAGAGCCGCTTACGTCATCTTATCCGATTAGGTGTCTGCAAATACCCGGGCAATAAGATAAGTAGCTGACCCTCACGCCATATTTGGTATGACGCGAGAGTGCCTACCTCATCCATTGCCCTCGTTTGAAATTTTGCAGACTTCAATCGGCAAGACTCAGTAAGACACTTTCGTGTTTTCTTTATGTCTGCTGAACCGATGTTCAACATTGCAAAGGTAATAATAAATCTTCTATCTTACAATGCTATTTAATTTAAGAACTTTACAAAGAAAGCCCCCGCAATTTCAGGTTTGAACTTTCCTTAAGCTGGGTCCATTCTTTTGTCATACATATACCGGAAGAGAAATATTTTGGTTTGCGAAGGTGATATACCTTCACTTTAATGGGATATTTGCCATCCTTGTTTGCTGTTCGCCGGTCTAAAACCACCGTTACGGTTACCCCGTCTCTATTATACGATTGTATCATATCTTACATTAATTTGGTTTATCGTATATATCAGTATAAAGCGGAGATTATAAGCAAACTGAACCTTGTTGTACGCTATAACAGAAGCCGTGCAATCAACGAAAATAGGCTTTTACTCGACTTATAATCAGGGAGTCATAGGTTCAAGCCATAGTGGGAACGCCACTTAAAAATCAGCAGTAAAAGTGCATTTTTGTTTTTTTATTATAATTATGCCGTGTCTTGATTATTTCGTACGGCTTTATCTTTTAATATGAGAGAATTTGTAAAAGGTACATGATTCCGAAATGACAATGTTCTGTTTGGATTTACAACGATTTTCAGGGTTGGGGCGTTTATATATCAGAAAGAATCTTTATCTTTGCACTTGTAGCACAGCAGTCTATGAAGTTGATTGAACTAAACCTGCAACGAATCATTGACCTTTGCCGGAAGCACAAGGTCAAGAGTTTGGCTGTCTTTGGCTCTATCCTTACAGATAGATTCAACGACCAAAGCGATGTGGATTTACTTGTGGACTTCGATACGACCGACCATGAGAAGTGGGATTACGTTACAAATTATTTCGATTTTCGTGACGCATTAGAACGGCTTTTCGGTAGGAAAGTTGATTTGGTTGTCGGAAAGGGGTTGCGTAACAAATACTTTATCGCCAACGTAAACCGCACAAAACAGGTGATTTATGGTTGATGAATATATCTTGAAACACCTGCAAGACGTGTTGGATGCAATCAACGACTTGGAGAGTTGCTTTGTGGACTTTCCAAACAGATTTGACTTGTTTGAGAAAGACATAATGCGCAGATGCGTTGTTGAACGTAAGACTGAAATAATGGGAGAAGCCATCAACCGCATCAGAAAGAAAGACCCTTCATTTGAAATACCAAACGCAAAAGAGGTAATCAATACACGGAATCGAATAATACACGGATATGACAGCGTGGAAACTGAATTTCTGTGGGGATTGGTAGTACGTCATATTCCTGAGCTTAAAAAAGACATTCAACGAATCATTGTTGAATACGAAGAACGATACAACCGCGAAAACGACATACATTCCGATAGACAGTAACCTATCCTATATAATCCACGACAATGGATCGATAGAACTAAACATTTACTAACAATTACAGTTTGTGTAAACCATAAAAAAGCGATTTCAAAAGTCTGTCTGAAAACAACCGCTACTTGATATTCATAAGGTCCGATAGCTCAGTTGGTTGCATCCAAAAGTGAGCGTCAGCGAACTTTCGGATGCAGCAGAGGGCAGAGTGACTCATAATCAGGGAGTCCTAGGCTCAAGTCCCAAGGGGACCACCTATTAAAAATCAAGAGACTGTCTAACAAGTTGTTGTCCTCAACATTATAGTTTACAAAAAATAATCACGCACATGTAGCTGCTTAGTCACCAATCTTTAGTAACTTTGCATATTGTAAAAACCGTGTAATAGACTGTCATTTAATATGGTTACGCCGAAATTTCGACATAGATGCCCAATACTGCTGATGCTTGTTATGTTTTTTGCGGCAAATATCGTGGTATCGTGTACCCATTCTCAGCAATCTGCCCAGATTATTTCAGACGCTGAAAGAATAGCAGACGAGTATCCCGACAGCGCATTGAATATTTTGGAGTCGATAGACCCCTCTGACCTCAAAGCAGATTCTCTCAAAGCAAAATACCACTACTTCAAGGCTTACGGCCACATGAAACGCAACCATTCCATGATTGGGGATTCATTGATTTCCTTTGCTCACAATTATTATCGTGGAAAGGATATAGTTAAAGACATTCGGAGTGGTACGGCACTTGCATTCTACAAGTTTTGGATTGGCGACACTCCCGGCTCTATTGCCATGCTTGATTCTCTTACGAGATTGCCTGGTGTACCCGATTCTCTGATGGTGGAGGCATTGAGGATTCGTGTCTTGCTCGGTGCCGCCGAATATCAAGGACGACAGATTATACCGTTGTCAAAAAGACTTTACGCACTTGAAACCGATACATTGAGAAAGATCGAGGCTAAATATATGCTTTTGGCCGGCTATGAATATGCGGAGGAAACAGATTCAGCCTTACTACTCGTCGATGAGCTGATAAGCTATGCCCGCAGTCACAAGTGGGGCGACAAGCAATTCCAGTTTACGGTAGAACAGGCTCAGCTTCTTACTGAATCAGGACGGGATGGCGAAAGCGACAGACTTGTCGATGAAATATTCAGCAAGGCTGGGGCGGATAACGGGGCCACCGATATGCTGCATTTCCAATATGCCATAAATGCGCTTAACAGAGGAGATGTGAACCGCGCAGTTCATCATCTCGCTGTTGCCGACAGTATGACCTTAAAATTGAGGGGCGATGATAACGCTTACTTCCGCAGTTACAGCAATCTGCTCCATGCCATGATTGATTTCAAACGAAGCGGGCGTATAAAACTGACGCATATAAATGGCCTTAATAATCGTCAGAACGAGCGGTATAATCGTGTGAAAGCCTCCCAGTGGGAATCTGAACGTGGCGCATTGCAACAGCAGAACCGTGCTCTTGCGTTGAAAGCCGACAGCGAGCACAAGACGGTGGTTATTCTCGTCATAAGTATTGTGGCTCTATTGATAGCAGGCGGCAGCGCATGGATTATCATATTGCGGCATCAACGTGAACGAGACAATGAAGAACGCATAGAGGCGTTGCAGAAAATGGTCAACGAATACAAATCGGCATCTGTTAAAGAAACGGAGAAAACCGATTCTTCCACATTGCGCGGAATCATGCTAAGGCAACTCGGCATTATCAAGATGGTTGCAGAGACTCCGACAGAGCAGAATCGAGAGATGCTACGTAAAATTTCCTCTATCGACGGAGAGACCAACGGCGAACTTGTGGACTGGGAGAATCTCTTTGAATTAATTGACTACCTCTATTCCAGTTTTTATAGTAAGCTCCATCGGAAGTATGGCGAACTTCTCACTCAAAAAGAGGAACAGATAATTGTTCTTATACTGGCTGGATTCTCAACTAAAGAGATAAGTGTGATAACCGGTCAGACAACCTCAACAATTTATGTCCGTAAATCATCGGTAAGGAAGAAGCTCGGTGTCCCCGAAAAAGAAGATATTGTAGCTTTTTTACGACAGAGAGCAGATAATTAAGGCTCTTTTGGATTGTTGATGGTGGCATTAAGACTTTTCGGTTTCATATACACTGATAATCAGCATATTATATAGGTCGCATTAAGACTTTTATCTTTGGCGTTAAGATGGATTTATGAGTAACTTTGCGGTATGAAATCAATAAAATACAGCGCAATATGACAACAAAATTCTTAAACAGGATTATGATGGCTGCCACCGCAATACTGCTTCCAGCCATCGCATCAGCCCAGGAGACTGCAGACACTATCGCCGCCCATGAACTGCACGAGATAGTGATAGAAGCCCCGAAGGTTATACGTAAAGCTGATATGGATGTTTATCATCCCTCTAAAAGTGCGGTCGAAAATTCAAAGAACGGTATGCAATTGCTCAACAATCTCATGATACCGACTTTGAGTGTCAGCGACGCACTCGGCACCATACAAGCAGCCGGACAGTCGGTACAATTGCGCATCAACGGCCGCGAATCATCGATTGACCAAGTGAGGGCACTGTTGCCCGAAACCATCAAACGCGTGGAATGGATAGACAATCCCGGGCTTAGATATGGCGGAGCTAATTATGTGCTAAACTTCATTGTGAGCAATCCTACAGTGGGCGGTTCGCTGATGGCACAAGCACGTCCGGCTCTCAATCAGGCATGGGGCTTTTATATGGCCGACGCCAAGTTTAATACCGGTCGCTCACAATGGGAGGTCGGCGGCAACTTCAAGCTCACCAACAAGCTTAAAAGCCACCGCGACTATACGGAAACATTCACATATCCCGACGGACAATCAATAACACGTGATGAAACCTCGCTTGGCGGCTCTATGGACAATTCCATGGCTAACGTATGGGCTTCCTACAACTATGTCAAACCTGACACCACTGTATTCATGGCGCAAATCGGCTATCACAGAAACCTCAATGACAAGTTTATATACAATGGACTTCTTTCGCTTAGCAATGGTGCCGACGATGTATTGTTGACCGACATTAACGGAAACGAAGGCGGTACACCGTCACTTTCGCTATACTGGCAGCAGAATCTCTCACATAAGCAGATGCTTATTGTTAACTTCAACAGTTCGTTTTACTCCGGCAGGTCATATTCCAGCTATCTTGAACAATTGCCGGATGCCCGGAATCCGTGGGACTACATTACATCTATCAACACTGAAATCAAAGACCATAATCAAGCCTACGCAATAGAAGCCGATTACGTTAAGAATTGGGGAAACGGTCGTCTCACAGCCGGAGCCTCTTACACGGCCAACCGCAACCGTTCGCGCTATGACAACCTTGATGGAAGGATTTTCCATCAAAGGCAAGACAAGGTATATCTCTTCGCCGAGTATTTCCACCGTTTCGGCAAATGGACGGCAGCAGCAGGAATGGGCTTACAATATACCGACTTCCGTTTTAAGGAAACCAACCAGGGCAACCACTCGTGGAGTCCGCGTCCTCAGGCAACCATTACCTATTCGCTTAATCAAAGCCATAATTTCCGGCTCAATTTTACATCATGGCAATCTACACCCACTCTTGCCGAGACAAACATTGTGCCACAGCAACTTGACGGCTTTCAATGGCGTGTGGGAAATCAGGATATAAAGACCGCCAATTCCTATATGCTGACATTCCGCTATGGGTTTAATTTGCCCCGCCTCAACGGCTCTCTCGGCATCAGGGCATTTACTTCGCCTAACGCCATCACCCCGCTCCTTTATTGGGACAGCGACCGCCTGATCACAACCTACGAGAACAGCCGTGGATTACAGAACCTCTCTTTCTTTTTTGCTCCGCAGATTGAAATAATACCGAATTGGCTCATGGCAAGCGGCTATGTACAGTTTCGCATGGAGCGTATGCGTGGCACAGGATATGATTTGCACAGTAACGCATGGAGCGGCAACGCACAGCTTGCACTGACACATTGGGGATTCACTCTTACCGGTCAATATGTACGCGCCCAACGCGACCTCTGGGGCGAGAAAATATCATGGGGAGAAGACCTAAATATCATTGATTTAAGTTATAATTGGAAAGCGTGGCAGTTCTCAGCAGGTATCATTATGCCTTTCGGAAAGTATGACCAAGGCAACAAATTGCTGAGCAAATGGAACCGCAACGAGCAACATATTCATCTCGATATGCGTATGCCATACATCAGCGTGTCATACAATCTCCAATGGGGACGTCAAAAACGCGGAGCGCATAAACTTGTGGATATCGAGGCAAACGCCGACCGTTCGACAGCCGGAGGCCGATAGAACGGCCAGAAGACAGAATCCATGTTGTAACAGCCAACGAAAAGATGACGAAAGGGCTTCATTATGTACAATGCCATGGAGGTGTTGACTGTCACCGTGCCGCATGGAAGCCTGCTCATTGATTTTCTGTAATCTGGGTAAGTTTATCAATGATTCTGATATTTATCCGATTATGACAGATGGTTAATTTTGCATCATGTATCACAAGCTCTTAGTATTTATGGTCAAAATAAAGCAATTAATAACCATGCTGGCATTATCAGCATTAACCACTCCAATCATGGCACAGCAAATTATCGAGGAGCGCTTTCAAAGCGGAGAGAAGAAAAAAATAGTGCAGACCGCGGGACGCGACGCGCTCGGGGAGTTTGCGCCCGAATTTGCCCGTCTCAACGACGACATCCTGTTTGGCGAAGTGTGGAGCCGCAACGACCTGCTCTCGCTCCGTGACCGCAGCCTTGTCACCATCACATCACTCATCTCACAAGGCATCACCGACTCATCGCTGACCTACCATCTTCAGGAGGCGAAGAAAAACGGCATTACCCGCGTCGAAGCCGCCGAGATTATCACCCACCTAGCATTTTATGCCGGATGGCCCAAGGCATGGGGCGCGTTCCGACTCGCCAAGGATGTGTGGAACGACGACGTGACCGGTGACGACGCCAAGGCACAGTTTCAGCGTCAGATGATATTCCCTGTCGGCGAACCAAATACAGCGTTTGCCCGGTATTTCACCGGCAACAGCTATCTGGCGCCTGTCTCAACAGGGCAGATACCATTTTTCAACGTGACCTTTGAACCGGGTTGCCGCAACAACTGGCATATCCACAAGGCAGAAAGCGGCGGCGGACAGATGCTTGTAGGTGTTGCCGGAAGAGGATGGTATCAGGAAGAGGGCAAGCCGGCAATCGAGATACTACCCGGCACAGTCATTCATATCCCCGCCAACGTGAAACACTGGCACGGGGCGGCAAAGGATTCATGGTTTGCCCATCTGGCATTTGAAGTTCCCGGGACAGCCACTGAAAATGTGTGGCTTGAGCCTGTAGGCGATGACAAATACGGCTTGCTGGAATAATCAACGCGCTCTTAGCAGCGGAGGGTGCAGCGGACTATCATGTTTCCGCTACACCCTCCGTGGTGTTTCTATCTTGTCTCAACGGGCTTTTACAGCCATATCGGAGCAAGGTATTTGGCGAGAATGTATCCGCCGCCTATCAACCATACATCGAGGCAGAAAGCAAGCACAAACGGCTTCGCGCCGGCCTTCTTGAACTTGTCGATGCTTGTCTCGGCGCCCAGTGCCGCCATTGCCATTGTAAGCAGGAAGGTGTCGAAATAGTTGATAGCCTCAACAAATACCGGGGGAAGAAGATTGAACGAATTAAATCCGATCACGGCAAGGAATCCTACTGCAAACCAGGGCACATTGACCTTACCCTTTTCAGCCGATTCACCATTCTTGGAGCCACGGCGCGCCACCCAGAAGCCAAGTATAAGCAACACGGGCACGAGCAGCATCACCCTTATCATCTTCACGATTACCGACACATTGGAGACATCCTCGCCCATCGCGTTGCCTGCGCCTACGGCGTGGGCTACCTCATGAAGTGTCGACCCGCAATATATACCCATCTCCTGAGCGTTCATGTCAAGCCATCCGGAGCGATATGCCACAGGGTAAAGAAACATTGATATGGTACCGAATATCACCACGGTAGCTACTGCGACAGCTGTCTTGTAAGGCTGGGTGCGGATAGTAGACTCAGCGCCAAGCACTGCGGCAGCACCGCATATACCGCTGCCGACCGATGTCAGGAGCGCCGTGTCACGGTCCATCTTCAACATACGTCCTATCCAGATACCACCCAAAATAGTTACTACCACTACGATTGCGTCAACCACAATACCGGCAACACCTACATTAACGATGTCCTGGAATGTAAGACGGAAACCGTAAAGTATAATACCGAGTCGAAGAATCTTCTTTGAACAGAACTGGATACCGGGCACCCATGTCTCAGGCAGATTGTTGCGCAACGAGTTGGCATATAACATACCCAATATTATACCGATTATCATCGGGCTAAATGAGATTTCCTTCAAAAACTGCGCTTCTCCGATATAAAAAGCGGCACATGCAAATAATGCTATCAGCAGGATACCATGCATCATACTGATGCGTTTTTCTGAAATGTTTGGCATCTAAATACGAAATTAGAATTTTAGTTATTAGTTTAATTTATAGCAATCCAAATGATATAAAGGTCATGTTGTCGACTCTTTAACCATAGTCGCCGGTAGCTACACACCAGAAAGATGCCGGTGACTGTTAATCACAATCAGTCAATAGAGCGTTCACCGAGTTCAAAAAACTCATGATCTCACAAATCTTGAAAACGGAAAGAAGAAATGATTGATGATTCAGATTTCCGGCGACAAAAGTAAAAAAAAACATTGACATATCGCCAACTTTTTTAAATCATTGACTCTTAATCACAGATTATAGCTTTACAAGTGTGAAAACCCGGGGTGTAGCAGATGTATTTTGACAAAAATCATAAATTTTCATAGCATTTCACCGACTATCGGTAAAACTGACCACATTTTAGCCAAACATGACATCTTTTCGATACTCCCAAACGAACTATTTCCATCAATTTTAAGTTATATTTGCATCCCGAAAATCATTGGAAAAGATTTATATAATATAACAAAACAAGGATATATATTATGCGATTATCCAGATTCAAGTCATTACTGTGTTGTTCAGTCCTCGGAGTATCCATAGCCGGGGCACAGTCGCAAGCCGACATGTCGGGCACATACTCGCTTGACTCATGCCGTGCAATGGCGATTGCCAACAACAAACAGATGCGTATAAAAGCCGAACAAATCAAGGCTGCCGGTTATCAGAAGAAAGAAGCCTTCGCGGCTTACCTTCCTTCAATCGATTTTGCAGGAGGATACACTTACAATCAGAAAAAGCTGTCAATATTCGACTCCGACCAGCATCTACCCATCCAGTCATTTGACGGGAAAGGATATAGCTTTGACCTCGTGACCGGACCCGACGGGATGCCGATAAAAGGTCCTAACGGAGAGTATATACCCAAAAACGTGGCATATCTTCCCAAAGATGCCATGACCTACGATATCCACAATGTGTTTTTCGGTGCGGTCACTCTCACCCAGCCCATCTACATGGGAGGAAAGATAGTGGCGATGAACAAAATCACCAGATATGCCGAAGAGCTCGCCCGCTCGATGCAGGACAACAGTGCCGAAGACATAATATATGCCGTCGACGCAGCCTATTGGCAAGTAGTGTCGCTCAACGCCAAGCATGAGCTTGCCACAAGCTATGTGGCTCTGCTCGACACCCTCCACAACAATGTGCAGGCGATGATAAATGAAGGTGTAGCCACCCGCAGCGATCTCCTCACCGTCGACGTGAAGCTCAACTCGGCTAATGTCGACCTCGTGAAAGTGGAAAACGGGCTTGCCCTGTCACGCATGGCACTGGCACAGCTTTGCGGACTCCCCGTCAACTCCGACATGCACCTTGAAGATGAAAACATCGACCGTCCCGACCCTGCACCTATCGCCACCACCTACGACATGAGCGATGTCTACTCGCGCCGTCCCGACCTCCACGCGCTTGAGCTCGGCGTAAAGATTGCAGGCGAGAAAAGCAAGGTGGCATTGTCATCGATGCTTCCCAACCTCGCCCTTGTAGGCGCATACTCATTTTCCAACCCCAACATGTACGACGGCTTCAAGAAGAGCTTCAACGGAGCCTTCTCCATAGGTGCCATGCTTACGATACCTATATGGCACTGGGGCGGAAACTACAATAAATACCGCGCGGCAAAGACCGATGTCAACATCATGAAGCTACAGCTTGAAGATGCCAAGGAAAAAATCGAACTTCAGGTGAGCCAAGCGGCTTTCAAGGCAAAAGAGGCGATGAAGACCTACGCCATGACGCAGTCCAACCTCACCAAAGCCAACGAAAACCTGCGTCAGGCTCAGCTCGGATTCAAGGAGGGAGTGTCGACCACCGACAATGTGATGGAGGCTCAGACAGCATGGCTGAAAGCCAACTCCGAAAACATCGACGCTGAAATCGATGTCAACCTATGCCGTGTCTACCTGTCAAAGGTATTGGGCACAATGGATTATGAAACTTATTACGACACTGAAAAATAGCATTTTGATATGGCAAACATAGATCAATCATCAGGACAGGTAACCAGCAAAAAGGGAAATGCCCTTGTAGGCACTCTGGTAATCGTGGTAATAGCAGTCGCACTGCTTGCTCTCATCGGGTTTCTATTTCTAAAGCCCAAGTCACAGATTGTAGAAGGACAGGCGGAGGCAACCTCCGTGCGCATATCGGGCAAGCTCCCCGGACGCGTGGTAGAGTTTTATGTACAGGAAGGACAGACCGTAAAAGCGGGCGACACCCTTGTCCACATCCACTCCTCCGTAGCCGATGCCAAGCTATATCAGGCTGAAGCGATGAAAGAAGCGGCAGCCGCACAGAATAAGAAAATCGATGCCGGCACCCGCAAGCAGATAGTGCAGAGTGCCTATGATGTATGGCAGCAGGCTATCGCCGCCAGAAACATCGCTGAAAAGACCTACAACCGCATGGAATCGCTCTTCAAGCAGGATGTGGTGTCGGCTCAGAAGCGCGACGAGGCATATGCGGCTTACACTGCGGCAGTGTCGGGTGAAAGCGCAGCCAAGAGCCAGTATATGATGGCAAAAGAGGGCGCCCAGTCAGAAGACAAGACAAGCTCCAAGGCACTTGTCGATGCCGCCCAGGGTAGCGTGATGGAAGTGGAGGCTCTCCTTCAGGACCAGTACCTCACAGCCCCTGCCGACGGCGAGATTGACATTATCTACCCACATGAGGGCGAACTCGTGTCACTCGGCACCCCGATTATGAATCTCGTAAAGATTTCTGACAAGTGGGTGACATTCAATGTACGTGAGGAACTTCTTAACGACCTTCCCATGGGCAAGGAAATCGAAGTGATGATACCGGCTCTCGGTGAGAAAAAGATAAAGGCGACAGTCTACTATATCCGCGACATGGGCACATATGCCGTCTGGCGCTCAACCAAGGCGACAGGCGAGTGGGACAGCCGTACATTCCAGATCAAGGCACGCCCTACCGAAGACCTGCCCGACCTGCGCCCCGGCATGTCAGTGATTTATGACGCACCCAAGAAATAACCATCAACACTAAGCACGTAAAAGCCATGCATTTCAACTGGTCAGCATTAAAAAACGCCATTATCGACGGGGTGAGGCAGCTTGCGAGCCGCCCCATCTACATCATCACGATGATAGGTGTGCCTCTCTTCTGCACTTTCTTCTTCCTGGATTTCATGAAAGAAGGATTGCCGCTGAAGACTCCCGCGGCGATTGTTGACCTTGACAATACGCCTGTGTCACGCAACGTGTCGCGCAATCTTGGCGCATCGGAGCTGGTCGACCTCAAGTACCACCCGACAAGCTATGCCGAGGCGATGGACCTGCTCAAAAGCGCGAAAATATATGGATTTTTCATGATTCCGCGCAACTTTGAGGCAGATGCAAAGGCTGGAAGGGAGACCACGATTACATATTACTGTAACATGGCATACTTCATTCCCGGCACTTTGTCGTTCAAGACGTTCAAGCAGACGGCAGTGACAACATCAGGCTCCATCGTGATGACCACCCTCGTAGGAGCAGGCGTCAATCAGGAACTTGTAGGCACACTTATGCAGCCTGTCGTGACACAAGCCCACACAATCGGCAATCCCTGGCTCAACTATTCGATATATCTGAGCAATTCATTTCTGCCATGCCTGCTCCAGCTCATAATATTTCAGGTGACGGCATTCTCCATTCTTCAGGAGATAAAGAGAGGCACCTCGGTACAGTGGATTAAAGATGCCGGAGGGTCGGTGACAATAGCTTGTGCCGGCAAACTGCTCCCCCAGTTCGTCATCTTTTCGGTGACCGGACTCGCAATCCAGGGCATGATGTTCGGCTTATGGGACTTCCCCCTCAACAGCAACCCGCTCAACATGATTACAGCAATGTTGCTGCTGGTAGCCTCCAGCCAGGCTTTTGCGCTGCTTGTGGCGTGTACCATCCCCAACCTGCGCTTCTCGCTCTCCATACTCTCCCTCCTTGGTATCCTGTCATTTTCTATCGGCGGATTTTCCTTCCCGGTGGAAGACATGTACCCCGCCATCGGCATATTCTCCTATCTCATCCCTGTGCGCTACTATTTCCTCATATATGTCAACGTGGCGCTCAACGGCTATGAAATCTATTATTGCCGCTGGGACTATATCGTGATGATACTCTTCCTCCTCGCCCCCATGGGCATGCTCTGGAAGCTGAAACGCAGCAGTCTCAACCCTGTATATATCCCTTGATGACGCTTGATTATGAAAAAGATATTTGACAATATAAAAAGATGGTGGTCCACCCTGTTTCAAGTGTGGATAAAGGAATACAGGCTTGTATTCTCCGACCTGGGTGTCGTGCTGTTTTTCATAGCGCTCCCGCTCGCCTATCCCATCGTCTACACGCTTATATACAACCCCGAGATAGTCTACGATGTGCCGGTGGCGGTAGTCGACAATTGCCGCACGGCTGACAGCCGCGAGTTCATGCGCATGATTGATGCCTCACCCTACACCAAGGTCGCCGGATATGCCGCCAACCTGGAAGAGGCGAAGACATGGATGAAAGAGCGCAAGGTCTACGGCATACTGGAAGTGCCTCACGACTACTCCCGCCGGATAGGAAGAAACGAGCAGGCTGTCGTGCCCATATACTGCGACATGAGCCTGCTGCTACGCTACAAGAGCATCCTGCTCTCCACCACCGACGTGTCACTGCAGCTTGGAGCCGACATCCGCACAGAGAAAATCGACTACTCTCCCGCCGCACTGCTTTCTACGGCTATGGGCAGCACCGTCAACACCGAGTCATTTTTCCTCGGCGACGTCACGCAGGGATTCGCGTCATTTGTCATGATAGGTATCGTGGTGCTCATCCTGCAACAGAGCCTGATGCTCGGTGTATTGATGCTCGGAGGAGGCAGCAGCGAGCGCCGGCGCAAAAACCATGGCGTCGACCCGGAGGAAATCCATGGTCCGATGTCGGCAAGCGTACTTGGCAGAAGCATGTGCTATCTCACCATCTACGCACCCCTGACCATCTATATACTCCACTACGTGCCGGTCATGTTCAGTCTGCCCCACATAGGTAATCCGCTTGACTACCTTACCTTTATCCTCCCGCTGATTCTCGCGTCGACATTTCTCGCACAGATGTTGCGCCCGCTCATCTCCGAGAGAGAAAGCTCATTCCTGGTATTTGTGTTCACATCGGTGCTCTTCCTGTTCCTGTCGGGACTTACCTGGCCGCGTTCGGCAATGAGCGACGGATGGTTCATGCTCTCCAGCCTTGTTCCAGCCACATGGGGCATTGAAGGATTTATCGGCATAAACTCCAACGGGGCATCGCTTGGCACAATGTCAACCCCCTATCTCATGTTGTGGGTACTCACTGTAGCTTATTACTTTATCGCAGTGATAATAGAGAAATGGTGTAAGCGTCGCGACCTGCACCACTACAACCTCCCCTCCGTACCCTGAAACCGGGCAACCGAAAGAGGGAGATTAGTCGAGAGGGAGGATGAAGAGGAAACGGGCGCCTTTGTCGTAGTTTTTGTCGACCATGACCCGGCCACCGAGCAGTCCGGCGATGAAGCGGCATATGTTTAGCCCGAGTCCGGTGCCGTTCTTATAGCGGCTCAGCTTAACGAAGCGGTCAAATATCACCTCTTCCTTTCCTTCAGGTATGCCTATGCCGGTGTCGGTCACCGACAATATCACCTCTTTAGCCGCGGCATCCACCTCATAGGCGAGGGTGATGGTACCGCTCTCGGTGTATTTTACAGCATTGGAAAGGAAATTGTTGAGTACCTGCTCCACACGCGCCGAGTCGGTAAACAATACTGTATCATTATCTTGGTCACCGACAAATTTCATTGTCACACCCTGTCTCACTCTTTTTGACATGCTTGCGACACACAGCGAACAGAGCTGATTGAGCGACACCGGCTGTCGGGAGAGCTTTATCTCGCCGTTTTCCATCAATGAGATGTCGAGCACATCGTTGACAAGCGTACGGAGCAACTCACTGTTATAACTGATAATATCGGAATAGCGCTCAATCTCTCCACGCATGTTTTCAGGCACACAGTCGACAATCAGCTGTGAAAATCCGGTGATGGCATTAAGCGGCATGAGTATCTCATGACGCATATTCTGTATAAACTGTGTCTGGGTAAGATTAGCCTGCTCAGCCTGGTCACGCGCCTGTATAAGCTCGGTCTGCACATTAAGCAGGTTTTTCTTTTCATTCTGTAGGTTGAGTTTTGACTGCTTGAGATTGTTGGCGAGCTTGCGCGACTTACCATACATGTATCCGAGCACAATGAAGAGAACAAGAAGCAAAAGAAGCGCAATAGACACAAATATCAGCATTTTATGATGCCATTCGTGTTCGACAGCCTGCTTTTCCATCTGTAGCTGCGCTTTTGCCGCCTTCAGCTCCGACACATCGTAAAGTATCTGCAACTCCCTGTAGCGGGCAAGCGCCTCATCTTGCAGCAACGCGTCAAGCTCCTTATTGTATGCCTTCAGGGCGTAGAGCTGCGACTCCTTGTCGCCGACAGCCTCAGCCGCCTCACACATGAAGCGGTAATACTGCCGCAGGTATTGCTTGTTGCGGTCAAGCAACACCTGTTCCTTCAATATCTCCAGCGCCTCCGCATAGCTACACGTCGCCATCAGATAATAGATAGTGGCGCGCTTATTTGTCGCAAGGTCTCTTGCCACGTCGGAATTGCGTTCAGCAATCTCGTTGACCTTCTTATAGTAACTGTCAATCTCCTTGGTAGTCAACGCCGGGTAATTGCCCAGAAGACGCGTGTAACACACATATTCATTCACACTATAATCGCGGAAATTGCGCTTTTTATTCTTATAGGTACGCTTCAACAGCTCTATCTCCTTCAGAAGTTCCTTGTCGGCAGCCACCGACTCCTCGTAACGCTCGTTGTAAGAATAGATTATAGCCACCTGCGTAAGATACATGTTGCGCAACGCATGGCTGCGGTCACGTGGCAGCTCGGCGATGAGACTGCCAAGTTTTTCCATGTATTCGTTGTAAAGGTCGCCCTTTGTAGTGATACCGAGACACACACATAATTCATATAGTCGCCGGATTTTAGTCTGCAGGCTCTCTCCTTCATCGCTGCGCTCATACTGCTTTATAAGTTTTTTCATCATCTCCTGACGCTCTTCTTCTGTAGCGCGGCGATATTTATACGACAGTCGGTTTACAATTATAAACGTCAGCGTCTCTTCACGGTCGTCAGACTCCGGCAACGACTCGGCAAGGAGCTGGTAACGCTCCATGATAGAGTCGGAGCTAAGATGTATATTGGTGTTGTTTCGCAGTATATCGAGCTGCACCTCCGTGTTTCCGCAACGAGAGGCGACATCATATATAATCATGCCTATCTCGGCACGCATGCCGCGTTCCGACAGGTCATAAAGGTGGTATAGCGTAGGTATGCTGTCGGCAGGTGTTTTGGCATGGGCAAGCTCTCGCCAGAGAGAATCGCTTGTTTCCCGGATGTTTATGACAGGTGACGCCATAGTCACTCCCCCTGCCATAATCAGGAACAATAATGTGTAATAAATTCTGTGCACTTTATGATGAGGTATTAATTTTAATTGGTAGATAGGTTAATTAGACTGAATGCAAAGCTATCTATTATTAACGCGACATGGATACTTTATCACTGAAATTACACATAATGTTAACATAATTGTAACTTCATTTGACTGAAATCGAAGGATTGACCAGATATAACCGGGATGTGGCACGGGTGACAGCCGTATATAGCCACCGGTAAAACTCCATGCCCATCGACTCAGGCGGGATATAACCGAGGTCGACATAAACGTTGCGCCATTGACCGCCCTGTGCCTTGTGGCATGTCACGGCATAACCATATTTCACCTGCAGCGCATTAAGGTAAGGACTCTTCATGGCATTTGCCGCACGTGTAGCAGCCGATACCGAAGGATTGTCATCGGCAGCAATCCGTTCAAACAGGTCGGTCATCTCCTGCCGCGACAGCGTGGCGGCATCGTTGACCAGCGTATCAAGTATAATCTTGCAGTCGATGGAGATTTCACGGTCGGGAAGACGAAGCCTCACATCGGCAAACCGGAATCCGTAACGCGACTCAGTGCCTATCACCCTCTCCACGACAGCCGCGTCGCCGTTGGCGATAAAGTCGATTCCTTTTACATCCTTGGTCCAATAATAGTTGTTTTTACCGACAAGCAGCCTGTCATCGCGACACAACTCCTCCTCGTAGCCGAGAATACGCGAGCGTATGGCAAGATTAAACGCCGTGGCGCGCATGTTGGAGCGCGTCACCAATATCGTCTCCCCCACTCCGTCTAATGAATACGCCTCATTAATCGAGTCTTCAAGCTCCTCCCCGTCAACCACACTCACATCACTGAAGGGTGTTGCCGTCATCACCGGAGCGGGAAGTTCGTCAAGGCGCATTGCCCTGCGGAGCCAGGTAGCGTTGTACAGTATGCCCGAATCCGATGCCTGACGCACAGTGGCAGTAAGCACGGCACGCGTGACCCTCAGTCCCTCGGCATGGAGCACCTTGGCGCTCATCGCCGGGCTTTCGTCACACCCCACCGGGGGGAGCTGTGCCGTGTCTCCGAGCAGTATGAGCCTGCAGTTGACTCCGGAATACACGTAATGTATAAGATGTTCAAGAAGATTGCCCGACCCCGAATCGGCACCTATCATCGACGCCTCGTCGACGATAAAGACAGTGTTTACCGAGCGGTTTTCGGCAGGGCGTATGTCGCGAGGCGACGTGATACCGTTGCCGCCGACAGAATATATGCGCCTGTGGATTGTGTAGGCAGGATGTCCTGCAAAACGGCTGAACACTTTTGCGGCACGACCCGTAGGCGCAAGCAGGACAGTACCGATGCCCACCATGTTGAGCGACTTCACCAAGGCGGCACAAAGCGATGTTTTACCGGTTCCGGCATAGCCGTTGAGCAGGAACACGGTGTCAGATGGCGTACGCGCAGAGCAGAAACGCGACAAAGCCGCTATAAGCTCCACCTGCTGTGAGGTAGGCTTATAGGGCAGATTGTCGTGTACTATCTGGGCGAACTGGAGAGTGTCCACTATTTTTTAAGGCTCCACTCGAAGCCGTCTTTGGTGTCCTTGACATCAAATCCGATTTCGGCAAGACGGTTGCGTATGAGGTCGCTGGTAGCCCAGTCCTTGTCAGCCTTTGCCTTGGCACGCATCTCAAGAAGCAGGTCAACCGCGTCTTCAAAAGGCTTCAACGCCGTGGCATCTCCATCACCGGCGCCGACAAGGTCGGTGCGCACCCCGAGTATATCGACAAGGAATATCTTGAAGATATCTTTCAGCTCGTCAATATCAGCCCGGGTGGCAGTGGCATTTCCGTCGTTAACCTGATTAATCAAGCGGCACGCATCGAAGAGATGAGCTATCACGATAGGCGTATTCATGTCATCGTCAAGCGCCTCGTAACACTTCCTGCGGAAATCGCTCACGTCGATTGTCGAGCTTTCCGATGCGGTAAGCTCGTTGAGGCGACGCCATCCGTCAAGCATTCGCGCAAGCGCCTTCTCCGCGCCCTGAAGAGCCTCGTTGGAGAAGTCAAGAGTGCTGCGATACTGTGCCTGAAGTATAAAGAAGCGTATGGTCATCGGTGAGTAAGCCTGGGTGAGCATCTCATGTGAGCCGGTAAAGAACTCGTTGAGAGTAATAAAGTTACCGAGGCTCTTGCCCATCTTCTTTCCCGCGATGGTAATCATGTTGTTGTGCATCCAGTAATGTACGGAGTCCTTGCCGTTGTGAGCCACTGACTGGGCTATCTCACACTCATGATGGGGAAACATCAGGTCCATGCCGCCACCGTGGATGTCGAAGGGGGTGCCGAGATATTTCTCGCCCATTGTGGAACATTCGAGATGCCAGCCGGGGAAACCGTCGCTCCAAGGCGAAGGCCAGCGCATGATATGCTCCGGCGACGCTTTTTTCCAAAGGGCGAAGTCGGCGGGATTATGCTTCTCTTCCTGACCGTCGAGCGCACGCGTAGTGGCAAGCAGCTCATCGACATTTCTGCCCGAAAGCTTTCCGTAACGATAGTCGCGGTTAAACTTAGGCACGTCGAAATATACCGAGCCGTTGCTCACATAGGCATATCCGCTTTCAAGTATCTTTTTGACATACTCTATCTGCTCGATTATGTGACCCGACGCGTGAGGCTCGATTGACGGGGGAAGCACATTAAGCGCCTCCATCGACTTATGATAGCTGTTGAGATAGTGTTGCACTACCTCCATCGGCTCAAGCTGTTCGAGACGCGCCTTCTTGGCAATCTTGTCCTCACCCTCGTCGGCATCATGCTCAAGATGACCGACATCGGTGATATTGCGCACATAGCGCACCTTGTAGCCAAGATGGGTAAGATAGCGGTAAAGTACGTCAAAGGTGATTGCCGGTCGTGCATGACCGAGGTGACCGTCACCATATACGGTAGGACCGCACACATACATCCCGACCTTACCCTCGTGAATGGGCACAAAGCGCTCTTTGCGGCGTGTCAGCGAATTATAGATGGTAAAATCGTTTTCTTTAATCATTACTGACCGGATTTTTCAGGATTTATGCCTTAAAGGGATTCATGTCGCCGCCGTTGGCGTTTTTGGGCATCTTGCGCTCAATCACACCGAAAGTGTTTTCGTAACGCTCGATATTCTCGCGGAGAGCGAAAAGGAGCTGCTTGGCGTTTTCAGGCGACATGATGATACGGCTCTGCACCTTTGCCTGGGGCATGTTGGGAGCCATTGCGATAAAGTCGATGAAAAATTCTGTAGGAGAGTGGGCAATCATCGCCAGATTAGCGTAATGACCGTGGGCAACCTCAGGAGTAAGCTCGATTTTTATCTCATTTTTCTTGTTGTTATTTTCCATATCGTTTTTCTTTTTAATTGTGGTTAAACTATTTATTAAATGTATATATCTCTTTTTTTAAATTGCTGTCGTTGACATGAACCTCTATGCCGTCACAGCTGCCCTGACTCCACACGTTGGTGATGTCAAACGAGGCATACACCTCTTTCATGTAACTGTCGGGGGCTCCGAGAGTATTATGCACCAGATACACCTGCGGCACGGCATCGGTAAGCGTAAGCGAGTCGACCATAAGGCTGAAATAACGGGGCTTGTCGGAATAGACGGCACGCAGATGCACATTGATATAGTTGCCGCTGCGCCATATCGAGTTGAGGAACACAGCATCGGCATTCCAGTCGTAACGCTCCACCGGGCGTATCACGGTGGTGTCGCAATTGACCGGACTTACGGCAAGCGGGCGTATATCGCCATCGGTATAAGGCAATCCCGACTCAGGATAATAGCGGAGCAACACCCGCTTCCCCACATATTTCCCGTCGAGCTGAAACCCGGGAGCGGTAAGAGTCACCAGCGGAGAGTCGCCATAGCGGCGAAACGTAAAGCATGAGCCTTCTTCGCCAGTGCTTTCCACTGTCACTATGTCGCTCAGGAAAGCCTCGTCGCTGTAAGTATCGTCATCGGAACATGACAGCAACGCCTGCATCGCGGCAAGTGATAATATGAGGGATAAGTATCGTGTCATCGGTTATTTACAATATCGGTTATAAGTCCGTCGCGCATGTGTACCACCCGGTCACACTCTCCGGCAAGACTCTCGTCGTGGGTAACAATCACAAATGTCTGCCCCATGTCGCGGCGCAGGTCGAAAAAGAGCCGGTGAAGCTCATTGCGGTTGTGGGAGTCAAGACTCCCCGACGGCTCATCGGCAAGCACCACACGCGGATTGTTGACAAGAGCCCTCGCCACTGCCGCACGCTGGCGTTCACCACCCGATAGTTCGCCCGGCTTATGGTCAGCCCTGTCGCCCAGTCCGAGATAGTCAATCAGCCTGCGAGCCATGGCAAATGCCTCGGTACGCTTCTTTCCTCCTATCATCGCGGGAAGAGCGACATTTTCAAGCATCGTGAATTCGGGAAGAAGTTGATGAAACTGAAATACAAAGCCTATATTGCCGTTGCGAAATCGCGCGAGCGCCTTGTCTTTCATCGCGAGCACATCGACCCCGTCATACATCACGCTGCCGCTGTCGGGGCGGTCAAGCGTGCCTATAATCTGCAAAAGGGTGGTCTTGCCCGCACCGCTCGGACCTACAATCGACACTATCTCCCCGCGGTTAATGTCAAGGTCAATGCCCGACAGCACCCGGAGATTGTCGTAACTTTTTGATATGTCCCTTATCTGTATCATTTCCCGGCAGTCATAAGTGAGTCCACTGCATAAGAAGCAAGCATCATGCCAAAAATAGCGGGAAGCCATGCCACAGTGCCGTAAGACGAGCGTTTATATTGGATTTCATCGGTCAGTGTCACCGCATTTTTACGCGGCTGCTCCTCTGAAAACACGGTTTTAATGCCTGACGAGATACCTGCCTTCCGGAGACGGTGGCGTACCTCGCGGGCGAGTCCGTCGTGAAATGTGTCACGTATATCGGCATATCTCACCTTCGTAGGGTCCAGCCTGCCTCCCGCGCCCATCGACGACACCACCTTTACCCGATTACGGTAGCAGGCGGCGAGAAGCGCCACCTTGGGCGAAATGGCATCGATGGCGTCAATCACGAAATCGGGTGCCGGGGAGAGTAATCCGTCAATATCATCGACACCGATAAAACGCATCTCGGCAGTCACCTCACAAGCGGGGTTGATGTCGAGTACACGGCGTTTCATCACCTCAACCTTCGGCTCCCCGATTGTGGAGTGAAGAGCCGGAAGCTGGCGGTTGAGATTGCTCGGCGACACGACATCACCGTCAATAAGCGTCAGATGTCCCACTCCGGCACGCGCAAGCATCTCAACGGCGTAAGCGCCCACGCCCCCTACCCCGACAACCGTCACGCGGCTGCCGGCAAGGCGCTCCACGGCACTCTCGCCGACAAGCAATACCGTCCGCTCGTTAAAAGGAGTGGTAACCATCGGCAATATATCAGTTTTTAAATTTTGATGCTATAGCTGAAGGCACTGCGTCCTTGTGTACCATGATATCCATGGTCTTTGCAAGGAAATAAGGCTCAGAGACATAGAAATAGCCGTCATAAAGCTGATTGGTGTCCCATGAGTTCTGTACCTTATAATATTTGTTGCCCTTCTGGTCGACAGCCTTGCCCACGATTACCATGCCGTGGTCGTCGGTAGTCTCCTTGCGGTCAAACATCTCCTGTCGTGACTCCTGGGTTACGGTGATTTCCTCTACCGGACCCTTTATGTCGTAACGCTCATCCTGACGGTCCTTGTCGCTAAGCTGCACCCAGCGTGACAATTCAGTGCCGGTAAGGTCTTTGGCACCCTTCTCCACCGGCATCACGGCATAGCCTTTGCGCCACTTGAATCCGCCTTCGCTCACATCGGCGCCCCAAGCCACGGGATAACCGTTGTCAAGGGCATTGTCCACGATTGCCTTCATCTCGTCGAGCGGCACATTCTGCATTGCACCCCAAAGCCAGTTGTCGGCTACTTCGAGAGCAAACGGCTTGTAGAAAGGATGATGAGTAAACGAGGTCACCTCTATGTAATCATCGGGCTTGATGCTTAACGACTCGGCAAACGACTTGGGAGTATAGGTCTTGCCCTCATACACAAACGTTTCGGGCACCTCTCCGAAATATGCGTCAAGGATAGCATTGAAACCCTTCTCCCACGCTGTAGAAAGGCGTCGGTCGGGCACCCTGATTACAGCGTCAAGGTAAGCCTTCAACACTGACGACAACTCGCCGTGGACATGCTTTTCCTCACCGTAGTTAAGTCCAGGATATGCCTCTTCGGGGAGCGCACCGTACATTTCAATCACGTAAGGCACATCATGTGCCGCACCGCCCTCAGAGAAATTGACCTTACCATCCATTCTCACATATTTGCGCGCCTTGTCAAGATAGCAATGACGCACAATGTACATCTCGCTCAAGTCAACCGGCTTCTCACCTTTACGCATCATCTCCTCCTCAAGGAAGGTGTTGGTGGAGAAACACCAGCATGTTCCCGACTGGTTCTGGTCACGTACAGGGGTGGTTTTCACTACCTTGACATCGGTAAACTTAAATCCGGTACTGTCAGGTACAATTACTTTATCATCGGCAGAAGCATTGAATGCCATCGCGCCGGCAAGAACTGAGGCTATTATATATTTCATATCTTAATGTTTTCCTTACATTACAAAATTAGTCAATTATTCCATAACCGCCTACAATAACTCACATTTTTATCAGGACCGACGCATTTACTCCTAAAAGGTCTTAAATGGCTCAACTTTGAATCGGCGACAGGTGTTAGACTTCTGAACATAAAAATTTAACCGACTATGAATACAAATGCTGAAATCGCCGCAAAGACATCAGAAGCCGCGGCTAAAATTAGTGCCGACGCCGCTAAGGTGAGTGTAGACGCGGCTAAAACAGCCGTAGCTGAAGAAGCCAAACAAAAGATTGACAACTTGAAAGAAAACGCCGCCAACGCAAAGGCGACTGCAGCCGACAAGATTAATGACATAAAAGATGCCGCCGCCGACAAGCTGGGCGACATCAAAGATGCTGCTTCCGACAAGATTGACGACATCAAGGACCAGGCGTCCGACATGCTTGCCTCGGCAAAAGAAAAGGGAGGATCGCTGATTGACAAGCTGAAAGATAAGGCTTCCGACCTCCTCGACTCAGGCGGCGACGCCCTTCACAACCTCGCCGACAAGCTCGACGACTGACCGGGATACAGCTCTCCGGAAGTTGACCTGATAAAAAGGGGCAGGATATGAACCACACATCCTGCCCCTTTCTTTTTATAGCTAACGGTCATCAACCGATTTTATCAACTTCAAGGTCGCCGTTAAACACCTCGTGCCAGGGAAGTCCCTGAGCGGCGATTACCTTAAGGAACGGATCGGGATCAAACTCCTCTACGTTGTGTACGCCGGGCTTAACCCACTTTCCGGTAAGGAACATCATCGCGCCTGCCATAGCCGGCACACCGGTCGTATAGCTCACTGCCTGCATACCTGTCTCCTTGTAAGCAGCCTCATGACTACAATTATTATATATGTAATAGGTAAGGGGCTTGCCCTCCTTGTCTTTTCCGGAGATGCGGCAGCCTATAGATGTCTCACCGTGGTAATTCTCGCCGAGGTCCTGCGGATTGGGAAGCACGGCTTTCAAAAATTGCAAGGGGATAATCTTGGTGCCGTTGTAATCAACCTCGTCGATACGCGCCATTCCGATATTCTGGATTACACGCAGATGGGTGAGGTATTCCTGACCGAAAGTCATCCAGAAGCGGGCACGCTTGATAGTAGGGAAGTTTTCTACAAGCGACTCAAGTTCCTCGTGATAGAGCAGATAAGAGTCGCGCGCACCGATGTTGGGGTAAGTAAGCGGGGCGTGGATTTCAAGCGGCTTTGTCACCACCCACTTTCCTTCCTGATAATATCTGCCGTTCTGGGTTATCTCGCGTATGTTGATTTCGGGGTTGAAGTTGGTGGCAAATGCCTTTCCATGGTCACCGGCGTTACAGTCAACGATGTCAAGATATTCCATCTCCGAGAAATAGTGTTTTGCCGCATAAGCGGTGAACACGCCCGATACCCCGGGGTCAAATCCGCAGCCGAGTATCGCGGTAAGTCCCGCCTTCTCGAAACGCTCGCGGTAAGCCCACTGCCATGAGTACTCGAAGTGAGCCTCATCCTTCGGCTCATAATTGGCGGTATCAAGATAGTTGACACCACACTCAAGACACGCGTCCATGATAGTAAGGTCCTGATAAGGAAGCGCCACATTAATCACCAGGTCGGGATTGTGACGGCGGAAGAGAGCCACAAGCTCCTCCACGCTGTCGGCGTCAACATGGTCAGTGACAATATTGTCGGCACCGATTGCCTTGGCGATGGCGTCACACTTGCTTTGGGTACGTGAAGCCAGCACAATCTCGGTAAACACGTCGGGATTCTGCGCACACTTATGAGCGACCACGGTGCCTACACCGCCTGCTCCTATAATTATGACTTTAGCCATTATCTATATCTGTTATTTAAGTTGATTATTTCTGTTTTTACTTATTATCAGCCTGCTTCTTGAGGAGGTCACGTATCTCAGTCAGCAACACCTCTTCTTTGGTAGGCTCCGGAGCCGGGGCGGGAGCTTCCTCCACTTTCTTCTTGAAGCGGTTCATGAAGCGTACAGCCATGAATATACAGAAAGCGACAATCAGGAAGTCAACGATATTCTGGACGAAAACGCCCCATGTCATCGCCACTTCGGGAGTTATGATTTCCTCCCCGTTCATCACCGCCTCCTTAAGTATAAGCTTATGCTCCTTGAAGTCCAGACCGCCGGTAGCTATTCCCACCAAAGGCATTACCACATCATTGACCAGCGAAGACACAATCTTGCCAAATGCGCCACCGATAATTACACCGACTGCCATGTCAACGACATTTCCTTTCATGGCAAACTCCTTGAATTCAGTGAGAAATTTTCCCATAATCAATATTTTATTAGTTCATAAATTGCTCATTCCTACATTTTCACGCAAAATTAAAGATTTTTTTCCTTTATTTTATATGTAGAATAATTTTATTGGAAAAAAATTAGTAATTTTGTGTCGCTAATTCAAGTATCATATATTTCTGATTTGTGATACAAGTACAATTAAAATAAGGTAGAAGATTTACATTAAACCCAATATTAACAAAAATTATGACTAAAGTAGGTATTAATGGTTTTGGTCGCATCGGTCGTTTCGTATTCCGTGCTTCCACCAAGAGAGATGACATCGAAGTTGTCGCTATCAACGACCTTCTTCCCGTTGACTACATGGCTTACATGCTTAAGTATGACACAATGCACGGTCAGTTTGACGGCACTGTTGACTACGATTTGGAAAAGAGCCTTCTTATCGTAAACGGCAAGGAAATCCGCGTTACTGCATGCCGCGACCCGAAAGAAATCAACTGGGGCGCTGTAAACGCTGAGTATGTTGTTGAGTCAACCGGTCTTTTCCTTACTAAGGAAAAAGCTCAGGCTCACATCGAAGCTGGCGCAAAATATGTAGTTATGTCAGCTCCTTCTAAGGATGACACCCCCATGTTTGTATGCGGTGTTAACCTTGACAAGTATGTAAAGGGTACTCAGTTTGTATCTAACGCATCTTGCACCACCAACTGTCTTGCTCCTATCACCAAGGTGCTCAACGACAAGTTTGGTGTAGTTGAAGGTCTTATGACTACCGTTCACTCTACTACTGCTACTCAGAAGACTGTTGACGGTCCCTCTATGAAGGACTGGCGTGGTGGTCGTGCTGCTTCTGGCAACATCATCCCCTCTTCAACTGGCGCTGCTAAGGCTGTAGGTAAAGTTATCCCCGAACTTAACGGTAAGCTTACCGGTATGTCAATGCGTGTCCCCACTCTCGACGTATCAGTTGTTGACCTTACTGTTAACCTTGCTAAGCCCGCTACTTACGATGAGATTTGCGCTGCTATGAAGGAAGCTTCTGAAGGCGAACTCAAGGGTGTGCTCGGCTACACTGAAGACGATGTAGTATCAAGCGACTTCCTCGGCGATCCCCGCACTTCTATCTTCGACAAGAAGGCTGGTATCCAGTTGACTCCGACTTTCGTTAAGGTTGTATCTTGGTATGACAACGAAATCGGTTACTCTAACAAGGTGCTTGACCTCATCGCTCACATGAAGAAGGTTAACGGTTAATATTTACCGAAACATCTTACAATACAAGCGTGGTTGTATCAGAAATTGATACAACCACGTTTTTTTGTGCCCATCCCCAACCCCCTCCGGGGAAAATCCCCGACCCGCCATTCCCCGCATGGGATTGACCGTGGGTTGAGCGCAGCGATACCCGTGAAACCCATGAATTGCCCCGAAAGGGGCAAGATATCGTTAACCGCGGGTAGCGCCGGAGGTGCACCCGTGGCTACGTCTCCCCCCACATATTCACAACCCCGAATTGGGTTGCATTACGCCATGCAGCGTCGTGCAACCCTTACAGGGTAGACGCGGTGGGGTTGATGCATCCCCGTATGGGGATGGTCTGACATGTAGCCGTGGGTTGAGCGCAGCGATACCCACGGACCGTTAAAGCGAGGCATATGTTTCCGTCAGGAATCCTCACCAATGTAAATACAGATGATTCCTATCGGAAACAAAAAAATGTATTATCGGCTATCCGGGGGTATCGCTGCGCTCAACCCCCGGCTAATCATGGAATATCCCCTGTCGGGGAAATCACGGCGACACATGCCACAGCTTGTGTGTTGCCGGTCGCTATGCGTCCCACCCCTCTGACAACCGACAACTGAAAACTGATCTTGCCCCTTTCGGGGCAAGATACCGTTAACCGCGGGTAGCGCCGGAGGTGCACCCGTGGCACGACACATCCCCCACATATTCACAACCCCGAAGTGGGTTGCATTACGCCATGCAGCGTCGTGCAACCCTTACAGGGTAGACGCGGATAATTGGCGTCACAGTAACCACGGGTATGCCTTCGGCATTACCCGCGGCTAACGACATCTTTCCCCTCCGGGGAAAAATCCTTACACACGCATTCCCCGCAGGGGATTGTCCATCGTGTAGCCGCGGGTTGAGCGTAGCGATACCCACGGACCCCACGCCATTGCCCCGAAAGGGGCAAGATATCGTTAACCGCGGGTAGCACCGGAGGTGCACCCGTGGCTCCGTCCCATCCCCCATATATTCACAACCCCGAAGTGGGTTGCATTACGCCATGCAGCATCGTGCAACCCTTACAGGGTAGATGCGGGTAACTGGCGTCACCGTAACCACGGGTATGCCTTCGGCATTACCCGCGGCTAACGACCTCTTTCCCCTCCGGGGAAAAATCCCGACACGCGCATTCCCCGCAGGGGATTCTCCATCGTGTAGCCGTGGGTTGAGCGCAGCGATACCCACAGTACCCATCAATACATCACGCTTCCCGGCAGGAATGTATGTAGTGGTGGTCAACGACGGTGACAAGATGGTGGAAAACAGCAAAATCATAATCCGCTGACAAATCGTCACATAGAGAGACACACCAAGAAAGCGGGCGGAGAGGCAATGCCTTTTCCGCCCGCTGAATTTATATAAAGTTGGCGATTGAAAAAACCGTCAATAATTTTCGGCATGGACTTCAAAATAGCTTTGTGAGTGCAAGCATACGGGGCAAACCTCCGGCGCTTCTGTGCCGATGCAGATATGACCGCAGTTGCGACACTCCCAGACAGTCACGCCGCTCTTACGGAACACCTCCTGAGCCTCCACATTGCGCAACAGCTTGCGGTAGCGCTCCTCATGATGCTTCTCTATCGCCGCAACGCCACGGAATTGCTCGGCAAGGGCATGGAAACCCTCCTCATCGGCGTCGCGGGCAAAGCGGTCATACATGTCGGTCCACTCATAATTCTCGCCGTCGGCAGCATGTAGCAGATTGACCGCCGTGTCCTGACTTATGCCGCCCAGAGCCTTACACCACAGCTCGGCATGCTCTTTCTCATTGTCAGCGGTCTTAAGGAACAGAGCCGCAATCTGCTCAAATCCGTTTTTGCGTGCCACAGAGGCGAAATAAGTATATTTGTTACGCGCCATGCTTTCGCCGGCAAATGCCTCCTGAAGATTTTTCTCGGTCTTGGTGCCGGAGTACTGATTAGCAGGCTGGTCTGCGACATTCTCGGTAATCTCGACCCGCTCAAAATCTGATGCGGGATGCTTGCACACGGGACATACGTAATCGGCAGGCAGCTCGTCGCCCACATATTCATATCCACACACCTTGCAGCGCCATACCGTGTGACCGTTTTGCACATCCTTGACAGTCTGTGGCTTAGACTTGATATATTGCTGATAATAAGAGTATGTAGCTGAAGGCACGTCGGAAAGCGACTCCATAGCGGTGACCTTGCCTATAAACATCATGTGGGTGCCGAGGTCGAGGGTGCCGGTCACCGCCACGCTTATATAGGCATTGGTGCCCTCGGTAATTGCCATCGTCCCGTTGGCGACACGCTTGCATGCTGTAAAGTCCTTGAACTTGTCGACATCGCGCCCCGACTGAAATCCGAAGCGCTTGAAAAGCGAAAAGCAAGCCTTCTCTGAAATGATGGAAGCGGTATATACCCGCGACTTCATAATCATTTCGCATGTAAGGTTTAACTTATTGATACATAGCGACACCTGATTAGGCTCGACAGTAACCTGTCCGAAAGTGTTGGATATGCATCCGTTATCGCGATTGTCGGCATTAGTCGCGATTACATATAATCCGTAAGGGATTTTAAACATAGGGTCTTCCATATGATATATATTTTCAAATTTCAACGATTGCCGCCGAAAGTTTGTTCAGGCCCGCAGTTTTTAACAACTCAAATTTTGTATATTTCACACATATTGCCTAATTTTGTTTCCGGAAATGCCGCAATCGACTTCGCCATGGGCGGGGCAGCGGTAATTCTCATGTATGTCAGCAACCACGGCGGATGTATTTGAATGCCATATGTGTGGAAGATGGCGGAAGCCATTGAGAAGGAAATAGCCTGGTCGACAGCACAGCGGCAACTTACAATTCAATCACACCCGTCATGACATGCACTTCCTGTCAGACAGTCATCGTAGGCAACATGGTTGCCGAGGATTATCATATATGTGTAATTTAAATTTGATAGTACTTAATTAAAAGTATCTGTAAATTTAACATCGGGTCGTCAATAACTGCTCTTACCGGGATTCCGGCATGAGGGCACATGTGACGCTTGCATATATCGATAACCTCACCTATCAACATTTTCAATTCGGAAAAACCTCATTACCTCATAATTAGCCAATATTGCACAAACATGGTTTGTGCCCGAATCGGTGAAGGTATCCATTGCATAGTCTCATTAAAAGACGACCCGTCTTTTAATCGAATCTCAATCATTTAATCATAGCGCAATGGATTTTAGAATCTCCTTATTTACTACAGCTGCCCTCTTCGCTACCGCAGCAACAGCAGCAACCCCGTCACAAGTGACAACACTATCCGGCACACCGGGAGTCAACCTCATACCGAAATCCCTGACAGGCAACAACATCACCATGCCGTTTATCATGCAAAAAAACGACACCGAGACCGAATTTTCCATTTATGACGGGTCAGCGGATTTTTCCGGTGGGTAGCAGGCGATGTCAAGAGTATAGTGCTGC
>CAJTSK010000026.1 GCA_910578835.1 uncultured Muribaculum sp.
CTGCCATGCAGGAAGTTGGACTCGACTTTTTATGGTTTAGCGGACAGTAATAATTAAGAGTGAGTCTCTACAGCCGATGTAGGCGGAAGGGAGCTGTTGCGCTCGTCGACCGCATTGACCACCGCGCGACCAAGTTCGATGAACGCCTCGCCGGTAATGCTGTCTTTCAGCGCAATAGGTGAGCCGCTGTCACCTCCTTCACATATTGTACCCACTATAGGTATCTGCGCAAGCACTTTCACGTCAAGCTCTTCAGCAAGCTTCACCGCGCCGTCGCGTCCAAATATGTAATAACGCTCATCGGGATGGGCGGCAGGAGTGAACCACGCCATATTTTCCACGATACCGAGCACAGGAACATTCACCTTATCATCGGTAAACATGGCGATACCTTTGCGCGCATCGGCAAGCGCCACTTCCTGGGGAGTGCTTACGATTACCACTCCGGTTATGCCCAGTGTCTGCACAAGGGTAAGATGTATGTCGCTTGTGCCCGGGGGCATGTCAATAAGGAAATAGTCGAGTTCGCCCCATGATGCCTGGGTGATTAGCTGATTGAGGGCACGCGACGCCATAGCGCCACGCCACAATACCGGCGAGTTCCTGTCAACGAGAAATCCGATGGACAGCAGCTTGACGCCATATTTCTCGACCGGCACTATCATGTCTTGACCGTCGACATTTTCCATGTAGATAGGCTCATCCTCCACTCCAAACATCTTTGGCACCGAGGGACCGAATATATCGGCGTCGAGCAGACCTACCTTATAGCCGAGGCGCGCAAGCGCAACGGCAAGGTTGCTCGCGACAGTAGACTTGCCTACACCTCCTTTGCCCGATGACACACCGATGATATTTTTCACCTTCGGCAGCGGGCGTTCCTCGGCTTTAGGCGCCGGATTTTCTTTCTTAAACTTTACATTGATACGGTCTTTTACGTCCACTTCGGGCGAAATGAATGTGGTGAGAGCTGTCTCGGCAGCCTTCACAAGCGACTTTACAAACGGGTCGGTAGGCTTGTCAAATATCAGGGAAAAGCTCACCTTGTTGCCGTCGATTCGTATGTCATCCTCGACCATTCCGAGCTCCACTATATTTTTTCCATTTCCGGGGTAACGCACATTGGTAAGCGCGTCAATGATAAGTTGGGGATATAAGGTTTCCATTTTGGCTATGAATTATTTCGGTATTAACATTTGTCGGGACACTGTAGTTCGCCACGCGAGAAACTGCGGTAGGTATCGGGTTCGATTTCCACCTCAGGCTCAGATAGCGGAGTGGCATGGTCCAGATGCCAGGATATATACTTTATGGTAAGTCCGCGGTCGAGCCACTGCTGCTCGTAGAATGTGCGTATGTTAAGTATGTCGCTCACCCCCTGCGGGTCATGGTAAAGGTCGGCAGTGTCGGTGACTTTCTCCAACCCGTTATGCTCCACCATATAGCGGGTGTAGGTGTACAAAAACGGGCTGTCGCTCTTCAGATGCACGATACCGTTGTCGCGGAGCACCTGTCGGTAGAGCGCCATAAACCGTGTACCGGTAAGGCGTTTAGTCACCTTTTTCATCTGCGGGTCGGGGAAGGTAATCCATATCTCGTCAACCTCGTCAGGGGCAAAGAAATGAGGGAGCAACTCGATGCTTGTGCGCAGAAACGCAGCGTTACCAATAGAGCGGTCACGCACCTGACAGGCTCCGGTCCACATACGCGCCCCCTTGATGTCGATGCCTATGAAGTTTTTGTCAGGAAAACGCTCGGCGAGCCCTACTGTGTATTCTCCCTTTCCGCAACCAAGCTCAAGCACAATCGGATTGTCGTTGCCGAAATAGTCGCGGCCCCAGCTCCCTTTCATCGGGAAGCCTTTTTCCCGAAGTATGCCGAAAGGGTATTGAAACACACAGTCCATCGACTCCATTTCGCTGAATTTTCTTAACTTATTTTTTCCCATATACGGTTACTTTGTTTTTAATATTTTATCTACGCGGCGCGAGCCGTCATTAAATGTCGTCACAATTATCTCTATTTCCGAAACGCGGTAGACGGCGACACTCTTCACACTCCGGTCGGCTATGACAGGGAAAGAGGTCGACACTGTGCCGCCGGAGATGTTGAAATCGCTCCATTGCGGCGATGCCAGAAAGCCGTCGCGCAACTGCGGCGACACGCTGAGCCATATGTCGGGCTGAGGCAGCCCGTACCACACGTCGTCGCCCAACTGCGGGACAGCATTCAGCCATGTAGCGTCTATGCCGGAGAGACTATTCATACCCTCCATCGCATTAGAACCGATATAGCCGAGCGACGGGGGAAGACTCATGACACTGATGCCCGATGTGCAGGCAAGGGCGCAGTCCCCTATACGCCGGAGCGATTCGGGATATATTATCTCTTTAAGAGCCGTACAGCCAAAAAACGCACTGTTGCCTATGCTTGTCACTCCTTCAGGCAACTTTACGCTGCCGAGTGCCTCGCATCCGGCAAAACAGCGCTCTCCTATAGAGCGCAGGGCGCGACACCGGCTCAAATCAACATCCACCAACGCCGTGGCGGCAAAAACGCCGCCTTCGACTCTCTCAATAGTTGAGGGTAATGACACTTCCCGCAACGCCGTGCATCCGCGAAACAGCCCCGCGCGCAGTACAGTGACACCTTCAGGTATCTCCGCCTTCACAAGCAAGCGGCAGTCGGCAAATGCAAAAGCTCCGATTTCCGTAACGCCTTGTGGAATAATCGCAGTGACAACACCTGTGCCGGCATATGCACCCTCGCCGATAGCCGTAACACCACCGTCAAGCGACACACGTGTGACAGCCATGTCGCCGGTAAAGGCATATTCAGCCACCGTCGCAGCCTGCGACCGCAACATGACGCCCGGGAGGAGCAGCATAATCAGCAAAGATGATACACGTCTTATCATACAAGCAGGGCAAAGGCGACTCCGAGATAGGAGAGAAGCAATACGGAAAGCAATATCACGCTCAGTTCCCTGCGCCCGTCATAGCAACGATAGGCATAATAAGCGCTGAGAATGGCATATACCGGGAATATATATATAAGCATTTTCCAGTTGCCGCCATCCTCTTCCGGAGGCAATGACGCGATGACCATAGGCCACGAAAAGAGCGGCAGGAGCATTATGAGAATCACCACGGTCATCCACCAGGGAGGACGGTTGTAACGGTTGTCATCCATGATTGTCAGTTTTTATCATTTTTCATGCGACGATACTCTGCTACGGTAGCCTCTATACCCTTCTCCAGCGAAGTGACGGGGTTGAATCCGAAATCGCGCTGCGCATCGGAGATGTCGGCACTCCAGTTACGCTGTTTCATTATCTTGTATTTGTCGGAATTAAGCGTAGAGGGCTTCATCTTGAGTATGCCGTACTTTTCCGACACAACGCTTGCCACCTTAGCCATCCAAAGAGGCAGGCGCACAGGGATGACAAATTTCTTTCCGAGCGTGCGCGCCACAATCTTGCGAAATTCCGACTGGGTGTAGGAGCGTCCCTCGCTTATGATATATTTGTGGCGCAAGGGAGCCTTCTCAAGAGCGTCAAACATCGCATTGACAAGATCATCGACATAGATAAACGTGAGCAGCTGCTTGCGGTAGCCTACCCCGAAATCCCAATGGTTGTCAATGCACTTTATCATCATCAGATAATCCTGCTCATGAGGACCGTAGACACCGGTAGGACGGAAAATTATCCATGGAAATCCGGGCGTGGTATCAAGTAGCGTCTCGCTCTTGATTTTAGACATGCCGTATTTTGTATTGGGGTCAGGTATGGTCCTGGATGTATAAGGCTGATAGGTCTTTTCATCGACAGGGCCGAGCGCGCTCAGGCTACTGATATAAAGAAATCGCTCCGGCACCATGGATGTTGCCTCAAGAGCCTCGACACATGTGCGGAGATAGCTGAAGTTTATGCGGTTGAAATCGCTGTAGTTGGTCACTTTCGTGGCACCGAGATTATATATAATCCAGTCCCACTTCTCTCCTTCGGGAAGAGTCGACCTCAACACCTCCTCCATTGCCTCGGAAGAGTCGTAGTCAAAGGTCACGAAGTGCAACCTTTCGTCAGTAAGATAACGTCGGGAGGTGGACTCGCGCACACCCACCCAGGTCTCGTAGCCGCGACGCAGACTCTCGGCAGCGATAAAACCGCCGATAAAGCCACCTGCGCCGATTATCAATACACGTTTCATAGCGAGCAATGTTTATAGGCTCAAAGATAGTGAAAAAAGTTGATATTGACCGACTGCGGCATCATACAATATAAAAGCAAAAAGGGGCACACCTTGACCGATGTGCCCCTCCTATAAGGTAAATCACTCTTAGAGCTTGTTTAATCTCTTGAACTGCCAAAGAAACGTAGCAGATAGAGGAAGAGGTTGATGAAGTCGAGATAAAGTGACAACGCTCCGATAGTAGCGAGGCGTGACACGGAGAAACCACCGCTGTTTTCAGCCATACGCTTTATTGACTGGGTGTCCCATGCGGTAAGACCGATGAAGATAAGCACACCGGCTATCGACACAATCCATTCAAGGGTCGAATTAGCCCAGAAAATATTTACAACGCTCGCTATGATAAGTCCGATAAGCGCCATAAACAGGAAGTTGCCTATCTTGGTAAGGTCGCGGCTGGTAAAATAGCCGTAGACACTCATTGCGCCAAATACACCCGAAGTGATGATAAATGTCTTGAATATCGACACAGTGGAGTAGGCGTAGAATATCAATGAGAAGGTGACACCGTTAAGTATCGCAAACGCATAAAAGAGCAGTGTCGCCACAGGCGAACTTATCTTGTTGACAGCTCCGCTGATGCCAAACACCATGAGAAGCTCAACAATCAGAAGCCCCCAGTAAACCCAGCGGTTGGCGGCAAGAAAATAGACAAGATTAGGGATACAGGAGCACACCCATGCCGCTAACGCTGTCACAAGCAAAGCTACAAACATCTTTACATAAACGCGTTTCATCACCTGCGACACGCGACTGTCAAGCGACTGTGAGTTGAGAGAATCCAAATTATAATTATTCATAATATTTAATGTTTTAATGAGATAACGTAATTGCAGGGCATTGTGTGACTCCGCAATAGTTAATTTATGTTACATACGCTCAGGCACCTCGATTCCGAGCAGCGACATGCCGCTCTTGACCACGCGTGACACCTCTTCGCTGAGCGCGAGACGGAGGGCGCGTACTGCCGCGACAGACTCGTTGAGAATCGAATAATCGTGGTAGAACTGGTTGTACTCCTTCACAAGCTCATACACGTAGTTGGCGATAAGAGCCGGTGAATAAGTCCGGCCAGCCTCGGCTACCACCGAAGGATAGTCGGCAAGATGCTGGATAAGCGAAATCTCCTTTTCGTTAGGCTCAACCGCGCCATAACCCTCAGCCTTGTAACCTGCATCGGCAGCCTTGCGTAGCACAGAGCGGATACGTGCATAGGTGTACTGGATAAATGGTCCGGTGTTTCCGTTAAAGTCGATTGACTCCTTGGGATTGAAAGTCATGTTTTTGCGGGGATCGACCTTCAGCAGGAAGTATTTCAAGGCACCCATACCTACGATACGGGCTATCTCCTCCGACTCCTCGGGAGTGAAATCGCCCTTGCCACGCTCAGCCGACACATCGCGCGCGCCCTGAATCATCTCGTCCATGAGGTCGTCGGCGTCAACGACTGTGCCCTCGCGGCTCTTCATCTTTCCTTCAGGCAGCTCTACCATACCATAAGAGAAATGCACAAGATCTTTGCCCCACTTGAATCCGAGACGGTCAAGCAGCAGCGACAACACCTGGAAGTGATAGTTCTGCTCATTGCCCACGACATATATCATCTTGTCAATGGGGAAATCCTGATAGCGCAATTTGGCGGTACCGATATCCTGGGTCATATATACCGAAGTGCCGTCGCTACGTAGAAGCAGCTTGTGGTCAAGCCCCGCGTCGGTAAGGTCGGCCCATACAGATCCATCCTCCTTGCGATACATGATACCCTTGTCAAGACCCTCAAGCACCTTGTCCTTGCCTTCGAGGTAAGTGTTGCTCTCGTAATATATCTTGTCGAAGTCCACGCCGAGACGCTTGTAAGTCTCGTCAAATCCGGCATAGACCCAATTGTTCATCATTTCCCAGAGACCGCGCACCTCGGGGTCTTTCTGCTCCCATCTACGCAACATCTCGCGCGCCTCAAGCATGAGCGGCGACTGCTTTTCAGCCTCCTCCTCGCTCAATCCCTTGGCTACAAGTTCTTTCAACTCAGCCTTGTAATGCTTGTCAAACAATACGTAGAAATCACCGATAAGATGGTCGCCCTTCTTTCCGGTAGACTCTGGAGTGGCTCCGTCGCCCCACTTTTTCCAGGCAAGCATCGACTTGCATATGTGGATACCACGGTCATTGACGATATTGGTCTTCACCACGCGGTTGCCACATGCCGAGAGTATGCGCGAGAGACTGTATCCGAGAAGATTGTTACGCACATGTCCCAGATGCAGAGGCTTGTTGGTGTTGGGCGAAGAGTATTCCACCATCACAAGCGGGCTGTCATCGGAAGGCTCCTTGAAGCCATAACCGGGGGTTTCCGCGATGTGGCTCAACATCGAGGTGAAGTAAGCCGGCTCGATCACGATATTAAGAAATCCCTTGATTACATTGTACCGGTTGACTGCAGGCTCGTTTGCCACAAGCCAGTCGCCGATTTCAGCACCTACCGCCTCTGGAGACTTGCGGGCTGCCTTCACCCAGGGGAACACGACAATAGTGAGGTTGCCTTCAAACTCCTTCTTGGTGGTCTGCGGAACGATTGATGCCGGATCGGCGTCAACTCCGTAAAGCTCTTTGACAGCGCGCGCCACTGCTTGCGCTATAATGTTATCTATCGACATTATCTTATTGTTTAAATTGATTTTATGGATGCAAAGATAATGCATTTTTTGCATTTTATTTTCAACCGACGCATAAAGTTGCTACCTTTGCGGTCGATATATTATTCATACGTTATGACTTACGAATATGACTATTTGGTTATAGGGTCGGGCATTGCCGGAATGAGTTTCGCCTTGAAGGTTGCCGCGACCGGCAGAGTGGCACTGATATGCAAGACCACACTTGAGGAAGCTAACACCTATTTCGCACAAGGAGGCGTGGCATCGGTCACCAATCTTGAAGTGGACAATTTCGACAAGCACATAGAAGATACCATGATTGCCGGCGACTGGCTGAGCGACCGCACAGCTGTGGAAAAAGTCGTCAAGGGAGCACCCGCACAGATTCAAGAACTGATAAAGTGGGGCGTCAACTTTGACAAGAACGAAAACGGTGACTTTGACCTCCACCGCGAGGGCGGACACTCCGAATTCAGAATACTCCATCACAAGGACAATACCGGAGCCGAAATTCAGGAGAGCCTGGTAAAGGCGGTAAGGGAAAACCCTAACATCGACATATTTGACAATCATTTTGCCATCGAGATAATCACCCAGCACCATCTTGGAAAAATCGTGACACGCCGCACCCCCGACATCACCTGTTACGGGGCGTATGTGCTCAATCCCGAGAGCGGAAAAGTCGACACTTTTCTTGCGCGCGTGACGCTGATAGCCACCGGAGGCGTGGGTGCCGTGTACACCACCACCACTAATCCGCTGGTAGCCACCGGCGACGGCATAGCGATGGTGTATCGCGCCAAGGGCACAGTGAAAGACATGGAGTTTATCCAGTTTCACCCCACTGCGCTCTATCACCCCGGCGACCGCCCCTCATTCCTCATCACGGAGGCAATGCGCGGCTACGGCGCGGTGCTCCGCAACAAGCGCGGAGAGGAATTCATGCACAAGTATGACCCGCGCCTGTCACTCGCTCCCCGCGACATCGTGGCACGCGCCATAGACTCGGAGATGAAGCAGCATGGCGACGAGCATGTGTATCTCGATGTGACCCACAAGGACCCCGAAGAGACCAAGAAACACTTCCCCAACATCTACCAGAAGTGTCTGTCGCTCGGCATCGACATAACAAAAGATTATATCCCCGTGGCTCCCGCCGCCCACTATCTCTGCGGCGGCATAAAGGTGGACACCAACGGCGAGTCGTCGATTCAACGCCTCTACGCCGTAGGCGAATGCTCCTGCACCGGACTTCATGGCGGCAACCGACTTGCATCCAACTCGCTTATCGAGGCTGTCGTCTACGCCGACGCTGCCGCACGCCACGCCATGGAGGTGAAAGACCATTACAGCTATCGCCACGATGTGCCGGAATGGAATGACGAAGGCACGCGCCATCCCGAGGAAATGGTGCTCATAACCCAGAGCATCAAGGAGGTAGGACAGATTATGGCAACCTATGTCGGTATAGTGCGCAGCGACCTGCGCCTCAAGCGCGCGTGGAACCGCCTTGACATCCTTTACGAGGAGACCGAGAAGCTGTTTAAATGTTCCAAGGCAAGTCGCGAGATATGTGAATTGCGCAACATCATAAATGTGGGCTACCTGATTATGCGCCAGGCAATGGAGCGTAAAGAGTCACGCGGACTTCACTACACGGTCGACTATCCCCACACGGAGCATCACGCTGAATAACCAACTGTCAATACAATGTTTGCCGTGATGTCGCGTTATATGGATATGAGGATTCTATTCTGTACAATCATAGCCATATTATGCACTTTCGGCATTCATGCCCAGAAGCTTGACGCCGATGGTGTGCCCGTGCCTCCCGGCGTGGTGAAGAAGCCTGTCGCAGGGCGCTATCACTTCATCACCGAAGAGGGCGACACGGCGTTGATGATTGTGCTCAACAATATCACTGTGTTTCCTCCAATGAAATTCAAAAACAAGAAGCAGGAGGAATTTTACTGGCGCACGGTACGCGACGTAAAGCGCACACTCCCCTACGCCAAGCTGATAGCTGAGACACTGTTGGAAACATATGAATATATCGAGACTCTACCCACCCAGAAAGAGCGCGAGGATCACCTCTCGCAGATGGAGAAAGAGATTTTTGCCCAATACAAACCGCAACTGAAGAAATTCACAAAATCACAGGGCAAAATGCTGGTAAAACTGATAAACAGGGAGACTAACCAGAGCAGCTACTCCATACTCAAGGCTTTTCTCGGTTCTTTCCGCGCGGGATTCTGGCAGACTTTCGGTAAATTTTTCGGCGTGAGCCTTAAAACCACATATAAACCGGACAAAAACGACGAAGACGCAATCATAGAGCGTGTGTGCATACTGGTCGAGCAAGGTCAGCTCTGACTTATTCCGCAGATTTTCTTGCAAAAAAACAAGCTTATACGAGAACAGAGCGGTCAAGCGGGGTGATGTTTGACGCGGCTTATGATGCCCCTGACTATGCTACCACTCATGGAGCGTGCGTGCTGTCGCCTGGTTGCCCGCAGGGCATCATCCCTGCATACCCTGGGGTATCGCTGCGCACAATCCCCCGGTTACACAAGGATTAACCCTGCGCTTCCATCCTGCTAAACGGGGATTTTACCTGCATGTGGCGCGCAAGCTGAATCTATCCGAACCACTCAATCGAAAATATTTTGAAAAAAGTGCGAAAAAAATTTGGAGGAATAGAATTTATCTTCTAACTTTGCACTCGCAAAACAGCAGAGGCGGTTTTGAAAAGACAATAAAATTTGGTGCGTTAGTTCAGTTGGTTAGAATACATGCCTGTCACGCATGGGGTCACGGGTTCGAGTCCCGTACGCACCGCTGAGGAGAGAGGAGAAGGAGAATTTGTAAAACTTTCGAGTTTACATTTTCTCCTTCTTTTTTGACTTGTCTGCCAGATTTCGTAACTTTGTAGTAAATAGGTATTATTTGCAGTTTTGTATACCATTAGCGAGCCTATAGTCAGGCTTAGTTAAATATAGAATAATAAGATGAGCGAAAATATAAAACGTACCGTACTTGATTATAACGATATTGCGGGCATGGTACCCCAACTTGCAGGGCATGAAAAATTGGTAAACAACGTGATTCACTGGATTGCGCTGGACAAGGTCAATGCAGTGCACGACAAATATTGTGACAATCCGGGTCCGGAATTTACACGCAATTTGCTTAAAGACTTCGACATAACCCTGAGGGTTGACGGCAAGGAGGTGCTTGACAATCTGCCCGAGGGTGCTTTCATCACGGTCAGCAACCACCCTTTCGGAGCGCTTGACGGAATATCGCTCATATCGCTCATAGGTTCCTTGCGACCTCAATTCAAGGTGATGGTCAACATGGTGTTGAACCACATATCGGCAATGCGCCCCAACTTTATCGCCGTCGATGCTCTCGCCTCCGACGACCCTGCCAAAAAGGCAGTATCGATGAAGGGTATAAAAGAAGCGATAATGCAGGTGCGCCGCGGCAACCCCATCGGCTTTTTCCCTGCCGGCGCGGTGAGCAAAATAAACGGCAAGCTACGTATCGAGGACCGCGAATGGCAACCGTCAATCATACGCCTTATCCAGCAGCTCAATGTGCCTGTCATACCGATATATTTCCACGGACACAACAGCCTATGGTTTAACATCCTGGGAATCATCGACTGGCGCCTGCGCACATTGCGCCTCCCTGCTGAAGTGTGGAGAAAGTGCCATAGCACGCTTCATGTATCGGTAGGCGACATAATCTCACCCGAAGAGCTGAAAAAACATCCGGAGGTCGCTGACCTTGGACAGTTCCTTAAAGACAAAACCTATCAATTGCGCAATCGCCGATGAACGTTGTTGACATATCAGCCGAAGTACGCGAAGCGAAATCCCGCTTCGGGATTGTGGGCAACGCCCCCGCTCTCGTCGCCGCCGTGCAACGCGCGCTGCGTGTGGCACCAATCGACCTGTCGGTGCTCATCACCGGCGAAAGCGGAACAGGAAAGGAGTTTTTCCCACAGATAATCCATGCCTACGGAGCCAGAAAACACTCCAAATATATCGCTGTCAACTGCGGCGCAATCCCTGAGGGCACTATCGACTCGGAGCTGTTTGGTCACGAGAAGGGCGCGTTTACGGGTGCAATAGCCACGCGCAAAGGATATTTCGAGGAAGCCGACGGCGGAACCATCTTCCTTGACGAGGTAGCCGAGCTTCCGCTCACCACCCAGGCGCGCCTGCTGCGTGTATTGGAGAGCGGCGAATTTATAAAGGTGGGGTCCTCAACTGTACAGAAGACCAACATACGAATAGTGGCGGCAACCAATGTCGACATGATGAAGGCTATACAGAGCGGAAAATTCCGTGAAGACCTTTACTATCGCCTCTCGACGGTGCATATAACCGTGCCGCCATTGCGCGACAGGGGCGGAGACATACGCCTGCTTGCGCGAAAGTTTGCCTCTGACTTCGCGGAACGCTACCACACACCCGCAATCAGCTTTGACGAAAACTCCTCTGTCGTGCTGAGCCACTATCCCTGGCCGGGCAATGTGCGCCAGCTTAAAAACATAGTGGAGCAAATCGCCCTGTTTGAAGCAGGCAACACCGTTACCCCCGAGATGCTGCGCCCCTATCTGCCCGAGGCAGCCACCTCATTTACCCCCGCCGTGTCGATCGACGGGAGCCACTCCTATGCCGCCGAGCGCGAACTGCTGTTTAACATGCTGTTCCGCATGCGCAACGAAATCGACACCCTCCGCGCCACAATAGAGACAATGGAAAGCGGTATTCCGCGCGACATACGGCCCTTTGACGCCACCGACCCGGTAGAAGAGCCCCCTCACTCACTTGTGCGCTACGCACCGCTGTCACGACTATATCCGGAGTCCCACGTCACCCAGGATATAATGCCCGACAGCAGCACCGACCCGGGCATGACACTTGAAGACACAGAGCGCGAGACCATACGCCGCGCCCTGGAGCGCAACGAGGGACGCCGAAAGGCAACCGCAGCCGAGCTTAACATCTCGGAGCGTACATTGTATCGCAAAATCAAAGAATTCGGACTTGAATAGCCCAGAAATGAAACGCATAATAAACTATCTCCGACATTGCCCCGGTCTATGGGTGCTATCAATCGCGGTGGCCTTGATTGTACAGAGCTGCACGATCAGTTACAAATTCAACGGTACGGCAATAGACTATAATGTCTACAAGACCATACGCGTGTCGCAATTCCCTATCCGCGCCGCGCTGGTATATCCGCCGCTGCAGCAGACATTTGAAAATGCGTTGCTCGACTATATCACACGCAACACCAGACTTCAGACAACCGACGGGTCAAGCGACCTCGAAATGGAAGGCGAGATTACCGGCTATTCACTGTCGCCCCAGGCAGTGACTGAAAACGCCCTCGCATCCAAAACCCGACTCACCATCACCGTGAGGGTAAAATATACCGACAACAAAAATGACAAAAACGACATAGACCAGTCATTTTCAGCTTATCAGGACTTTGACAGCTCTGAAATGCTTACCGACGTGCAAGACCAGCTCTGTGAAGAAATCACCGAACAGCTTGTAGACCTCATATTTAACGCCACTCTTGGCAATTGGTAGACCGGTATGGATGAACTTATTGACCGCCTGAAGACACTCGTAGCCGACCCTTCACTCACGCCCGACGATGAGTGGGTCGACGCAATGTACCGGGAAGCCCCCTACTTCCCGCTCCCCGCGATGTTGCAGCTCCAACGCGACAGCTCTCTTTCAGAAGAGCGCCGCCGCGAACTGATAAGGCGCGTCGCGCTCAACAGTCCCGATGCCGAGGCCCTTTACCGGCTTGTCGAGCCTATGGCAGCTGACCTTGAAGCGATATACCCCCCCCAACAAGAAGCCGCCACCCCAACCACAGATGCCGCAATCGAGACATTTATAGACAATTACGGCACCGCCGACTCAAAAGAAGAGGAAATACTCGAAAAGCTGATATTCAACCCCGTAGCCGACTACGCCCAGATACTCGCGGAAGAGGAAGAGCGCAGTGTGCCCGATGACAGCGATGCAGAAGGCGACTCGCAGGACAGCCTCATCAACGCGTTTATACTGAAGAGCCGCGACAACAACGGTCACTTCCCTGCCGCTAACGCAGAAAAAAGCGAGCCACATGAAGCACCGCCGGTCGCCGCTCCCGAGCCTATTAATCCTCCGGTAGTGCAAGATGACTCACTTCTAAGCGAAAGTCTTGCCAAAATTTACATAAAACAGCGCCGTTATGACAAAGCTTTTGAAATTATAAGCGGTTTAAGTTTGAAATATCCGGAAAAAAGTATTTACTTTGCAGACCAATTGCGTTTCTTACAGAAACTTATCATAAATCAGAAATATATAAAACAAAAATAACACAAAAAACAATGTACATAGTAATTATTATTCTTACGGTCATTGCTTCACTTTTAATGATAGGCGTGGTGCTTATCCAGAAATCCAAGGGAGGCGGACTTTCTTCTCAGTTTGGCGGTGCTAATCAAGTGATGGGTGTACGCCGCACTAATGATTTTATCGAAAAAGTTACCTGGTGGCTCGCTGCCGCAATCGGCGTGCTTGCTGTATTGGGTGTATTTTTCATGCCGCGCAACATTATCCAGAGCTCTTCACGCGTAGCACCTCAGGCTACCGAGCAGACTCAGGCTGCCGACTTCAACACTGATGTCGAGACTCCCGCTGCTGCTCCGGTGCTTCCGGCTCCCGCTCCCGCAGAGACTCCCGCTGAATAATTTAGACATTGCGTTCAAATTATACCGACATCAACCGTGGATAAGGTGTTTCCTTTTCCACGGTTTTCTTATGCCTTCGGCATAAAATATTGCAATTTATGTAACATTATGCTTGCGTAATCAAAATAAATGCTTACATTTGCTACATAATATCAGCAGATTTGAATATATTTATTTAATATGGACAAAATAGACAACCTTGATCGCAAAATACTCGAAATCGTAATGCGCAATGCACGCATCCCCTCAAAGGATGTTGCCATGGAGTGTGGTGTTTCTCGCGCGGCTATCCATCAGCGCCTGCAGAGGATGATTGACCTGAAGGTAATTACCGGCTCGGGGTATCATGTCAATCCCAAAATCCTCGGTTACCGCACATGTACCTACATCGGCGTTAACCTTGAGCGCGGCGCGATGTATCGCGACGTTGTGCCGGAGCTGGAGAAAATACCTGAAGTGGTGGAATGTCATTTCACCACAGGTCCCTACACTATGTTGATCAAGCTTTATGCACGCGACAACGAGCATCTCATGGAACTGCTCAACGACAAGATACAGATGATTCACGGCGTTAACGGCACAGAGACACTCATCTCGCTTGACAGCAGCATCGACCGCGAAATTCCTATCAACTACGATTAAACAAGCTCTTACAAAGGTCAGCGATGACCACTCCGGGATATCAGCCGGTTAGCGTGGCTGATATCCCGCATACATCATATAGTGACAACCGAAAATATTTTGATTTTGAGAAAAATTAGCTATTTTTGTGTCTGTACATAAGAAATAATCTTTATGCGACTTGTTATACAACGTGTGACACGTGCTTCGGTGACTATCGGCGGAGTGCTTCATTCCTCTATCAGTGCCGGTATAATGGTGCTTGTAGGGATTGAGACGGGCGATACAGCGGCTGATGTCGACTGGCTTGCCGGAAAGCTTGCATCACTGCGCATATTCAACGATGAAGCGGGAGTTATGAACCGCTCTATCACAGATGCCGGAGGAGAGTTGCTTGCAGTCAGCCAGTTCACACTTACTGCCTCGACCCGTAAGGGCAACCGTCCGAGCTACATACGCGCCGCGCGTCCTGATGAAGCAGTGCCGCTCTATGAACTGTTTTGCAAGGTCATGGAAGAGCGGCTCGGCAAGGAGGTGAAGCGTGGAGTGTTTGGCGCCGACATGCAGGTGGAGCTTATAAACGACGGACCCGTGACGATAATCATCGATTCGCGGCTAAGAGAATAACATTATGACCGATACAGACATTACATTAAAAGAGGCACAAGCCATCGTAGACAAGTGGATTACCACTGTCGGCGTACGCTACTTTTCACCGCTCACCAATATGGCGGTGCTGACCGAGGAAGTAGGTGAAGTCGCCCGGGTGATGGCTCGCCGATACGGCGACCAGTCATTTAAGCCCGGTGAGGAAGACACTCTTGCCGACGAGCTTGCCGATGTAATGTGGGTGGTGATGGCGATTGCCAATCAGAGCGGCATAGACCTCTCAGAAGCATTTGCCCGAAATCTTGAGAAAAAGACCACCAGGGACAGCAACCGGCATAAAAACAACGAGAAACTTACCAAATAACCGAATTTTTCAACTTTATAAAACATTACTGACAATGAGCGACAAATATCATGACACTGTCGCCGCCTCGAAAGTGATTACTGACGATGTGGCTGTAAAAAACGCCGTTGACGAGATTCTTGCCAAGCATCTTGATGAAAACATGAATGTCGAGGTGTATAAAAACATATTTAACTGCATTGACCTCACCACACTCTCAACCACCGACTCACCTCAATCGGTAGCTGACTTCACCGAGAGAGTCAACGCCTTTGACAATGAACATCCCGAGCTGAAAAATGTTGCCGCGATATGCGTCTACCCCAACTTTGCACAGGTCGTAAGCACGGTGCTTGATGTGAGCGACGTGAAAGTGGCGTGTGTGTCAGGCGCATTCCCTACCGCACAGTCATTCCTTGAAACCAAGATTGCCGAGACTGCGCTTGCAGTTGCGTCGGGAGCCAATGAGATTGACATCGTGTTAAATGTAGGCAACTATCTTGACGGCGACTGGGAAGAAGTGTGTGATGAGATTACCGAGCAGAAACATGCCTGCCGTGACGCACACCTGAAGGTAATATTGGAGACGGGGGCACTTAAAACCGCTGAAAACATACGCAACGCCTCGATACTTTCAATGTATTCAGGTGCCGATTTCATCAAGACTTCTACAGGCAAAGTATATGAAGGCGCCACGCTGGAGGCTGCCTATGTAATGGCACTCGCTATCAAGGAGTATTACGAGACCACAGGCAACAAGGTAGGCTTCAAGGCAGCAGGCGGCGTATCGACAACTGCCGATGCCGTAAAATATTATACCGTCATAAAAGAAGTGCTCGGTGAGGAGTGGCTCGGCAACGACCTCTTCCGCATAGGGGCAAGCCGTCTTGCCAACAACCTGCTCGGCGACATTCTTGGTGAACCGGTAAAATTCTTTTAATCATGACGACTTACTACGCCATAATTAACAACGTAAAAGTAGGTCCGCACACTCCCGGGGAGCTTATGCAACTCGGGATGGTGCGCGACACGCTTGTTTGGCGTCAAGGCATGACCGAGTGGATGCCGGCATGGCGTTTGCCGGAGCTCGACAGCTGCTTCTATATAGTGGCACCGGGAAACGCCGTTCAACCACAACAGCGTCAGGAACCATGTCCGTCATCACATCTTGCATGGGCAATCATCGTCACACTGCTGTGCTGCATGCCAACAGGGGCAGTCGCCATATATTATTCATCAAATGTAGGAAACTGCTATCTGTACGGTGACATTGAAGGCGCGAAACGCTCATCACGCAATTCCTTGATATGGATATGGGTGTCAGTGGGAATAGGCTTGCTTTATCTGCTCTTTACATTCTGTACAACAGTGTTAAACATGTTGTTAAATTACTCATGACCTAAATGCGACCCCGCGACCATAAGCGACTGCTCATAACTACCGGCGTGACAGTGGTGATTGCCGCCATATGCATATATTTCTACTTTGACCCTGCCGACAGTGTGTTTTTCCCTCGCTGCCTGTTTCTTAGTGTCACCGGCTTTCAGTGTCCGGGGTGCGGCTCGCAACGTGCCATACACTCGCTGCTCCACGGCGACATCTCAGCGGCATGGCGTTACAACTGCATGCTCATCTTATTTGCCCCACTCATCGCGTTGCTGCTTTTTGCCGAATTTACACGCAACAGTTATCCGCGCCTATACACACGTATAAACTCCGCCCCCGTAATATGGGGCAGTTTCATAGTGCTGTTTCTCTGGGGAATAGTCCGCAATATATTTTAGAGCCGGGCTATAAGCGCCGAGCCGGTCACGACATCCATTTTGGAGAAGGCGAGTAGTTTCTTGCCGAGGTCTTTGAGCGAGTGTCCGATGTGATATACCTCCTCGTCGATTATCAGGAAGCGGTCGTGAGCCTTGGCGTAGGCATGCAAGGTCACTCCGGGATACTGGACATTGTGACGCTCGACATCCTGCCGGAGCTGACGTGAAATCTTGCCGTCGTAAATATCAACCGTCACACCGGGCTTTCGCTTTGACAGCTGCACCAATACCGACTCGTCAACATAGCTGTCGATGACCACAATCCTGCTCTTAGCCTTGCGTATCAGACCGGCAACAAAAGCATAGGCATCAAATATCTGCCCCTCAAAGAAAATACCCTCCCTGGGAGGCAAGGCTGTCTTTATAAAGAAATCAACATCCCTGCGGATTGACGCAATTTTTCCATCCTGCTCCAAAAGCCGCCTATCCAGTCTGTCGCTCATTTCAATCAATCTCTGGTTGATTGAATATCCTCTTAGAAGATAATCTTTCAATACCTTGTTGGCCCATTGGCGGAACTGGATACCACGACTTGTATTTACCCTATATCCAACTGAAATTATAACATCAAGGTTAAAAAATTCAATGTTTCTGGTCACACTGCGATTTCCTTCCTGCCGAACTATTCGGAATTTCCGAACAGTTGCTTCTTTTGACAATTCGCCTGAGACAAAAATATGTTTGAGATGCTCACTGATATTTGCCTTGCTTGAATTGAATAATTCGACTATCTGGGCTTGAGACAGCCATACTGATTCGTCCTCTACCATTACATCAAGCCTGAGGGTTTCGTCAGGCTGATATATTATTATCTCATTTGCCGGAGCGACATTGTTTCTTTCTGTAGGTTTCATGGGCATATGTTATTTAGCGGGTACCGGCTGGTCAGTAGCCAAATTTGCACCATTCTTTCAGGCGGTTTTCATATATCTCGTATACCATCGGTACCTCCTCACACTCGATTTCACGCAGCTTGTGGATCCACACGTCTATGTTGACCGGGGTCCATGAATTGAGACTGGAGACTGTCACCCTGCGAAATCCGTGTATGAGGTCGTAAAGCTTCTCCCCTATCTGGTCGTCATCAAAACCGTCGGGGGAGGTGTTGTGCATCATTATCATAGCCTCGAAACCGTTGGGAAACACCACAAAAGCCGGTATAGCCATTGACGGGAAAAACAGGTGCACGTTTTCCAGGATATTCTTCAGTATCAGACCCGAGGAGGAATATTCCATCACTCCATCCACCACGCGGCCGAAGTCATGGCGTTCGAGCACGGTAAGCATGGTCACCCACACTGTGCCGCTGAAATTGTCCCACGCAATCATTACATTCTCATATGGGATAATTGGAAAGAGGCTTTTCATACATGTGTAAAAGTGTCAAGTTTGATTATGTGCAAATATATCCCAATCCATTAATTTAACCAAATTTTATATAACAATTTTCACCCTCACGCCATCTTTTTCTTAAAACCAGAAGAAATCTCACCATGATTTCACGTCAAGACGTTGACCTGAATTCAGAAACAGACTTTACTAAAGCAGCTTCATGTATTGAATGATAATCACAGGATTCATTATCGTCACGGCAAATACTCACAATCCCTTGAGATGGTCAGATTTTGACCAAGAATATCTCCAATTATGGTCAAACCAGGCTATCTAAGGCGATAAACAACAATGGTCAAACAAATTATATTTTGCTTGACCATTGCTTATTAGATATTTATATAAATCTTTGCTTAGTATTCCTCCTCGTTGAAGAGATGAGAATAAATTGCTTACCAAACAGTTAGCTTGATTTTGCAGAAAATAGGCAAGCAAACTTTGCTATTAAAGACGATAAAATGCTCCGTGTCGATAATCATTTTACGATGATTTTCTTAGTCTTATTGTCTTGGCGAATTATATATATCCCTGACGAAAGATTTTTGAGATTATCTCGATTGCAATCCTTCTTGATTAATAATCCTTGCATATTGTAAATATCGAAGCGTTCATCAGCATCAGCGAATATGTCGTCTATGCCTGAAATACTCGTAACTATGCATTCTGCAGACAAATCAGAACCATCGGTTGTCCGTGCCGAAATAATACAACTGCCATCTTTGATTACGTTTACAAGACCATTGTTGTCGACTGTTGCTATACTTATATCGCTCGATGCCCATTCAATAGTCTTATTTTCCGCTTCGTCCGGAGTTATTATGGCGTTGATTTGAAATATCTCACCTTCAAAACCGGACCATTCAGCCGGGTCAAGTGAGATTGACTCAACAAGAACAGGTTTGACGATAACAGAACAAGACGCGGAAACGCCGGAGCCATCTGCTGCTGAAGCGGTGATTATACATTCGCCGATACCAACAGCCGTCACCAAACCGTCACTATTGACAGTAGCCACCGACTCATCGTCTGATGACCACGTCAACGTCAAGTCATCTGCATTTGCAGGCAGTATTCTTGCATTAACCTGTAAGCTCTGTCCCTTTGTGCAAATCCATTCAGCCGGGTCAAGTGAGATTGACTCAACAAGTACAGGCTTGACGGTGACAGAACAAGACGCGGAAACGCCGGAGCCATCTGCTGCTGAAGCGGTGATTATACATTCGCCGATACCAACAGCCGTCACCAAACCGTCACTATTGACAGTAGCCACCGACTCATCGTCTGATGACCACGTCAACGTCAAGTCATCTGCATTTGCAGGCAGTATTCTTGCATTAACCTGTAAGCTCTGTCCCTTTGTGCAAATCCATTCAGCCGGGTCAAGTGAGATTGACTCAACAAGTACAGGCTTGACGGTGACAGAACAAGACGCGGAAACGCCGGAGCCATCCGCTGCCGCAGCCGTAATGATACATTCTCCAATCCCTACAATGTTTACATTACCATTATTGTCAACGACCGCAATTGCTTTGTCGCTGGACGTCCATTCAAGGGTCTTGTCGGTTGCGTTAACGGGACTAATAGACGCAGAAATAGTAAAGGATTCACCGTCGAATCCAGACCAATTTGATGGGCTTAGACTTATTGACTGTATTGCAGTAGGCTCAACCTTTATAATACACGTAGCCTTGACAGCCCCGCAAGATGCGGTGACAATAGACTCACCAATTGAAATTGCCGTCACTTTGCCAGTGGCGTCCACCGTCGCTACCGCAGGATTACTGCTGCTCCATACAACTGTCTTGTCTGTTGTCGTCTCAGGATAAATCGTGGCTGTCAGTTGGATTTCCTCGGTTACCTTTAGAGTTACAGAAGTCTGACTCAGGGTAAGCTCTGATATTGGCGTAGGTTCTACTGTAATTATACATGATGTCGCGATGTCAGCAAAAGAAGCAGAAATAGTGGTCTCTCCAACCGAAACTGCACGTACCAAACCATAGGAATCAACCGAGGCTACTGATGGGTCGTTGCTATTCCATATCAAAGGGTTATTCACTGCCGCTTCAGGTAAAACAGTTGATACCAATTGGATTTCTTCACCACTTTGCAACGTCACTTCTGTGTGGCTGAGACTAATTGATTCAGTTGGCACTCCGGTAAACCCAATAATTCTATGGAATCTCCATTGAGATGAATTCTTATAGGAATCAATCAAATTATAAGGCGCAAATAAAGTACAGTCGAAATCGGTGAAAGTATAATCATCTATAGTCGGAATAGTTACCGCACAACATACAATGTTTGTGAGACGCGTACAATCCTTGAAGGCATATTTGTCAATTTTTGTCACCGAGTTGCCAATAGTCACGGATTTCAAAGCCGAGCATTCTCTGAAGGCTGACTCCCCAATTGAAGTGACTGAATTGGGAATGGTCACAGCGCTCAGATACGTCTGATAGAAAGCTTCGCTACCGATAGACATGACGGATTTGCCGATAATCACCGATTCCAAATCGTTGCAGAAACAGAATGCTCCTTTTCCAATTGAAGTGACAGAGTCGCCAATGGTCACCGAGGTAAGTCTTATACAGTGGTAACAAACTAAGTCTCCTAAATCGGTGACTGAATTGGGGATAGTCATCGACTTAAGTTTAGAGCACAACGCGAAGGCGCTACTCCCAATAGATGTAACGGAGTCAGGGATGATAATCGATGTCAATTCAGCGCAATTGAAGAAGGCATAAGCACCGATTGCCTTGAGTGATTTTGGAAGGGTTATAGATGTCAGACTGGTGCAATGCGAGAAGGCGTTCGCTTCTATTGTTGTAAGAGACTCGCTCATCCGTACCGATGCAAGTTGATCACAGTCTGCAAAAGCTAACTTGCCAATTGAGATGATAGTAGTAGGCATGGATACGTAGGTTAACCATATACAACCTCTGAAAGCTCCTTCACCGATCTCTGTCACATCAAATCTAATTCCGTCAGATTCTACCCACCCGGCAATATATACTTCTCCTTGATACTTTCTATCTCCGGAAGTAACCGAGGCTGTTTTAGTTTCATAGTTTAGATCATAATACACACCATCTCTAACTATAACTTTTGCATGCCCTTCTAATGATAGCACTACAGCACAAAGGGCAATCAATAAAAATCTTAATCTTTGCATATGAAATTAGTTTAATTTCTGTTAGTGTTTAACATGTCTTAAGACTTCAATCTGACGAGAATCTACCAACAGATAGTTAACCAAATATATAATGAGTCTATATATACTATATCTGCCATACCATCAGGTTGAATTTTTCAAAACATCAATTTTCTTTGAATGCATTCTTATAAACTTATCCAAATTATATCTTCTGTCGTTTTGAATTGCGTAATGAAATCATTGTATTTTGTGTTCTTTCTCACTGCCCCAAAATGATAGTCACAATCACAAAGATTTGCCCAGTCTACGCTTTCTTTCAATGTCGCTGCGTCATCTCCTGCTGAATATATTGAGACGCTAAGATTGTTTATAGTGATTTTTGATTTAAAATCACTATCTTTTAATTGATAAAATTCAATTACTGCATGGGGAATTAGACAAAGCAAATCGTGCAATTGCCGACATTTCGTTGTTTTACCAACATCTTTTTCTCCATAAAAAAGAGCAACTGTCATACATGTTAGCAGCCGCGGTCATCCTCTCGTTGGCGTTTGATTGGTTTATACGAGAAAAGCGCAGGAATCTGTATCTGTTACCGTCCTACGAATCGAGGCTTCTCGCATTGCCCATCAATAGTCGGACGGCAACGAAGAAGCCCTACGCTTATATATGCAACCAATGCGCCCGGCAGTATTCCTCCCGGAATACCTTGCCGGATGCAAGATAATTACATATCCGCAGGCGTCTGTCGTTGCTCAATCCCTGACTACTGATTGAAATTTTGCGAGAATTCCGATTCGTCAAGAATCAGCGCGGATAAACGCTTTTCATTATGTCTGCTTCCCGCCCTCGTCCCCGCTACCGGGGCTTCAAACGTTCTGCATTCGCAAAGGTAATAAAATTTCGTAAAAGTTGGACTATCAGATTAAAAAATACTTATCTTCTTCCACACATCCCACGTTTAGTCTGTGCCGGTTTCAGCATCATGTGAGCCTGCATCATGCCGCGGTAGGCGTAGCGGCGGTCATCTTCATCATCCTTGCGAACTCATGGAAGGGAGCTGTCGCCACCTCCGCATGACTGGGCGAACCGGGTTGCGCCATCGAGGCTTGACCGAGATAAACCTCGGAAGGCTGAGCGGATTTTAGCCAAGTTTATCTTGATTTTTATATATAACCTTCTGATTCTCAAAACCTCATTTTGCGATAAAAGGATACAAAAGCGATTGACAAGCTTATTTCTGCACTTGTCAATCGCTTATATATTAGTTGTTTATGTCTTAAACTCGGCGAATCTTATATCAATACCCCTCTTCGTTGAAGAACAGCTTTGATGCTTTCTTTCACCCATTTAGCCATTGCTATTCGACTTAAATACAAACATATTTCGCCATTAGGGGTCTTAAAACGCCGGTCAGGAATATTCCTACACAAACATATTGGGGCATACAAACAAAAAAACAAACATATTCTCGGTTTCAAATATTCCTGATGGAAGATGAGTAGTAATATTCCTTTGAAAAGATGAGTGACATTATCGCAGGTGGGATTTGGGAATATTACATCCGGTTAATCCGCTTATTCAAGTCTTCAAGTTCTGTTATGATTTCATCAAAGGACGGGACTGGTCCCATCACCATATTCAGAACAGTGTTTTTATAATCGGATTCCCACCTGCCGCGTATTTCTCCAACAGGCACAATTCTCAAAGATGGCCGCCTCAATGTGTCATAATCAAATCCTTTAAGACCTATGAATTTTCGTCTGTGTTCAATAACAGAATCATAGAGATTCTCATCGACCAAAGCCTCATCTGCTATATCGGTCTGCATGATTTGATAAACATCATAAAGATGTCTCGACATCCTTTCGATTCTAATCTCCGACGACGGCTTCGCAAATTCCTCATGAAGCAGAAAGAGCTTCTCCAGAAAGGTCCGTTGGGGTATGACTGCGTTGACCTCCACAGGATAATCTTCAAACGTTAGTTTCGGCAGATTATCGGAGATATAGGAACGAACTGAAACTGGAGTCACCGGTTCCGACATAGAGCGGCCGCTGACTTCAATCTTGACTTGAGGAAGGACATAGTCATTGCCCTCAAATATCGGCTTGTATGCAACGTATATGGTCTCCGGATCAACTGTGCTGACACTTGTCTCATGAACAGAAACGGAGATCAAGTCCGAGCTAATGCCCTGACACATTAGTGCATTCTTAACGTCCTTTATCATTGTGTTCCTTACAAACGAACAGGATGCTCTGCGTAGTTTGTCACTGATTTGATTTTTGGACAGCTCGCCCAAGAATCCAAGATATTCACGGCTTATGGCAATATCTATATCCTCCGACATACGGTTGATAAGATTCCAGCATTTACTAAGATTCGTACCACCTTTGAAAGAGATATTGTCGGAATACGGCAAAGAGAATACCGCCCGTAAAACCGATGTCACCCACCAGTCTTTCTCTATTACAGCGCGCGACAATCCGGTCCTGTCGCTTACATAGTCTATTATATCACGGCGGTCATCAGCCGACAGATCTGTAAAAATCATATTATCTTTCAAGTTTTTTTCTGACCCATACCGGGGCGAGCAACAGGTCGTGTTTATAAATGTCGGGAGAGACGCATTTCACTATTTCCCTTATCCGATTCACAATATCTTCCGTCAGGTTATTTTCTCCTATACTTCGTATAGCAGACACGGCAAGCATCATCAGATTTGAGGTAAACTCAAACAAACGTAGTTCATTGCTTTCCCTGAATGTTATGGAGCGACCGTTGGTGAGTCTGATTGTCTTTCTTGCTCCATTGGTTATATACACAGCGTTCATAGGAACCTGTGAGGACAACCCCAGTTGGTTCAAAGCCTGATCCCCTGTAGGGATTATCTTCACTCGGTCCCTTTTTGCAATCCTTTTGGCTATATCTTCAGTCGAAGGAGGAATGCAATCAAGTCCCAAAGCCATGTTAGAGCGTGGGATACAATAGATACCGCGGCTTACACGCATAATTTCACCCCGTCTCACCATCCGGCTAAGAGTCTGCCGGACAGCCTCAGGTGAGGCAATATCCTCAAAATCCGATGGAAAGAATATCGCTCCTTTATCCAAGGACAAGATTCTTTCACGGACAATATTTTCTGATACAGATCTATCGCGCCTTTTATCCATGTCACAAAATTACAGTATTTTTGTGACACAAGCAAATTTTATTGGAGTATTTCCCAGTGATAAACAGACATAAAATCATGATATAATCTCGTTCTATCCAACATGCAGAACATCGACATTATGAATCAACATACGACAGTTGTCATGAGCTCATGATTTACAAGCAAAGCAGAATTGCCTTTGTGTGTGTTTCGGAGCGTATTATTTACGATATTCCCATATATCTCATCAGAAAATAAATTATATACAAACAAATGCAGAAATACTGACTTAAATACAAACATATTTATCCATCTGAGAGCATAAAACACCATAAAAATTCAGCCATACAAACAAATTATTATTGCTTGTATGGCTGATTATTAGCTGTTTATGTGATATTTTACTGCTTAGTATTCTTCCTCGTTGAAGAAAGAAATGATTGTTTTTATGATTGATTATCAGGCGTTTGTTGATTTGTTGATAGTTTTACGACAGCGTATTATGCGGTAAAATGCGGTGAAATGCCGGTGGCGATAGTTTTCAAGTGAGAGGTTTGAGTAGGTGTATTGTCTGTTATGGTGGTTGACCGGTGAAATTTATGTAGACAATATCGGGATTTCAGTATATAACTTACAAAACCCCATCTCAATGTATGTAGATGTCAACGAATAACCCCGAACCGATCAACGACAACTTGGTTACCACCCTTATAAAAGAAATAAAGAGCCTGAGAGCTGAGCTCAATGACCTCAGGAGCGGACTGGAAACTACTAAAATCCAGCTTAATCCCAAGGCTCTTTATAATAATAAGGAGATACGGTTGCTGCTTGGTGTCGATGAACGTCTTGTGAAAAAATACCGTGATAACGGACTGTTATCATATATCCGTGAAAGTGACAAGTATTGGTACTTGGGCTCGGATGTGATAGCATTTCTTAACCGGAGCCGTTATGAGGCTTTTGCCTAAGCCAGCAGAATCCAGTATTTTTTAGCTTTACGAAAAACTGACACATCGTTTTAATCTTGTAAATTCGCTTGATACGAACAGGATTAAAACGATGTGTCAATGTGTAAAGTAGTAATATTCACGCGTGTGTCAACACGCATTCAGGACAACCAACGTCAGGTCAACGACCTCAATGAGATTGCCGGGCGACGAGGCTGGAATGTCGAGAAAGTGTTCTGTGAACAGATCAGCGGAGCCACCTCAAATAAAAATAGGGGCGAACTGGTTGCTATGCTTGATTATATCTCTGTCAACCATATAGAAAAGGTAATGGTAACTGAGTTAAGCCGTCTGGGACGCGATACCGTACAAGTGCTTGAAGTAATCGAGCGATTGAATGAATCCGGAGTGTCGCTTTATATTGACAACTATAATATCGAGACTCTGACTTCTGATGGCAAAATAAACGCTATGAGTCAGTTTATGGTCACGATACTTGCCGAAGTAGCGAGAATGGAGCGTCGTACAATCAGGGAACGCATGGAGAGCGGGTATGTCAATTACATAAATGCCGGCGGTCGTGTGGGCCGAAAACCCGGCTACCACAAAACCGCCGACATAATGCAAGTGGAATATACCGAAGAGCTACGACTTTTGCGAAAGGGTATCAGTCTGCGAAATGTAAGTAAGCTGACCGGTACTTCCGTGAATACACTCCGAAAGTGTAAATCGCTACTATAGCGTATGTATCAGGACATGAAGTTTATTAATACATACGACCTTCCTCTTGTAACTTCGCATGGATTTCTTTTGCGCGTCGTTTAGCATAATTGTAGTTGCGAAGGCTTTTAAACGATTCTGAAAAGCCCGGATTGTCCTTGTAGAACTTCGGTGAGAAGGCTCTGAGATGATATAACTGCATTGCGATAGCGTTAATTATCCCGCATTTGTCTTCAAGAGTGCCACTTCCGTAGTGGAACTCATTACACAGGATCTCATGGTTGGCCCACATACAGGCGGCGACCTGTCTTTCATCATTCGCATCGAAATCTTCCGGCATACAAGGCATTTTAATGGTTGTTGGACCAAAGCAACAAACTGTCATAGCATATTCTTCCTCCTCGCAGTCTTCATCATATTCGAGGGTATAACTAATACCTTCGCAATATAACTTTTCGGAGTCCTTTACGATGTATGCCCAGTTCATGCCTGCGGCTTCCTGAACTTGTCTCATGATGTCCAGTAAGGTGTTTTTTTCTGTTGTCATTTTGTTAATTGGATTTGAGTTTATATTGTTGTTGAATTGTATTGAATCAGCTTTATTGCTGAGCTCTTCCGTTTGGTTATAGGAAAAATTTGTGGAATTGTTTAATTGATTGATCATATTTTTTGATATTATAGTTTTGAATTTTTTGTTTCAGGGGATTGAATCTCCCTCTCGGATTGTGAGAGGGAGAGACGATTGGCTTTAGAACAGAGCCTCCGGCAGTCCATATTGGCTTAAGATATATTCATACTGATCACCGAAGGCGGTTCGGAATATGTGCATTTCAGGAGAAACCTGCTCGTAGAACGGATTCAATTCCTTATCAATGTATACCCTGTACAATATACCGTTGGGACATGCAACGATGATATGAGGGTAACCCCCTGTTGCCCATGAGTCGCGATACTGGTATCTTGCCTCATAGTAGGCGTATTCGGAATTAATCAACCAGAGGTTATACATCAGCCACCCAAGATTAGGATGTCGATCAAAGATGTATTTAGTAGTGATTTTACGCATAATGACCGTCAGAATAATGGTTGGATGTTGACTGATACGACACTCTCGATTTCCTTCAGAGTCTGATAGAAGCATGAACGACCATTGTATTCAACCTCCTCTCGTAGAATCTCGACCGCTTCGTCAAGCAAGCCCTCGTTATAGCTGGGGACAAAGAAAAACTTGCCATCTTTCTCCTTTATGATTCTCATTCGCCCTTCGATGGTCAGCATATACGCGGCGATTCTTTCTTCGCCATTAGTACCCTGTGCATTCTCTTCTGTAGGGAAGAAAAACACATTCTTTTGATTGTTAAGCTCCTCGTCTTTAAGGAAGCTATGCAGACCTTTGCCCTTTGCAAAGATTTGCTGTAGGACGGTAAACTTTAACCGTCGATGTGCTATGATTATTTGTGTCATATAAGTAAAAAATTACGATTTAATGAGTCGGCTTCGTTGCCTTCTCTGCCAGTTATATTAGGGATTGAGTAGAAAGTTTAGATTTGGGGTGAAATTTTATTGTTAAAAAGTATTAATGGAATCATGGATGTTGATATATTCGTATAGCATCCCTCTGGGATGATACCTGGCCAAGATGGCTTTGATTATATTGCAGGGATTCGAGAAGAGGACTGTTTGCAGGGTTTGAGAGATATACTTTTCATTGTGTAGAATTATGAAGTTTCTATCAATGGTAGATCAACTTGATGAAAAAGTTTATACGAAGATGGCTGTTACTGTAATTTTTTTCTCCTTATTATATTAATTATATCCTCTTTCACTCAAAAACAATATAATACTGATGACACTTTTTGTAAAGTAACAGTGCTTGTCTTCGGAGAAGATATGTCAAGAGATAATGTTAAAATCACTAATTTTTGGAGTCAAGAACGGATTTAACACTCTGATTCTCAAAACAGCTTGGTCAATCGCAAAATAATGTTTAACTTTGCAGTGTACCGTTAAGGCGGTTCATAGTCAAAACACGAAAGTGTCTTACTGATTCTCATGTGTCTGAAGTGTGGAAGCTTAGAGACCAATGCGAGGAAAAGTGGACACTCTCGCGTCGTACACTCATACGGCGTGGGAGTTTGCGCTTATACCCAAGCATTGAAGGCTTCTTCCACCGCCTGGACACATTTGGGATAAGATAGCAGCTTCCACGCTTTCGTCATTTTATCTCTTTCCTCAGGGGAGCGGGAAAGGCTAAACTCAGGCAAATGACCGAGACTAATACCGATAAGTTCCTTGAAGGTTTCCGTCAGTGGTGGTTAAACAAGGGACATTCCAAACGCAGCGCCGACAGCTATTGCTCAGGCATAAGGCGTGTCAACAAGGAATTCTTCCTTCCGATAGTCAATAAAGACCTGTTTGACGGGCTTGTCGACGCCGTGGCAAAAGGGTGCGCGGAGAACTTCCTCACAGCATTGGTCGGCACCATAGGAGAGAAGAGTAGAAACACTACAGACCCGACGGAGAAAAAGCGGCTTCAGGATAATGTGAGCCACTTGAAAAAATTCATTGAATATGTTGTCGCACTTCAGGATGACACTGTTGCTGCCATAGATCATAGTGAGACAGAGCAGCTCGACGACAGCGCTCTTGATTCCGACTTCGAGTTTTTTGACCATGATACACTGGCGGGCATATTCTCTCTTCGTATCAAGACACAAGACCGCATGAGCGCGGGTAAGAATGTTTTCTTCCCCATACGTATTCTTGGAAGTCTTTTCTCAACAGCAGACCGTTACCATCTCGATATGTTTATTCGCAAGGGTATTATTGCATCTGACGGTAATCCTTTGTATCTCAAGAGATGGTATGACAGTTGGGTAAAGAGCATAGTCGGACGAGTAGTATTCCATACAACCAAGGGCGACTATAGGCTTTCTGAAATCGAAGGTCTTCGGATTATGCGGTCTACGGGCAGTGTGTGGATTGTCGACAAGGAGCATTCACGTACTATACCTTTGTTGTCAGAAGGTGAGGATGGCTTGCAGCCTATGAAAGCAAAGTCATTGAAGCAAATCCATCTTGACCATACCGAACGCATGGAGGATCTTCTCATACGTCTCGAACCGGTGCTTACTGTCATGCGTCAGATTACCGACAATATCAAAGCATCTGTGAAGGGACAGACTGTAACTGTCAAAGACAAAAGAAGGAATGAGCATAAAATAGAGCTCGATTCCTTCCGTCCCGGAACGCTTACACTCGTCAGCGGATGGTATTGCGACAATGTGGACTGGGACTTCATAGCCCCGCTGCTTTCACTTGTCCGGGTAGAACTCGACTATATCGCCGCCGCCACCCGTCTGACCGCAATGTCATCAACCGACAACCTAAAAAAACACTGAGAACTTTACCCTGTTAGCAATAACAACGCCAAATGACGTTAAATCAGGTTATTGCAAACGGAAAACATTTACATTTGCAAAAATAACAACTACCATGCTTCATTCCAAGAACTTTGCCGACTCAATAAAGGCAATCAATCAATATGTTGAAGCCGGAGACTATTCCAGGCCTCACATCATCGCTTCAGAGGTGTACTTTCAAAGGTTAGTGCTACTCATACATGAAAATAAGCGTATCCCCGGAGGCAAGGACGAACTTCGACCCTATTCATGGACCGCTCCATCATATGCCCAACTGCCTGAGATCATGAAATGCGACACAGAGCATTTCTTTATAATACCTATCGGATGCGGGCGTGGAGAAGAACTCAAAGAGGTGCTTTCTCTTCCCATTGCATCAAAAGCTCCGTGGTTTATCTACATCGAGGATTCACTGATTCGTGAATGGGGTAATGATGTTGACTGCGACATCAACTTATATGACTCCAAGAGTGATGAGTGGCTCAACGCAAGTGAGGAAATCAACCCGGCTACAGGCCGACGCAAGATAGACCGGTTCTATCTTGACTTCCTGAAGCAAGCCCCGGATGAATTCATCTCTTTGTACCCACGGGAGGAATCTTTCAGTATGACCCAGAATCAACCTTCAAAGTGGGAAGCTGCGAGCCATAGCCTTATCTCTGGGATAAAGCATATGCTTGAGTCTGCAGTTCGCGCCAATGGTTATAAGGGTAAGTCAGAGGAAATAGCTCCATTGGTGGAGCCTATGTTCCACTCGCTCTTTACTGACGGAGACATTGACTGGAACAAGCTGTCTGATACGCTTGAAGCACTTCCCGAAGATGTATGGAAGACGTCAATTATCCTACCGAATTGCGTAAAGGCAATGGCTGTCGACCTCTCCCGTGTGGACCAGTTCAAGCTGCATGCGATTTATCGACTAAACTGTGTCACTCAAAATGTATATGAGGCTCTCCATGAATATCACGGACTGCCCGCTGCAAAGTAACCGTCGGTAATCATGACAGACCAAAACTATTCAAAGTTTTATCATCACAATGTGGATATGGACGGATGTCCCTTTATCAAGGTTGACAATCCGGTCATAACCATCCTTGGGCTTAAAGGCACAGAGGAGGCTATCGCCTCGGCTTGTGCTTTGGTGACCAAAGAGTGGATAAAAGATTCGTTGTCGGAAGATTGCATCGAGTGGGTGCGCCAGTATCATAGCTTGGGATATTTTACCATCGAACTGCGTACCAACAACTATATCCCTCAGGTGTATGATGGAATCAAGACCATCGACGGACTGACATCTGTCAAGTATGTGGTATATGACACCGCCTACAGACGCATGATAGCCAACGACAAGTATATGGCTGAGACGATTAATAACTCTCGGAAGCTGGATTATGACATCGAACTTGATGACGATGACGATTTTTTCCCGATGATTTGTGAGCTGTCATTGCCCATACATGACTGATGATGCGTATATGGTAAAACTACGTCTGCTCCTTAACCTGTTGGTGACCATATCGTTTTTGCTATCACAATGGCTGATACCCCTGTTGGCCATTGCGATGGCAGCGACGGTGGTGCATACGCTGTGGATTAAGATTGCGCTGTGTGTGGTCGCAGCATTGTGGCTCTGAGCCTTCCGTCCGTGGAAAATCTTCTCCGACGAGCGTTTCCCCGACTTCATCGCCACCGTGAAGCTCGCCATAACAAAGCTGCTGTCGTAATAATACATATTCGGTACCGTAAAGTATATTAGAAGACAAAAAAAACAGATTAATACATGACCGATAAGGAATTAACCGCTCGCATAGCGGAATTAAACGCACAGAGAGCCGCTCTTAAAAAGGAGCGCGACAAGCTTGCATGGGAGGAAGGTATTCCTGCCATCATTGCCAAGATGAAGAGATACGGAAAGAGGTCTCTTAATCTGACTGCTGCTGCGGACGCTAATATTTGTCTATCCCATAATGAATTATGGCGAAATTTAAGTGATGGACATTTTGCCGTAAAACAACTGTATCTTGATGAAAACGACAATCTAATCGTTGTCTTTAACGCTCTTTTATTGAATGAGAAATCGGCAATGAAAGATTGGGTGTTTGACCGCGAGAACATAAAGAGGTCTGTTGATGAGGAAATTTCCAATGCCGTAATAGCTCCGTTACTTTCAAAACTTCTGGATGATGCTTTCTATAACATAGAGGAAAACAACATAGAAGAACCCGTTGAAACTGATATTCCCAAAGCAACAGCTTTTGCAGAGTCATGTGGCGTTGTAGACATGTCTTCGATGTTTGAGGTGATATCGGGAGCCAAAGAGATAGACCTAAGTTCGATAGATACATCTAACGCAACAGATATGCATGCAATGTTCAAAGGCTGTGGCGAACTTAGATCACTTGATCTCAGCTCCTTTGATACGTCAAGAGTGACTGATATGCATGAGATGTTCAAAGGGTGTAACAGCCTGAATGTCCTTGACCTCAGCTCGTTTAATACGTCAAAAGTGACAGATATGCATGAGATGTTTTGTTTGTCTACCTTTTATAATAGCTTACAAAAGATTATCATTAGCTCGTTTGATACTTCAAAAGTAACTGACATGAGTCGGATGTTTAGTGGCTGTGACAAACTGACTTCTCTTGATCTTAGCTCCTTTGATACGTCAAACGTGACGGACATGAGTCGGATGTTTGAACTTTGTCATGAGTTGACATCACTTGACCTCAGTTCTTTTGATACGTCGAGTGTAACAAAGATGTTTCAGATGTTTAACACTTGTTTGACGTTGAGATCACTTGACCTTAGCTCTTTTGATACGTCCAAAGTAACGAACATGAGTGCAATGTTTTACAAATGTGAGAAGTTGAAGGCTCTTGATATTAGCTCGTTTGACACGTCGGAAGTAACTGACATGAGCTCGATGTTTTCTTGTTGTAAAGCGTTGAGTTCACTTAACCTCAGTTCATTTGATACTTCAAAAGTAACTGACATGAGCGGAATGTTTGGCAATTGTTGGGCGTTGACATCACTTAACCTCAGCCTATTTGATACATCAAATGTGACTAAAATGCATGGAATGTTTAGCTACTGTGGTGTGACATCTCTTGATTTAAGCCAGTTCGATACATCAAAAGTGACTCATATGCAAGGTATGTTTAGCGGTTGTAGTGTGACATCTCTTGATCTCAATCCGCTTGACACGTCAAAGGTAAAGTACATGGGATTAATGTTTATGGATTGCAAAGCGTTGACATCACTTGACCTCAGTTCATTTGATACGTCAAAAGTGACTGACATGAGATCAATGTTTTATTGTTGTTGCGCGTTGACATCACTTGACCTCAGTTCGTTTAATACGTCAAATGTAGTAAAGATGTCTCATATGTTTTATTGGTGCGATAAACTGACATCTCTTGATTTAAGCATGTTTGATACATCAAAAGTGACTGACATGAGTCGGATGTTTTATCTTTGTAGTGCGTTGAGTTCACTTGACCTTAGTTCATTTGATACTTCAAAAGTAACTGACATGAGCGGAATGTTTGGCAATTGTAGGGCGTTGACATCACTTGACCTCAGCCTGTTTGATACATCAAATGTGACTAACATGAGCGGAATGTTTAGTGACTGTGACAAACTGACATCACTTGACCTCAGTTCGTTTGACACGTCAAGAGTGACTGACATGCATAATATGTTTGGCGATTGTGACAAACTGACATCACTTGACCTTAGTTCATTTGATACTTCAAAAGTAACTGACATGAGCGGAATGTTTGGCGATTGTAGGGCGTTGACATCAATTGACATCAGTTCGTTTGACACATCGGAGGTAACAGATATGAGTGCGATGTTTTGGCGTTGTAGCAAGTTGGAGACAATCGATATGAGCACAATTAATCTTTCTAAGGTTAAGAAAAGGGCGATGAATAATATGTTCGTCGGCTGCGATAGTCTCAAGACCGTGATCATGAGAAACTGTTCAGCAGCGACTATCAAGAAAATCAAGTCTGTATTGCCGGAAGGTGTGGAAATCATTCAATGATGCATTTAGGAGAGCGATAGTATTCAGTCAGGGAAACTAAACTACCGCTCTCTTTTTTTACTCTGCTCCTGAATGTCGTAGGTTGATTTGTCAAGAAATTGAGTTAAAAACAGCAGTTATATAGTGTCAAGAAACGATTTAACTACCACTGTATCCGCTTATTGGCTATCTTTGCATGTGTGTAACTGATTCGCTCAGTCTGCTATCATATTATAATACTCAACATTCTCACAAAACAATATAATACTGACGACACGAAATGGAAATTCCCGATAAAACCGACATGGGCTATATGTGTTCACATGCGAATCTTTGCGATATGGAGACGCTTGACATTAGCTCTCTCGATACTTCAGAGGTGATTAGAATGAGCTATATGTTTGGATTCTGTGAGAAACTGACCTCGATTGATTTAAGCAGGTTAGACACCTCAAAGGCGGAAAGCATGCGCGGAATGTTCATTGACTGCCATGCGCTGACGGCTCTTGATTTAAGCGCGTTCGACACCTCGAATGTCGAGGATATGAGTGAGATGTTTCTGCGTTGTAACGGGCTGACTTCGCTTGATTTGAGCAATTTCGACACATCAAAGGTGGAATCGATGTTTGGAATGTTTGCGGATTGCAGCGAGCTGGTTACACTGAATATCAGTTCGTTTGACGCGTCAAATGCTGACGTGGGCAAAATGTTCTACGGTTGCCGTAGCCTCAAGACCGTAATCATGAAAAACTGTTCGGACGAGACCGTAGAGAAAATCAAGGCCGAGTTACCGGAAGGAGTGGAGATAATACCACTAAACTATAAGACTATGACGAACAAGGAAATGAAGACCCGGCTTGCGGATATGGCCGGACAAATATCGACTATTGAAGAGGAACGCAGGGAGTTTGTATGGACTGAATGTGTCCCGGCAATCATATCCCGTATGAAGGAGAAGGGGAAAAGCACTCTATACCTCCGGGAAGCAGAGTACAACAAATTCTTTGAGCCGGGTGAACTCTGGGGGTATTTCAAGGGTGCCTTCTATGCAGCCAAAGAACTGCGTCTTGACAACGATAAGCTTATGCTTGAATACAGCATGGTCAGCTATAGTCAATCGACCTATAATATGGAGCCGTATTATTATAATAGATTTCCGCATTATTATAGCGATGGTAACGAGGATGGCATGGTGGCAGAAGTTGACCGCGAGATTTCCGATGCCATACTCGTAGGCATAATCGATAAATTGATTGACGATGAGATCTATAAAATAGGGTTTCACGGACGTGTCGAGGATGATTTAATGCTGAATTATACCATTGATAGTGATGAGTTCAATATAGAAGGTTTTACTTATTTCCCTGCCAAGGATATTCGTTTTGC
>CAJTSK010000027.1 GCA_910578835.1 uncultured Muribaculum sp.
CCCAACACAGGCATTCCATCCACTGCACACCCGCGCAACCAATCCCCCACACATGTGCATTCCATCCGACACACACCCGCGCAACCAATCCCCGCACATGTGCATTCCATCCGACACACACCCGCGCAACCAATCCCCGACACTCATCCCACTGACAACTGACAACCGACAACTGACAACCAAAATCTGACATTGCCCTGAAGGGGCAAGATGCCGTTACCCGCGGGTAGCGCCGGAGGTGCACCCGTGGCTCGACTCCTTATCACATATTCTCAACCCGGAGCGGTTGCATAACATACCTGACTGATTGCGTGCAACCCTCCCAGGGTAGGCATGGGGTTGTGGGAGGGCATCTTAACCACGGGTGCGCCTCCGGCGCTACCCGCGGCTAACTATCTCTTTCCCCTACAGGGAAAATCTCCGACAACCTCGTCACGGTAGAGGATTCCTTCCGGAAACATATATTGCGCCCTTACGGCCCGTGGGTATCGCTGCGCTCAACCCACGGCTACACATCAGACCATCCCCATACGGGGATGCATCAACCCGCGCAACCAATCCCCCACACGGGCATTCCATCCGGCACACATCCACGCAGACCAATCACCGCACATGTGCATTCCATCCACTGCACACCCGCGCAGCCAATCCCCGACACAGGCATTCCATCCAACACACATCCACGCAGACCAATCACCGCACATGTGCATTCCATCCCCCGCACACCCGCGCAACCCATTCCCCACACATGTGCATTCCATCCGGCACACACCCGCGCAACCAGTCCCCGCACGGGCATTCCATCCGCGCAGCCAATCCTTGCATGGGGTTGTTGAAAACTATTTATTAACCGATTTAGACAAAATTAAGAATTGATTGTTATAAATATTAAGTAACTTAGCAACTCAATTGAAACAACAGGATGAAGAAGTATCGTAATTCACTTCCGGGACGTGTGGGAGCCGTAGCTTTTGTAGCCGCTCTCGCGCTGTCGGCTATTGCCGCTACCCGTAGCAACAAAGCGGAAATCACACGCAATCTCGACATATTCAATTCGCTCTACAAGGAGCTGCAGACCAACTATGTCGACTCCATTGACGCGGAGAAGTCGATCAACACCGCCATAGCGGCGATGCTCAACGACATCGACCCCTATACGGAGTATTTCCCTGCTTCACAGCAAGAGGATATCACGATGATGACCTCGGGCGAATATGCCGGCATAGGGTCGGTCATCCTTGAAAAGCCCGGAAAGGGCGTGTTTATCTCGGAACCTTACGAGGGCAGCCCGGCGCAAGAGGCGGGTCTGCGCCCCGGCGACCACATAATCATGGTGGACAATGACACCGTGACCACCTGGCACAGCGCACAGGTGAGCGAGAAGCTGAAAGGACAGGCGGGCACACCGGTGAAAGTCGTGGTCAACCGCCCCTATGTCAGCGACTCCATCCTGACATTTGACATTACCCGTCGCAAGATACAGCTCCCCGCCGTGCCTTACTACGGTGTAGTGAGAGACAATATCGGCTACATCAATCTTACATCGTTTACCGACAAGGCAGCCACCGATGTACGCAATGCCCTTATCGAGTTGAAAAAGGACCCGCGTGTGAAGTCAATCGTGCTCGACCTTCGCGGCAACCGTGGCGGACTCCTTGAAGCAGCGGTGAAAATCGTGGGACTCTTCGTGCCGAAAAATACCGAAGTGCTCCGCACACGCGGCAAAGGGTTGCTCAACGAAAAGGTCTACAAGACCACATCGGCACCCATCGACACCCAGATACCGCTTGCCGTGTTTATTGACGGCGGGTCGGCGTCAAGCTCCGAAATCACAGCCGGCGCGCTTCAAGACCTTGACCGCGCTGTAATCATAGGCAACCGCTCATTCGGCAAGGGACTCGTGCAGTCGACCCGTCCCCTCCCCTACGACGGAGTGTTGAAAGTGACCATCGCCAAGTACTATATCCCGTCGGGACGCCTTATCCAGGCAATTGACTACAGCCACCGCAATCCCGACGGCTCAGTGGCACGCATACCCGACTCGCTTACCAATGTGTTCAAGACCGTGCATGGAAGGGAAGTGCGTGACGGCGGAGGCATCACCCCCGACATCGACATCGACTACGGCGAAGCCAACCGCCTTACCTACAACATCGTGAGCGACCACTGGGCATTTGACTACGCGACACGCTACGCCGCCATGAACCCCGAGATAGCCCCCGCAGAGGAGTGGCAGATCACCGACTCGATATTTGACGACTTCAAGCAGTATATCGACCCGGAGAAATTCAACTATGACAAGGTGTGTGAGCAGATGCTCGCATCGCTGAAGAAGGCTGCCGAAATCGAGGGTTACATGAACGATTCCACCAGCAAGGAGTTCAGCGTGCTCGAAGGGCTGCTGAAGCATGACCTCAGCTATGACCTCGACAACAACCGCAAGGATATCGAGGAGATACTCGCCTCGGAAATCATACGCCGCTACTACTACCAGAAGGGACAGGTAATCGAGGCGCTCAAACGCGACCCGACCCTTGACTCGGCGGTAGTTGTGCTCAACGACAAGGTGCGTTACAAGGATCTGCTTTCTCCCGCTGCAAAGTAGCAAGAGATGAATCTCGACGAATTGTGCAAAAATATGCTCACGCCGGCACGGCGCGAGGCTCTGACTGCGGCGTTGACCGACAAGCGCGTCAAACGCATCACCCTTTACGGGCTTGCAGGGTCATCGCCGTCGATGCTGATGGGGGCGCTTGACACCCCGAAGGGTGGCGCGCCTGTGCTTGTCGTCGGCGACACGCTCGACGATGCCGGCTACCTCTATCACGACCTGTCGAGAGTGATGGGCGAAGGCGCTGTGCTGATGTTTCCGTCGGGCTATAAACGCGCCATCAAGTACGGTCAGCCCGACCCGCCCTCGCAAATCATGCGCACCGAGGCTCTCAACCGCTGGGACACCGACCCGGCGCTGCGCTACGTCGTGACCTATCCTGAGGCACTCGCCGAGAAAGTGGCGTCACGTGCCACCATCGATGCCCATACGCTGCATCTCGCCAAAGGAGGCACAGCCGACCTCGCCGAGACGGCAAAATGGCTCCGCACCAACGGATTTCAGGAAGTCGACTATGTGTATGACCCCGGTCATTTCGCCATACGCGGTTCCATCCTCGACATCTACGGCTACAGCTCTGAAGAGCCATTTCGCATCGACTTCTTCGGTGATGAGATAGAGTCAATACGCGCATTCAATATCGAGACCCAGCTCTCGGAACGCCGCCTTGATTCAATAGCCGTCACCTCCAACGTGGCGCAGCAGTCAAGCGGCTCGCTCCTGTCATATATCAAAGATGACTGCGCAATATGGGTGCGCGACGCCGACTACACTGTGGAGCGCATCAAGGCCATAGCAGCCGACAGTTTCAGCGACAGCGCCCTGATAGCCGAGGAGGGCGACAGCAACGCCATGCAGCAGGTAATCGACCCGGAAGAATTTGCCGCCGCGCTCAGCCGCCACCGGCTTATCCATTTCACCGCGGCTGCCGACAATCCCGACGGCGACACGTCGACTGCAATAGGCTTCGGTTGCACCCCGCAGGGCATATACCACAAAAATTTCGACCTGATCAGCGACTCGTTTGCCAAGTTTCTCGCCGACAAGTACACCATCTACATACTCAGCGACTCCGAGAAGCAAATAGAGCGACTGCGCGCCATATTCGATGACCGTGGCGACGACATACGCTTCACCCCCGTCATCTCGACAATCCACGAAGGATTTGTCGACCACTCTACCAAGACCTGCATATTTACCGACCACCAGATATTTGACCGTTTCCACAAATACAACCTCAAGAGCGACCGCGCGCGTTCAGGCAAGCTCGCCCTGTCGCTGAAAGAGCTGGGACAAATCGAGACCGGCGACTACATAGTCCATGTAGACCACGGTGTCGGGAAATTCGGCGGACTGATACGCACCGAGGTCAACGGGCGCATGCAGGAGATGATAAAGCTCATCTACCTCAACAACGACATACTGCTTGTCAGCATCCACTCGCTCCACAAGCTGTCGAAATATCGCGGCAAGGAGGGTGTGGAGCCACGCATCAACCGTCTCGGCTCAGGCGCGTGGGGAAAGATGAAAGACCGCACCAAGTCTAAGCTCAAAGATATAGCGCGCGACCTCATAAAGCTCTATGCCGCCCGAAAAGACGAGCAGGGATTTGCCTACTCGCCCGACAGCTACATGCAGCAGGAGCTTGAAGCATCGTTTATCTACGAGGACACCCCCGACCAGCTCACCGCCACCCAGGCAGTGAAGAGCGACATGGAGTCGCCCCGTCCGATGGACCGCCTTATATGTGGCGACGTAGGATTCGGCAAGACCGAAGTGGCGATAAGAGCGGCGTTCAAGGCTGCCACCGACAACAAGCAGACCGCCGTGCTTGTGCCCACCACCGTGCTCGCCTATCAGCATTTCAACACCTTCCGCGAGCGATTGAAAGAATTTCCGGTGCGGGTCGACTACATATCGCGCGCCCGCTCGGCAAAAGATGTCAAGAAGATACTCGCCGACCTCGCCGAAGGAAAAATCGACATACTTATCGGCACCCACAAGCTCATAGGCAAGGATGTCAGGTTCAAGGACCTCGGGCTGCTGATAGTCGACGAGGAGCAGAAATTTGGCGTGGCAGTCAAGGAGAAGCTCAAGCAGCTGAAGGTCAATGTCGACACCCTCACCATGTCGGCGACCCCGATACCGCGCACCCTGCAGTTTTCGCTCATGGGTGCCCGCGACCTCTCGGCAATCACCACCCCGCCCGCCAACCGCTACCCGATACTCACCTCCATCAATGCCCTCAACGACGACATCATCACCGAAGCCGTCAACTTCGAGATGTCGCGCAACGGTCAGGTATTTGTAATCAACCCGCGCATCGAGGGCTTGTACGACCTCGAAAACATGATTAAACGGCTTGTGCCCGACGCGCGCACCATAGTGGCTCACGGACAGATGCCTCCCGACAAACTGGAAAAAGCAATCATCGACTTCGCCAACCACGACTACGATGTGCTGCTTGCCACCACCATCGTCGAATCAGGTATCGACATGCCCAATGTCAACACGATAGTCATCAACAACGCGCAGAATTTCGGACTCAGCGAGCTTCACCAGCTGCGAGGGCGAGTAGGCCGAAGCTCACGCAAGGCATTCTGCTATCTGCTCGTGCCACCTCATCTGCCGCTCACCCCGATAGCGCGACGACGACTTCAGGCAATAGAAAGCTTCAGCGAGCTCGGCTCAGGCATACACATAGCCATGCAGGACCTCGACATCAGAGGCGCAGGCAACCTGCTCGGAGCCGAACAGTCGGGATTTATCGCCGACCTCGGTTACGAAACCTATCAGCGTATACTCAAGGAAGCGGTGACCGAACTGAAAAACGAGGAATTTGCCGACACGCTGACAGCCGACGACGGCACCGGCGAAGAAGAGTTTGTAGCCGACTGCACCGTGGAGAGCGACATGGAGCTTCTGCTTCCCCCCGACTATGTGCCGCAGGAGAGCGAGCGCATAAGCCTATACAAAGAGCTGGACGGCATAGAACGCGAGCTGGACCTCCAACGGTTTAAAATGAACCTTGAGGACCGTTTCGGCAAAATACCCCAAGTAACCGCCGAACTGCTCCGCATACCGCGCCTCCGCTACCTCGCACGCCGTCTCGGCATCGAAAAAATCATGCTCAAGATGGGACAGATGTACATGTATTTTGTCGACGACAGCAACCAGGCATATTACAAGTCGCCCATGTTTGGCAGGATACTCAACTACATGCAGGCACATCCGCGCCGCTGCCGCATCCGCGAGAAAAACGGACGCCGCAGCATCGTCATCAGCGACGTGCCCACAGTTGAGGAAGCTGTCTCCCTCCTTCAGGAAATCCTCAACCTCACAGCCATCTGACCCCATCCCCTCGACATGGCAATAAATCGCATCTGACAACAACGCCGCTACCGCCTAAGCCTCAAACTAACCGTCAAATGCTGCCTCCTTGCGAAGCCGGCAGCCTACTTTTTCATGTATCATGACGTAAAAAATTTGATTTCGTCATTATTTTATGTATCTTTGTATCTGATAATATTTAGGTAGAATCATGGCAAATATCAGCGATACTGACAATATGTTATCACTTCTGGAGCAGCTTATGCCTCCCGATGTGGATGATGTCACACGTAAAATTGCCGATGATTTCCGCCGGCGACGCATAGAAAAGTCTATAACCCGCGAAACGCTTGCCCGAAAGTCGGGCGTCGCCCTCTCCAATATCACCCGCTTCGAGCAGAAAGGGCTGATATCGCTGAAAAATCTCATACTGCTTGCCATGGCACTCGGTTATCTCACCGAAATACGCGACATATTTGCCGCCCCGAAATATTCCACGATGGAGGAGCTGCTGCAAATCCGTAAAAACACCGGCAAGAAAAAAGCCCATACTCCCCGCCAATGAAACCCGTCACCCATCTCTCCGTAAAATATCATGACCTTCAGGTAGGACTCATGTCGCTCACACCCGACAACCGCCTTTGCACATTTGAGTATGACAAAGAGTGGCTTGCCGAGGGATTTAGCATATCCCCCCTGGAGCTGCCGCTCAAACCGGGCATTTTCATTGCCAAGCCAACCCCCTTCAGTGGAAATTTCGGCATATTTGAAGACAGTCTCCCCGACGGATATGGAAGATACCTCCTTCATAAGGCATTGTTACGCGAGGGTATAAACGATTACGACCTTTCGGCACTTGACCGTCTTAGCATAGTTGGCAACAACGGCATGGGAGCGCTCACTTTCTCTCCCGAAAACAGAATAGTAACCGGAGATGAGACCAATGACTTTGACGCGTTGCAAGCCAAGGCGCTGGAAGTACTGAAAGAGAGACAAGACTACGACGCGTCGCTGCTCCTGTTTAGAAGCGGCAATAGCGGAGGCGCGCGACCGAAAGCCATTTTCTCTGACGATGACGGTCACTGGCTCGTAAAATTCCGTCACACATATGACCCGGAAGATATGGGGATTCAGGAATACAGGTATAATGAGATTGCAAGGCAATGTGGCATCAATCTGCCTGATTTTAAGCTCGTCAACGGCAAATACTTTGCCTCCCGACGCTTTGACATCACTCCTTCCGGGGAGCGCTTACACACCGCGACTGCAGGCGGCTTGCTCTCGATATCTCTTTCTACTCCTCTACTCGACTACTGCAATCTGCTCTCTCTCACCGGCTGGCTCACTCAAAATCCCGAAGATGTAGAAGAGATGTATCGACGCATGATATTCAATTACTTGACCGACAACAAAGATGACCATTGCAAGAATTTCAGCTTCATTGTCACGCATTGTCCCGACGGGAAGCGGGCATGGAGACTTGCACCCGCCTATGACCTGACACTCTGCACAGAGGGTTATAACGGCGAGCATGCCACGTCGGTCAACGGCACCGGACACCCCCTTTTGTCCGACTTTATCGCGGCAGGCAAGAGAATAAAAATGAGTGAACAACGCTGTCGGCAGATAATCGATGAAGTGGCAGCCAATTGCTCCGCAATAACGCGATATAAACTCCGCTGATATCACTCTGCGCAGGGGAATGGAGATGCTCCTTTTATAAGGCATGGAGGGACGTATAGCCATTTTTCACAAAAAATAGCATCAATGATTGTGTAATCTCGGATTTAATTTGTTAGATTTGTAATCAATAGATTATCACAACCTGATTAAGTATATATAAAACCACATTAACTTATGGCAACATTATCCATCATTAAAAATGACCCGTGGCTTGAGCCTTATGCCGACGCTATCACAGGCAGGCATCAAGACGCCATGAAAAAAGAGAAAGAACTTATCGCCGCCGACGGGTCATTGAAAGCATTTGCCAATGCCTACAACTATTTCGGGCTTCACCGTACCGAAACAGGCTGGGTATTCCGTGAATGGGCACCCAACGCCACCGGCATCACCCTCATAGGCGACTTCTCCGGATGGAAAGAATACCGTAAATACGCACTAAAGCCGGTGGGCAACGGAGTGTGGGAAATCAAGCTCAAAAAAGACGCGCTCCACCACGGCGACCTATATAAGATGATCGTAAGCTGGGAAGGAGGCGCCGGCGAACGCATACCCGCCTACGCCAACCGCGTCGTGCAGGACGAGCAGAGCAAGATATTTTCCGCACAGGTATGGGCTCCCGAAAAGCCCTACAAGTGGAAAGTGAAACGCTTCTCCCCCGATACACGCCCGCTCCTCATCTACGAATGTCACATCGGCATGGCGCAGGAGCGCGAAGGAGTAGGCTCCTACACCGAGTTTAAAGACAATGTATTGCCGCGCATAGTAAAAGACGGATACAACGCCATCCAGATCATGGCTATCCAGGAACACCCCTACTACGGGTCGTTTGGCTACCATGTGTCAAGCTTCTACGCTCCGTCAAGCCGCTTCGGCACCCCCGAAGAGCTTAAGGCGCTTATCGACGCCGCCCATGAGGCAGGCATAGCCGTAATCATGGATATCGTACACTCCCACGCAGTGAAAAACGAAGTCGAAGGTCTCGGCAGGCTCGACGGCAGCTACGACCAGTATTTCTACGGCGACGGACGCCGCGAGCATCCCGCCTGGGACTCACTCTGCTTCGACTATGGCAAAAACCAGGTAATCCACTTCCTCCTCTCCAACTGCAAGTACTGGCTTGAGGAATTCCGCTTTGACGGTTTCCGCTTTGACGGGGTGACCTCCATGCTCTACTACAACCACGGTCTCGGACAGGCATTCGGTTCCTACGGCGACTATTACAACGGCGGTCAGGACACCAACGCCATCACATATCTCACGCTTGCCAACAAGCTCATACACGAAGTCAACCGCAAGGCTATCACGATAGCCGAGGAGATGAGCGGCATGCCCGGACTCGCCACGCCGATAAAGGCCGGCGGCATAGGATTTGACTACCGCATGGCAATGGGCGTGCCCGACTATTGGATAAAGATGCTGAAAGAGAAAAAAGATGAAGACTGGCATCCGACCTCGATATTCTGGGAGCTTACCAACCGCCGCGCCGATGAAAAGACCATCAACTATGTCGAGAGCCACGACCAGGCGCTTGTGGGCGACAAGACAGTCATATTCCGCCTGATTGACGACCAGATGTACTGGCACATGACAAAGGGCGACGACAACGCCGCCGTCAACCGCGGTATCGCCATGCACAAGATGATACGACTGGTGACACTCGCCACCATCAACGGAGGCTACCTCAACTTCATGGGCAACGAGTTTGGTCATCCCGAATGGATTGACTTCCCCCGCGAGGGCAACGGCTGGAGCTACAAGTATGCGCGTCGCCAATGGGATCTCGTCGACCGTGAAGAATTGCGCTACTGCGAGCTTAACGCGTTTGACAACGCCATGATTCACCTTGTCGACGACATCTACGACTTCCAGTCACTTCCCATAGTGAAACTCTGGGACAAAGATGACGACCAGGTGCTTGCGTTCATGCGCGGCGACTACGTGTTTGTATTCAACTGGTCACCGTTCAAGTCTTACAACGGCTACGGATTCCTCGCCCCTGAAGGCGAATATGAGGTAGTATTGTCAAGCGACAGCCCTGAATTTGGCGGCTTCGGCAACATCGACGAGGGAGTACATCACTTCACGCAACACGATGAGCTGTATGCCCCCGACGGCAAAGGCTGGCTGAAGCTCTACCTCCCCGCCCGCACCTGTCAGGTGCTGAAAAAGCGTTAACACGCCTTATCCCGCGAATAAAAAAGAGAATGCATCGGTAATCCCGGTGCATTCTCTTTTTTTGCCTAATCAATCATATCTCACCGCAATAATTTGAATAATTCAAGTTTTTAAGTAACTTTGCAGCAACGGTCAGCTCAGAGGAGCAGGCCGTGTACATTGTGAAAAAGCGTTTCAACGCGTTTATCTTCTGACCCTTCAAATTCTCGCAAAATTTCCAGGACAGAGAAGTAGACAGCAACGAAACGGTTTGCGCTAATATGGATTAGTGCGGTTAATTCCGTCACCTACCTACGGCATTTCGGTATAGGAGCTTGCTCCTCCACCGTGGTGTCGCATTTATCCATATACTGCGCGGGCTGACCGTCGTTGCTTATCCTCTGTCGATGGCAATGCGAGAAGCCTGAAGGGCGGGGTAAGCAAAGTTGATGCAGTTCCCGCGCTTTTTTTGTGTAGTAACACAACCTTTAAGTTTAAACCTGCAGCGACAAGGGAACGGTCATGCACCTTAGAAGTTGCGCCCGACACAAACCCCAGGGCAACGCATTATGAATCCCTTACGCACCACCATGACGCTCGCCCTTCTCGCAGGCGGCATCATCGCAGGGTCAGCCCAGTCAAACAAGGCGAAAAACACATGGGAAGAATCACAAGCACGACGTATCAACCCGGAAATCAGAATGGTAATCACGCCACAGATATGTGACATGACCATGCTGAGCAACGAGCGTGAAATCTACGGTCCCTACATCTTTGACATCAAATCAATTGAAGACACCACCAACGGCGACCTCGACAATCTTAAAAGCAACGCCCTGTTCCTTGCCTGCCGCGAAGCCGACGCCGATGCCGTGATTGAAGTCGTGTATCACTCCTATGTCAGTGAAAAAGATTCCAAGAAAATGTATATAGAGCTTTCAGGCTATCCGGTAAAATACACTAATTTCCGCCCGGCATCCAAAGCCGAAATCGAAATGATGGGAGTAGTATACCCCGTCGCCAACTCCAGCGTTATGATTTCGCCATCTATCACGCCCAACCAGCCCAATCAAAAAGGCAAATAAACGGCCGGCATCACATGAATCATCACAAAATCCATTACTTATATTAACCAACATTATTACTTAATTTTTTAACAATGAAAAAAATCATGCTAACAGCGCTCATGGGCATACTCGCCCTCGGCGCATCTGCCCAGATGCTCACATCACGCACTTACACAAAGGCAAAAAATCCCACACTATGGTATGCCCGCGCAGGCGCATCGTTTAATAACATCGCAGGACTTAGCAGCATCGAATATGATGCCGACGGCGAAAAACTCTCACTCGGCACAAAGACAGGCTTTGTAGTCGACTTCGGATTTCAAAAGGCAATCGGCAAATCAGGACTTTACTGGGGAATGGAGCTCGGACTCGGCAACCGGGGGTGCGCAGTTACCGAAAAAATTGACGAGAGCGAAATAAAGGCATCGCTTCTTGCATGGAATCTCACCTACTCTCCTTTCACTATCGGCTACAAATATTCAGTGACCGACAAAATCAAAATCGACGCTCACTTCGGCGGCTATCTCAGCTATGACTTTGCCCACTCCCTGTCGGGTAAGGCAGATGGTCACAAGATAGACGATCTCGACTGGGATGAGTTCAAAGACGAGTGTGGTTACGAAGACTTTGACGGTGGCATCCAGCTCGGCATCGGTATGTGGTATGACCGGTTTAACATTGATGTAACCTGGCAACGCGGCTTCGGAACCATGGTGAATGAATTTGACGGAGAGAGCACAAAAACCGGATGCTCGTCAAATCTTATGCTTCGCCTCGGGGTGGCATTCTAATCAATCCTGTCTTTTCAATTAATCTACAACATTATGTCGCGCGACACTCAAGACACTTACAATGTCGGATGTTGCGCGACGCATATTATAATATCTCATCACCCATGTTACGCATATTGCTCATATCCATCTTTCTCTCTACAGCTATGACAAAAGCTGTCGCACTCGACATTTTTAAGAAAAAAGAGTACGTACCATTTGATTATACGGCATGGACCGACACCGCCCGACTACAGGAAAAATGCGGAAATCTGCCGCTTGTATATCCCAAAAGTGTTGAAGGTTCAGCGATAATCAGGGGCACCATCAGTATCCCGGGAATAAAGAGCGCCAATATTTTTGCCGCTGCAATGTGTTATGCTGCAGAAAATCTGAACCTTGAGATTGAGAAAATCGAGCAGACCGACTATGACAACAATTCATTCTCTCTCCTGCAACGATCCACTCAGGGTAGCAACAACACCGAAACCACCTATACGCGCATATCACTGATTGAATGTCATGACGGATTACTCAGCTATACCATATATGACATCGATGCGCGCTACCGCGAAAAAGGCATAGTGCCTCGCACACTTCCATTTGAAAAGCTAAATCCGGCGACAAATACACGCCATCGCGAACTAATCGAAGAATTTGCGGCGATAAACGCCGGATACTTCGGAATGATGACTGACTTCATCAAAGAAAACCCCGGCTTGAAATTCGACCATCCTGAGGCAATGAGCACCGGGAAACCGATGCCCGGCATGACAGAACTTGAAATAAAGGTGTTGCTCGGAATGCCGCAGTCGCAGCGACACACAGGCGACCGCACACGTTGGATTTATAGCAACGACCTTATCATAATATTCACCAAAGGAGAAGTTTCCAAAATAATTGATTGATTCCGTAATGGCGGGAGTGGCGGGCGGGACAGGTGAATGCGTTTATCAGTTGAGTGCAAAGTTTACTATTATGAAAATTCGGAGTTAACTATTATTATCATAATATTGTTGTATCTTTGTAAACTCAATATTACAGTATGATTGAACGCATAATAATCATAGACAGTGTTGATCCGGTAAGCTTCTATGGCATAAACAATTGCAATATGCAGCTTATCAGAAACCTCTTTCCGAAACTGCGCATGGCAGCGCGGGGTCAGGTAATAAAAGTAATCGGCGACCCGGAGGAAACCGCCCTGTTTGAGAAAAAAGTCAAGGAGCTTGAGGCATATTGTGCAAAATACAACAAGCTATCGGAGGATGTGATACTCGATATAATCCACGGCGATGCTCCAAAGGAAATGAAGCAAGACAATGTGGTGATATTCGGAATCAACGGCAAGCCTATTTCGGCCCGCAACCCCAATCAGCAGCTTCTTGTCGACTCTGTAATCAAAAACGACCTTACCTTTGCGCTCGGTCCTGCCGGAACGGGTAAGACCTACGTAGCCATCGCCCTCGCCGTGAGAGCGCTCAAAAACCGCGAGGTAAGAAAAATCATACTTTCCCGTCCAGCAGTCGAGGCAGGTGAAAAGCTCGGATTTCTGCCCGGAGACATGAAAGACAAAATCGACCCATATCTGCAGCCGCTTTATGACGCGCTTGAAGACATGATACCCGCCGTGAAGCTTAAGGAGTATATGGAGACCAACGTAATCCAGATTGCCCCGCTCGCTTTCATGCGAGGCAGGACACTCAACGATGCTGTCATCGTGCTCGACGAGGCACAAAACACCACCACCCATCAGATAAAGATGTTTCTCACGCGTCTCGGCATGAACGCCAAGATGATTATCACCGGCGACGTGACCCAGATTGACCTGCCGCGCAGCGTCACCTCAGGATTAGTGCAGGCACTGAGGGTACTGAAAGGCGTGCCGGGCATAGGCATGGTGGAGTTCGGGAAAAAAGATATTGTGCGTCATCAGCTTGTGCAGCGCATCGTGGATGCCTACCAGAAGTGGGATGACTTCAAGAAGGAACACCCCACCGAGGCAGCCGCCGACATCAAGGCAACCCTTGACGCTGCCGAGACAGATTGACCCCAAGCACAGACATTTTATCAAAACAATCATAATCAATCATAATTACAACAATGGCTAAAACTCTCACCCACACCGAATTTAGCTTTCCGGGACAGAAAAGCGTGTACCACGGAAAAGTACGTGACGTCTACGACATCAACGATGACCTCATGGTGATGGTCGCCACCGACCGCATCTCGGCATTTGATGTCATTCTCCCCAAGGGTATCCCCTACAAGGGACAGGTGCTCAACCAGATTGCGGCAAAATTCCTTGACGCGACCGCCGACATCGTGCCCAACTGGAAGCTCGCCACTCCCGACCCGATGGTGACTGTAGGATTGAAATGCGAAGGTTTCCGCGTCGAGATGATCATACGCGGCTACCTCACCGGAAGCGCATGGCGCGACTACAAAGCAGGAATGCGTGAACTCTGCGGCATCAAGCTTCCCGACGGAATGAAGGAAAACGAGCGTTTCCCCGAGCCTATCATCACCCCTACCACCAAGGCTGAGGCAGGTCACGATGAAAATATCTCGCGCGAGGAAATCATAGCACAGGGTATCGTGAGCAAGGAAGATTACGAGACCATGGAGCGTTACACCCGCGCACTCTTCCAGCGTGGCACTGAAATCGCAGCCGAGAAGGGTCTTATCCTGGTAGATACAAAATATGAATTTGGCAAGCGTGACGGAAAAGTATATCTCATCGACGAGATTCATACCCCCGACTCTTCACGCTACTTCTATGCAGACGGCTATGAGGAGCGCTTTGCCAAGGGAGAGCCGCAGAAGCAGCTGTCAAAGGAGTTTGTGCGCCAATGGCTTATCGAACATGACTTCATGGGCAAAGAGGGACAGACAGTGCCCGAAATGACCGAGGAGTATTGCGATTCAGTAAGCGACCGCTACATCGAGCTTTACGAGCACATCACCGGAGAACCGTTTGCCAAGACTGACGACACCGATCTTGACACACGTATCAAAAACAACGTGGAGGCATATCTTGCAACACGCTAACTGACAGCCGATGGAGGTAAAAGCAGAGAAAATAAACCCCTATGACAACACGCGGAGCAAGACGGAGCAGGTAAGGGAGATGTTTGACTCAATCGCCCCCGCCTACGACTTCATGAACCGCATGATGACTTTCGGCATTGACCGACTCTGGCGGCGCACCGCCGTCAGGATGCTTCGCCGTTACCCTCACCAGCACATACTCGATGTGGCGACAGGCACAGGTGACCTCGCGCTGCTGCTTCACCGCAAGCTGCGCCCGGGACGCCTAACAGGCATAGACCTGAGCGAAGGCATGATAAATATCGCCCGGACCAAGGCAGAAGCGGCAGGCGCGGGCGACTCGATGAGATTCATGACCGGCGACTGCCTTGACCTGCCTTTCCCACAGGAAGTATTTGACTGCATCACGGTAGCCTACGGAGTACGCAATTTCGAGCATCTCGACGCCGGTTACCGGGAGATGTACCGTGTGCTCCAGCGAGGCGGAGTACTTTGTGTCATAGAGCTTTCTGTGCCTCCCTCGCGGCTTGTCCGCCCCATGTACAATCTATACACGCGCCATGTGATACCGCTCGTAGGAAGAGCGGTATCACACGATGTGCGTGCCTACAGCTATCTCCCCGAGAGCATCGCTGCCGTGCCGCAAGGCGACGACATGCTGAAGCTCATGCGTGACGCAGGATTCCGCAACTGCCGTTTCAGGCGGCTCACATTCGGCACCTGCACCATCTATCTGGGAGTCAAAGAGTAATAATTTAGAGCTTGTTTAATAACAGGCACTTAACCAATCGGCAAAAGAAAAAGGCTATGTCATTTAACCACCCGCTAAAATCCGCATTAATTGCGCTTCTTATGTCAGTGGCGACCACAGGCACCGTCGCTGCCCAGTTATCGTCGCAACCCGACACAACTCTGCTCGACCTTCTCAACCACAATGACCCCGACCTTACGGAAGAGGAAATCGCGGAAGAGATTGCCAATGACCCTTTTTCAGCATTTCTTACCGACACGCTTGAAACCGGCGACGACTACGAAGAGCCGCTTCAGCTGATAGAGCCGTCGACACTGCCGTCGATAGCTTTTCTGCCTGTAGTATTTGACCGCATCGAATATATTGACAGCGTGGATTTTACCAATCCGGAGCCACTGATTGCCGACAGCACCTTCAACTGGCTTAAGATTGAGGCCGACCGTTCACGCCGCTACCGTCAGCTCAAGCAGGACTATATGATTCAGAATCCGGCGGCTGTACGCTACAACATCAACACACTCCCGTCGCCACCCAAGAAATATGTTGCAACAGTCGACCCGCAACAGTCGACAATCACCATCCAGGAAGAGATACCGGCAGCTCCGGTTGAGAGACCGATCATGTCGGAAGCGACCCAGCTCGACCTGTCGAGGCGTAACTGGCTCCACGACTTCAACGCAAGCCTACAGTTTTCACAAGCCTACATCAGCCCCAACTGGTATCAGGGCGGCAACAACAACGTCAACATGATAGGCAACGTAAGGTGGAACGTGAAGCTAAACAACAAGTTTCACCCCAACCTGATTGCCGAGGCAACGACCCAATACAAGCTCGCCATTGCAAGTGCGCCGCAAGACGAGGTACACAACTACACCATCAGCGAAGACCTGTTCCAGTTTAACGGGACACTCGGCGTGAAAGCGTTCAACAACTGGTATTACTCGCTCAATGCCATGTTCAAGACCCAGTTTCTCAACGGATACCCGCCAAACTCCGAAGAGCTTAAGGCGGCTTTCCTCTCGCCGGGCGAACTCAATGTGGGTCTCGGTATGACCTACAATTATACCAACCCTAAGAAGCGTTTCAAGGTCGATGTGTCGATTGCACCGCTTTCCTACAACCTGAAAATGTCAACAAGCGACCGCATACCCGTCACCAACTTCGGCATCAGCGAAGGCCGCCACTCGACAAGCGAGGTCGGTAGCAATGCAGAGGTAAAGCTGAGCTGGGACATTGTATGGAACATCACCTACAGGTCGCGACTATTCGTCTTCACCGACTACGACTACGTGCAGAGCGACTGGGAAAACACCATCAATTTCTCCATCAACCGTTACCTGTCGACACAGATGTACATCCACCTGCGCTACGACTCCAGCCAGCCGTCAATTGAAGATTCACGATGGCACAAGGTGCAGATGAAGGAGATACTGAGCTTCGGTCTGCAATACCAGTTCAAGACCATATAATCCGACAACCCCATAACTCCCCTCACAACTCCAATGCGCTATCTCCTCACCATACTCTTAACCGGGCTTCTCACAGCGGTTACATATGCCGCCAGTCCGCTACCTATACGCGACTACGACCGCGATGCAGTAAAGGCGCGACTCGATGCCACCCCCCTGCACACAGTGGAAGGGATATGGCAATTCACCACCGACGGAGCCACAATCGTAATCGAACGCGATGTCGACTCCGACTCGCGCCCTGCACTTGATGCGCCTACCCGCTACCGCATGGTAATCATTCAATCGCCGTCACGGTCGGTGCTCCCAGGTACAGTGATGGGCTATATGGCGCCCACGGCAAAACGCGGCAGCTACTCCGCCACCATCTTCACCGACAGCGATGGCGGAAGCCGCCTGCTGAAACCAAAAAAATTCACCCTGACGCTCACCGACGACAGCCGCCTGAGCTTCCACAAGCATGGCATGAAAATCAAGATACGCTTCTGGCGGATGCTCCCTTACATCTCGCGTCTGGGCATATCGACCCGCGAAGACAATCCCCGCGACCTTGACGGATGCATAAGAATTTACCCTATGCCTGTAACAGGACCTGTCGAACCGATTTACCTTTAATACCATCTACCATCCCATGCGCCTGCCAATATTAATGCTCACGCTGGCGGCAAGCTGCCTCATCGTAAGCGCCGACACAAAGACCACACGACGCAACCTGAAAGCCTCGAAAGCCGCCACTGCCGCCGTAGACACGTCGCTGCTGACCGAAGCCACCGACAGTCTTTCAATCAGCAGCTACGACAAGCCCCTGCGCTCATCTCAGGAAACCCTCTTTGTCACCAACCGGTGTCGCTCGGCTATCAACATGGTAAGCATCACCATCACCTACACCTCAGTCAACGGGGAGATGCTTCACCGCCGAAACGTCAATCTCCCGTGCAGCATTCCCGCTGGTGAGACACGCCAGCTCGCATTCCGCTCATGGGACCGCCAGCAAGCCTACTACCATCACGCCACGCGCGTAATTCCCCGCTCACAGAAGGCGATACCATATCGCGCCGAAATCACCCTGAACGGCGCCATATTCTGACCCTCACCACCGCCGTAAGCAACATGCAAACCGGAAGTTAACGACCGATTAACGATATTTAACAAGAGCAGCCGGATAGTTATTGTACTGCTTACAATAAGGCAGTTAGGGATATTGTAACAGCTACAATATCTATCAACACGCAAAAACAATGCTTTATAACATAAAAATTAGTATTGTTTTTACAGAAACCATAACTATATTTGCATTATCAAAAAACACTTTTACAAAAACGCCGTGCAAAATAACCTATCCTATCCACCCTTGGCGAACAATCATATCTCCGTCGACTGCGTAGTCATCGGATTTGATGGCGAGCAACTCAAACTGTTGCTCGTCAACCGCCACGGCATTGAAGATGGCAAGGCTTACCATGACATGAAATTGCCGGGAAGCCTCATCTATCAGGATGAAGACCTTGACGAGGCGGCAAAGAGAGTGTTACGGGAACTTACCGGACTGAAATCGGTCAATCTGATGCAGTTCAAGGCATTCGGTTCAAAAGACCGCACGCGCGACCCCCGCGACGTGCATTGGCTTGAACGCGCCCAGAAAGCCCACGTGGAGCGAATAGTGACAATCGCCTATCTCGCCCTCGTGAAAATCGACAAGTCACTCGACAAGTCACTTGACGAGCATCAGTCAAAATGGGTGGCGCTTCCCGACATATGCGACCTCGCCTTCGACCACAACCTTATAATAAAGGAGGCGATTGAATACATACGGAGGGTAATCGACGTAAATCCGGCGGTAATGTTTGACCTGCTACAGAGGAAATTCACGGCAACACAGCTGCGCACACTTTACGAAGTAATCTACGACCGCGAGATTGATGTAAGGAACTTCCACAAGAAAATCGCGATGATGGACTACGTGATACCTCTTGAAGAGCGCGAGACAGGAGTGGCTCACCGCGCGGCAAGGTACTACAAGTTTGACCGCAAGATATACAATCAACACAGACGATAATAATATAACCATAAAGTAATAAACGCAATGTATCTATTAGGCTACGACATAGGCAGTTCGTCGGTAAAAGCAAGTCTCGTAAACGCTGAGACCGGCAAGTGTGTATCGACCGCATTCTATCCGAAAGTGGAAGCAGAGATTATCTCCCACAAGCAAGGCTGGGCTGAACAGCGCCCCGACCAGTGGTGGGCTCATCTCAAGCAGTCGACCGAAGCAATCCTTAAAGAGTCGGGCATCGACCCCAAAGACATCAAGGCTATCGGTATCTCTTATCAGATGCACGGTCTTGTATGTATCGACAAGGACCGTAATGTGCTCCGTCCCGCTATCATCTGGTGTGACTCACGCGGTGTACCCTATGGAGAGAAAGCGTTCAAGGAAATCGGCGAGGAGCAGTGTCTGAGCCATATCCTCAACTCACCCGGCAACTTCACAGCCACCAAGCTCGCGTGGGTGAAGGAGCACGAGCCTGAACTATTTGAAAAAATCGACAAGATATTACTTCCCGGCGACTATATCGCCATGAGGCTCACCGACCATGTATGCACCACTATCTCCGGATTGTCGGAAGCAATGCTATGGGATTTCAAGACCGGCGACGTCGCTGACTTCCTTCTTGAGTATCTCGGCTTCAGCCGCGACATCATCCCCGAAATCGTGCCTACATTTGCAGTGCAGGGTCACGTGACAGCTGAAGCAGCCGCCGACCTCGGTCTTGCCGAAGGCATCCCCGTGACATACCGCGCCGGCGACCAGCCCAACAACGCCCTGTCGCTCAACGTGTTCAACCCCGGCGAAATCGCGTCTACCGCAGGAACTTCGGGCGTAGTCTACGGAGTAAACGGCGAGGTAAACTATGACACCAAGTCACGTGTCAACACATTTGCCCACGTCAACCACACCCCCGACCAGACCCGCCTCGGTATCATGGCATGCATAAGCGGCACCGGTATCCTCAACTCATGGATGAAGCGCAACGTGGCTCCCGAAGGCATCAGCTATGCCGAGATGAACGACCTTGCAGCCAAGGCTCCCATCGGCAGCGAGGGAGTGTCGATACTTCCCTTCGGTAACGGAGCTGAGCGTGTGCTCCAGAACCGTGAAATCGGAAGCTCTATCCACGGCGTAAACTTCATCCGCCACGGCAAGCATCATCTTGTGCGCGCCGCCCAGGAAGGCATCGTGTTCTCGTTCCAGTACGGTATCGAAATCATGGAGCGCCTCGGCATGGACGTGAAGAAAATCCACGCAGGTCACGCCAACATGTTCCTCAGCCCGCTCTTCCGCGAGACCCTCGCCGGCATCAGCGGCGCGACCATCGAGCTGTATGACACCGACGGCTCGGTAGGAGCAGCAAAGGGAGCAGGTATCGGCGCAGGCATCTATGCCGACAACAACGAGGCATTTGCCACTCTCGACCGCATCGAGGTAATCGAGCCGGTGGCAGCAGACCGTCAGGCATATGTAGACGCTTACAACCTCTGGAAAGAGCGTCTTGAAATGCACCTCCGCTAAACTAATTGACAACTAACTAAATAATTATATTACCAAACTTTTAAAACAAACAAGCAATGGCAACAAAAGAGTATTTTCCCGGGATCGGCAAAATCAAGTTTGAAGGCAAGGATAGCAAAAATCCTATGGCATTCCACTACTATGACCCTGAAAAGGTAGTTCTTGGAAAGAAGATGAAAGACTGGTTGAAGTTTGCTATGGCATGGTGGCACACACTTTGCGCAGAAGGCGGTGACCAGTTTGGCGGAACAACCAAGAAATTCCCCTGGAACGAAGGCGCTGACGCTGTAGCTATCGCAAAGCAGAAGGTTGACGCAGGCTTCGAGTTCATGCAGAAGATGGGCATCGAATATTTCTGCTTCCACGATGTTGACCTCGTAAGCGAAGGCAACTCTATCGAAGAATATGAGCACAACATGAAGGAAGTTGTTGACTACCTTAAGGTGAAGATGGCTGAAACCGGCATCAAGAACCTTTGGGGTACAGCTAACGTATTCAGCCACGCTCGCTATATGAACGGTGCAGCCACCAACCCCGACTTTGACGTAGTTGCACGTGCAGCCGTTCAGATCAAGAACGCTATCGACGCTACTATCGCCCTTGGCGGTACCAACTATGTATTCTGGGGCGGTCGTGAAGGCTACATGTCACTTCTCAACACTGACCAGAAGCGCGAAAAAGACCACCTCGCAATGATGCTTCGTCTTGCACGTGACTATGCACGTTCAAAAGGCTTCACCGGCACATTCCTTATCGAGCCGAAGCCCATGGAACCCTCTAAGCACCAGTATGACGTTGACACCGAGACTGTAATCGGCTTCCTTAAGGCTCACGGTCTTGACGAAGACTTCAAGGTAAACATCGAGGTAAACCACGCTACCCTCGCAGGTCACACATTCGAGCACGAGCTTGCTGTAGCTGTAGACAACAACATGCTTGGCTCTATCGACGCTAACCGCGGTGACTACCAGAACGGCTGGGATACCGACCAGTTCCCCATCGACAACTACGAACTTACCCAGGCAATGATGCAGATCATCCGCAACGGCGGACTCGGCAACGGCGGTACCAACTTCGACGCCAAGACCCGTCGTAACTCTACCGACCTCGAAGATATCTTCATCGCCCACATCTCAGGTATGGATGCTATGGCTCGCGCTCTTGAAAACGCAGCCGCTATCCTCGAAGAGTCTCCCTACAAGAAGATGCTCGCTGACCGCTACGCATCATTCGACGGCGGCAAGGGTAAGGAATTTGAGAACGGCGCCCTTAACCTTGAGCAGGTTTACGAATATGGCAAGGCTAACGGCGAGCCCAAGCAGACCAGCGGCAAGCAGGAGCTTTACGAGGCTATCGTAGCTCTTTACTCTTGCTAATCTGCGGCAACTTAGTTAACCGACTTTCTCACTATGACGAAGCCCCTCTGAGGGCTTTGTCATAGTGTCGTATTATCACATTACCAAAAATATCATGAATATGGAATACCCTGAAAAAGGAAGCAAAGCCTATCTCTTCTCGATAGTGCTCGTCGCTGTGCTCGGCGGACTCCTCTTCGGCTACGACACAGCAGTAATATCAGGAGCGGAAAAAGGGCTTCAGGCATTTTTCTTAGGAGCAAAAGACTTCGTATATACCGATGTCATCCACGGCATCACATCGTCGAGCGCATTGCTCGGCTGTATCATAGGTAGTGCTCTCTCCGGTATCTTTGCAACAAAGTTTGGCAGAAAGAAGTCACTTATCTGTGCCGGTGTATTTTTCTTCCTCTCGGCTCTCGGCTCATACTATCCCGAATTTATGTTCTTCGAGAAAGGCAAGCCTACTATGAGCCTTCTTTACATGTTTAACTTCTACCGTGTGCTCGGTGGTGTCGGCGTAGGTCTTGCCTCTGCTATCTGCCCGATGTATATCGCCGAAGTGGCACCATCCGATATCCGCGGTACCCTCGTGTCTTGGAACCAGTTTGCCATCATCTTCGGTCAGCTTGTGGTGTATTTCGTCAACTTCCTCATCCTTGGCGACCATACCAATCCTATCATCGAGAAAACTGCTGAAAACATCTATATCGTGGTAGCAGGTTCCGATGCATGGACCATCATGACCGGCTGGCGCTACATGTTTGGAAGCGAGGCATTCGTAGCAGGAGCGTTCACTCTCCTTGTATGCCTTGTGCCCGAGTCGCCCCGTTACCTTGCCCTTGTCGGCAAAGACGAGACAGCCCTCGGTGTGTTGGCACGCATCAACGGCATAAAGAAAGCGCGTGAAATCCTCAACGAAATCAAGTCAACAGTCGATGTCAAGAGCGAGCGACTCTTCTCATTTGGCGTAATGGTGATATTCGTTGGCATCATGCTTTCAGTATTCCAGCAGGCGGTAGGTATCAACGCCGTGCTTTACTATGCTCCGCGTATATTTGAGTCAATGAACATGGGCAACCCGATGGTACAGACTATCATCATGGGTGTCGTCAACATCGGCTTTACCCTCGTGGCTATTTTCACTGTCGAAAAGCTCGGTCGCAAGCCGCTCCTCATATGGGGCTCCATCGGCATGGCGATAGGCGCATTCGGTGTGGCGATATCAAATCTTGTAGAGGGCGTGGCTCCTATCATACCGGTAGTCAGCATCATGATTTACTCTGCATCGTTCATGTTCTCATGGGGACCGATATGCTGGGTACTCATCTCCGAAATCTTCCCCAACACCATCCGCGGCGCGGCAGTGGCTATCGCAGTGGCGTTCCAGTGGATATTCAACTTCATCGTGTCAAGCACATTCGTGCCGATGTACAACATGGAGTTGGGCGGAATGGGCGACCGTTTCGGTCACATGTTTGCCTACGCGCTCTACGGCGTAATCTGCGTCATCGCGGCAATATTCGTCTACAAGCTCGTGCCTGAGACCAAGGGCAAGACCCTGGAGGATATGACCGCCCTCTGGCGCAACCGCAACAAAAAATAAGCTATTCCATCATCCCCTCAAAGGTGTATCGGCATCCCCAGTACACCTTTTTTTATCCCCATGCCATACCCCGGATAGCGTGGCGCAAGCCGAGGTTTCCGACAGGAATCTTCATGGAGCACGATTGATGATTCCCTAAAGGGAAACGTTGATTATTTACACAGATTCCGGGGGTATCGCTGCGCTCAACCCCCGGCTACATAAGGATTTTTCCCTGCGGGAAAACACTACACCAAACGTTTTCTTAACATACATGCCGGAATTTATTATTGAGACGGTTGCCGCAATACCGGGTTGCCCGACAGGGCATCGTCATTGTGTAGCCGGGGGTTGAGCGCAGCGATACCCCCGGACAGCGTGGTGCAAGCAGAGGTTTCCGACAGGAATCTTCATGGAGCGCGAGTGATGATTCCCTAAAGGGAAACGTTGATTATTCACACAGATTCCGTGGGTATCGCTGCGCTCAACCCACGGCTACATAAGGATTTTTCCCTGCGGGAAACAGCGCACCAACGTTTTTTTAACATACATGCCGGAGTAAAATATTGAGACCGTTAACGGAATGGTGGGTCAGACGCAATACCGGGTTGCCCGACAGGGCATCGTCATTGTGTAGCCGGGGGTTGAACGCAGTGATACCCCCGGACAGCATGGCGCAAGCCGAGGTTTCCGACAGGAATCTTCATGAAGCGCGATTGATGATTCCCTAAAGGGAAACGTTGATTATACACACAGATTCCGGGGGTATCGCTGCGCTCAACACCCGGCTACACAGGGATTTTTCCCTGCGGGAAAACACCGCACCAGACGTAGCATTCACCATGAAATGGCTGATGAATCTCGTGGCGCTTCACGGCTACACAGGGATTTTTCCCTGCGGGAAAACAGCGCACCATGGATAGCATTCGCCATGAAATGGACGATGAATCTCGTGGCGCTTCACGGCTACACAGGGATTTTTCCCTGCGGGAAAACAGCGCACCATGGATAGCATTCGCCATGAAATGGACGATGAATCTCGTGGCGCTTCACGGCTACACAGGGATTTTTCCCTGCGGGAAAACAGCGCACCACCATGAAGCGGCTGATGGACCACGTGGACTCACTCCAAATTATACGGTCGCTTTTGACCCTATGCCACTCTGTATCCCGGATGAAAACGAATTGCGGGGCAGAAGGGTCAGAAGGGGTAGCCGATAGCGAGGTGGAAAGCGAGCGAGTTTTTGAATGAAGTCATGTTGTAGTAACCGCGCTTGCCGGTGTCATAGGGAGCATGTATACCTACACCGAGGTCGCCTCGAACCACAAGCATACCTATGTCGACACGCAATCCTGCACCTGTGCCAACTGCAAGATCTTTGAAAAAGTTTTTGCCTTCCAACTTGCCACCGGGTCGGGAAGGGTCATCTTTCAGCAACCACACATTTCCGGAGTCAAGGAACACGGCTCCGTGGAGCGGACCGTAAATGCGGAAACGGTATTCGACATTAAACTCAAACTTAAATGTACCGGTCTCGTCAAAATTATTGGAGCCTGCACCCTCGGGATGATAGCTTCCCGGACCGATACTGCGCACAGTGAAAGCGCGCACAGAGTTGGCGCCTCCGATGTAGAACTGCTCGCTGTAGGGCACTTCCGAGGCATTTCCGTAGGCGTGAGCCACACCGCCGTATATACGGGTGACAAGCCAGTTTTCAGAATGAAAGCGGCGCGAATACACGACCTGCGCCGTAGCCTTTACAAATTGCGAGAACGGCATACCGAAAAGCTTTTTCTCTCCCTTCACGCCACAGGCACGCCACAGCGCCCAGCACACATTGCCCGCCTCCTGCACTGACGCCTGGATATTAATCTGGTTATTGCGGTTGATGCGGCGGTCATAAATCATCGACCACGCCATCTGCGGGATAAACTGGTTACGGAAACTCAACCCCACCGCCGGATTAGCCCCGATGATTGAGTCAAACGCAGCCGTAGTGCGCATCATCTTAGTATAGGTAAGCTTCAGCGGAGTGTAAGTATAGGTAAAATATTTCCTGAGCTGCCAGTCGTAGTTCATCGACGCGCTGAACTGCGCCATGTTGAAGTAGTGGGGACGGTTAAGCAGGTCGGCATTCAGCGAGAATCGTGTCCAGTTGAGATTTCGCCGTGACAGCCTTATAAATCGCGGGGCAAGCACTCTCGGGAATGCGAGCGACCCGTTAAGACCCACTTCATAGCTGTTGAACACCGAACTGCGGTCGTGGCCGGTCTGCCATTCATATGAGCCGGTCAGAGCCACACGCAGCTGCTCGCCTCCGCCAAACACATTACGGTTAGTCACCGCCACAGTAAGACCCGGACCCAGATAACTATTGGATTTCGACGACACGTTAGCCTCGATGCTCGCCTCGTAAGGAGCGTCAAATGTACACTCTACCATAACGTTGAGCCTTGGCTCAGCCGATGTGGTGTCGGGCATCGCCTGGATATTGATATAGTTGAATATGCCGAGACGCGACAGATAGGTCTGCGTGCGGTTCATGTCGCGGACAGAGAAATATTTGTTTTTGCGGAAGGTGACACACTCCGGAATAATCGCGGTGCGCAACTTCGAGGGCTTCATCTGCACTACGGTGGCTCGCGGAGTCTCTATAGTGTCGGGAGTGCCGCCCCCTTGATTACGGTTGATATAGACGGTGATGTCGCCGGTGCGGTAGCGCTGAATCGCAAACTTAGGCACATTGCGCGCAATTGCGAGGCGCAATGCTATGCGCTCCCGCGTAAGGGTGCTGTCGGCAAGATACTCGATATATTCCGGCAAGAAAAAGTAATAGCCGAGATTGCGAAGAGAGTTGGCAATACGTGTGCGTGCCGCGCTCAAAGAGTCGGTCGAATACCGTTCGCCCTTGCGCAGATAGTTGTTAAACCGGGCGATAGAGTCAATCTTGTGATAAAGATGACAGGTGTCGGGCAGATATTCTATCGAGTCAAGGAGATAAGCCGGACCGGTCTCAATGGTATAGGCGATTTTTGCCTTTTTGGGATTTTTCTTGCTGTAGACAAGCTCATATGACGCCTTGTTGCGAAAATATCCGGAATTACTCAACTCATTTTCAATCATTTTAGTGCGCAGTTGCGGACGCACGTCACTTATCAGCACCGGTTCCTGAACCAACTTTTCGTAGAGCCAGTGTTTTAACCCCTTTTCGGGATTACTCATGTGATTGTAGGTCCACAGCCCTATGGGAATCCACTGGAAGGTCATGCCCATCACCTTCAGCCCGTTGGGATCTACTTTCACCGCCGTATTTATCTTGTCGTCGACCCCTTCCGGCACTTTTTCGCCTGCCGCAGGAGTCACGGTCACTTTTTTAACACCGGTATAAAGCACATCATCCTTGCCAAGCCGGCTTGTCGTAGAGCATGAAGTCACCGCAAGAAACAAAACGGCAGCTACCAGTGGCATGAAGCCATATCGCGAAAAAATATCATTCAGTCTTGCCATCATCTTTTTTCTCGTCATTAGAAGAATTATTGACTACCGGGAGCGCCATCTCCGCAGAGGGCTGGCGACGCCGGAATCGGAACATGTCGCGTAGCGACGCAAGCTTGCGACGGTAGACAAATCCGACACCCGTCTGGATTACCTCGCCTTCAAGTATGCTCTCATATCCCACATGGCGGAAAAGCCTTACATACATCGAGCCGCTACGGTTAAGCATGTATTCAAACGATATATCGTTGATAAGATTCTGGGAGAAATTCTCATCCATATTGGCATCGGTAGAGTAATTGCCACCCACCACAATCTTGAAGCGGTCGTTGAAGAGCGACTTGCTCACCTTATAGCTGTAGCTCGTAGTAGTGGAGGTCGCGCCGTCAGAGGTGCGGTCATACTGGTCAATTCCGAAGCTAATATCCACACCCTTTATCGTGTTTGCCGCCCACGAGTTGAGACGCGAGGTAAGGAACGAGAAGAGCGGGTTGCCTCCGAGATTAGCCGACGCTTTTGTGCCGGGACCTGTATACATGTTGTAGAGAAGCAGGTTCATAGCCTGGTTGGCGCGCTGCTCCGGACTCATCGTCTCCAGCTCATTCTGTACGGTGAGGTCATCGTTGGTCGACAGGTCAAACCCTACATCCATGTTGTTAAGCGTGCCGGTAACATTCAGCGCCACTATGAAGTTGACAAGTCGCGAGTCCTGACCGCTCTCGGTGACATTAGCCTTCATCGTGTCATGGGCGTGCAGATTGAGTATAGGGTTCATCATGTCGCCGTTAAACGCCACGTAGCTGCCGCTCTCGAAATTGAATAGTTTCTGCGACATAAGCGGCGGCGTATAGCGCACAAAACCGTTGTCGATGTTAAAGCGGCCCGTAAGTCGCATGTCGCTGAAAGGCGACATCGTGAAATTAAGGTTTGCCGTGCCTTGAATCTGCGCCTTATCCTGACCGTTGGATGAGATGTCGACATTGATTGTGGTGCCCTGCGACACAATCAGCTGGGCATCAAGCATCATCGCCATACCGGAATCGGCAACCGTATCGGCAAGAGCCACGGCAGCCGTATCGGAGAACTGCACGAATTTCACCATGTCATCGTCGGTAGCCCCGAGACCGCTGAGATTATCGGTCACTGTACTCACCACATAAGTGACATTGCTGCCCTCAAGCAGGTCAAGACGTGCATTGACGCGCATAAAGTCAAGGTTGCCTTTCACCGCGCCGTCAAGGTCAATATAAGCCTTTCCATAGACATCGGCACCTTTGCCTTTCTTCGAGTCGACTATCATCATATTGCGAGCCTTCATCGACAGGTCAATGGCAGGCGATATGAAATTTTTCATATCCACCAAACCGTTAATATATAGCGGATTGTCATTTTTCGCAGCTATAGTGTAGTTGTCAAATGTCACCACATTGCTGTCGACGGGTATCTTGTTTTCAGAGAAGCGGAACGCCGTGCCTATCATGTCGACCATCACGGAAGCCGAGTCAAAGTCAAGGTATCCGTTGAATGTCGGCGAGGCAAGTGTGCCGGTAATGTCCATCTCTCCGTTGAGCATGCCGCTCAGGCTTGCCACGCCGGGGGGCAGGAACGGATTGACTATGCGCAGCGGGAAATGTATCATCGAGAAGTCGAGCATAAACGGATTAGCCGCAGTGCTGTCGTTGAGCGTACCCTCTGCAGTAATCACCTTAAGGCTGTCGACCATAAGCGAAGTGCTGGCGTTGATAACACCCGAAGCATCGGTCATAAGCCCGACATCAAAGAGGAACGAACCTACACGCTCTCCCCCATAGAAAAGGTCGTCGAGCGACACATTTCCATTGCCGGTAAGCGACTTTTCCTCGGCATTCCAGCCAAGACGGATATCGGCTCCTGCCACACCCTCCACAGGGGGTGCAAAGGGTGACAGAGAAAGCCAGTCGGCAAGCTGTATGCCGGAGGCATTGACCACGATATCCTCCTGCTCCTCGACATCACCATCGGCATGCTCGGTATATATCTTCAGATGGCTGTCGCCATTGGCAAGATTCAGGTTGGCATCAATATGTTTTTTCAACAGGTTGACACTTATGATATTGTCGGGGTTGATACTCCATGTCTTGTATCCGATTACAGGCTTAAGCGGTGTCATACGCATGGTAATCACCGAGTCGGCGGCTGCAAGGTTTATACCGAGCTTAAATCCGGTCTCATTCTTTATATTGGATTGGTTGACAAATACCGACAGGTTTTCGTCAGCTATAAATCCCGATGCGTTGACATGGGCAAAATCGTCAAATGTGCCCGGGCGATTGTTCATTGATGCACGGTACACAAGATATTTGCCATGCTGAAACGCGTTAATGTTGACGGTATCTATGCGTGTATCGCCGACAGCTATGCCGTAAGCGTAGCCGGTAAGGTGCATCAGGGAGTCGTTACGGAAGTTAAGACTCAAAGTGTTAAAGGAGGTCTTTGAGGGTTCAAGCAGGCCGGAGAGTATGCTCTTGCGCCCCGACCGGAGGTCGAGTACAAAAGGAGGCAGCGCCCGCTGTATTGAATCGACATCTATGCGCTTAGCCGCGATATTGCGGTCGAGAATCGCAAGGGTCGAGGTAAGGCGTGTCGTGAATGAATCAAGCGGACATCCGGCTACAAGTATGGTGTTAAGCGACTCATTCTGTAGCTTTACCGTCATAGTGGAGTCGTTGGAGGCAAGCGACGCGTCAAGTTCCGGTGTCGCAAGGCTCATGTCGGGCATATCCCACACAAGATCGGTCACCTTCACATCAGCATCGATGATATTTTGCTTCGGCACCATCCTTCCTGAACCGGCTATAGAGAATGAGCCTTTAGACATCGTGGGCGACATTTTCAGCCCGAGCAGGTCAAGATTGCGCACATCGCCCTCAAACTGCGCCTCATAAGCGTCGGCCGAAATAGCTCCGGTCAACGACAGATCAAAATTGGCGTCATGATTCATCGACATCACCCCGGCATCGACCTTTCCGCTGTCAAGCTCTGCCCACGCACGCAGGTCGGAGTACACTCTCTTCTGATATTCGACAGCCGTCACATCTATTTTCGCATCAATGGAGGTGCGCGGCGACATCGGGTTGTAGCCCCTGCCCTTCACTGCCGCCGACGCCGACACATTGCCCACTCCGAGCGAGGGCATAATCGAGGCAACCGGAAAATCCTGCATATCCACGTCAAGATCGTAGCTTTCAACGCGGCCGTTCCATGCCGCGTCAAGAAGCACTGCGCCTCCGCCTGTGTAGGCGTCAAGATTTCCCTTTATAGCGCCACGGTTCATGTCGACGCGTCCGGCAAGCTTTATCGGGGGGATATTAATCTGCCTGACGAGTTTCGCCTCAAGCACCGTTGGCTTTATGAAGTTGACATTATTGAGCTGACCCTCGATGTCAATCTTACCGCCAAGCCTGTCGGGATTCATCATCTCGCTGACATTGCCGCGCATCTCCACATTCATGTAGCCAGGCAGCGAAGCCGAGAGCAGGTCGATGGAAAGCTCCGACACTGTGCCGTCTACATCAGCCTCAAGCTTCATGTCGTTGTATCGCGGCACCGTCTTCAACATCGGTGCCATAGCGGGCATAGCCATTTCAAGGTCGGGGAGCCCGATTTTAGCCAACGCCTTAAGACGCAGAGGCAGAGCCGGGTCAGATGCAAAGTCGCCCATGCCCATCATGGCATTGAAGTTGACCTGCGAGAAAAGAGTCGTTATCTCAAACTGCTCCGCCTTCATCGCGACGCTGTCCATCGAGAAGCGCCCCGAGGCATCAAGGGTGACACCACATCGCTCCTTGGCGGCAAGACGGCGCAACGGCACATCTATGCACACCCCCTTGTTGTAAAACGAGTCGACACGTATATCTACATCATTAACCTGAAGATAACTCATGTCAAGACCGGGCTGAGGCACAGCGCCACGCATAGCGTAGACAGCCTGCCTGCCGGTAAGACTCACCGAGTCGCCGGTGATTACCCACATCTCACTGTCGGGAGTCGCCACGGTATCGGCACGCGCCACAAGCGCGCTGTCGACAGGATGCTCTTTCAGCCACTCCGCCGAAGGGGTAAGATAGGTTCCGGTCACAGAGTCGACACAGAGCGAGGCGGCATGAATGCGCTTCGTGCCCATGTCGACAAGTCCGTCGCGCAACACCGCCGAAGGCACATTGACCCCAAGCGAATCAATCACAGGCAACATAGCCATGCGGTAGTTTATGTCATGGAGCTCTATAAGCCCCGCCTTTATGACAAGCGCCATCGACGCGGCGGTGTCGGGAGGAGTGGCTGTGGTGTCGTTACCGTTGAAGAGCAGGGTTACATCTCCTCCGTCAAGACGCGCCTTGCTGACATCGATACGCTGACGCTTCAAGTCATAGTCAGAGGGATTGAGCTTGAATTTTTTCACATCAGCCACCAGATACATCTGCGAGTCGGGAGTGCCGAGCTGATAGCGCACGTCACTCAGCTCACCGGAGGCATGTATGTCAAGTTTCAGCAGCTGCATCAAGCCTACATCAAGCGACACATCGCCGGCACGGAGCATGGTGTCGCCCTGTGCCTCCACTACCGTAACGCCTCCGAGATTCACTTTCAACGGCCATTTAAGCCTGAAACGGTCGACCTCGACAGTCATTCCGGTTGATTTTGCCACTTCTTTCAAGGCAATATCTTTTACAAAGTCCTGCACAAATGGCACATAAAGCAACGCGGGTATCAATAGTATCACTATCAATAACCACATCAGCGCTTTAAGCACACGACGGATGAATTTATTCTTTATAAGGTGTCCCACTTAAATAAACAGTTCTTTTAAAAAATATAACATAAAGTTACATCTTTTGTTTTTAACATTAGCTAAACTTGCAAGGATAATTTTTTAAATACGCTGTCAAGTAGTATCTTTGCACAGAATTTATAGGATTGACTCCGATTTTGAGACGTTCTCACATATATATAATAACAGCGGTGCTATTATGTGCCATCAGTGCTATGGCATCATCAGTTCCATCACGAGGAAATGATGAAAGCCTACCTGCCGTCACCGAACCTGACACGACAGTCGCCGATTCTCAGGTGACTATCGCGGATACGCGCCGTGTCGACAGGCATAAGCGCACACCGTTCAGCGAGATGGACTCCGACTCGATTGCAGCGGCGATAATCCCCCCTGCATTGCCGGAGCAGCCCCGCCAGTCGCGCATACGCCGCCAGAAAGTCGACCTCGACAACAGCGTCGTATTTTCAGCCAAAGACTCAATGATACTCGTGGGGCAGAACAGCGCCTACATGTATGGCGACGCCGAGCTGACCTACGGCGACCAGAAGCTGCAGGCGGCAGAGGTGTCGATGGACATGGCAACAAGCAACGTACATGCCCTCGGGCGTCCCGACTCCACAGGCGAGCTGGAAGGCAAGCCGATATTCACCGACAAGAGCGGCGACTACGAATCGGAGACCATGAGCTTCAACTTCAAGACCCAGCGCGGATTTATCAACAATGTGGTGACCGAGCAGGGCGAGGGATACCTTACAGGCGGACAGACCAAAAAGATGGAAAACGGCGAGTACTTCCTTAAAGACGGCCGCTACTCCACATGCTCCGACCACGACCATCCCCACTTCTATTTCCAGCTTACCAAAGCGAAGGTAAAGCCCAAGAGCAACATCGTGACCGGACCCGCCTACATGGTGCTTGCCGGACTGCCGTTGCCGCTTGCGGTGCCATTCGGCTACTTCCCCTTCTCCGAAAAATATTCGTCGGGTGTCATCTTCCCCACATTCGGCGACGACTATAACCGCGGCTTCTATCTCAGCAACGGCGGATATTACTTTGCCATAAATGACAACGTGGACCTCGCGCTTACCGGTGAAATCTACACCAAAGGCTCATGGGGACTCGCTGCAAGGTCAAGCTACGTGAAACGCTACAAATTTTCGGGCAGTTTCAACATAAGCTACCTAAACACCATATACGGTGAAAAAGGCAATCCCGACTATGCCAAGCAGACCAACTTCCAGGTGCTCTGGAACCATAGCCAGGATGCCAAGGCTAATCCCAACATGACCCTGTCGGCAAGCGTCAACTTCTCCACCAGCGGCTACACCCGCAGCGATGTCAACAGCTATTACAGCAACTCATTCACCGAGAATACAAAGAGTTCGACGGTCAACCTTACCTACCGCATACCCAACTCCAAATGGTCAATCTCGACGACCATGAATATAGCGCAGCGTACACAGGACTCCACGCTGAGTGTGTCGTTTCCCAACATCACCGCGACAATGTCGCAGTTTTACCCCTTCAAGCGCAAACGCGCTGTAGGCAAGGAGCGGTGGTATGAGAAAATCAAGATGTCATATTCAGGTATCTTGCAAAACTCCCTGACAGCGAAGCAGGACGAGTTTATCCACAAGAGCCTCATTAAAGACTGGCGCAACGGTATGAAGCACTCAGTGCCTATCTCCGCCACATTCAATGTGTTGAAATATATCAACGTGACACCCTCGCTGCAGCTCACCGACCGCATGTACACCAACAAGGTGCGCCGCCACTGGGACCCCGCCACGATGTCGGAGGTGTGTGACACCACCTACAGCTTCTACAACGTGTGGGATTTCCAGGCATCAGTGTCGCTTGACACCAAGCTCTACGGCTTCTATCAGCCGATGAAATTTCTCGGCGACAAGGTGAAGATGATACGCCACGTGTTCACGCCGTCGATTTCATTCTCCGGCAACCCCGACTTCTCATCGTCGTTTTTCGGCTATTACGGACAATACCAGTACCAGAATACCGCCGGCGAGACCATGAGCCGCAAATATTCCTACTTCCCCAACGCCACTTTCGGTGTGCCGGGACAGGGAAAATCCGGGTCACTCAGCGTATCGTTTGCCAACAATCTGGAAATGAAGGTCAAGAGCAACGACAGTATCGGAGAAAAGAAAATATCGCTCATCGAAAACCTCTCCATATCGCAAAGCTACAACTTTGCCGCCGACTCCATGAACTGGAGCGATATCAACACCTCGATACTTATACGCCTTGTAAAGAACTTCAACCTCAACCTGTCGGCAACGTGGGATGTCTACACCTATCAGCTCAACTCGTCGGGCAACCCCGTGCGCGTCAACATACCCCGATGGAAAGCAGGAAAAGGTCTCGGCCGACTCCGCAGCACGGGTACATCGTTCTCCTACACGTTTAATAACAACACCTTCAAGAAAAAAGACAAGCGCGACGACAAGCGTGGCAACCGCCGCGACGATGATGACGACTACGAACCTGACGACGAGGAGGGCGACAACTTCTCAGGCAACAACAATAACCGCCGCGGACACAACGATGACAACAACATGGTCGAGATGAACGACGGCGGCTACATGAAGTGGGAAGTGCCCTGGAGCCTCACCTTCAATTACTCCATCAACTACGGTTACGGCAACTTCAACAAAGAGAAGATGGAGTATGACGCACGCATAACGCAAAACCTCAGCTTCTCGGGCAACATACAGCCCACCAAAAACTGGAACTTCGGTTTCAGCGCAAGCTACAACTTTGACACCCATAAGCTTGCCTACATGAACTGCAATGTGTCGCGCGACCTCCACTGCTTCACCATGACCGCCAGCTTCGTGCCTGTAGGCCCTTACAAAAGCTACAATTTCCACATCGCTGTCAAGTCGTCGCTCCTTCAGGACCTCAAATACGACAAGCGCTCCTCCTACTCCAACGGTATCACCTGGTATTAAAGCTATCCCGGGATTGGCTGCGCAGATGTGCGCTGATGCATCCCCGTATGGAGATGGTCTGACATGTAGCCGAGGGTTGAGCGTAGCGATACCCACGGACCGTTAAAGCGTGGCACATGTTTCCGTCAGGAATCCTCAACGATGTTAATATAGATGATTCCTATCGGAAACAGACAACTGTGATATTCGCTGTCCGGGGGTATCGCTACGTTCAACCCCCGGCTAAGCATGGAATATCCCCTGTCGGGGAAATCCAAGGCGATACACGCCGCAGCATGTGTGTTGCCGGCAGCTACGCGTCCCCTCTGACAACCAAAAACTGAAAACCGACAACTGAAAACTGAAAACTGACATTGCCCTGAAGGGGCAAAATATCGTTAACCGCGGGTAGCGCCGGAGGTGCACCCGTGGCTCCGTACCATCCCCATATTCGCAACCCCAAAGTGGGTTGCAGAACACCCATGGCATAGTGCAACCCTT
>CAJTSK010000028.1 GCA_910578835.1 uncultured Muribaculum sp.
GACGGTTGGAATATGCTGTATCAGATTCTTCCCGACGGCACATCAAATCTCTCAGTCCTTGAATATGAGATGGGCGTTGATGGGAATAGTTATATCGCCGATTTTCTGACCCTGTATCTTAACGAAAGAGCGGTCGGCGCATCTGCGGCAGATTTGAGACGGCTTTATGAGTATTTTTGCACCAAAGAGCTTGCCGAAGAATTGTCAGCTGCGACAATTCCGATTGTTTCGGATGACACCGATTTCCGGCACGCTGACCGGACGCTTCAAATAAATAATCTTGACGACCTGAACGGTCTCCCATTGGACAAGTATTCATTTGAGGTTAAATTCAAACCTAACCCCAACGATGATAACGTGACCGATATACTTTACATGGAAGTCAACGGGGCCACAAATAAGATTTCAAAGATAGAGACAGGCGAGCGCAAAATAATATGATACAAGCTATCTTGATTCTATGTGCTGTCATTGCACTTGTTGGAGTTGTGGTAAAATGGCATAAACCTGTGCTGTATCTTTATAAGGCTGCGGTATTTATGCTGTTTCTGCCGGGGTTGTTTTTCGCGCTGTTTTTTACGCTCATGGGCTATGGCAAACAGGCTCTTAACATTGATCTTTATCCGTGGCGCGAATATGTCATGTGGAGACTCTTCTTTGCGGCCGGCATAACGGTTATATTGTTTGTCGTATCGCAGATTCCCTTATTATTAATCAGACAGTTTTCTAAAAAAGAGAAACTGAGAATAGTTAAAATAGAAGGACTTATCTACTTCTGTCTATTGGCGGCAGGTACAGGATTATGCTATTATGCTGTTCAAGATCATGACTATTATGAAAACAAGATAGTTGCCGATATAAGCAACTATTATAAGGAACATGGATATTATCCTGAAAATCTCAATAGAATCGATTTGCCGAACGATAGCACCGATGTAAGATACTCACACGATTACAAATCATTTACATTATTAATAAAAAATGGTAATGGCGAATTTATCTATGACAGTCGCAATAGGTTGTGGGACGAGGTACTGGAGGGAGAATCAGGTTTAGACAGACTGATTGCAATGCCAAAAGATTCTGACGACATCATCTTCAGTAATCATGAAAGCGTTGTATCGTTTGGCGTGAGTGACGCTGAGTTCTTTCAACTTACACAATCACAATATGACAGAGCAAGAGAGATACTGATACAGTATTTCACCAACTCAATCAGTCCATCAGTTAATGGAGAATATTTAATTGAACATCCCGGCGGATGGTTAGAGTACACAGCATACCCATATGATAGATATCGCCGTCAGTATTTCGGATGGAAAGATTCAGAGGGCGTTCCATATGCTTATATTATTCTTGTCAGCAAGGAACTAATTGAGAGAGACATAACCAACGGCTACCTAAACAGTGACAGAGAATTTGTATGGATAGAAGATGGCGGTAGCGATGGGGTTGATGTCCTTATAAATCTTGATGAAAATAAGCTCGAAATCTTTGGCGTTCATCAACACGGATAAATCAATGAAATAATGAAGTATATTGTCGGAACAGCCCTAATAATAGCCGGTGTCATTATTATCTGGTGGACATTTAATCAATGCAAGAAAATTGATTACAAATTTTCGGTAGCATACTTCATGTGTGCATCAGGGTACGGTGCCGGGATTGGCTGCATTGCTTTAGGAGCGAACATCATTGTAACTCATTTATAATAAGTCATTACCCGGTACCGTCGCATTGCGGATATTAACTTGCATCTCCCTTGTCAATAGCATCAATGCGCCTGCTGAACCATCTGTAAATCAAGAAAAAGCCAACCACTGCGATTGCAATAAGTACATATCGTAAAGACAGCATGCCATGTTCCCTCAGATACCGATTAGAAAGAGCGATAATCCCGCCATACATACCTGACATCAGTAAAAAGAGTAAAAATGCTGATATCATCTTTTTAACAGCAACACCTGGTTTCATTTTTATGCTATTTATTTATATTGGATAAGAAACATATCGCGAAGTTAGCTATAATCAGTCAAAATGCCATCATCCTTGGGGAGAAACAACGAGGATATATCAGATTAATGTAGAATAAGCCTGAATTAGAGGAGAACGTGGTTTTCTTTATTTTTGCTGAAGCAATCTGACAGCATGGCGGCAAACGGCGTGTCATAGACGCGCGCATGTTTGGGACATCCCTTCACACACGCACAGCACTTGATACACTTCCCATTGTCAGTGTGGCACTCATCCCCTTTCACAATAGCACCCGCCGGACAATGAACGGCACAATATCCGCAATGAGAGCAAAGCTCCGCATCTACTTCCGGAGTGCGAGGCATAGCCACCCCACTCTTGCGCAACTTGACAACCTTACCAATAAAGCGCAGCAAATGTATAAATGATTGGCGGGCCGTTTTATACGCGTAACATTGACAGCCGCCAATCGTTCCATATCAGGAGCAGCTGCAATTTTCTCACCGATTCTCTCGCCAAAACTTCGTGCAAAAGCCAAATCATCAGCGTCAGGTCGCCCCGCAGCTATCGGGAATTTCTCATTGCTATAGGAATGCTCGCCAATAAATGTAGCGCAGGCAATCACCTTGAAGCCACGCGACAATGCCAGGGTCTGCAAGTCAGTCAAAGCCTTTTCGTAGTCACGGTTGCCGTAGACTGCAACTAACACTACAGGCGAGTTTTCGGAATGCAGCGTATTCAGCCGCTCCATTGCCAAAGGTGCCACATGACCGCCATATACCGGAACAGTAATCACAGTCAATGTATCCGGCATAACATCCGGCATATCTACAGGCTCCAGCGTCAAATCCGTTTTTTTAACGGCAGAGATGCCTGTACCGTCCACAATAGCCTCGCCTACCCTTCTTGATGTCCCTGTGGGTGAGAAAGTTATGAGTTGTGCTTCGTTTATTACCATAAGCTGCAATTTACAGTGCAAAGATACAATTAATCCGCTAAATCGAAAACCATCTATTTTGAATTGTTGAGTCTACAAGCACTGTGAAATGTAGCCCGGAATGCATCATATATCGATTATTTGTGCTAAATTTGTAATGCAAGATTAAGTGGTAATCAGAGTAGAAGCAATAACGACCGGAAGGTTGAACATTACCTGAAAGTTTGTTAGGCCTATTATCAACCTGTTTCACATTATCTGATTATTGACAACAGATAAAATGCAAAATAGAGACAACTAAAACCAAATATTATGAGTAACGAGATTCTATATGTACTCTTACCCGATTATGCCGCTCACGAAATAGTATATCTTTCACAAGCCATCGCTTCTGATGAGTTCGCACTGAAAGAAAATCCTAAATATGTCAATAAAGTCTTAGCCCCGACAATGAAACCGGTAAAATCCATCGGAGGATTTTTGACGTTGCCTGACTATTCATTTGAAACGATGCCCGATGATTATGCGGCATTAGTCTTGATTGGAGGATTTGGCTGGAGTACTCCTGTAGCGGAACAAGTCGTGCCTATAGTAAAACAAGCTATTGAAAAAGGTAAAATCATAGGAGCTATATGTAATGGAGCTTCGTTTATGGCAAAACATGGATTTCTCAACAATGTCAGGCACACCGGCAATGGCTTGGAGCAACTGAAGCTCTGGGGTGGCGACAACTATACCAATACAGCAGGATATATCCACTGTCAAGCGGTCAGCGACAATAGCATTGTGACAGCCAACGGCTCAGCATCGCTTGAATTTGCCAAAGAGCTGCTTTTGCTGCTTGAGAACGATACGCCTGAACGCATCGAAATGTATTATCAGTTTAATAAACATGGTTTTTGCTCACTTTTAGATAAACAATAATCTTATCGGCAACATGAAAAGCAGGTGGACTTTATTAGTTATAATAGTATTGTGTGTTACGGCATGTGGCAACGAAAAGAAAGCCAAGTCGGTCACTGCACCCATACGAGACGAGAATGTGCCTGTCTTTTCAGAAACCAAAACCGATGAAGATATTATTGTTGCCAGCCATAAAAATGAGCTTGCAGCAGTCAATAATTATACTGTTTCCGACAGTTGTGCAGGTCCATTTAAGATTGATGCCGTCATCCCGGAAAAGATTGAAGGATTTATTGTAATAGAGACCAAGGAAGAAAAAATCTTGCCCGGCGGCGAGCGATATGAGATTCCTGTGTATATTTACGAAATAGGCAATGAGGGTTGGGTGAAAGTCACGCCACAGTATGATACTGCAACCGGCTGCGCAACCGGCAAAACAAGTGAAATTTTTGTCTATTCCGACCTGTTTATCACCGACAAAGGTATCGGTGCCATGTCCTCTGTTGAGGAATTTGCCACTGTCTATCCTGACTTCCGTATCAGTTATGACCGCGATGCGGAATTGTTCGTTGCTGAAACGCAAGAGCTTAAAAATGTACAGTTTGTCATTGATAGCGAATACTATCGTAATGATGTCGCTATCCCGACATCATGCGAATCGGTCGGGATGCAAGTCTCCGATTTTAAGGATAAGTCATATTTCACCGCTATACGCATAACTAAATAATTTATATGGAATATGAAGTATTGAACCACAACAACGCCGTATGTACAGTCACTGATGTCGACATTGACGAAGCGGTAAAGTCCGACGAGCCATTGCCTCGGGCTGTTGTACAGGCGATGGGCAAAACACATGATGATAAGTATCTGGAATACATGTATCCGATACTATATCATGACGTGAACTATATGCGTATGGATGCCGCACAAAGCATATTTAATCTGAATGGGCACAGAGGATTGGACGCATTGAAGGAGAAGGAACGCAGCCTTGATTCCTCTACTTTTGATAAATTACCATGTGAGAAAGCTGTGCTTGTGGCAATGATTATCCGCATAGAGGACGGGACAGAAGGTATCTTGCGTTATTTCAGATCTGAAGACGGATTGGATATAGTGAAGTATTGCCTGTTGAGTTATTATAGCTCCGGATATGATTACAAGGAAGAGGATATACGCCTGATAAGCATTGTACTCAAAGAGTTTATCGATAAAAAGCTCAAACGCGTCAAAAAGGTGTCTCGGGAGGATTGGATTGAATTTGTCTACTTTGCGCTCGACAGCTTATTGATTGCGGCACTGGAGACAGATATCCTTATGCGTATAAGCGATGAGACAAGCGAAGAATTAGTCAATGTATTTCAGCAGGTTCTTGACTGCAAGGCAACAAACGACATGAAAGAACTCATGTCAGATATTTCCAAAAGCATGAAACATGACTACGCCCTGGATATATTGAGAAGCCTCAAAGGCAAGACCGGAGGAGGAGATGCACGGAGAGCCTATAAGAAAGCATTGAAACATTTTAATATCACGGAGGAAGAATTATGAGTATGGAACATAAGGCGTTTGTGTTTGACACAAACAAATTTCATGCCGAGATAGAACCTGTCATGAAAGACAGTATCAAGAACACCAAAGTGGCACACCGATATATCTGCGACCATCTCGAAGAGTTGCAATCCCCTTACACCGGCGATACGTTGGAGGAAGGTTGGGAAGAAGAATTTGGCGAACTGACGCTTCAAGTTTATTTCGATATTCTTCTCACGTCATGTTATGATGTGGAGGACGACTGCGGTCTGTGCGAAATGTGGGATGCGGTAAATGAGGTTATCAAATCCCTCGATGTCTTTGACGAGGGCGAGCTGCCGGTAACAGGCAGGGAGGTCGAGATTGATGGTGTCGTCGTCAATCCCGGCATGGAAGGTTTGGGCATTATAGATTGCAACGAGGTGGCGGAGATTCTAAATACCCTGAAGGAAAACAGAAGAGCAGCCGCAAGTGCAAGACAACCGGAAGGACTGCTGTATGATGCAAATCCTGAGGAGTGGATAGAGGCATATGACGACCTTTGTCACATTTATGAAGAAGCTTTACGGCAAAACAAAGGGCTGCTACTTACATTCTGAACATTGGCGTAATGAAGAAAGTAATTATCATTGGCTGCCCCGGCTCGGGAAAAAGCACTTTCGCAAGAAAGTTATCGGCAACAACAGGCTTGCCGCTATACTATCTTGATATGATATGGCATTTGCCCGACCGGACCACTCTGAGCAGAGAGGAATTTATCTCCCGGCTTGAGAAAATAACCGCAGAAGGAGAATGGATTATAGACGGGAACTATCTTCACACAATGTCGATAAGACTTGACCATTGTGACACAGTGTTTTTCTTTGACCTTCCTGTCAGACTCTGCCTTGAAGGAGCAGAGTCACGTATCGGCAAGGAGCGTGAAGATATGCCGTGGAGTGACAACAAGCTGGATGAAGAATTCCGACAATGGATTGTTGATTTTCCGACCCAGCAGCTACCCGTTATTAAAAAATTACTTTCAGATTATAGACAAAAGCTCAACATCATTGTGTTTCATTCACGAGAGGAAGCCGATGATTTTATCAATTTGACAAATAGCCTGAATCAGCTGACAAACGAAAACCGAGATGCAGAAAACAAGCTGAACGACAAATAAGCTCAGCGATTTTAGAAGATAAATTTGACATGATGAACAAGACCACTCGAAGACCGCAATACATACTGATTACCAAGAATGGCAAGGAGCGCACAAGCAATGTGACTGACGCAAAAATCATAAGGGCGGTATATGAAATTAACGACAACGGATATGTTACTATTGAAAAGTGTATCCCTGTCAAGGTTATGAAGGAAGCTGAATGTTTTGCCATGACTTTCTATAGGGACTCACGTGTTGCGGCGTATTTCAGAGTCAGGAAAACCGTGCTCCGCATGATTAAGACGGGGCTGTCATGCGATGCAGCCGCAGATATCATGTGTAATTTCTTTCAGTCGGCGGAATTACCCGACATGACCTCCTGGACCTGTGAGGAGCTAAGACCTGCTTCCTCTGAGAGTAAGTCAAGCCTTTGTGTCGACGGGGAAGATTTCCGCTATTTCAACAGTGCTGATGTTTTGGCTGCCCTTGAAAACATTATAGATGGCAAATCAGTATGGATGCTTTATGATTTTACCGGAGATAACGGAGGATATATAAATATTCGACGGAGTGGCGATGACTTGACACAAGCTGCAAAATATAAAGTGGAAGTTGTCAGATGGACAGAACCTGAAGCAACCGGATATCGGTCCGTCATATCCGATGCCGGCTATTTGCGAAAATGTCTGTGGAATCTGGTCGATGGCGATAGCTTTCCTGATCCTACCTCTGAATGGGAAAGTTTTGACGTGACCGACTATTTCCAACGCTTGACTTTTAGATTTTTAAACGAAGAAGATAAACCAGATAACAATGAACGGAAAATATAGTCTGCCTGTAGTGAAGGCGGTAGACATGATTTGGACGAGTTTTGATCGCGAAGAAATACGACGCGGCTACGCAATGCTAATGCAAGCGGCACAACAAGGCGATGCCGATGCGCTTGCATTCATTGCCCGGTGCTTTATGGGTGAGGAATATGTATGGAGCGGAGCCGGTTTCACCCCTGACGAAGCCAATGCTTCAATGCTGATGCAGAAAAGCGCGCTTATGGGAAGTGCCACCGGGGTGCTTTGTGCTGTAAGAAGCGGAAATCTCACTCCTTCCGTACAGCGCGGAATGCCATTTGCCTCATTCAAAGACGCGTTTGATGAAATTCTCAGTCAGGCAGAACGTGGCAATGCGTTTTGCTGCTACATGATAGGCAATGTCTATTTTTGGGGTGACTATCTGCTCGTGGAGCCGGAACTTGCCAAGCAATTCAAAACAGAAGACAAATACCATGCCTGGGCATACCCTATAGCAAAAGACTGGTATGAACGCAGTTTCAAAGGACGTGTCTGTGCAGGATGGGGCAACTATTGTAACATACGCAAATCAAGGCTTTGCAGCATCAAAAATGATACATTTGAATTTTACTATCAGATGTTAGCAGAAATATCACCCGTTATTTGCAACAACTACGGCCATTACCTTGAGACGGAAAAGAAAAACCCTCAGGCGGCGTTGACTTATTATGCCAAAGCCGCTTACCAAGGAGACCCACAGGGCGCGTATAATGCCGGTCATGTCTATGAGGGAGGTGAAGTCGTGGAAGAAAATATTGAGGTCGCCTATCAGTTCTATAAAATTGCCGCTACAGGAGGACATCCCGGAGGTCAGTTTGAGATGGGTTACTATCATTTTGAAGGATGCGGCGGCGCGGAACAGGATTATGCCAAGGCTGTACAATGGTTTGAACAGGCGTATGAGAATCCCAAATGCAGAAATGTAACCAGGACGCAGGCTGCCGCCTATCTCGGCATTTGTTGTCAGGACGGGCTGGGAGTGGTACAAGATGATGATGCGGCAATAGAGTATCTACGGGAAGCGGAAGAAGGGATAGATGATTTATGGGACAGCATCAAGGAGAAAGTACTTAATGCACTCGGTGTCGCGTATGCTTTCGGACGTGGTACTGAAGAGGATATCGAACTTGGCTATCAATATTTCGAGGATGCGGCAAAACTTGGTTCGGAGGAGGCGAAAGAGCATCTGCAATATATAAATTCGCCGGAGTATGGGGCACATGATAGAGTAAGAGCAGCAAATAATAATGTAGATCCATTTTACCAAGGTCTCGCCGAAAACATCAAAGAGGCTGTCAAAAAAGATTTGCAAGAAATTCTTGAGCAAACAGGCGATGAACATATTTACACGGTAGCCCTGGTTACTGACAGATATTGCTGTTCCCTGTTCCTGGCGGTAAATACAACAGAATACCTTGACAATGAATGCGAAGAACCGGATGATGTGGAAAAATGGCATCCCGATGAGTGGGGCTATTCCGATGGACACGATAGTGAATTGGTAAAACTCAGTAAATTGCTGTGGGAGAATCACAAAAATTTTCCGGGTGAAGCATATTTCTTTAACGCGCTAATCTCAGCGATGAAGCAAGTCAAGGAAACGGGGATATTCGGAGAACGCACCGAAGAAATTACTTTTTTTGTCTCCATTTCGGATGACGAGGAGGCTGAGAATCTTGAAGACTTTTCTGCAACACAACTAAATTCACCACAACTGGCTGCTGCCTTCCTGAGCAGAGACAAGTAAGTAGGCCGGTTTATAAAAGACAAATATGACGCCAGAAAACATACTTGACATACGCAATCGCAATGAGTTCCGCAAATGGCTTGTGGACAATAGCACAGTCAAAAAAGAGTGCTGGATTGCCGTTAAGCGAGGTAAGACTCCGCCGGTGGATACCTTATGGTATCTCGATGCCGTGGAGGAGGCTTTATGCTTCGGCTGGATAGATTCCACCGTCAAGACAGTTGATGGTGTCACACTCCAACGTTTCGGTCCGCGATCCAAATCGGGAAAATGGACCGAACTTAACAAGGAGCGTTGCCGGCGACTTGAACGGCTTGGGATGATGACCGACAGAGGACGGGCTGTCTGCCCTGACCTTGATGCGGAATTTATAATTATCCCCGAGATACTTGTGACTTTTAAGTCTCGTCCTGAGGCGTGGAGTAATTTTCTGGAATTTCCATCGCTGTATCAAAGAGTGAGGATTGACAATATACAAAGAGTTATTTCAAAACCTGAGTTGTTTGAGAGCCGGCTGACAAAACTTATAGAAGCAAGCGACAAAGGTGAAATGATTGGTGACTGGCACGATTGTGGCAGACTTCTTGATTATTGAAATTCCGACTAATAAAAATGGGAAAGCAACTTCATGAAATGACTTTAAGTGAATTATGGGAATTATTTCCGGTAATTCTTACACCTCATAATCCTCTATGGAACGATTGGGCAAAGGAAGAGATGCAATTGTTATATTCTTTGCTCACGGAGTATTGTCCGATAATAAATCATATCGGAAGCACAGCGATACCTGACATTCAAGCCAAGTCTATCATCGATATTCTTGTGGAGGTTTCAAGCGGCGCGGAGTGGTTGCAGATAAAGAATATAATGAGAGCTAACGGTTACATATGCATGTCAGAAACTGATAAGCGGATAAGCTTCAACAAGGGATATACGCCAGCCGGATACGCCGACAAGGTGTTCCATATCCATTTTCACAGAATCGGAGACAATGATGAAATACGTTTCCGCGACTATCTGATTGCCCACCCTGACGTGGCAAAGGAATATGAGCGACTGAAGATATCATTATTGCCAAAATATAGAAACGACCGCGATGGATATACTGAGGCAAAAACAGGCTTTGTCAATGGAATAGTCAAACTGTATAAGACGGGGAAATAACATGAGGATTATTAAGCCAAGAGAAGAGTTGCGACAATACGTGCGCTATTATTGGATAATGGAACGCAATGAGCCTTTCAGCGTCCTTACATTTCCTATCGGTTGCCCTCAGATAATTTTCCACAGGAAAAATACTCTCTTCATTCCTGAAACCGGGAATGAGCAAAGCAATTTCACAATCAGCGGACAGGTCAATTTCCCGGCACATATTTGTTCCGGCAGCGATATTGTTTCATTTCAGTTCCATCACACCCAGATGGACGGTGCCCATGCGGCACATTTCCTCGACTTGCTACAAAAGGAAATCAACGCTTGCCAAGCGCACAAAAATCATTGAGATTATACCCGAAGGAGATATCTATAATTGGAACTGTTTTTCGGGACTATCCCGAAAAACATCATTGAAATCTCACGCAAGCGATGTCCAGAAGTAGTGTTTTCAAACGGCACAGAGCTAATAAGAAGCGAGTTTCATTGAACAAATACCGTATTTAGTTGAATTTATATGGTGCAAATCCGCGTTTTCACTTATATTTGCAAAAATTGACTTATACAATCGCCTATAACATTGCAACATCAAACAACGGAAAACATGTCAATAAATCGCAGCCGTACAACCGAAACTATCATCTATCTGGTCCTGTGGCTTATAGCTATCGGGCTTTATCTGCTTGACATCATGCGCAACCGCGCCCAGATGTCGCTCTCCTTAGTAGACATGTCGGTCGTAAGCGCCATGATACATACATTTGTCCCGTTTCTGATATTATTTCTGATCAACAACAATATCCTGATACCCAAGCTCCTGTTAAGAAACAAGATACTACCCTACTTCATGTTGACTGCATGTGTGGTAATATTCTTGTGGATATATCAGTATCTCGACTTTATAAATGTCATCCACAAGATACCTGACAACATGCGTCCCGCACCACACCACCGTATGCGGCCGTTATTGCCGCTACCCTTGCTGATGGACTTCACCTATGCCCTGCTTGTCGTGGGATGTAATCTTGCCGTAGCTCTGATGTTTCAGCGATTTGACGACAAGTTGGAGAAAGAAAGCCTGATGAAAGCCAACGCTGAAAATCAGCTTGCTTATCTGAAAGCGCAGATTAATCCACATTTCTACATGAACATGCTTAACAACATTCATGGCATGATAGAAATCAATCCGGAAAAGGCACAGTCAATGGTGATTGACATGTCACATCTCATGCGCTATATGCTCTATGAGAGCTCCAAACCCATGATAAGGCTGTCGGAAGAGATTGCATTTCTGCGCAATTATCTTAGCCTGATGAGACTCCGGTTTCCGGAAAAGCTCGTAAGTATGACATCACATTTCCCGGATGAAGCCTCCATGACAGGAGTCTCGCTCCCCCCGCTATTGTTTCTGGTATTTATTGAAAATGCGTTTAAACATGGAGTGAGTTATCGCGACACATCGTTTATCGCCGTGAGCATGGAAGTAAACAACGAGACTATACATTTCAGCTGCATGAATAGCAATCATGCCAAATCCGGTGAAAGCCTTGAGCATACAGGCATAGGGCTTAACAACATACGCCAACGCCTGTCACTTATCTATGGAGAGCAGGCAAATCTTGAACTGACAGAAACAGCAACCACCTATACCGTTAATCTTACACTCCCCATCCAATGCCCATAAAGACCCTGATTATCGACGATGAGCCTATCGCTCTTGAAAAATTAAAGAGCTACGTAGAAAAGACCCCATCTTTGCAGCTTTGTGCCACCTGTGACAACGGCATTGAAGCCATCGGATTTGTTTCATGCAATGAGGTTGACCTGATAATAACCGACATAAACATGCCGGATCTTAACGGGATGGATTTTATAAAAACCTTGTCATCTCAACCTATGGTAATCTTCATCACTGCCTATCCACAATATGCAGTGGAGAGCTATAAAGTATCGGCTGTAGACTATCTGCTGAAACCTTATGGCTTTGTTGATTTCAGCAAGGCTGTCAACAAAGCTGTCGCGTTATATGAATCACGCCAGGCAAATAACCCTGCATCCGGTCATCCCGATGCTGAAGAATCCATTTTTATAAAGACCGATTACCGCTATGTACGAGTGTCGCTTGCCGACATCCGCTTTATAAAAGGCTATGGTGAATATCTCCAGATCTATGTCACCGGCAAATCAAGTCCGCTCGTAACCCTCAGCTCTTTCGCGGCGATAAAAGAGAGGTTGCCCGAAAATTTCCTTCAGGTACACCGCTCATATATCATAAACATGAACCGTGTAGAGCAGATAGAGCGCAATCGTGTGGTAATGGATGCCGACAATTATATACCCGTTGGCGACAGCTACAAGGCGATATTCCAGCAATACCTGGCGTCTCATGCCATCGGAAAAGGGACAAAATGACAATTGTTCGTTGAACGAAAAAGGCGATTGGTTGAAGTTATTTCACCAATCGCCTTCTTTAATATAATATTGCAGTGTAATTCATAACATATCTGCAATGAAAAATTATGTGATAACATCAATGCTTGCGCTTGTCGCGATGTCAGGGACAGCGGGTACATGGACCTATTCCGATTGCGTGGAATATGCCCGCGAGCACAATATCTCACTCCAGAAATCGAGGCTGACCGAAGAATCGTCGGAATATTCTCTTGAGGAATCAAAAGCCCAGTGGCAACCGACGCTCGACTTTGCCACCTCACACTCCGTATCAAACTATCCTTGGAGTGAAGGGACAAAAAATTCCTATAACAGTTCTTACGGGCTTAATGCCGGATGGACCGTATGGAATGGCGGTTTACGTGAAAACAGTATCAAGCAAAGCAAATTGCGCACCGAGATAAACCGGTTGACAACCGGCGACATAATGCGCACCCTGGAAACCGACCTGCTGCAGGTATATATAAATATACTATATGCAAAGGAGTCAGTCAGGATTTATGAAGAGGCGGCAAAAGTAAGTCTTGCACAAAGCGAGCGAGCGCGCCAGCTGATGGAAGCGGGAAAAATATCAAAAGTAGACTATGCACAGCTCAATGCGCAATATGAGCAAGACCATTACGCTCTGGTAAATGCCCGGAGTACCTACGACTCACGACGCATGGAATTGAAGCAACTCCTTGAACTTGGAATCGATGCTGAAATCAATCTTGCCGATGTCGAATGGAGTGCCGCCCAGGTGCTCGCCGAACTGCCGCCGATTTCAGAAAGCTACCAGCTTGCCATTGACACCGATCTCCGCATCAAGGCTCTTGAAATCGAGAAATCATCATCTGACCTTGATGTAGCAATCGCTAAAGCGGGCTATATGCCAAAGATATCGCTTAACGCAGGTGTCGGTACCGGATACTATGCTCCCGGAAAGTCGTTTGGTTCAGCGATGAAACAGGGATGGAATGAATCATTGGGACTTACGCTCTCGATTCCGATTCTTGACAACAAAAAGACCAAAACTGCTGTAGCTCAAGCCCGTGTGGCACAGTTAGACGCACAACTTGACATCAACCAGCGTCAAAGCGACATTGCACAGATAGTGGAAAACTGGTATATCGACACGCGCTCGGCACAATCACGTTACTCGGCAGCAGAAACACAGCTTGAATCAGCGCGACTGAGTGATGAGCTTACCAACGAACGGTTTAACCTTGGATATGTCAACACGGTAGAACTTATGACGGCACATAACGCATATGTCGAGGCACAGCACACATTGCTCCAAGCAAAATACATGGCTATGCTCGGTCAAAAGATGGTAGAGTTTTACCGAAACGCGACAGTAACATTACCCTGATAAAAAATTAAACATAGATATATGACTAAGAAATTCTTACCGCTATTTGCCGCTTCTTCATTATTCATTATGGCGGCTTGTAACAAGGAGCAAGCTACTACACTTGACACCGTAAAAGCTGAACGCGGCGAACTGACCGAAACAGTCACCGCAACCGGAACAATCGAATCTGTGACTCAAGTCGATGTAGGTACACAGGTAACCGGTATAATAGACAAACTGTATGCCGACTTCAATTCAGTCGTAACCAAAGGACAGCTTATTGCTGAAATCGAAAAGACCCTGCTGCAAAGCGACCTTACAAGTGCGGAGGCAAATGTGGAATCGGCACGTCTGACTTACGAGTATAACCTTACCAACTATCAGCGCGACAAGGCTCTTCATGACAAGAAGCTTATAAGTGACTACGAATTTCAGACTTCGACAAAAGACCTCGAAGTATCTAAAACCGCCTATGATAAGGCAAAAGCCGACCGTGTACGCGCGGCAAAAAATCTCAATTACGCCGAAATCTACTCCCCTATTGACGGAATCGTCATTTCCCGCGAAGTCGAGGTAGGACAGACGGTGGTATCCAATATGAATGTAGCTAACCTGTACACGATTGCCGACCTTGACAATATGCAGGTAATCGGTAATGTGGACGAAGCCGACATAGGTCAGGTTAAGGTAGGTCAGGCGGTAACTTTCTCAGTCGATGCGTATTCCGACGAACTGTTTGAGGGGCACGTGACTCAGGTGCGTCTTAATCCTACTACTGAAAGCAATGTGGTGACCTATGAGGTAGTGGTAGCCGCTCCCAATCCGGAACATAAGCTCATTCCGGGGCTCACCGCCAATCTTACAATCTATGTGATGCGAGAAAAAGATGTATTGCTGCTTCCGACCAAGGCATTCACGTTTGAGCCGACAGCAAACGATGACAAAAAGCTTCCGCAACCCCAGGGTGACGCATCTAACCTCACGCTTGAAAAAAATCAGAAATGCATATGGGTGATAAACGGTGACAGACTGATACCGACTGTAGTTACCACAGGCGTGACCAACGGCATCAAGACAGAAGTAATCTCGGGAATCGCTGACGGCACAGAGGTCGCCGTAGATTATAGCACGGCTCCGTCAGGCGCACCGTCCAATGCTGAACAAAGCCCGTTTGCACCCCAGCGCCCGGGACGTAACAATAAGAAATAGAGCACCATGACTAAGCGAAAAGAAATAATCAAGATTGAAAACTTGCGCCGTGAGTTTATCGTGGGTGGAGAAAAAATCAAGGCATTACGCGGAGTGTCATTTACAATTCATGAGGGAGAATTTGTCACTATAATGGGCACTTCCGGATCCGGTAAATCCACACTGCTTAATCTGCTGGGATGTCTTGACACTCCTACTTCCGGTGAATATCTGCTCGACGGTGTTTCGGTACAATCAATGTCAAAAAACCAGCGTGCGACAACACGAAACCGCAAGATAGGCTTTGTGTTTCAGAATTATAACCTGCTCCCGAAGACAACGGCGATAGAGAATGTCGAGCTGCCATTACTATACAACCCCTCGATAAAAGCTCACGAGCGCCGGCAGATGGCTATCGAGGCTTTGAAGGCTGTCGGGCTCGGGGAACGTCTCAATCACAAGAGCAACCAGATGTCAGGTGGTCAGCAACAGCGAGTGGCAATTGCCCGCGCTCTCGTCAATAATCCGGTAATCATCCTTGCCGACGAGGCGACCGGAAATCTTGACACCCGGACTTCGTTCAGCATCCTCACCCTGTTTCAGGAGCTTCATGCAATGGGAAGGACAATAATATTTGTCACCCACAATCCTGAGCTCGCCGAATACTCTTCACGCAACATCGTGCTCCGCGACGGTAAGATAGTCTCCGACACCATCAATGAATGTCCGGCATCGGCACGCGAGGCATTTGAAAATTTACCTACAGAGAAAGATTGACAATGAATATAGCTAACTTACTGAAAATAGCACTCAAAGCTCTTAACAACAATAAGCTGAGGTGTTTTCTCACGATGCTCGGCATCATTATCGGAGTGGCGTCGGTGATAACAATGCTTGCCATCGGTCAAGGGTCAAAAAACAGTATCAAGGCTCAGATTTCAGAGATGGGGTCCAACATGATTATGATTCATCCCGGCAACATGCAACGTGGCGGAGTGCGTCAAAGCGCCGATGACATGCAGACACTCGAAGTATCTGACTATGAAGCGCTGAAAGAGCTGCCCGGTGTGGCTGCAATCTCGCCGTCGGTCAATTCAGGCGGACAGCTCGTCAATGGCAATAACAATTACCCTTCGTCAATCTACGGCGTTACACCCGAGTATCTTGACATACGCAAATTCAAGGTGAAAGATGGTGGCATGTTTACCGAACATGACATCAAATCGGCGGCAAAAGTGTGTATTCTCGGCAAAACCGTAGTTGACAACCTCTTTCCAAACGGTGAAGATCCTGTCGGAAGGGTGATACGTTTCGGCAAAATTCCGCTTACCGTAATCGGTGTGTTGGAATCAAAGGGAACAAACTCCATGGGACAGGACCAGGATGATGTGGTCATAGCACCCTATACCACCGTCATGAAACGCATACTTGCCATCGACTACATCCAGGGTATTTTTGCCAGTGCGGCCGACGAGAACCGGACCGATGAGACCATTGAGGCGATAACAGATATGCTACGTACGCGACATAAGATAAAGGAAGATGCCGACAATGATTTTGAAATCCGTTCACAACAGGAACTGAGCGAGATGATGAACTCGACAAGCGACATGATGACAGTGTTGCTCGCATGTATCGCCGGGATATCGCTCCTCGTAGGCGGTATCGGTATAATGAACATCATGTATGTGTCGGTGACCGAACGTACACGCGAAATAGGTCTGCGCATGTCAATCGGTGCGCGCGGTATCGACATATTGTCGCAATTTCTCATTGAGGCGGTCATTATCAGTGTGAGTGGCGGTATTATAGGAATATTACTGGGCGTCATAGCGTCATGGCTTGTAAACGTGATTGCTCACTGGCCGGTATACATCCAGCCCTACTCTGTCGTACTCTCATTTGCAGTATGTACCGTCACCGGTGTATTTTTCGGTTGGTATCCGGCTAAGAAAGCCGCGTCGCTTGACCCGATTGAGGCTATCAGATACGAATAATTTACCCGCATTACGCAATTCAGAAAGGGGCGGCTTTATTTTGAAAAATGAAGCTGCCCCCTTACCATATATACAAAAGAACCTACAGCAACGAAGCCCGCTCCGTAAGTTCTGCATCGGTCATAGTGTAGTCGCCAAGACTTCCCTCTTTTGCCTGAATGCAGATATAGACCATGGGGTCTACTGACGTGCATTTTAGATTTCGGTCACAGCCGGTAGAAACACGCACGACCGAACCTTCGGCTATTTCAAACACCACATTGTCTACCTGAAATTTACCTGCGCCGGACAGTATTACATAGTTTTCCTCATTAGTCTTATGGCTATGGAAAAACGGCACAGCCTCGCCTGTTCTGAGGATTCCAAACGAAATTTCGCATGAAGTAGCACCAATAGCATCCTTTACAAACTGCTTGCCATCAAAACCATTCAGACAGCCCGCAGATACATGGGCGAACTTTGCGCCATTTTCAAGAACTTTTATTTCACTCATACTCTTTTTTATTTATAAAATTTACAATAACTTTGAATTTGAAAGCCGCTTTCTTTTTAATAGCGCAAAATTAAGTCATATTTTCGTCTAAACCAAGACGTTACAAATTTGTAATAAACTTACCTCCAAGTAACTATTTTTGAATATGAGCAGTTTACCTTTAAAAGAAAATCTAAAAAAATATACCGACATTGAATCTTGCCCGATAAGAAATATAATTTCTCGCTTCTCGGGTAAATGGTCAATACTGATTTTGTGTGTACTCGCTGAAAATGAAACGACACGATTCAATGAGATAATGAAAGCTATTCCCGACATTTCACCAAAGGTGCTTACAGAAACTTTGAAAAACCTGGAATCAGACGGACTTCTGTCGCGCAAACTCTATGCAGAGATACCACCTCGCACAGAATATTCGCTCACCGACATGGGCAAAAGTCTTATGCCATTGATAAGCGATCTTATATCGTGGGCGGCAGAACACTTTGATGTTATAGCATCGTCACGCAACTCAGGCAAAAGATAGGCAGATGTATTTCTGACAAGAAACAATCATCTGCCTACCCGGTCAATTCGTCCGCCGGTTTCTACATCCTGTCAGAATTTGATTGCAAAAGGTCGACCCTACTGCGAACTTTGCATCAAAAAAGATTATGATGAAGAGTGCCGCTGTCGCGATAATTACATGTGTATTAACCTTCATGGCTCAATTACACGCCCAACAAGTGGAGATTTCAACCGACTATCTTTCACGTACCGCATTTACCGACCATGACGATAATCGCTACGGAAAAGGAGAGATGAACTGGTACAAGCTGAAATACATACAACCTCTGTCGGTCAAAGTCAATGACAATGGTGAGCCTATCATATGGACCGCTTCGCTCAATAGCAAATATGCCCGTCTGAGAAACTATGGAGAGGCAGCGCTGGAAAATCCCGATGAAGTAATCAACGCCGGAGTAAACATTACCCACATACGACCACTCTCAAAAAAATGGAGCCTCATAGCCACCATCGGCGCAGGCATATACAGCAATCCGGCAGAAATAAACCTTAACAGCATACTCGCCAACGGCGGCTGCTTATTTATCTACCGGTTTAACCGCAATTTCAGCTTAGGAGCCGGCATAGGACTCACCAATTCCTACGGTATACCGATGGTGGCTCCGATGATGTATATCAGGTGGCAGACCGCAGGGCGATTTCAGTTTGACCTGAACATATCAAGCGGATTGCGACTTGCCGCATCGACACGTTTTGGCAAACATGTCAAGCTCACATGGGATATGCTCAACATGGATGGAATGTCATCGGTAATAACCGATGATGGGTGTACCCGGCTCTATTCATCGATGATGATAAGTTCGTTTATCACGCCGGAAGTCTATATCTCATCTCGTGTAAGCCTGTTTGTCGACGGTGGAGTAACAATTGCTCGCGCCTGCCAGACCACGAAGCGCAAGATAAAATACATGTTTGAAGAGCAAAAAGAAGAAGACCAGCGCAGTTTTAATCCCGCGTGGCATGTGGGAGGCGGTATCAGATACGGTTTTTAACCGCTCCTCAAGCTGCTTATTGATGAGAACGAATGAATGCCGATGAATGAGTGACAGCCTCGCGGAATGCCGCCGGCTGTCCGGCAACGGTGATAAACAGATGCACGGTGCCGGGTATCACACTATAATCGGTCTCGACTCCAAGATTTCTTATGCGATATGCAAACTCTTGCCCCTGGTCTTTCAATATATCATAATCAGCCGCCATCAACATCACCGGAGGCAATTGCTCAAGTTGGCTATCGGACGCCAATGCCGGCGACACCAACGGATTGCCATAATCGGAAGTATAGGCTTCGTTAAATGCGTTCATCAGTTCACTGTCGAGACCATATCCTGCTCCGTAGCTTTTCCAGCTTATAGAATTATCGTCAAACGCCTTGGTGACAGGATAAAACAGCACAAGGCTCTTAAACGTGTCTTTCGGAAAACTCATGGCTGCGGCAATTGCGAGATTGCCTCCTGAACTGTCGCCGCCAACCGAGACAGAGCCACACTTCCACGCGTCAAGACTGTCAAGAGCTACTTTGACAGAAGCGATGCAGTCATCAAGTCCGGCGGGAAACGGATGTTCCGGAGCAAGCCGGTAATTAACCGCAAGCACCGCCACTCCCTTCCCGGCAAGAGCCGCACAATAGCGCGAGCAACTATTGATACTGCCGATAGTCCATCCTCCGCCATGAAAATACACCAGCAGCGGTATCGTTTCATTACTATAGCGGTCACTTCTAAAAAGAGTGAGAGTGTCGTTTATCACAACACGCGACACCCCGTCAGGAAGTGCAGTGACAGCGTTACGCGAATTTCTCACCTCATTGAGCGCATCACTGTCTCCGTCGATAGCCTTCCTGATTGCATTAGTCTGTCGTTGCTGCAATCCGTAAGGCAATGATGATAAAAACGATTCAGTCTCCTGAAAGAACACATTGTCGACGTCGTTTAAACTCAATGCGCTAACAAGCGCCAAAAGCATCAATATAATCTTCACAATTATCCGGGCAATCAAATTATCAAAACAAAAGAAAGCGCAAAACATTGCTTCTTAACAATGTCAATGACAGCTTTACCTGCCACAAATGTAGTAAAAAATCATCTGATTTTTGTAAATTTGTATCCATTGACAACATATTGCAATCAAAATGATACGCATTAATAACATCAACCTTGGATTCACAGCGTTTTCAACAATACTACTGTTTATCACGCTCAGCATATGCGCGGTGACAGCAACCTGCCACCATACCGAACCGGAATCATCCGTGTCTCTATCATCATTGCTGGCAAATGAAAGCATGGCATTGCTGGCGACGCTGATTTACGGCATATGTGCCCATTTCGCGGTCGCAGCCATCAACTATATAAAAAAGAAAAACGCCTGATTGACATTACGCCCGACTGATGGCATCCACGATTACAATCATTAATAATGTTTAAGCTATTTAATACCTTTACATTATTGATTATATCAAAATATTTTCTAATTTTGTGGATATGACATACCCTACAATGTATATTATCGCCGGATGTAATGGTGCAGGCAAGACAACTGCAGCATTCTCAATCCTGCCCGACATTCTGGACTGCCGGCAATTTGTCAATGCCGACGAAATAGCCAAAGGGTTGTCGCCATTTGACCCCGCGTCAGTGGCAATAGAGGCTGGACGCACGATGCTAAAGCGCATCGCCGAATTACTGCCACGCAAAAATACATTTTCAATCGAGACCACGCTTGCAACAAAATCATATGTCGATTATATCAGGAAAGCTCATGATTTTGGTTACAAAGTAGTGTTGCTATTCTTCTTTCTTGATTCACCACAGCTTGCAATACGCCGCGTGGCACAGCGCGTATCGGAAGGCGGACACGACATACCGGTTCACGTAATATTACGACGCTATGCGGCAGGAATCAAAAATCTGTTTAAACTCTTCATCCCTGTAGTTGACTACTGGATGATTGCAAATAATAGTAACGTAACCTCTAAAATCATAGCCACCACTGACAATATTTATGACAAAGACACTTTTATAAAGCTTAAAAACTATGTCGGAAAAAGAACGAAATGAAATCTTCAACAAAATAGTAACCGGACTACACCAGTCCAACGAAGCGATGCTCCGTGCCAAAAAAGCCCGTGGGGAAAAAGTATGCTACTCGTCCCCCGACGGCAAGCCCTACACCATCACCGCCCGCACCGCTCTCAAAAAATTTCTCTCCCAATCCTGATTCCCCCCTAATTAATTTAATAAGAAACGACACCACTTAAAAACACAAAAGAGTCAGCACCGAAATATTTCTTGTGCCGACTCTTTTGATCCTTCACTATCTTTCCTTATATATCTACCCGATACCTCCGCTCTTGATAAAGTCGCGGAATTGCCGTGATATAATCTGTGGCGACAAGTGGTCGATTACATATTGCCGGGCACGACCACCCATCACTATACGAGCCTCCCTGTCATCAAGAAGGCTCTTCAGCCCCGCAATCCATTGACTTGTCGAGTCGTAGATGGCTATCTCATTATTGGCTATTGTCAGCCCCTCGGCTCCCACAGGGGTTGTCGCCACGCAACATCCGTGAGACATCGCCTGAATAATCTTGTTTTGGATTCCGGCACCGGTAAGCATGGGTGCCACAACAATGGTTGCATCAAGAAAATACGGGACTATACTTTCGACAAAGCCAGTCACATTTACACCGTCGACGTCGCCCAATCTCCTTACCTGTTCGGCAGGATTAGCACCGATAATAGTAAAATTCAGTCCCGGATATGCTTTACGCAACACAGGGAATATCTCATTGACAAAAAAAGTGACGGCAACGATATTGGGGTCATAACTCATCTTCCCCACAAAGATTATATTGCCGGATGACACATGACGCGACACCTCTTCTTCAGGCGGTATCTTCACCATATTGCCTACGGTATGAATCATTTTGCACATGACTGGATATAATTGTTATCGACATCAGATATAATCGCGCAACTGTCAAAGACTTCGAGACACTGCTGCTCGTAACGCCGACACCGTCGGTAGTCGATTGAATAGATTAGACGTTTTAAGCCTTTTGCCTTACGGCGCGCCTTGTCATAGTTCATCGATATGGCATCGACAAAATCAAGGTATTTCACTACAGGATAGCGGCGACCATACTCAGCGGTGCGTATATTGTTGCAGAATACGGCATCATACTCCCCTATGATAGAATCAATCTTTTTAGCCACACCCCGCGAATAATAATAGTTGACCTGAAGCGGCAGCCGGTTAAACAGAAACCGCAATGTCAATACATAATGCTTCAACCGGCTTATGGGAAAACGGTAGGTTCGCCCTACGGAGGCTATATATTTCCCCACCTCCCCATCTTCATTGTCGGGAGTAAGATACAATACATCGACATCAAATTGTTGGCACAGCAACTCAAGCTGTTGCGCCGTACGTATCTGGTCGCCGCCCGTTATCGGGAAAATGGGTCGCGACGAGATAAACAGCATCTTTTTTGCCATAAGATTATAAATAAAATGTATCGAAGAATCCTTATAAAGTTGTGTTTCTCAAGGCATCAGCCACTCCAATACAATGGAATAGAAGATATAAATTGAATTCTATTTTATGACTCTTTTAAAGCGGACGAAATAGTTTTTTTGATAAAATCAATAGACTCTTTCCGACAATTGCTCAAATTCTTATTAATTTCATCCCAATTAATTGGCGCAAGTGTTTTATGTGATACAAATGTATCTCCGACAATTCTCTCCTCCAAATCAAATTGTTTCATAATGCTATTCATCCTAATATTAAATTTGTTAGGAGAAATCGAAATGAAATCTTTATTAAAATTAATAGAGAATGCCGTACCGTGGAAAGAGCTAACCACAACAAAAGAAGCACCGTTTAATAAGCTGAGGAATGTTTCTACGGATGCAAGACTATAAATTTTATCAAACTTAAATTTATTAACGTCAACAGGATATGTAGCACAAACTACATAAACCCTTAAATTCATCTCTTGTGCGAGTTTTTTTGCTTGGGTGAAAATAAACTCATTATTGAATCTTTCAACAGAATATACTAACAAATATTTGTTATTTGTCTCGGTCTTTTGTCTTATATTTAATAATTGCAACCATTCACCAGCAGACAGTAATAGGGATGGGTCAAGTACATGAGTGGCATCTGGAAAACCAATTGACCTAATATACTCTGTGGTCTGAGCTTCCCTTACAGATATTGCAAAATATTTGTTTAATAGTTTTTTAATATCATCTAATTCAGAATCATCAAATTTATATAGTCCAGAAGAGGCTGCATAAGCTATGCGGGGACACTTTGCAAAATCAAGAAAGAAAGCATAATCTATCCCCCCATTATATGAACTATTCCAAATCTGATCACTTCCGCTTATTGCAACATCAAGAATAGGAGAATGCCTTTTTAAATCATCTATTGATGTAAATTTTCGAGTAAAGGAAAAACGTTTTCTCAAAATTCTCCTTATGCGAAATCGTAAAGCAGCATAAAATGTTAATGCAGACATAGCATATAAGAATCGTTTGAACAGATTCCCCAACGATTTATCTTTTAAGAATGTCTTCACCTTATTCATTGTTGTAAAAGCCTCTCTCCAATAATTGATAAAAACAACCTTATAACCAAGAGATTCTATTATCGAACCTAATGCATAGGCTTGAAGAATGCTGCCGAAATTAGTTATATCTAAAATTGTGATTATTCCAATTTTTTTCATATGTGCGATATATTTAATTTACACTATTTCGTTTGATTATATTTTTCCTTATTGAAAAGAGCCTTGTTAAAATTGCAGGAGATATTGCACAACCAACTAATAATCCTTTTTTATATAGTGAGATTCCTGTCATGCCAATAATTTTCCACATATTACTACGAACATATTTTAAGCACTTTATATAATATTCTCTATACTCAGATTGCTTTCCACATTCCCGGATTTTAACTACAGCCCCCATATTAAATTGACAAATATGCCAATTAAGCATTTTTTCGACTTTTGGGGTTCTTATTTTTATGCTGGAAGCGATAATATCTAATGAGCGTTGTCCATTAACTAATTTAGAAATACTAAATTGTGTTGTTGCCGAATCATCATTATTCCGTCTATAATTATAATATTTCTTTGAGCCAACTGCAACCCCATTAGATGCTTGTGCTGCCATACAAATAAAATGCAGACCTTCACCATAAAAAAGTTCTGGTTTGAATTGTATATTGTTTTCTGTAAGAAAATCTCTACAGAAAATCTTATTCCAACAACCAACTATTAGTTTCGGCGAAAGGAAAAGAGCAAGAGCATCTTCAGCGGTCAGTATTTCAACATTGTCTTTGTCTTCAATTTCTTCTTTAGATTTAGTTTTACATTTTGAAGAAATAGCGATGCTAACATGATTAGACTCAATTAGCTTTACCAGATAGGCTATGTATTCTTTATGTATAAAATCATCGGCATCAATAAAGACACAATACTTTCCTTTCGCAGCACTAACTCCCACATTCCTTGAATAACTCACCCCTTTGTTCTGATTATGAATTATCTGTAGCCGACAATCTTGTTTTGCAAGTTCATCAAGAATATATCCAGAGTTATCAGTTGAGCCATCATCAACCGCTATAATCTCTATGTTGGAATATGATTGTGAAATAATGGAATTAATACACTGTGAAACATATTTTTCACAGTTGTATACTGGTACAATTACTGAAACTAATGAGTGCATTATGATTAAAAATTGTGCTGTGATATAAATATTTATCGTTTCGCAAAATATCCTTTATGTGTCATAGATATCATTTCAGTGAAAGAACCGTTGCATTTATACTTTGGATATTTCGTTACAACTTGATACCAGATATACACATACCCCAAAAAGGAGCCTAACATTCGCCGAGACGTCCATCCTAGATTAAGCATATATTCTTTAGTAAATCCATGAAACCATTGTCCTTGACTTGGTATCATAGTGCCCAATATAGCAGGAGTATAAGTTAGTTTAAGTTTCTTCTTTTTGCATTCTAACAAAAACTTCACCTCTTCACCACCTCCATTTCCAGTTCCGCTTCCCATCTTTTCATCAAAAGAGATTGATGCATCATTTACTTTTTCTCGTAAAAAAGTAACTTGTGGAGAACTCGTTTTCAATATTTGCCTCAAGCCTACATTTGGGCTTCTTTTACAAGGATATTTTTTATCGCTATCTTTTCTTTCTAGAGAAAAAAGAATTACATCGCCCTTATTATTTGCATATTCCGATGAAACGAGATCAATTAAATTATCAGGATAAAACATGTCATCGTCACTAATTATACAAATATCCGCATTTGAATTCCTTAAAGCCATATTTCTTGACCGGGAAAGCCCCCGCTCTTTTGTTGATATAAATACAGCATTACATTCATCACCATGCTTATTTTTAAATGTGAACTCATTGTGAGCCTCATGATTACATTGATTTACAACAACAACATCACATTGAATATTGCACTTTTCAATAATGGAAAAGTCAGTTTGGTGCATGCAGGATAATAATACCGCTATCTTCATTGCTAAAAGTAAAATTGATATATTGATTGATAGGCATATTCTAAAGATGGGAATATGCACGTTTTCAAAAAGTAGAACCCAATGATAAAGAGCATCACAAGAGATGAGTATAGCCTTTTTCGATGCCCGCTCTTCCATAACCACCTCAAGTAAAAGAAGAGCGGAAAGATTGAGAATAACAACCAATAGTCAGATATTCGACTAATTAATGTCAACCCTAATAATCCAATTCTTAAACTAAAACCAATAATGCCCCAAACAAACAACTTTCTATGAAATTTAGAGAGATTATAATTATGGCTTTCTTTTATGGATAGGATGAAGAAAGGGATGTACATGTATTTCGTAATTATTTGAAGACTATCTCTCCCGCCAATAGAGCCTCCTTCAATGTGCCAAGCATACGTAGGAGGTAAATAAGGGACCAATATGTCCAAGACGTTTATTGATAATACTAAGCCGGAAATAGTTCCAAAAACAAGTATAACATATAACCATGTATTAGATTGTCTCTCAATAATAGGAGAAAATAAAAAGATTAAATAGACAAAAGCTGCAATATGAAATGTTGCACATATAATAATCAAGATTACTCCTATAATCCATTTACGTTTAATTATCTCTATGGCTCCAACCGAACCGATATAAATGGCTATTGCTTGTCGCAAAATATTTAGTTGATTATTGAAAATTCCGGAAAATCCGATATACAGCAGGAGAAATATGAAAATATATCGTTTTGGGACACGAGCGAGATGAATAAACAAAGCCAAGAAAAGAAAGCTTACAAAATAGAAAAATGCATATATGCCATTCCCACTTATGCCCAAATTCAGAAGTGCACGAACAGCATAAACGAATCCAACCTCTCCAGTGTCAATATAATGTTGCAGACCATTACCATAAAAAAACTGAATATATGATGGATAATCAGTTCCAACATAATATTGCCCTCCACAAATCACCACTCCAAACACCAAAAGCGGCAAATAGCTGAAGAACTCAGCAGATGACGAATATCTGTAATGGGAGGAAAGTTGCCCTATTCGGTATGAATATACGACTGTAAATATAAGAAAAAGAAAAAAAATCATCGAAATATTTTTTCTTTTATGTTTGTGTTACTTTCCTTTTGCTCTAAAAATCCTTTTAATCTTTTTTTCAAGCTTTGAGCAGTGTTGTGCAAACGACTTGCCTAAAACGCGTTTAACAAGCAGATATATCTTCTCTCTATTTCCATGCCAACTTGCAGAATAATGGTGAATAGTTCGCGTATTAAGAGTCATATCTAATATCCCTGTAGCGTACTCCATTGGACAAAAGAAGTCTTTAGGGTATATCTTGATTCCACTTATTGTCTGCGTCAAGGGGATGTTTTGTAACCCTTTATTACTTAGAAAATTTGATGTATATGTTACAATTGTAGTCGTATCCAAAGATCCATCAGCTTTTCTAAATTGCAGATTTATATATATGTCAAGCAATTCTTTAAAAATCGGTGTTTTAGGAATGGTAGCCAGTCCTAACCCAGGATTAACATTAAGCTTTTGGGAAGCCTCTCCTGTCATTGATTGATTTTCGCATCCCATAAACGGACCATCTTCAATTATGTCATCAATAGGCTTAATTACTTCCACATCAGTGTCAAAATAAACGCCACCGTAATGATAGAGAATCCAGAAACGGGCATAGTCACTTACAAAAGCATATTTCTTTTCCTCATAAGCCTGGGCGGTATAAGGGATGATGTTGACATCAAAATTCGATTCATCCCATCGTTTTATCTCATAATCGGGAAGAAATTTCTTCCATGAAGCAATGCATTTTTCAGCCAGAGGAGGCAATGGATTGCCACCAAACCAGCAGTAATGTATCACTTTAGGTATCTTATTTTCCATATATTTTCTTATTTCAGTATTACTCTATTTGGATTGCCAACCGTCGTGGCATTGTCAGGAACATCATGAACCACCACCGTTCCAATCCGAGTCTCCACAGGAATTTGTATTCCGTATTTGCTCGATATCTTCCGGAACCTGATTTTAGCAACCATCTTCACTACTATGTTTGGATTGCTTTAGAGCATGTTGAACCAGAATGACCAGGCAAGCCGATGGCTTTTAATAAACAATGCATTTAGCAACAGCTACTTCCCCCCACATGAATTCTCGATGGTCATAGTACCTCTGGTAATCCTGATAAATTATATCCGGAAAAATTCTTGATTTGTTCATATTCTTTATCATATTTTCCAAATAATTATAAAGAGTAAATTCCTTCAGACGTTATTTTTACGATTCTGTTATATTTTATATCATTTCTAGTTAGATGATAAAAATTGTCATCCCAATAATGCTTCTGTTTTTTGAAATAAGGTGTCTTTTTAAAAAATAAGAAATGTAGGTACAATAATTCCTTCTTGTTTGCTTGATATACCTTTTTACCGTCCCAAAAATATTCCCCCTTTGGAGGTTTGGGAGTTGTCCACATCTCTTTCATATGGATTTTGGGATAACAAGTTGCTATTAAATATTCCAAAATGCGACAAAAATACTTTCCCCCAAAGCCATAATATCCACCCAGTTTCTGAAATATCCGTCTTGGAATATCCATACGCGGTAAGAAAATATCGGTCAATAATGTCTCATCAATGCCATAATGTTTATTATCCGATAGCAATTTGCGCCAATTTGGTATACTCAATACTTTATTTATTAAATCTGGATTATTCTTAAACAAGCAGAAATGACCTGAAAATCTATCGCAATGGGTTGATATAATATCATATTTACAAAAATCCTCACTCAACAAAAATGCATTTAAATCTCCATAAACCAAGTCAATATCACCCCAACCCACATAATCATAATTTTTCAGTTCTTCTTGGAAAATTATTGGATAAAATGGTTTTAAATCGCATAATTTATATGGTTTTTCAGGAGAAAAGATAATATTTAGTTTCTTCGAGACTAAGCTACAAAATGAATCAAATGATATATGTTTGAATATGGCGTTAGACGGTTGCTCAATTCCATTATAACTAATTGGGATATCAGTATAAAATATTACATCAAGTTTTGAATTTTTACTCAACGATACTAAATACAAATCAAACCATTCTGGCCATTTGCCAAAATATGGTATTATGATAGCTGCTTTTTTCACAATATATTAAACCAAATTGATAAACACTAGCAAATTGAACAACTGAGCATTAAGCACGCTTAATTACAGATGAAAGCAATGCGACAATCTCTGAGATATACTCTTTTTTTGATAAATAGATTATAAAATAATATGATATAATTCCAATTGTAATCGCACACAATACTTTTAGTTCTAATGCAAGTGTGACAACATTAAGAAATACAACTAGGATGACGCCCATTAAGATAGATTGCCCAAATGGAATAGCAATATCTTTTAATTGCTGAAATAGACTGATGCCAATTAATCGTTTAGTATAGAATGAGTTTAAATACACCGCAATTATACTATAAATTACTCTTCCCCAACAGACCCCGATTATGCCCCAGTACAGACTTATAAAGAAAATCGTTAATGCCAAAGCCTTTTTAGCAATTTCAAGTTTAAGAGCTAAATCTGACCTTCCTTTAACATATAAAATATTAAGATTAAGAACGCATAGATGGTCTGTCATCCAATCCAAGCACAAAATCTGAAGCATAGGAACCATTGGTAGCCATTGCTCTTTCAGGACAAGAATAGTTAGAGGAGATGCTAAGACAATCAAGCCAATCATAATTGGATATATGATGAGAGAGGTAAACACAATATACTTTGAATAGGCACTTCGCAATCTAGAATCATCATCTTGTATCTTGCTAAAAATAGGAAATGCAACTCTTGTGACAACCTGTCCGATAGTATATGGCGTATACATTGCAAATGTATCAGCACGATTAAAATAGCCTAAATCAACCGGGGAGAATTTTTTTCCGATAATAATTGGATACACATTTCTATATAATACATGAATTAGTGAGGCCCCGAGAAGTTTTGAGCTATATGAAAACAGTGTCTTAAAAGCAGCCTTGGAAAATATTATTGAAGGTCTCCATTTGATAAAGATTGAAATCAATAACATTTGCAATGTTGTATTTATAATAGTCAGCGCCACTAAAGACCACACTCCATAACCAAGATAAGCCAAAGTTATTGCCGCCCCGGCAGATATGCTAGAAGATATTAGGGATATAATAGCTTGTATTTTAAACTTTAGTTGTATTGTCAGCCATGTCTTATGAACAGACATAAGAGCGCCAACAATAAGATTTAGCCCTACAATCCTAGTTAGCACTGTCAACTTATCATTTTCAAAAAATATAGAAATTAATGGAGAGCAAAAAAATAAGATTATATAAAATCCGATAGAAATTGCCAAATTGAAAAAGAATACCGTGCTGTAATCGATTTGAGTACGACCTTTTTTCTGAATTAGAGCATTACTAAATCCACTATCAATGAATGTCTGCGATATCTGTATAAATATAGCGATTATAGCCAACAGACCAAAATCTTTAGGTGTCAACAATCTTGCCAATACAATATTGGCGAAAAATTGGATTCCTCCATTTGCAATTTTATCAATGCCACTCCAAGCGACACCGGCTACTGTTTCCTTTTTTAAATCTTCTGCCATCAATTATTTGTAATTTGTGAGGGTGAGGGCGGCGCGGGTGTAGGGGTTAAGGTCGGGGCGCGCGAGGAGTGCAGCGTTGATGGTTGCTTCATGGGAGAGGTAGCTTGATGGCGCAATGTAGGCCGCTGCCGAGGAGAGGAAACTGTGGAGAGCGGAGAGTGTCGCGGTGTCCATCTGCTGCGTGAGATTGAGATAGTGGCTGTGACGCTCAAAGAGAGTGCGTTTGTAGACATCCTCGTTGCGGGTCTCAAAAGCCCAGAGGTCGGAGGAGAGAAGCAGGCTTACGCGCCGGAGGGTGTCATAGTCGCCAAGAGGCATTGAGCTGACACCGGTAATGAATTGCTTGTGCCACCTGTCGAGACAAGTGCTTTCCCACTGGAGCGGACCGCCGAAAAATGCGCGGTTGCGACGGCGTATCTCCTGAGCCACCGTGTACTGCAGAGTGTAGGCATCGACGGAGGTGTCGCCACGCATATAGGAGTCGAAAGCATAAAGCTTGCGCCGGTCAAGAGAGACACTGTCGGCTGGACAGCCATAGGCTATGCGATGGATAAGATCGTAGGGATTGATGGCTGTGAGGCTGTCGCCCGGGGTGAGGGAGTCGATATGACGGTCGACTTCGCTTACCCATATTTTTGCCTGCCGACGTAGTTGCGACCTCTCATGGTCGCGGGTAGCCGACGGCATAAAGAGCTGAAGGCTACCGGCAACGGTGAATATCAGCGACGCGCTACCCTCGATGTCGCGGGCATCGGTGAAGTTGACCTGTGATATATCGAAATCTGCGTATTCCATTGCGTTACTGTATCGGCTCGATATATATTTCTTCTATGTCTTTTACTGTCCATGTGGCATACTCCCTGTCGGAGAGTGCCAAGGTATATGTGCGGGTGCCATTATTGTTTTTGACGCTGCAGATGATGCCTACATGGTTTTCCATCACCCCGCCGCCATTGATTCTGACTGCCGAGTCGACCGGCAGTGCAGTATCCCGCGTGACAAGCTCCATCTTTATGTCGGGGGTGAAGGACCCTACATGAGCCTGAAACGCTTTCATTTCACTTGACGGAATTGTGCAGTAGGCGCTGTCGGGCGTATTGGACCATTTGTAACACCACGCCAAGTCGCCGATGTGGCTGAAGAGCTTCCTGACCTTATCTTGCCGCATGCGGAAAAACAAAATGCCGGGAATATAGGGCTTTTCCACCCGTCTCCTCCTACCCTCTTTATCCACGCTCACTACCGTATGAGAGGGAGAGTAATATGCAATTCCGCCAAGCTCGGTTTCAAGGGTTGAGTCGATAGCTGCCTTGATATCATCGGCAGTGTTGCCGAAGCGCATTTTCATGACAAACCACCGGCGTGTGTTGCAGTGAATAGAGTCGGCTACACGCTGCATGGTGAGCAGCTGCATGTCGGGCTGTATATCGCTACGGCGTGTCTGCTCCAGAAATGAGTAGCCGCCAGGAAGATTGTTGAGAGTCATGCATATTTCATATGCTGACACTCCGGCATTTAGTGCTGCCGCTATCCAGATGGATGTAATCGAGTCGCGTGAAAATTCGCTTCCGAAATCGAAACCATATGTGGTAAGAGTGCCTGACAGATGATGGAGTAATTCGCTGATAATCTGCCCTTCCCGCTTTTTCCCCTGTCCTAACCCGAACAGATACTTTTTGCGTGTTGAGAGGCTCATGGTCTCTACAATGTCAGCGAGCTGCGAGATATCGGGATACGAGTCACCACGCTTAAGATTGATTACATCTTTTAATGACGCATTCACGTCAAACAGCAGGTAGAGAAATATGTTTATTATCTCAAAATCAACACTCTTGCCATCGACTCTCAGCAGACATTTCACTTGATTCAGATTGGCATTGCCGCGTTTCAGCAGGTCTTCAACATCAATCGCGGTCAGCTCTTTTACCGAATCAAACAGCTCTGCGTCACAGCGTCCCCCGCCCCACTCTTTATACAAAGTGGCGATGATGCTTACATATTTTGTGCGGGTGGCAGGGCGCAGTCCTGCTATTATCATATCGACAATCCAGCCACGTAATGACTCTTCGGCGACCTCTGTGACGGAGGATTTCAGAAACGACGCACACGCACTTTTCTGAGTGCGGTCGGATGAGTCGGCGGTTACTTTATTTTCGACAAATTCCGTGAATATCATCGGGTAAGTATCTGCAAGACACAGAGTTAAAACTTCACCTGCCGGAAACGGCAAAATTATCCGGATATGTCTCTTCTTCCCCTAAGCCTGTCTGCCGGGAGAAATGAAGGATTAACATAAAGGACGCATGTTCGACTCGATTCATATAACCGAATTTCAAAACAAAATCGCAGTAACTCTTGGCAAGAGATACTGCGATTTTGTAAATATTTGCAATTCTGTATGTTATCTTATGCTGAATCGGTCAATAGCTAAACAAGCCACTGCTTCGAGCCATTGCCGCCTGATGATTGTCCAAATTTATAGTTGGTAGACTCTTATTATTCAGAAAAATTAATTACCTTTGTGCCATCTAAAGTATCTCTTGCCAAGAGATTTCCAGCCTATATTTATTACGCATACCGACAACGTAACCATCTGTAGTAAGCCATTCTACCCTATCGGGCAACGGCGGCGGGACGATGTGTCACGGAACGTATACGGAAGCCAATCCAGGCAAATAGCACTGTAAATAGCGGGCTTGCTATATTGAAGATGCAGTAAGGAAGATAATGCAGTGTGGCGACTCCAAGTACCGCCGATTGGGTGAGTCCGCAAGAGTTCCACGGTATCAGCACCGAGGTGACTGAAGTCGAATCTTCAATCGAGCGGCTCAGCAACCGCGCTTCAAGCCCGTTGCGGCGGTAAAGGTTACGGTAAAGATTGCCGTTGAGTATTATCGACAGATACTGGTCGCCGGTACATGCGTTGAGCATCAACCCAGTCCCTACGGTCGACATCACCGTGCTGCTCGACTTGCGTAGGCGGCGCGTGACCGAGTGAGTGATAGTCGATAGCATCCCCGACCCCATCAGTGCGCCACCAAATATCATTGCGCTTAATATAAGGTAAATCGTAGGGAGCATGCCTTTCATGCCGCCTGTCGACACAAGCGAGTCGAGCAATTCATTGCCTGTCGAGAGCGATGTCTCGGTTAAGAGCAACTTCGCGACAGTGGCAATGTGGGTTGGCAACGTGGGATTTGCCGTAGCCTCAAGCGAAGCAAGCACCGACGGTTGAAGGATAAAGATGCCGACGATGCCCATCAATGTACTGAGAGCAAGGGTAAGCACGGTGTTGAGACGCATGACTATAAGCACCACGGTTGCAGCCGGGATGACAAGACACCAGGGCGTGAGATTAAACACCTGCGAGAGCTGTTGCATCATGGCATTGGACTGTGCCCCGTTGTTAATGTCGGTGAATAACCCGGCGATGCCAAACACACTGAGCGCCACAAGCATTGCCGGCACTGAAGTCCACATAAGATAGCGTATGTGAGTGAAGAGATTTACTCCGCACGCCGATGATGCGAGCACCGTGGTATCGGAAAGCGGCGACACCTTGTCACCGAAATATGCACCCGAGATTATGGCTCCGGCTGTCCACGCCGGGCTGTAGCCCCATACTGTGCCGATGCCCATGAATGCCACGCCGATTGTGGCTATTGTGGTCCATGAGCTACCGCTAAGAACCGAAATGACTGCGCAGGTGGCACACGTGGTGATAAGAAATGCCTGTGGCTCAAGAATCTGTAGACCATAGCTGATAAGAGTCGGCACCACCCCCGACAACATCCACGTAGCCGCCACGGTAGCAATCATGAGCAATATCGGCAACGTCGGAAGTATCTGGGCTGCACTCTTGCGCATTCCGGTCACCATGGCTCTCATCGGACGGCGACAATAGAAAAAGGCTATTGCAAAACATACGGCAGAAGCCGCAAGAAGCACACCATGGCTGATGCTCTGCACTGCGTCGGCACCAAGAATCACAACTATCGAGATAAGCCCGGCGATAAGCACCCCAAGCGGGATAAGCGATATTAAAAGCGACGGCTGTCGGCGAGATGTATTGTTCATTTATATATCTGATTAGCGAATCAAAGGAGTTGGAATTACAAAAATTATTTCATTAATGAATAACTAAATTTCGCGTGAAATATTGTACATGTCAATCCAAATTAGTAAATTTGCATGTTGAAAACACACCATAATCCGGGGCTGACTGGCTTTGACAGCGTGAAGAAGTGGTGTGTAAGCATGCAGAGCAATGATGGCTACGCTCTATAATCAGGGACATCACAATTTTAAATGGCGAAAATAACTACGCTCTTGCTGCTTAATCGAAGCACAGTAGATTA
>CAJTSK010000029.1 GCA_910578835.1 uncultured Muribaculum sp.
CTGAGAGATTTGATGTGCCGTCGGGAAGAATCTGATACAGCATATTCCAACCGTCATCCGTGTCTGGCAGAAAGCATCCAAATGATAAATATATCGCGGAGTCTGAAGCCCAGAATACATAGCCACCCCACTGCATAATATATTCACCTTCGTTGCCGACCACATCTTTTGTTCTAAGTTCCTTGCCAGAGAAAACGACCTTATTGCCATAAGACAGGGTCAGAAACACAGACAAATCCCTTACAGTCCAATCATCCCGCCCGACAACAACCTCGTTAGAGCCCTTTGTCGCTTTGACAGTCCAATGTCCTATGACTGTATCTTCGATTACCCTGCCACTGACGATTTCAGAATCGGTCACGATTACAAAATCTTCTGTCGGTAGTTGTTGTTGCGACGCATTGTCAGCATTGCCCCGCCCGGTACAAGCCGCAATCAAGCCTGAGAAAATAAACACAAGAAATGATATGCTGATTAAATTTTTCATAACCAATCAGTATTGCTCTTCTGATATTAAATAAAAGGGTATATCATCGATAAAAAGGGTATTGGACATCTTTTTTATAGGCAAAACAAAACACTGTGGAGTTGTCAAAGTGTCCGTTATTAATGTCCCCTTTTCAAGAATTGACCATTGGTTGTTTGCCGTTGAAAACTGATCTCGGCAAATACCGGTATAGGAAATTCGTTTTATATATTGTATTCTTAAACTAATGGAATCATTGTTAAGAGTATATGTTCCACCAAAAGATCTTATAGGATTTAATCCATCGTATTCATTCACTGAATACCAAAATGAATCAGCATTAATGGTGTATGTCGCTAAAAATGCAGAGTTGACCACCGGTGTTTTTTCTTGCCAAATGCCGTCTAAATCACCACAAACTAAATCTCGGCTTTGCGCCCATATGTTACAGGAGAGAGCAAAGCCAATACCCAAAATCAATATCTTATAGAGTGTTGCCATACGCAAAGTTACAACTAATAATCGACATTGAATGTGACAAATGTCCCATTTAGAACGACAAACATCTTTTAATGATTTGGGCTCACGGTGGTGATGCACTTCAATCCCATTGCTGAATAATCCTTGCGATATTTAGAAGTGGTATCATAATCGCGTAACTCATGAATCAGGATACCGCTGTCATTTTTGGTCGGTTCTTTTAGAGAAGAGTATGGCGCATAAATGTTGAGCCGTCCAGTTGAATCCACTGCATAATAAATTTCATCGATGTAAAACTTGTAGCATGAGCTGTCGTTCAATGCCGATTGGTTTGGACTGATTGATATACATTCATGATTCCCGACAATGCCTCCGGAGGTTACATTGACATACCAATCCCGAGCTTTCGCCTTGATTATTTCCGTATGACTCTTTGATTTCTCAATAAATTTCTCCTTACCGGGGAAATTCAGCGAACCGAAAGCACCACTGCCATACTCAAAGACAGTGGAATCGTTAAAGACAATTAGATTTTCTCGTGCGTTTATGCTGTCCTGTTGTTCGGGCGATAGAGGATAGTCGTAAAATCGGAAAGAGTACATTCCCATTCCGATACGTCGGAATAACAATCTTGAATAACCGGAATTTGAATAGTTGTTGACATCTATGCCTATACAGCCGCAGAAATCTTCTAAAAGTTGTTTGAGCTCCTTCATATCCCGCTCGCTTAGAATGTCGGATTGTGGAACAGTCCCGTTTTCAATTTCAACATACATCCGTGTGCTATCTGGGAGCATGCTCCTATATCGTGCTGCTGTGCTCCTCATCCAAAAAGCATTCTCACCCCGGCAATATTGAGCCATGATAAAGGCATCGCATTTGTGCATCGGCTGATTGGCGAAGTAAATCACGGCACCGCACATCAGTAAATCGGCTATATGAAACCATAGCAATATCTTATCAGCTCTTGTTCGCCACCTTACAGCCTTTATAAATGAATATATCCAGAATCCAATGATGGGGATGGTAATAAAGAATACCACCAATGCTGAAACAATCATCAGCGCGAACCCATAATCATCGTTGTCCGCCGAGGCAATCATCAATACGAGCAACCATACCGTGACTAAAGTCACAGTTACATACCGCATGAATCGAAGAAACACCTGCCGTTTATTCTGTGGTTCCATAATCTATACTGTGGTTTAGTGCGTATTCTTTGGCTTTATGTTCATCAAACGAATCGTCAAGGGGTAGGATTGCAACACCTTTTCCCAAACCCTCGCCCCTGGCAAAGTCCCCATAAATCACGATTGCCCCGATTGAATCAAGCGGTGTCATGGAGTGGGGATAAACGCCCTTATATCGTTGTTTCTCTATTTCCAGTAGTCCTTTCTTTTCATAAAGAATGGCACTGTCAAAGCCGATTATCTCCGAAGGTTCCTTCATGATGTACTTATCGGTTTCGCAATATACAGAATCATACGTGATAAAAGTCACGATGACTCCTATTACTGACAATCCAATCCAACAAATAGAGTATATTTTTGAAATAATAGTATCCCTAATAAAATACAGAGTCATACCAAATAGAGCAGCTGCCCAAAATATGACATATCCCAAATGCCAACGTAACTGAACTCCACTTATCACAATATAGACAAATAAAGCCAGCATTATCGCATGGAACGCTATAAGCAATATCAGCAATCGTTTATCGGTCAGTTTCATGTCAAGATTTATTTAGCTATTAGAATAAGTATCACAGCGAGGACGAGGAAGCCGAGAAATCCGTTGACAAGGTTGTTGTCGGCCTGGTCTGCATCATTTAAATCTTCCGAACCATAGCGGATTTGCCTGTATGACACTTTCTGTCTGCGACGGAACATCCGCAGACAACCATACCGAAGCCCGGCTCCGATATGCTTAATAGCTGATATAATCCATGAGCGTATAAACATAATATTTGAGATTATCTAAGAATCTGTCGTTTAAAAACGGAATTGCTGTCAACTCCCATACTGACTGTATTGTAGCCCGAAGGTATATATATTGTGTCGCCAATCGCTACAATCGGTGTCGGAACATTCAGATTCCCGGAAAATTTCCACTCCTTTCCATCAGTATTGCGCTTTAGTTTGCGCGATGTAATCCAAGGACCCAATTTGGTGTAGACTAAAGAATAATCAGAGTTATAGCAGATTACATCAGGCAATTCAACAATTACAGTATCTTCTATTGAAATTATTGTATGCTCTCCCCACCAGATAAGAGTGTCCTGAACCTCTTTAGGAAATTCGGAATAAAGCACCTCTTCGCCATCAGTGTAATCTATTGAACGAGTGCATCCAATACAAAAGCTAATCGCTCCAAAGGCTATTATGCCTACTATTTTCTGCCACTTATTCATAATCGTAACATTGAGAATTAAGTTCCATTATTCAATCCATTCGCCTGAAGGTTCTTCCCGCCTTACAAATTTATCATTCTCTTTTATATACCAGGTCTCTTCACCGGTCCACCAACTTGTCCTTATTTTGACTGCTATGAGATTGTTGGCATAACAAATATTTGTAATCAGCGGAAAAGATGTGAACCACCAATAGCCGCCCCAATGCCTATAATCAACCGGGATATATTTCTTTAATGTCTTGAGATTCCCTTTATTTATTTTCTCTATCTTATCGCCATTTCTACACCCGCCGACAAAGGTCGATAAGGTTTTACTTATATCAGAAGTCAGGTATAACCCCCGATAAGGCAATTGAGGAATAATGCTGTCGATTCTATATTCATTGTCCGGTAATTCTGAATAATAATAGGGGAATCCGTAGCGAGGGCTAAAAACAGTTGTGTCAACATCAAGATAATATCTTTCAACCTCGATATATTGCGGAACCACATGATATTTCGGCGGAGCATCTTTACCGGACCGATAAGTTCCTCCTTCAAGTTGCATGGGCAGATAATTATAAGCCACCACCATGTCTATCAGGCTGTCATTTTTCACTGCCCTCGATGCAATGCTGTCAGAATACGCTTCCCAATCCGAGAAAAATTCACTAAGGTTCTTCTTTGTCAGTTTCGGATATTTTGACAAAAAGGACTGCCCACTACATACGATAGCTGACAGCGCAAGCATTATTGTTATAAATATCTTACTTTTCATAGCTTGCCTCCTTCCCTGTTGATGAGCCAAAGGATGCCGCCCCAAAACAGCACGTTTGCACTGACCAACAAGATATTGGTCAACGTATCTGGCGAGTCGAAGCAGAATATCAGGCTGAACATGAATAAGAACATGACAACTGCCGAGACTATGAATTTACCAATTTGATTAGTCATTCGCCGTATTTCCTTTTTAGGTATTCTCTGAGTTTCGGGGAATCTTTGCCTTGATACACGCGGTTACGGTCGAATATAGTCCAGCTATCGCCGTCCGAGAAATCTATTTTTTCAAAACTTGTTGCATCAGCACCCTGGATAATGGAATCCTGATAAAACACGTGTTTGTCATCTTTCCCATAATTATAGTCCGGAGAGGTCACTCCCACGGAGGATGTGACAGTGACAGGACTAAATTTCTTTGGATTTGCACCGTTAACCAATTTATTACTCCACCATATATGCGACGCATCTTTATACCAGTTGTCGGAAATATGCTCGAAAGTTGCGACATCAGCTTCGGGAAGTATATTAAAATGTGAATCATAAATGTGTGTACCGTCAGAATACATCAATCTCCCTAATTGTGTAAGTTTAGTGTAATCTTTTATCTGTGTCGGTTTCCCTTTTTTGTAGGCTCTGTTCTTATCCTGTCCTATATAGAAATCCACAACCCTGAAAGTAGCCGGGTCTGCGCCGAGGATCTCTTTCCCCATAAAAAACACTCTATGTTTATCGGCAGCATAGCATCCTGATTGAACAGGATACTTTGCGTCTATTGGATGAAATGTGGCGCAATCGATGTCTGGAATAACCGTGCCATTCAGGTAATATCCGTTGTACTTATCTTTTCCCCAACTTGAATTTTCACCTGAACTGTATTTAAGAATCTCAAAAGATGATTTATCTCTTACATTTAGAGCCTTGCCATTATTATAAAAGTCATTCTTATCCTCTGTCAATTCATAAGAATGAACTTTGAAAGAGGCGGGGTCTGCCCCTTTAAGCAACTTTCCGGAATCATATACATTAGATGCATCAGCGGCATAGCCTTTTTCGAGCACCCGAAAAGATTGACCATCCGCACCTTTTATTATATCACCACGATAGAAAGCGTGCGTTTTGTCCCGACCATAATCATCGTCCAATACCTCAAATGTTTCAGGGTCGGCATTAACCTTGCGTGAATTATGTCCGTTGCCTTCGTTCCAAGTATGCCATGTCACTTCGTTACCGTCATTTTTATATCCCACTGAACATGACGTGAGTATCAGTAATCCCAGAACGACAACTGATATTATAGAGTATATCTGATATGACTTCATCTGTTTTATTTGAGTTTATTATCTGTAATTAAGCAAATTTACAATGAATAATCGACATTTGATGGGACAAATGTCCCAAACAGGCATGAAAACCAGCGCGGAGCGAAGATTTTTCTTAATTATCCTCACATTCGGAAGCGTCGGCGGCACTTTCAGCCTCACGGATGCGGTGCAACTGACGGCGTGATATACCTAAATAGGAGGCAATCTCCTGAATAGGCAGGCTTTGGGTGACCTTAGGATAGCGTTTCACAAGTTCCCGGTATCGTTCAGCCGGTGTTTTTACAAGCATGTCGAGATAACGGCGGTAAGCTTCCAACAATAAATTAGAAGATGCGTCAGCCACGAAACCGGGATTACGCTCACAGATATAACGACGCACCTCGCTCACCGACACCCGCACTACCTCAGCGTCACAACCTGCGATAATAGAAGTCGGCGAAGGCTGATTAAACAGGAACGCACACACATAATCAGTGACTACATCGCCCTCAAATGAGAATCCGGTCACCACTTCATGACCTTTGGAATTGAGAGCCACATATTTGAAATAGCCCGACTTTACAACGCCAATATAAAGGCAACGTTGACCTTGCTGAACGATGCTGTCGCCTTTGGTATATATAAAGCTCGTTCCATGAGCCTCGACATAATCATTCAGCTCCGACATGTCAATCTTCTTCAGAAAGTCGTTAAGCCGTGCCATATACAAATTTAGCAAATAATTCTGTATTTTGTAATAATCGGTCAAGATAATCAATACGCCAAATAGTCTGGTGCCTGAGTTTCATTCAGTGATATGCTCACGCCAACAGAATCAAAGATTATGCATAAAACGTAATCAAGGTGCTTCCATACGTAATATTGGTTGCTACAATTGGATGCGTTATCGCTAATTTTGCATTAAGATATGAAACATATAATCCTCACCATGGTGCTTGCCTCATTTTGGGCGGTCAATGCATCAGCGACTAAAACTACAACAATGGACAATAATGACACCACAATCAGAATCTCTGATTTAAATCTGACTTCGGAATGGGACAAGACATTTCCGAAAAGCGACAAGGTAAATCACTGCAAAGTCACTTTCACCAACCGATACGGGATTACACTTGCCGCTGACATGTACACACCTAAGGACACCGCCGGCAAGCTTCCTGCCATTGCTATATGCGGTCCGTTTGGTGCAGTAAAAGAGCAGTGTGCTGGTCTTTATGCTCAGCAGCTTGCCGAACGTGGTTTCCTTACTATAGTCTTTGACCCGTCGTTTACCGGCGAAAGCGGTGGTTATCCCCGGCGCGTTTCATCGCCCGATATCAATGTGGAAGATTTCTCTGCCGCAGTGGATTTCTTGTCGGTACAGCCATTTGTCGACGCCGACTGCATTGGTATTCTTGGAATATGTGGTTGGGGTGGGATAGGCATACAGGCGGCTATCAATGACGCGCGTATAAAAGCGGCAGTAGCATCAACGATGTACGACATGACGCGTGTCAGTGCCAACGGCTATTTTGATGCCGACAATTCAAAAGAAAAACGCAACGAGCTACGGGAAGTACTTTCAATTCAGCGTACAGAAGATTATCGCAACGGCTACTACCGCCGCGCCGGAGGTGTCATAGACCCTCTGCCCGACGATGTACCGCAGTTTGTAAAAGATTACCATGCCTATTACAAGACTCCGCGCGGCTATCATGAGCGCTCCGGCAACTCAACCGACGGCTGGAACACAACTTCGGTAATCCCATTTGTCAATTTCAAGTTTTTTGAATATGCCGGAGAACTCGAACGGGCAGTTATGATTGTACATGGCGAGAACGCTCACTCTCGATACTTCGGGGAAGATACATTCAAGCTGCTTCACGGCGACAATAAGGAACTGCTGATAGTGGCAGATGCAACACATTGTGACCTGTATGACAATCTCGACAAAATTCCTATGGGTCAGATTACCGCATTCTATAACAGGTGGATGCCGGCAAGCCCTGAAAAGCCATGACCCGAGGGAACCACGACAAGTGTCGCCTCAGCATACAGGCTTGTCTGATGCTGACGGTGACACTTTCCTTTAAACTCTAATCAATAGTGTCGTAGGCTACATAAATGGGAAATACGACAGGAAATCTAAACCATGACGAATGACTTGCGGCGCGCATGCGGGTAGTCCCGGTAAGCGGACTTGCTTTAAACATGAAAAACTCTGAGCTGTAATTTTCAAGAAATTCCAGTTCTACATAGTATTCTCCTTTTTCCAGCGTTATTTCATCGCTAAACGTGTGAGCAAAAGAGTTGTCTACAAGTTGAGATATATGATAATCGAAATATTCAGGTTTAAGATTCATCAATTTGTATTTGTCATCTTCCTTACGATAGAAATTTACCCGAAATTTCATCTGTGAAAGAGGTTTGCAACCATTGGGAAGAGTGTCAGATATATTGTGAAAACCTATCTCTTTAAGCCATGCACGCTTTTTTACTTTTACCAACATAGCGATGCCGAAACCGGCAATAGAGTCGCCAGCCATGTTAAATTGAAGAATTCCGCCACCCTTTTTACGTCCTGCAATTTTATGCTTTATTTTTTCCGGTTTTACCACAACTTCATTTAGCTGCACGGCATTTTCAGAGAGTAAAATCGTATCGGGAACTGTCATGAAATCTTTAACCGCGAATGTTTGGGTAATGTATCCGATACATGAAATGCGAATCGAATCGTTAATGTGGCGGGAGTCCATTTTTAGAGTAAAATTGCCGAGTGTGTCAGTCAGTGTACCGCAATTCCGGTCAATAATGCCGACGCTTGCATATTGGACCGGTGCTCCTGTTGATTTCGACAACACCGTTTTGCCATATCCGGCAACACAGCCAAGCAACAACACCAATAAGCATAAACATCTATTTCGTAATGATTTCATATCGCGTAGTTCAAAATTATAATAAATTCACATCGCAAAGTTAACAATTTTCACAACAATCACAACATAAAGATTGAAATCATTTCTGAAAAACAATATTAAAAAAGAAGTGACGCGGTTAAGGTCGCGCCACTTCTTTAAACGTTTATATCTGTTTCTGAAAAATTAACCGTACTGGATTGTTCCGTCAGAATTACGATAGAGGTCGAAGCTTTTTTCGTACTGGTCCATTGCACGGAGGCTCATACCCATGCTTGAGAATCCACCGTCATGATAAAGATTCTGCATGGTCACCTTGCGGGTGAGGTCGCTGAACATCACGATACAATAGTTGGCACACTCTTCTGCATCAGCATTGCCGAGAGGCGACATACGGTTAGCAAAGTCCATAAGTGAGTCCATGCCCTTTACTCCGCTACCGGCGGTAGTCTGTGTGGGTGACTGGGAGATTGTATTGATTCTCACGTGCTTTTCTCTTCCGTAGATGTAGCCGAAGCTGCGGGCGATAGATTCAAGGAGAGCCTTGGCGTCAGCCATGTCATTGTAGCCAAACATAGTGCGCTGAGCCGCGATATAGCTAAGAGCGATGATGCTACCGTAATCATTTATAGCGTCAAGCTTTTTAGCAGCCTGAATCATTTTGTGAAATGATACCGCCGAGATGTCAAGAGTCTTGTTGAGCAGGTCATAGTCGATATCATCGTAAAGACGTTTCTTGCGCACATTGGGCGACATGCCTATAGAGTGAAGAACGAAATCTATTTTGCCGCCGAGCACCTCGGTAGAGCGCTGAAATACCATTTCAAGATCATCTACATTGGTTGCATCAGCCGGGATAACTTCAGCATTCAGTTTCTCGCCAAGCTTGCTCACATCACCCATTCTCACTGCTACGGGAGTGTTGGAAAGAGTGATTGTCGCGCCTTCCTCGACAGCCTTTTCAGCTACCTTCCAGGCGATACTCATGTCATTGAGCGCGCCGAATATCACACCGCGCTTTCCTTTCAATAGGTTGTAACTCATTAATTCTGCTTATTAAATTCTGGGCAAAGTTACAAAAAAATCCGGATTTCACACAAAAAGCAGCTTTTAAGCATCGTGGCATGCTGATTTCATTCCCCGCACAACTTACACTGCCTATCTAATCAAGAGATTGTTTTAATAAAATAGAGTGGGGAGCGACCGACATTCCGACCGCTCCCCGACGTGAGTGTAATTCAACGCGTTAAGGGATATAACACTTTGTCGTATTGTTACCGGTGCGGATGATGTATATTCCGCTTCCAGGATTTTCTACCTTTATGCCCTGAAGATTATAATATTCAGGCTCGGCGTCATCACTTATAGTGACACCGTTGATGCCCGCCATCTCAGTTACCGACACGCTCTTGTCGCTCCAGTCTACTGCGATGGTATAAGAGCCGGCCGGCACTACGGTGTAAGCTTTCGGGTCACTCATCTGGTAGATAGGCGCAGTCATGCCGCTTGAAAGCTTGGTGTCATTGGATGCGCCGTATCTGTTGCCGCTATTGTTAAATGCGTCCCAGTCATTAGCTGCTCCAAGCTCTTTTGTAAAGCTGAAGTATCCGTCGACAGTCACGTCGGCAGTAAATTTACTGCCTGATTTCGTCATCTCCACGCCAATTGCCGGGCTCCATGTGTTGCCGTTGACTTCTCCTATTATATAGAATGATGCAGGCATATCAGACGGGATGTCATCGTCATCATCATCCTCTCCCGGTTCATATGGCTCGTCGGCATCATATATTACTGCGATACCGGTGTCACCTACGCGACCGCTGATAGTAGTCGCGGTAACAGTAAATGTATTGCCCGAAACTTCATCGATATAAGTGCCGTCGGGCACATATCCGCCACCATTTGCGATACTTACGTCACGGCTGCCTCCGGCACCGATGACTATACATGCACCGCCATTTTTACGGGTCACGCACACTATGCCGTCAGACGCGGTAAAATAGTCGGGACGTCCTACCATCGCATTCTTAAAATGATTTACTGCCGCGATTTCTTTAGATGAGAAGTGGGTGCTTCCTTTCTGTCCCATCTTAATCGCATTACGGCGTGTAGCTGATGGACGGGAGAAGTAGAGTGAGGTCTCGCCGTTTCGGCAAGCGCCGATTGCCCATATGCGGTCAATCTTGTCTTGCGACACATTTGAGCTGTTGGTGCCATAATCTCCGTCGTTAGAATATGTGTCATGGCTTTCTCCCCAGTAAACGACACCGGTTGAAGGTACTCCGTTGGCGGTCCAGCTACCGTAGCCTGACGGCACATTGCCTGAGCATACCTGATTGTAAGCCCACGAGGAATATTCCGAGTCGGTGACGCTTATATAATCGGTGTATTCTTTTAACAAGGTGTATTTGTCTCCGCCCGGGCCGTCGAGAATTTCGCCGTAATGCCACATTCCGGGGACTGAGGTCACTGTCTGCCAGAAACCGCATCCCTCCGAGGGCAGTCCGATATGTTTGGCGGCATCCCAGCGTATACCGGCAACTCCACATGATTTCAAGTCTTCCACAAACGCCTTGGCGCGTTGCTGTACATCATCGCGCTCTGAATTGACATCACCGTAATCGCCAAGTTGACCGTGAGTGATACTGTAGCGGCTGTTATAGTTTATGCCGCCTTGCCAACGTACACGCTCGTCAGTATCCCACCAGCTGTCGTGATAGCCCGATGCCTGATTGACATGATTTGCCACTACGTCGACTACTATCTTGATACCATATTTCGCCGCTTCTTCACAGAGCGAGGAAAGCTCGTTGCGGGTCGAAGCTACTCCCGATGAGCGGAACGCAAAGTCGTAAGGCATATAGGCATAAAACCATTCAGCCCCCGAATTACAGTTGCCTTGTACCGGTGAGAGCTGTACGGCTCCAAATCCGGCTTCGGCGATTGCAGGCAATTCCGCCTTTACCTGGGAGCAAGTCCAGTCAAAGCAATGGAGGATATTGCCTTCCTGAATATTTTCAGGCAATCCGTAATCATTATTACTTGCCGCGAAAGCTGCCGGAGTCGCACCCAGCAACATCATTGAATAGAATAATACTTTTACCATTTTAAATGAAAAATTAATCACAGAATTAAAAAAAAATTATAAGACAATCCAAAATTAGCAAAACTTATCGGACATTCATATAATTTATGCTTTATAACATATAATCAGACACGCTTTTTATTGCAGATGACTTATTAATAATGTAATTTTGAAATAAACTAACTAAACAAATAGTAAATGGTAAAATTCACGCCTGAAAATATAACATCGCTTGGCAAGGATGATATATTTGTATTTGGGAGCAATCTTGCCGGAATCCACGCAGGAGGTGCTGCGCGTGTTGCATATCAGCGATTTGGAGCGATAATGGGGCAGGGAGTAGGGATTCAGGGACAGTCTTATGCCATCCCGACAATGCACGGTGGAGTGGAAGAAATAAGACCGTATGTAGATGAATTCATAGCTCTTGCGCGAGAGTGGGACCAGAATACGTTTTATGTCACCCGCATAGGCTGTGGCATTGCCGGGTTTACCGATGAAGAGATTGCTCCGCTTTTTACCGAAGCAGTGGAGTTGTACAACGTCAGGTTGCCTGAAAGTTTTTATCGAATTATAATGAAGAATAATGACGGAAAAGGAAAAGATGCTTAAAGGCATGATATATGATGCCAACTATGACCCCGAACTGATTAAAGAGCGGTCATGGTGTAAGGAGATGTGTCATGACTATAACAATCTGCGTCCAGGCGACATTGCCGGGCGTGAGGCTCTGTTGAGAAAATTGCTTGGAGAGGTGCATGAACATGTGCTTATCGAACAGCCGTTTTATTGTGACTACGGTTATAATATACGCCTTGGGGAAAATTTCTATTCCAACGTAAATATGGTGATTCTTGATGGAGCTTCCGTGACCTTTGGCGACAATGTGTTTGTGGCTCCAAATTGTGGTTTTTATACTGCCGGACATCCGCTTGACCCGGACGAAAGAAACCGCGGACTGGAATATGCGCGCCCGATAACGATAGGCAACAATGTGTGGATAGGCGCCGGCGTATCGGTATTGCCTGGGGTGACTATCGGTGATAATTGCGTAATCGGAGCCGGAAGTGTGGTCAACCGTGATATTCCGGCATGGTCGCTTGCTGCCGGAAATCCATGTCGCGTCATCAAGGCTATTGAGCCAGAAAAGTAAAATCTGAGTCATGAAGGCGAAAGCCTTCGAAGTCAAATCCGGCAAGCTCGGCGGGGTCCTCTATCCGGTTGGCAAGTATATATTTTGCCATCTCTCCGCGACACATCTTTGCATAGATGGTCACAGTGCGCTCCTTGCCATCTTTCAGAATCTTGAAAACCGGTGTCACGACTTTTGTCTCTTTTACTACTCGTTTCCAGTCAAACATCCCTTTCATCTCGGCACTTGCGAGATTGACGAGAGTGCCACCCGAGGCTTTTACCGCGTCAATCAGGGTGTCGGTAAGCAGTGGGCGCCAATATTCAAACATTGTCTTGCCTCCTGTACATGGTAGCTCTACATTCCCTTCAAGACGATAGGGATTGATAAGGTCAAGCGGACGCAACATTCCGTAAAGAAATGAGCATATCGTGAGCCGCGAATTGGCGTAGGCGAGAGATTGGTCACTGAAACTTTCAAGTGCCAGTTTCTTAAATACCATGCCGTCATATATAAATCCTGCCGGCTGTCGCGTTGCCTCGATAGGGAAATTACGGTATCGCAGATGATTCTCGACGGCAATACTGCGGTTGGTCCCGAGTATGTGCTGAAGTTCGTCAACCGAATAACGAGCAAGGTCGGCGGCAATCATATCGGCATTGGCTTTAAAACGCGGCTCGGTTAAGCCTTCCACATTTCGCGCAGGTAAGACATCTTTCATCAGTTTTGCGCAGGCGAGTAATATGTGCATGAGGTAGTCAATGTATAAGTTCTACTAATATGGCATCGGAGATAAGAAATGATGCTTCGGCAATAAAAAGTGACGACGGAGTCTCGATTATATTACCGGAGGCGATAAATCTATGTGCCGAAGCAAGGAGCGAGTCAAGTGCAACGGCACCAAAAAGGCTGACAAACTGCCGCTTGTCAATGCCTTCGGCTGTACGTAGAGCGGTGATTACATAATCATTGTACAGGGAATCGGCGGTCTCATTCTCTATGTCAAAAAATGTTTTTCCCGACATAATATCGGAAATATAGGCTTTTACACCTGTGCGGTTGGCACGGCGTACTTTCCCGTCGAAACTATGGGCAGCAGTTCCAAGCCCGAGGTAAGGGGTAAAATCCCAATATGAGCTATTGTGGCGCGATTGTCGCCCGGGTCTCGCGAAATTGGATATTTCATAATGGATATATCCTGCATTGCGAAGCGTGTCGGTAAGGCGATGATACATTTCGTTGACCGTATCTTCGTCGGCTTCCTTAACTTTTCCTGTCGTAAGCATCGCATAAAGGCGTGTACCTGGTTCAAAAGAGAGCGAATAAGCTGAAATATGTTCCACACCGGTAGCCACAAGGCGGTCAAGGGACTCTTGCCACGAGCCGGGAGTCTGTCCCGGCAGACCGTATATAAGGTCTCCGCTTATGTTGTCTATGCCACCTCTGCGTAGTATCGAAAGCGCCGTTTCCGCATCATCTCCTGTGTGACGGCGGTTGATAGCCTTCAACTCGGCATCGGAAAATGACTGTATGCCTATGCTCACACGGTCTATACCCAAATCCTTTATCGCCTTCACCCATTCGGGAGTGATATCCTCAGGATTAGCCTCGATTGTAAATTCTGTAAGATTTTCCGGCGCTATGTTCTCAACGAGTCTCCGGAGCAGACGGGCAGGGATAATAGACGGTGTGCCGCCTCCTATATACATTGTGGAAATCGGCTCGCTTAGTTCGCCGCGTCTCATACGCCACTCAGCGACAACAGCATCAATGTAAGCTTCTGCAGCTTCTGCACGCGGCATCGAATAAAAGTCGCAATAGATACACTTAGAGTGACAGAAGGGAATATGTATATAAAGTCCTGCCATAGGGTCGTTATTGGGCTTGTCCGCATATCTCCCGGTAGTTGCAGAAGTGGCAATGCTCCCTGCTCGGGTCAGGTTCAAACGGTATCAGCGGATCAAACAGGCTTGACAGCTTTTCCTTTAACATCTTCATCACCTCGTCATTGAGGTCGCGATAGTCAGTGACCGGCTCAGAACCCATTTTTACCGGTATTATGCCATCGGTGCTGAACTTCTTGAACAGATATAACACCGGCTGCATCGGAGTGTCTTTTTTCAACTCATAGGCAAGGCTGTTGCAGTAAAGATAGAGCTGAAGGATAGCCTTCTTGTCATCAAACAAGTCTTCCACATCCTTGAAATTAGAGTCGTCACCTCCTGTCTTGTAGTCGATGATACGCAGCGTCTTGCGGTCGGCAAGCCTGTCGATGCGGTCGATGGAGCCGGCGATATTGAAGGCTCTCTCCTCATCAAGCGGGATACGTGCCTGAAAGCGGTGCTCGCCCTCAATGAAGTAGAATGGCACAAGCGACTTTTCAAGCTCAAACATTCGTATGATAAACTCACGTATCACCTCTCCGATTACCTTTGCCTCACCGTGTAATGGAGTAAGGTTGAGATATGGCTTGCCCTCCGCATTTTGAGAGGGGAGATGATGGTAATAACGGTTGGTCGCCGACGTGATGAGCTTTTCAAGCTCGGTCACCTCTTTTTGCAGACGCTCAAGAACCTCACCTGTCACCTCCAGCTCACGATTGTTTCCTTTCAGCCTCTTGTAGGAATATTCCGACACTTGGTGTACAATCGTTCCGAAGGTGCTCTCATCCATGTAGTCGACTATTTCATCTTCTTGTCTGATATGCTCGATATAGTGGAAATAAAACTCCAGCGGACAGTTAAGGTACTTCTTTATCGCAGACGCTGAGAGCGACATGCGGTCGTCAGATGTGGAGAGATAGCGGTTGATACGTGACATGATGTCATCAGTCTTCACGATGCTTAAGCAGTCACCGTTATTTAGCGGCGGCATATTGTAAAAGACATTTTTACGCGCTATATTGCTGTTGTCGCAGAGATAGAGAAGCTGATAGAGATAACGTGACATCTCGCCTCCCTTCAAGCCTGACGTGCGAGAGTCGTAGAGTAGTTTCACGCGTCGTGCTCTCGCGATAAGGCGATAAAAGTAGTAGGCGTATATGCACTCCTGAAACTCCAGGGTCGATAATCCATAACTTCTACGTAACACATCGGGGATAAATGAACGCGTGTAATGCTTTCTGGGGAATATACGTTCATTCATCGACAAGAGTATCACATTGTCAAAGTCAAGGGCGCGTGTCTCAAGCACGCCCATTATCTGCAATCCTTTCAAGGGTTCGCCTATAAAATTTACGCTCTCGCCATTGATTGTGCGTTCGATAAGATGAAAAAATGTATTTTCTTTCATCTTTATGTCATATTTCCTGATTGCTCCATGCAAGAGGTCAAGCGATATGCGGTAACGCGTAAGAAACCCAAGCTCCATTGACACAGAGCCACTATCATCAAGCCTTTTCAACCGGTCGACAATGAAGTCGACAAGTCGACATTGGTAATCAAACACGGAGTCACCCGATTGCTGGTCCTCGACCGGGAAAAACACTGTCGATAGCTCTTCAAAGTTGCTGTTTATCCAGTCAACCGGAATAGTAAACATCTTGTTGCGGTCTATCTGCTCCACGATAGCATTACACGTCTCCTGTGCTATTGCTTTCAGAAGAGGATGGGACAATACATCCTTGACATCCTCATAGAAAAAGCTCCATATGTCACGCACTTTTTTTGCCCTCATGTGCATCATCGTGATATTGCGCATCAAGGTGGCTATAGAGGTGAGACGCAGCGGATAACCCATAGTTATGTTAACCGAACTTATAGCCTCGGGTATGGAGTGCAGCAAGTCAATAAACAGGTTTTCGGAGGGTAGTACAATCGCGGTGTCAATTGCATCAGACGCGTCGGTGATTTCATCGCTTGCCACCATGTCGGCGAGTATCTTGCCCGTGAGTTTGACCTGACCGATATTGGACGGAACGCTGACTATCTCGATTTCGGGCATCGGCACCTCGTCAAGCGAGATGTCATAAAGCGACCTGAATTTTTGCACATACTTCTTCAAGAAAAATGTTGCCGAACGGTTTTCCTTAAAGGCATCGGGTAAGTCGTAGTCCCAGTAAAAATCTCCTATTCCAAGATCCCTCAGGCGCTCAAATATCTTTATCTCTGAAGTGGAAAGCACGTTGAAACCGACAATGATTATGCGCTTATATGGGAAATCCTCGGCTTGCATGAACTTAAAGCGGTCGGCGACCTCTTTATACTGCATGCCCGAATAACATAGCCCGCGCGAGGCAAGGCTCTTGCGATAACGGTCATAAAGAGGATATAGTATTTCCCAAAGTTTTACAAATGAGTCACGGTTAGTGCGTGGCTCTCCTTTTTCGTTAAGATGAGTCCAGAATGACTCCGGATTTCCCAAAGGCAAGTCTACTCCCCAATATTGCTTTATAATCTGTTTCTGCTCATCGGTGAGAAAGTCGGTGCCTATTTCATTATAGTCGGTGATGTTCTTGAAAAGCATCGGAGCATCGACCATATAGCGGTCAACATCGTTGAAATCGGAGATGAGCATGTCGCCCCAGAACACAAAGCGGTCAAAATCTTCGATTTCGCGCGACAGGCCGGCATATTCATTATACATAGTGAACAGCTGGTCGTAACGGCTTGCCTCCACGTAATCAGAGAAATCAGCAATAAAGTCACTGATGGTAGTTATGCGTGGCTCAAATACCGGAGTCGCGCTATTGTTCAGGCTACTCAGGAAATGCTGAAAAAAAGTACCGCTACGTTTATTGGGGAAGATGAAACAATAGTCGGCAAGATTGTCTTTTTCGTTGTCGAAATAGACTTTGGCAATGCGTTGGAGAAATGACTTCATGGTTATGGGCTGAGAAAAACTACGCTATGCGATATAATATATTACTGCTTCAGCAGAAGAATCATACTCACCGCAAGGTCAAACATCACAATCTTACCGTTGGCGTTGCCTGCAATGTCAATAGCCGCCTTGTCAAGCTGACCGGCAATCTGCAATACGTTGCGCTCATTGATAAAACGGGCAAAATTGCGGCTGAACGTGGCTTCGTCGCGGTTGAGATAGTTAAGCTCCTGTATCTGTAAATTGTAGATGAAGTTTTCGCGTATGAGACGCTGACAATACTCGATAAAGCGTAGCTCGCTCTCCCTGCCCATGGATGCAACGTCCGAAGCCCAGTCTTTCAGCTCTTTGACATTCCGCTGATAGGCAAGTCGCATGAGCGACATGAAACAGTTAAGATAGTCTTGATTTTCTTTGCTGAGGCTAAGGCTGTTAACCGCGCTTATCATGTTTCCCTCGGCAATATGGGCAAGCGCGGTGGCATCGGTCATATCTACCGAGAAGTTGTCGCAGAGATACTTTGCCACGACATGGTCGGGCAGACGCTTGAGCTGTAAGCGTTGTGTACGGGAGTATATTGTTGGCAATATTTCAGAAGGCTTGTTGCTGACAAGTATGAAAATCGTGTCGGGGTAGGGCTCCTCGATTTGTTTCAGCAGCTTGTTGGCACCTGTCACATTCAGCCTTTCCGGCAGCCACATCATCGCTATCTTGTAGCGGGAGCTATGAGACGTAAAGCTTAGTTTGCGAATCAACGCGTCAGCTTCGTCGGCGTATATCTGTGGCTGCGTCGTAGGCGAACCGAGCGCGACCAGCCACTTCTGAAAATCCATATACTGATTTGCCGACAGATAATCGCGCCACTCTCCTATGAAGTCGTCACAATATGACACGCGGTCGCTTTTCTTTTTAATGATAGGAAACGCGAAGTGAGTGTCGATATGATTGAATGACTGATGCTGTAGGCATGACGGGCACACACCACAACTGTCACCTCCGCTTCGGTTTTCGCAGTGGATATATTGTGCCGCGGCACGCGCCAAGGCAAATTTGCCGATTCCTGCCGGCCCTTCTATGAGCAGGGCATGGGGAATACGGTCGCTGTCAATCATTGACCGAAGCCGTTGTTTGGCGTTCTCGTGATATGGTATGTCGGCAAATTTCATGATGTTATATGAATAGGAGATTAATAGACGGCTCTCGCCACCTGCTCAACACTTCTCGTGGCATTAAGTGAATAGAAGTGGATGCTCGGTATATTGTTGGCGATAAGATCAGATGCCTGCATCTTGCACCACTCGACGCCTACCTGCTTCGCATCGGCATCAGTCTTGCACTTCATCAACTCTGTGGCAAGTTCCATAGGCAGGTCGACATGAAACACCTTCGGGATAAGATTGAGCTGGCTCATGGTGGTAATAGGTTTCAAGCCTGCAATAATGGGAACATTGATACCGGCGCGACGGCAACGGTCGACAAAATCGTAATATTTTTTATTGTCGAAAAACATCTGGGTTACAATATATTCAGCTCCGTTATCGACTTTTTGACGGGCATACTGGATGTCAATGTCAATATTGGGTGCTTCTTCATGTTTTTCGGGGTAACCGGCTACACCATAAGAAAATGGTTCGCCTGTCACGATGTCCATTTTGGTGCCGTCAATGAAATAACCACGGTTAAATTCATTGATTTGCAACTGCAGCTCAGTGGCATGGGAATATCCGTTGTCGTTGGGGATGAAACGGCTTTCATGTTTTGCCTTGTCGCCTCGCAATATCAAAAGATTGGTGATGCCAAGGAAATTGAGGTCGATAAGCGCATATTCGGTCTCTATTCTGGAGAAACCGCTACATATAATATGTGGTACCGCCGGAATGCCATATTTCTGCTGTATCGCAGCAGCCACGGCAACTGTGCCCGGGCGGCTGCGCTCACTTACTTTCTGATACAACCCGTCGGGGGTGTTCTTATACACCATCTCACTACGATGGGTAGTAATGTTGATATATAGCGGGTCAAATTCCTTCAATATATCTATGTTACGGAAGAGCTGTGAGATGCCTTTACCTTTTAACGGAGGAAGCACCTCAAACGAGAATCCCGTCTTTACGTCAGATGTGACTAAATCGGTTACTTTCATTGACAGAATACATATATAATGATTGAGAGCTACAGCCCTAATTTCGGTTTTGCCACCGTTGCCTGAAACTCTTTCAGATAGGCGGGGGTGGAGTAGGCAAGATCAAGAAAATCCTTGTTAAGATAAGCCCTGTCGGCAAGAGCCATCATGTTGGCGGCCGTAGGATGGATTTCTGTGATAAAGTTGGCGTTGGGATGAGTGGAGAGAAGCTCTCGCGCCTTGTCGCTGCCATTGCCGAAGAATATCACAGGACCCTTGTCAAGATATTCACGGTAGCTTTCCTCGGTGAGGATAAGAGGAGATGGCGCAAGGAGCGGATTAAGAGCATAGTCATATACGGCAGTGAACACCTCCATGCGACGTGCATCAATCATCGGGGCAAACATCACATCCTCGTCAAAGAAATCGCTAAACATTACAGCCACAGCCATAATCTGCAGCGTGTCAACCCCGATCAAGGGCACATCAAGCGCATACGCAAGACCTTTAGCCTCGGAAAGTCCGATACGCAGTCCGGTGTAGCTACCCGGTCCGATGCTTACCGCAACTGCGTCAATCTTCAGGTTTTTAGCCTTTGCTTCATCAAGACAATCCTTGATATAGCCGCTGAGAAGGGTAGCGTGATTATGCCCCCGGTAATCTTCCCGCTGGGTTATTACATGTCCGTCATAAGTCAGTGCCGTCGAGCACACATTAGTAGAGGTCTCTATATTAAGTATTACCGCCATTGCGTGATTTTTTTGTTACACAAAGATACGATTTTTTGCGCGAACCATATGTATTATCGGGAGATTTTGTAATTTTGTGGGAAAATATCTGTCCATGCTACTATCAATGACCGGATTTGGCAAGTCAGTTGCGCAAATCCCAAACAAGAAAATCACGGTGGAGATTAAATCGCTGAACAGCAAGCAGCTCGATATATCATCGCGCGTGCCTGCCGCTTTCCGCGAGAAAGAGCTTGAATTCCGTAACCTTATTGCCTCTCGTCTTGAGCGGGGAAAAGTCGATTTTCAGATATATGCCGAATCGGTTGGCGTTGAGACCACTGTGTCTCTCAATATACCGCTTATGGCAGCTTATAAGGCGCAGCTTGAAGAGATGGCCCGACAGCTTGAACTCGCCTGGCCCGATGACTGGTACAGTGTGTTGCTGCGATTTCCCGAAACGGTGAAGAGTGAGCTGCCCGCCGCCCTCTCAGAGGAAGATTCTGCGATTTTGATGTCGGCGGTCAACGATGCGATAGACGGTCTTATGCAGTTCCGCGCCAAAGAGGGCGTGAAGTTAACTGAATTTTTCACTCGTAGAATTGAGAACATTCGTGAACTTCTTGCCGGCGTAGAGCCGTATGAAAAGGAGCGTGTAGCAAAAATACGTGCGCGCATTGAAGAAAACCTCGCGAAGATTGACGGAGTGGCGTTTGATAAAAACCGCCTTGAACAAGAGATGATTTTTTACATCGAAAAACTTGATGTCAACGAGGAGAAGCAGCGCCTTGCCCAGCATCTCAACTACTTCATGGAGACTATGGACGGCGCTCCGGGGCAAGGCAAGAAACTTGGATTCATCAGTCAGGAAATGGGACGTGAGATAAATACCCTCGGCTCAAAATCCAATCACGCCGAAATGCAGAAGATTGTCGTGAAGATGAAAGATGAACTTGAACAGATAAAGGAGCAGGTGCTCAATGTGATGTAATCGTATGACTGGCAAGATAATCATCGTATCGGCTCCTTCGGGATGTGGCAAGTCAACCATAATCAATGCGTTGCTTGAGCGTGGCGACATAGACTTGCAGTTTTCCGTATCGGCAACAAGCCGCAAGCCGCGTGGCGAGGAAAAACATGGTATCCATTATTACTTTCTAACTGAAGAGGAGTTCCGCGAACGCATTTCACGTGACGAATTTGTGGAATATGAGGAGGTATATGCCGGTCGTTTCTACGGGACACTGAAGAGCGAGATTGACCGCATTACAGGCGACGGGCACAATGTAGTACTCGACATTGATGTCAAGGGTGCCATGAATGTAAAGCAGTTGTACGGTGACCGTGCGCTTACCCTGTTTATCATGCCTCCGTCAATTGATGAATTGCGCCGAAGGCTCGAAGGTAGGGCGACAGATGCTCCGGAAGTAATTGACGAGAGGGTTCGCAAAGCTGCATATGAACTGGAATTTGCACCGCATTATGACGCCGTTGTCGTTAATGACAACCTTGCTGTCGCTGTTGAAGACACCCATAAGGTAATAACTGATTTTTTGTCAAAGTGACACGTGATAAAGCAGTCGTAGGTGTCTTCGGCGGCTCATTTAACCCTGTGCATTCAGGGCATATGATGCTCGCTTCGTACATTGCCCAGTTTGGCAATGTCGACACTGTGGCAATGATGTTGTCGCCATGCAATCCGTTGAAAAGTGACAAGGTGATGGCTTCTGACACCGACCGTTTCAATATGCTCAAACTTGCTTGTGACGAGTCCGGCCTGGTGCTTGCAGACGACACTGAGCTTTCAATGCCACGGCCATCATATACAATTGACACCCTAAACCGGCTTCAAGAGCTGAATCCCGAAGTCAAATACAAGCTTATAATAGGGAGCGACAACTGGAAGATATTTCCAAAATGGCGTGCCTCGGAAGAGATACTTGACCGCTTCGGGGTGATAGTATATCCGAGAAGAGATTACCCCATACACGACATCACCGATCCGCGCGTGGAAATCATCGATGCTCCGATGATTGATATCTCGTCAACATTTATACGGGATGGCATCGCCAAAGGGAAGGATATGAACTATTTCCTCACCGGAGAGGTATATAAATATATATGTCAACATCATCTTTATCAATCTGAATCATGAATAATTCGATGATTAATAATAATGCGCTTGCCTTCATGGCACTGTGCAATGAATATTGCCAGGCGCTTGAAAATGCCCGCGAGACTGACCGTGAGGATTTTGTCAACTCAATGCTGCGCCTGTTGCCCCGTATCTATATATCTGCGACCGATGTCAACGCCGACTCTTCGGTGATTGAGGAATCGTATATCGCAGGTTCGCTTGATGAAGATTATTATGACGCGATAAGGCGCAGCGTGGAAAACCTGCTCGGTCCAGATGATACATATCTCGAAGTATTTGAGGAAGACATGAAATATTCCGACACTCCTATTGCCGCTTCGATTTCAGAAGGGCTTGCCGATATATTCCAGGTGCTTTACAACTTCCTTGACTCAGTAAAAGATGTTCCGGAAGAGTTGATGCTTCTTGGGCTTGCCGCTGTCAAGGATGACTTTGGCGCATATTGGAGCCGGATACTTTGCAATGTACTCAGAGCATTGAATCACGTACGCTATAACAGCACTGCTGATTAGTGGCTGTCAGGCAATAGTCTTTCCGAAAGGCATGAACGCAAGTCCCGCAAGTTTGAAATGCTGGACACCGAATGGAATACCTATAATTGTGATGCAGAACAAGATACCGAAGCCAATATGGGTTAGTGCGATAGGAATGCCACCTACAATCCACCATATCACGTTCATAATCAAGCTAAGACATCCGCTGGATGTGGGAGATGGAAGTATCTTTGTGCCAAATGGAGTCAAGGCGACAGCAGCAAGTTTTAGCGTCTGAAGCCCAAAGGGTATGCCGATGATTGTAACCATCATTGCGAGGCTTGACACCACATATTCAATTGCGACAAAGAAGCCGCCAAATACAATCCAGATAATATTTAAAAATAAATTCATGTGATTTGATATAAATTGTTATGACTCTGCAAAGATAACTAAATCTTATTTATCGAGCCGAAATTTCTTGCCTTGAAAGTTGCAAAATTCAACAATTTGAATTAACTTTGTGTTATAACAACAAAGGCAAGAGAGCCGAAGATTTACCACATCAAAGTAGATTGGGAAACTCATCAATTTTACATGAAATACCGAGACAAGCTTAGTCTACCGATGGCGGGCCCCAACCACTCTTCGGGGTGGTGGCTAATAACCCAGGCGGATTACAAAGGTGGGCGAGCGCTCAAATCCTGTCATTCGGAGTTTCATCGCATCCTTTGGTGTGGTCTTATAAAAGAAGAGACTGTTACGTATATATTACGAAGCAGTCTCTTTCTTTTTTGCCTTTAAAACAACGGATATTAACAACCCGTTGTTTTAACATTGATTCAGATAAGTTGACCAGTGAAATCAATGAACGGTTTTACCCATTTCATATGCCTCATTAAATGCGGGAGTTGACTGAACCTCCCCCTTGTGATAGACACCTTTGCCATAAACCACACCCATCTCCTTTGAACCGGGTATGCAGTCAGCCCAACCACGCAGACACCCCAGGGTAACATCCATTGTGTGGGGCTCATCTTCAGCGGCAGTCATGATGTAGTACATCTCTTTGTCTCGAATCACCTCATATTGTGCTACGGCACGGTCAATCACAGCCTTAAGCTGCGCTGAGACAGAATACATGTAGACCGGTGAGCTAAGTACCAGCACATCAGCTTCGAGCAATTTGGGCATCAGCAACCGCATATCGTCCTTTTTGCAACATTCACCCTCATGGTCGCGACAATAATAACAAGCCGAGCAATAACCGATGTTGTGGTCGGCGATAAAAAACTTCTCTACTTCATTGCCTGCCTCTATAGCGCCTTTCATAAATTGGTCGCACAGAGTGTCGGAGTTGCCTCCGTGACGAGGGCTCCCCGATAAAATCAATACTTTTTTAGACATGGTAAATTCAGTTTATTCTGATTCTTAATTTGCGATTGCGCGGAATTCATTAGGCGTCAGCCCGGTGACTTTCTTAAACAGGCGTGTCAGATGATGGGGGTATTTAAATCCCAGTTCATAGGCGATTTCGCTTATGTTCAGTTCGCTCTCCGCAAGACGATGTTTCGCCAGACCGATTATATACTTATGAATATAATCTTGCGGGGTAGTATTGGTCTCGCGTTTAATCAGGTCGCCAAAATAGTTGGGCGACAGACACACATGGGAAGCACATTGCTGAACGGTCGGGATTCCCTCGGCGGCAGCTCGTCCTGAGTGAAAATAGTCTGAGATATATTTTTCAAATCGGATGATCACACCATGGTTACTAACCTCGCGAGTTATAAACTGGCGGTCGTAGAAGCGCTCGCAATGGTTAAGCATTGACTCTATGTATGATGATATAATCTGCTTTGTATGTTTGTCAATCGCGTGGTCAAGCTCTTCGCGTATCTGCCTGAAGCAACCAATGATTATCGCCTTTTCACGATCCGACATGTGAAGCGCCTCGTTGGAGTCGTAGGAAAAGAACGAGTAATCTTTCATGCGGTTGGCAAGCGGTGTGCCATACAGAAAATCGGGGTGAAACATCAAGGCAAGACCCTTTGGATGCTCTGTGTATCCGCCATCATTAACACCGGCAATCTGTCCCGGCGAAATAAACAGCATTGTGCCCTCCTGATAATCATACTGGCTACGCCCATACTGCACTGTGCCACATTCAAGCTCTTTGAAAAATATACAATAAAAGCTAAATTCCTTGCACACATGCGGAACGCGCTCAACCTCAGAGAAATCGGCAACAGACACGAGCGGATGCTGGGTGCGTGTTCCCAATATCCTGTTATATTCATCTATAGATTTCAATCGGGAAATATTCTCCATGAGTCAATTGGTTTTGACACAAAGTTAATAACAAATTTTCTCTTAAGAAAAGACCTGTCATCAATATCGGTAAAACTGGTAGCGGTAACGCTATTTTGTGTTAGTCACGCAAACACATCAGTAATCCGTAACTGCGCGACTGCCTGTTTAGCAAACATTTCCAAGAAGGAGCCTCTTTATCAGTATGGGGTGTTACAACGCCGCCAACGACATATGGACATGCCGATATATAGATGACAGCCTGATTTATCCTGCAATTAGCCTGTGGGCAACCGGTTTGAATAGCTAACACCTATGTACTGGGATTCTGTATGGTTAACTATTGTTAAACGATCGGAGTGGTTTATACCTAAATCACATCATATAATTAATTTTGGACTTATTATGCTTAATTATCGCGATATGAAACTTAAATCTATCTTGCTTACGGCAGCCTTGAGCGTTGCTTTTATAGCAGAGGCAATGCCACAGGATTCTTTGTATGTCATCTATTCCGGAAACCTGAGAGAATATCCCTATTCAGGTTCCGATGGGCCCTCTCAGACACCGCCTCCGGCAGGCTATCGTCCTTTCCATATGGAGCATTACGGCCGACACGGCTCACGCTGGCTGATAGGGGAAAATGACTATCGTACACCTGTAAAATGTCTTGAAGTCGCTGAGCGCAACGGAAAGTTGACCCCATTAGGAGAGAAGACCCTTGCAGTGCTTCGCGATGTAGAAAAAGCATCGTATAAACGCCTCGGCGAGCTTTCTGACAAAGGAGCAATGCAACACCGTGCAATAGGGCGTCGTATGGCACGGAACTATCCGGAAATTTTTGCTCCGGGAGCAAATGTCGATGCAAAGGCGACTGTTGTAATAAGGTGCATATTGTCAATGCTTAATGGGGTGGAAGGGATACAAAGTATAGCTCCTGATGTCAATATACATACCGACGCCTCTTATGCCGACATGTATTTCATGAATTACGATGACAAGCCGGCATGGAAAATTCATGCACGCGCCGATTCAACCGTGCTGCGCGACTATCGGAAACGTAATGCCGTTGGCGACGACTACCTGTCACGTCTTGTCTCCGATGAAAAATTTGCCCGCGACAGTGTAGCTCCGGGCTTGATGCCTTATCTGTATTGGGTACTTGCCAACACGCAGAGCCATACAGGACAGCCATGGTTGTTGCCTGACGTGTTTGCGGTAGATGAAGTTCGTCAGGCTTGGCGTCACGACAATGGGATGTGGGTGCTTCACAGCATTAACTCACCCCTGACTGACAACCGCATGCCTCTTATTCAGCGTAACCTTCTGCGAAACATAATCGAAAGCACCGATACGGCAGCCTTGTCAGCAACCCCAAGTGCCAATCTGCGTTACGGGCATGACGGAATACTTATAAATCTTATAACCCTCCTTGACCTGAACAGCCTCGGCCGTGAGTTTGCATCAATCGAAGAAGCAGAAGAAGCAGGATTGAGAAGCTATGAACTGATACCTATGGCAGGCAATGTGCAGATGGTGTTTTATCGTAACGATTCCGGTGACATACTTGTAAAAGCACTCATCAACGAATGTGAGGCGACTCTTCCCGGCACTCCTTTTTCCGGACCATACTATAATTGGTCAGACCTCAAGAAATATTATCTTGAAAAAATTTCAATAGTAGAATAATCCATCTTTAAAAACACAACGAGGGGCTGTATCATTAAAGACACAGCCCCTCGTTTTAGAAGGTTATTTACTTGAAGAGCAGGGGAGCCATTTCTTTCAGGCTGCGTCGCCATGTAAGGAATTCATGAGCAGTATTGTCAGAGATATACGATACTGCGTTGAATCCTGCCGCCTGCAAGTCATCGACCGATTTCTTTACTCTTTCAGGGTTTTCTTTTGAACCGCAAGATGTGAAAATCAGTCTCGGCTTGACATTTTTCAAGTCATCAGGCGAATATGTGCCACCACTGAATAATCCGTAATAGTCAAACACTTCGGGACGACCAAGAGTAATATTTTTAGTCTCCATACCACCCATTGACAATCCAGCCATCGCACGGTGTTTCTTGTCGGCAAGAGTGCGGAAATTCTTGTCAATAAACGGAATCAGTTCATCTACGAGCACAGTCTCGAAATCCTTATAATTAAATGATCCGATTGAGCCGAATCGCGCGGTGTTGGTCATGCCGTAAGTCATCACGATGATAAACGGCTTGCACTTTCCCTCGGCGATGAGATTGTCCATGATAAGATTGGCACATCCCTGATTAGACCATGCAGTCTCATCTTCACCCCAGCCGTGTTGTAGATAGAGCACCGGATATTTCTTTTTCGGATTAGTCGAATATTCTGCCGGTGTGTAAACGAAAGCACGCTTCTGCTCGCCGGTACTGGGCGAGTTGAAGATTACCTGCTGCACATTGCCGTGAGGCACATTTTTCATTGCGTAGAAATCGCGGTCATGAGCGGGTATCTCAATGCCACTTTCCCATCGAGCCGAGCCATAATAATTTTTCGCACCCGGATCGTTGACCGTAGCTCCGTCGATAGTGAGATGGTAATAGTGGAATCCCTCGTCCATAGGACCCTCTGTCGTGCCATACCATATGCCATCTTTGTCTTTGCGAAGCACCGTGCCGCCACGGCCGCCAAGACCAAGGCTCACGATTACCGACTTTGCGGTAGGTGCATCGATGCGGAAACGCGCATATCCTTCTGAGTTCACCATGGGATACTCCTGTCCGGGCTGATTAAGCTCGCTCGGTTTAAAGTCTTCTTTCGGAGTAATGAGGTCAAGTGCTTCATCAAAATTCTTTACTGCAAAATAAGCTTTTTTCGGCTTAAGATTCTCGTCGAAAAGGAGAGGATGATTGTTTACTCCGAGCCAAGAGTCACCGTCACACAGGTTCCACATGGTCACGTTGTCAATCACATCCTTATGTTTGCGGAACACTCGGAATATACGGGCAAACTGGTCTTCATGCAGCGTGGTTATGAAGGGAGGCATGGCATTTTTTTCACCTCGTGAGAAACGTAGCTGACCACCCATTTCCTCGTTGCAGCGTATGTCAAGTTCTGTGATATGGATATGGTCGACAAGTTCGGCATATTTGGTGAGAGCAGAATCAACATCTTCTACCGACGGACCATATATATTGTAGTGACCCTGCATGCCGATACCGGTAATAGGCACACCTGCTTTCTGCATTTTCTTCACCATATTATATATACGGTCGCGTTTTGCCGGAGTGGCTGCATTGTAATCGTTGTAAAACAATATTGCATCCGGGTCAGCTTCATGGGCATACTCAAAAGCCTTGGCTATGAACTCGTCGCCACAAAGCTTGTAAAGCTTGCTCTCGCGATAGGGATTAGGCTCTTTGCCACGCCATCCGCGTCCTGCATCAGACATAGCTTCATTGACCACATCCCAGGCATAGACCACATCCTTGTAACGGTTGACCACCGTGTGTATATGGTCGCGAAGACGTGAATAAAACACCTCCTTGGTGACAGGTTTGCCATTTTTGTCTTCAAACATCCAGTCACAGAATTGGGCGTGCCACACAAGGCAATGACCGCGCAGTTTTATCCCATTTTTGCGACAAAAATCGGCAATTTTGTCACCACGCTCCCAATTCCACTCACCTTCGCGGGGATGCAGTTCACCCGGCTTCATGTCGTTTTCAGCGGTGATGCTGTTAAATTCCTTCTTTACCAATGCAATCTGGGCAGAGTCGGATACATTACGTTGATTTACCGCTACACCCACCGTGAAATAATCTTTGTAAGCCTCCTTCAGACTTGCGGGACCATTGTCAACCGGCTTCGCGAACTGGGCTGATGCCGTGCCTGCCATAAACAAAGAAAGCAGAGCTGATAGAAATGTTCTGTTCATTAACTAAGATTGTTTAGATTGATTTAATTATATGGGAATACTCCCGTGCCTTATTTTAATATATTTTAGACTAAACATGGCTTAAAAGGTTTAATAAAGAAAAAAATATTTTTCTCATAATCGGCAGGCGTGCACAATCTGCCGTTTGTACCAAACGGCGCCCCGCTACGCACAGTAACCTATGCGGCGGGGGCGTTCAAGTGTCTGAACAGGCATGGGGATGTCGCTTGCCTGAATTTCTGACAATGACTGACGGTCAAATATACTGTCCGACATTACCCTTACTGCCATAGCCGGAAGGATTTCGGTCTGAATAAGATTGATTACATGGCGCGCGTTGCCAAAACTCTTGTCACGCATTACATAGTCCATGTTGAGTCGTCGCGACAAGGCAACCCGTGCTTCGGTGGATAGCACATATTGCTTGCGCTCAAGATAACGGTCGGCGATTTCCATCAATTCAGATTCTGAAAAATCTTCAAACAAGTAAATGTTGGAGTCGGGGATACGCGATTTGAAACCGGGATTCATGTTAAACATGAGTTGCATCTCATCTTTATAGCCGGCAAGCACAAGCATCCAATCACGCTTTGATTCATCAGAGAGGGCAGTCAATAATGTTTCGATAACGAGTTTGCCGGGGTCGCGGGAGTCTTCAGGCCGATGCAGCTGATATGCCTCGTCGATAAGCAATATGCCGCCTTGCGCTTCTTCAATCGCCTTGAGCGTATTGGTTGCCTCATTGCTGTAATACGGACCGAGAAGATTGGCTCGTTCTCTAACTACAACATGACCCTTTGAGAGTACTCCGGCACGCTTGAGCATTATACCCAAAGCCTTTGCTACCGTTGTCTTGCCTGTGCCCGGTGAACCAAGAAACATGGCATGGAGCGGAAGTGTCGACACTGCAAAACCGTTGTTTTCACGCAATTTATTAAATGTCACCACTTTTTCGTAGACCGACAGTCGTTCTTTTACGGCACACAGCCCTACAAGCTTGTCGAGCAGCGATACTGCCGTTGCTGACTCAGGCATTTCGCAATCAACAGTAGGAGCTGCTGTGGTTTCTTGATGTGAGCCAGCATCATCTTCGGTGTCGTCATCAGGGTGTGAGCCACTGGATATAAATTCGTCAAGCGCACGGTCAAACCAATCCCCGTCATCGGGCATATCGGTGTCATATGTATCGCTTACACATGAGCTAAAGCGTTGCACCGCTGCTTCTGGCGTGTAGTCGAGACACTCGATTTCTTTGCCCGTATAGCTACCGGGTACACTTTGCGGGTTATCGGTCCGAAACACAAAACCTGCCACAGGATATTCCATACAGAGTAGCTCAGCATAATAAATGCCATTTCCACATGGATCTCCAATGAAATGAAACTCAGCATTATATTCGGTACCCTCAAGCCCAAGGCGGTCAGGTACACAGAAACCGCGCCTTACCTTGCCATCGGGGGCATAGAGTCTGATTTCAAGCTCCGGAAATGAGGTGTAGCTCGTCTCGAATGCCGGTGAAAGAGCAAAGCTCACGCTGATATCCGACATGTCCAAGAGGTCAATGGCGCGGTACATGGTCTTCGTATTGCCCGGTACAATACCTCCACGTATGACATTGTACCATGTCGAAGGATCATTGCCAAAAGTGAGGATGTCATACATATGAAAAGGCATGTGACCTAACCTCATGCCACTTGACTTATCCTTTACTATCACTTCGAAGTCGTGTTCGGCATTAATTTCCGTACCGGGGAAAGGGAGGTCTACACGATACAGCCTTATGTAGCTGTCGCGGGAGATATTCACGCAAAGATTTGTAGTTGCAATGGAACTGCCATCAGTTAAATCAACGATTGAAATTGACACGCTGCGACGCACTCCGCACGCATTGTCTTCAGTTAATTTGCGGTCATTGCAGAATATCAACATAACAGCCATGCCCGACTGCGCAGAGTGCAGGGGAAAATCATGGCGTCCATCAAAAATGTCGTAACCGGGATGGTTGAGTGCTATCTCATCATCGGGAGCATAGACACAAATTTCGATTTTTGAAAGAGAAAGAGGATTTTTAATATTTGTCATAATCATTACAGTTTAATTCCGCTCAAGGCGGAGGTTAGAAAATAAATTTAGTCACAGATAATCAAGGCGGTTTAACAGCAGATATAACCGTTTTTTCCATAGGTGCGCTCAATCCTGAAGCGGCAACCTTCATTGAGAAGACACTCGGTTATTTCTTTGAAACAATCCTTCACCTGACGGAAAGTAGGATTTACTATTTCGCGCCATTCTACCATGCATTCAGAAATGAACTGAGGAAGCTCATAATATGAAACCTTGTGATATTCTGCCATCCGACCGGCATCTTCAATATTGATTATTGCTGCTGTCGAACAGTTGTACCACGGCTCATCATAGTCGGTGCAATCTACTGCTACGGCAAGCTCGTCACGTATCGTGAAACCTGCATAGATGTCCATGACAATCGGTTGGTCGTCATCAGAACTCATTACATGACGACACGAGTAAAAACTATCGCTAATATGTTTTCCCATTTTGATATGATAAAGCCCGACACCTTATGGGCATCGGGTATATTCCGCACGTGGCGGAGATTAAAATAAAATAGTAAGCTATATCCGGGAGCCTTCTCCCGGAATCCAATTAGCCCAACATGTCAATGTACTCTCTCCGGCAACCATAATGACACGTCAAGACGCACCTATGGCTGTCAGTGCTAAACAGCGGTTGGAAATTTAATTGAATGTAATTGACAAAACTACATCATCCCGACATCCGGGGATGCCGCGCTGCAGAAAGCGATTTCAGAAAGATATAGTTGCCTCATAGCTTAAAAATGAACTATTTAAACTGTAATGATTATTGAGCGCGCAATCAAAAACGACCACGCATTACTCCGCAAAGATACACAAAATATCTTCACTCGCAAAAAAAATGTCATTAATAGATGGGCGATAGGCTATGATGCCGTGATAATGAGACGCGTCACATAGGCGATATAACAAATAGCGAGGAGAGCACCCTCGATGCGGGTAATCGTGCGCTTTTTGAAAAACCATCCGAAGAGCCAGAAAAGAATTGATGCACCGGCAAGTACCAACAAGTCAAAATTGCCTATGCCATTGAATTTCAAAGGATGTACTGTCGCCGAGCAACCCAGCACAAGGAATATGTTGAAGATATTGCTTCCTATTACATTTCCAAGTGCAATGCCGGTCTTTCCTTTCAGCGCTGCGGTGACAGAGGTCGCCAGTTCCGGTAGCGATGTGCCGGCGGCAACGATAGTGAGTGCGATAATCGCATCGCTCACTCCAAGCTGCGATGCGACACCCGATGCTCCTGCCACAAAGCGGTCGCCCCCAAATATAAGTGCGCCAAGTCCACCGATTACCCAGAGTATTGCTTTCCACATAGGCATCTCTCTCTTGGCGACACCATCTTCGGAGGGCGCGGAGCCTGACTTTGCCTGAGTAAAGGTGTAGCGCATGAAAATCATAAAAAACATAAGAAGCACTATGCCGTCGATTCGCGTCAACATCGTTGATGCCGTACCGTCGAGCAGAGGAGCATTGCCCATGACAAGCAGCACGAGCGATGACAGCACGACAAGCGGTATCTCATTGGTCATTATGCTTCGTTCGACCTTTATCGGCATAACCATTGCCGTGACACCGATTATGACCAGTATATTGAACACATTGCTACCCACTACATTACCGATAGCAAGTTCAGTATTGCCCTGTATTGCCGAGATAAGGCTAATCACCAACTCAGGCGCCGATGTGCCGAACGCAACTACGGTAAGACCGATTACGAGATCAGACACGCCCCAGCGTTTTGCTATTGCCGAAGAGCCGTCAGTAAGAATATTTGCACCGACAAGAATCAGCACAAGTCCCAATATCAGGAAAAAGATGTCAGCTATCATATGGTAATCGTTTTCATTATTGCAAATTTAATGATAATCATTTCGTCCATGAAATCAATCGTTATTAAAACAAATAAAAACGGCGCTTGGCTGAAAAGTTTTATAGTAGAATTTGGGCGGTAAAAAATTATTGCTTACCTTTGCACAGCAAAATCCCAAGGAGTGGTGCTCGAGTGGTTGAAGAGGCACGCCTGGAAAGCGTGTATACGCCAAAAGCGTATCGGGGGTTCGAATCCCCCTCACTCCGCAAATAAACCGGACACCAAAAGACTCTAAATATTCCTTAGAGCAATTAAGAATAAAAACTTGATTAACATAGACAAAGGCATTTGTCACAGCACATTATTAGCTCAAGGCTGTGTGTCTTAATCCTTAACCTCTGACTGCTGCAACGGTCGGAGGTTCGTTTTTACAGGCGCCTCGTTTAGCCTTCTTAAAAGAAAAAAGGGGTCAGCGGATTTTTCCGGTGGGCAGCAGGCGATGTCGGAGTATAGTGTTATC
>CAJTSK010000030.1 GCA_910578835.1 uncultured Muribaculum sp.
CTCTTATTGAGAGATAATAAAACGAAACATCACACCAACTAACCATTTTTGCAATGAAAAAACTAATTTACCCGGTGATTTTAGTCCTACTATTTTCACTCACTACAGTATCTTGCAGTTCAAACAAAGTCGCAAAAGCATCTTATCCCGAATATACAGGAAAAGGCAATACCGGGACCCGCACTGTGACCAAAGTAAAAGAAGAGCTTGACGAGTGTGAGCAGGAAGCACTCAACGCCCCTGCAAACGAGCTACGTGCCTCCGCGTCGGCAATCGATGAAGACCGTGACTTCGCCCGCCAGCAGGCAGTACTCTTTGCAAAGGCTAATCTTGTCGACCAGATTGAGTCGCTTGTGCTCAATGTCATGAAAGGCTATCGCGGCAAAATAAAAGCCAACGGCAAGTCAAGCAGCGAAGCCGACATAAGGCAGGACGCAGGGTCAATGGCCGAGAGCGTTGTGGAAAATTGCCGTATCCATTGCTCCAACCGTTACCGCATGTCTGACGGCACCTATGAGTGTGTGGTATGTATCAGCGTGCCCGCCGACAATGCAGAAAAGGTAGCTGGAGCCACCGCCCTTTCCGATGACGAGCGTCTCGGCGTAGAATTCCACGAGCAGGAGTTCCGCAACTCTTACCGCGAAGGGCTTGAACGTTTCCGGGAAATGCAGAAAGAGCGCAAATAAGCTTTTATCACAATCATGACGCGCAAGCGTCAGCAATATTAACCACGATTATGATTGCCAGAATTATATCCTTAATCCTGCTTCTTTCGGTATGCGCATTTGCTCAAGCAAAGGAGAAGTCTGACAAGATGAAGCCCAAATGGATGACTTCATCCCTACCTGCGCCTAAAAGTCCGGGTTACATATTTATCTCGGCTCAAGGTACAGGGTCATCACTCGAAGAAGCGCGTCAGAGCGCATTTGTCAACCTCACCACCAAGCTTGAACATGAACGCGGACTGGTGATAAACAGCTCCGTAAAGGTCGACAAAGAGGCATCGCGCATATCGGGTAGCCGCTCTTCGGTGACCCGCCAACAGTTTCAGATGGAATGTACCGAACGCGGTAAAGAGATTACCCTCACATGCCGCGCCATCGATGAATATTGGGAACAGAACCACGGCAGATACACCGTCACCGAGCTTTACACGGTCAACGACAACAAGATGCCTGACACAGGAAGCTACAACGACAATATACGCCTCACCACTTCCTACGGGGCAGCACCGGTGTTTTACTCCCTGATTCCGGGTGTAGGACAGTTCAGTAAAGGCAGCTACGTGAAAGGCGGCTTGATGCTTGGCGGAACTGCTATAGGCGCGGCGGCAATAATACTTTGCGAAAACCAGCGCGCCGACTGCGCGAAAAAGATGCGTGAGAAGCCTCAACATTTTGATTTCTACCGAAACAAGAAATCCAATTGGGAGACAGGGCGCAATGTCGCCATAGGAGCGACTGCCGCCCTATATATCTACAACCTTATCGACGCAGCCGTAGCGCCCGGACGTAGACGCGTAGTAGTCAAAAACCGCAGCTACAACTACTCCCTCGCCCCGGTAATGTATGAAAACGGCGCAGGCATAGGACTTGCCTTCAACTTTTGATATATATTTTTTTGCACAAATTTAAAAATCCAATCTATGACTAAGTTTTTTAAATTATTTCTTCTGCTGACATTCACTACAATTACATTTTCAGCATGTACAGAAGATCCGGAGGATAGCACAGGCAATATCTACGGAGTTGTCTTCGACAAGATTACCAACGACCCTCTTGATGGTGTAATGGTAAGATTAATCCCTACAGGAGAAAGCACCAACACTTACGCCGACGGCTCATTTGAATTTCTCGACCTACAACCGGGGGATTACACATTGCAGTTTTCTAAAAACGGTTACGCACAGACTTCACATACTGTAGAAATCGTTGCAGGAGGCAATAGCGGCGCCTCCATATATATGGAAAAAGCCAATCAAGTTGCTGAAATCGTGATTAACCCCTCTTCTCTCAACTTCGGCACGTCACAGACCCAGCTCAACATCACTATCACCAACAATGGAAACGCCACAGCGGAGTGGTCGCTTGACCTCGGCGACAACGACAGCTGGCTAAAAGCGTCGCAGTTGGGCGGTTCAATACAGGCAGGACGCACACAGAGCGTCACCTTCTCTGTCGACCGCAACTTCATCGCCACCACCACTTCAGTGGTTATCAACCTGCACGCATTTGGCAACTCTTATCCTATCTCTGTGTCATGCGCGCCATCCAATGCCACTTCATCAATGCTCATAGACCCGACAACCGTCAATTTCGGCACTGACCTTACTTCACAGACAATCACCATCCGCAATATCGGCAAAAAGTCACTCTCATGGAGCACTACCGGCATAATCGACAACGCGATAACCGTTACTCCCGACAAGGGCACCGTAGCCCCCGGCGGAAACTCTGTGGTAATCCTCTCCCTTGACCGCTCGCTTATCAGCGACTCCTATATCTCGACAATCGTTTTCACCGACGGCGTTTCAGAGGAGACTGTCATCGTCAGCGCCAACAATTCGGGCGGCAACATTCCCGGTGGAGACGACAATCCAAGCGGTTCACTCGTTGTGACCAACGGACTTACCGCCTACTATAAATTTAACGATTCATTTGACGACCTCAACGGCATCTATGACGGTTTCGGCATTAACGACCCGACCTTTGTTTCCGGCGTATCAGGACAGGCTGTACAATTCTCAAAGGTAAAGGAGAGTGCCGACCAGATACCTTACGCGCTTATCAACTCAAAGGCATTCTCGATAAGCTTCTGGGCAAAAGACCTTGCCGACGGACTGATTTTCTACTCCAAATGCTCTGACAATCATAACCGTTTTGTCCTTTCAATGGATGCCGGCTATCTGCGCTTTATCTGTAGCCAGTATGACAACGAATACCAGTATAACAGCGAGTCGCTACGCTTTACCCATCCCAAAATCAATGACTCCAACTGGCATCATTTCGTAATCACAAGTGACTACAATTCGACTACGTATTATTCATGGAACTCCGTATTGTACATAGATGGCAAAAGAGCAAGCACAATCACCGAAAAGCTGTCAAGCAATGCAGGCGAGTCAAACTATCCTAATGAATTTGTCATCGGAGGGTCATGCAACAATTACAATTACACCCTGACATGCTCCAACTTCTCTATGGACAACCTGCGCATATATGACACCCGTGTCCTTACTCCGCAGGAAATCAAGGAGATTTACAACGCACAACAGTAATATTACTATCATGGCACATTATCCCGTCATTTCCGTGGCTGCAACGCTATGGCTCCGGAAATGACGGGATTTATCAACTATCAGAGCTTCTTTTAACAATAAGCATCGACGGCAATGAAAAAGACCATCACTGCAACACTGTTGCTGATTTTAGCGCAGACCACATGCATTTCCGCACAGACTTCACCAGGCAATTTCGAGCGATTCCGCCAGGAAAAAACGGAAGAATTCATGAAATGGCGACAAGAGAAACAGACGGAATTTGAGAAATACCGCCAGCGGTTAAACGAGGAGTTTGCCGACATGATGGAGCGCAGCTGGAAAAACTACGGGTCTACCGCCCCTGAAAAACGCCGGGAGCGCCCTGAGCCTGTAAAGCCGCTTGATGCCGACAACGTGAAAATATCGCAGCCCCGCGAGATACCGGTCGATGTAGTGACGCCTCCCGAGCGAGCCATCCCCGACATCCCTGTGACCCTACCTAAAGTCACCCCCGGGCGACAGGTCACCTATCCCGTCACATTCACCTTCTACCACACAACCTGTGGCATAAACACTTTTGACACCTCGGCATTGAGCTTCAACGACCTGTCGTCAAAGTCGCTATCCACGGCTTGGCGACGACTCAGCAACAGCGGAGCCACCTCACAGCTGCTCGACGACTGCCTGCGCCTGCGCGAAGAGCTCAACCTCTGTGACTGGGGATTCATGAAGCTTATCGAGACAATGGCGGCAAAACTTTATCCACGCTCTACCGACAAGCAGGCGTTTCTCACCGTATTTCTACTCACCCAGGCAGGCTACGACACCAAGTTTGCCATGCGCGGCAACAAGCTGTGCCCTATGTTTCACCCGAGCCACAAAATATACTCCCGACCCTTTTATAATCTCGGCAACAAGGATTACTATATCAGCGGACCGCTTGCCGACACTACCGGTTCGCTCAGCATCTGTGACCTTGACTTCCACAGCGGAGCCACTCCGATAAGAATGGTCATGAACCGCATACCGTCGTTTACCTCACGCCCCGAAGCAAAACGCGTCTATAGCTCGGCGCTATGGAAAAAGGCTCCCCCAGTAGAGGTCGAGGTCAACCCCTCGGTAATCGAGTTTATGAACGATTACCCATTGCTCGACTGGCAACTTTACGGACTCTCTCAGCTCAGCGCTCCGATAAAGTCGCGCATCTATCAGGCGCTTGCAGTGATTATCGACGGCATGGATGAAGTCGAGGCGGTCAACACCCTGCTTGACTATATGCAATTTGGCTTCAACTATATGACCGACGGTGAACAGTTTGGCTATGAAAAACCATTTTTCTTTGACGAAAACTTCTATTATCCCGCCAACGATTGCGAAGACCGCGCCATCCTGTTCGCTAAATTAGTGAAATCGCTGCTCGGACTCGATGTCGTGTACCTCAACTATCCGCGTCATCTTGCCACGGCAGTAAAATTTTCTTCTGACATAAAAGGCACATATGTGATTGTCGACGGTGAGAAATACTTTGTATGTGACCCCACGTGCCTCCACGGCAAAGCAGGTGTGCTTGCCGCCGTATACGCCAACTCGCGCCCCAAAGTAGTTAAAATCGCGGAATAGCCCATAAATGAAACTCTGCCGCTCCATAATGTCACTGCCACTCTGGATAAGAGGCATCATCGTCACGGCGATGGCATTTGCCATATCGTGGATTACGGTCTACGACCTGATGTCGATATCGTTTTTCTCCCCGATGGAGAAAGCCGCCGACTTCAGGTTCAGCGATTTTTATACCCTTGTGGCAAATGACCGCGCAGTCAAGTCGCTCCACCCCGCCATCACCATCGTCAATATCGATGGCTGCCGCCGCAATGAGATAGCCACGACCCTTGAAGATATCGACTATTGCATGCCGGCAGCCATAGGGCTCGATGTGGTATTTTCAGAGCCGCGCGACACAGCCGGCGACCTCCTGTCGGAAGTAATCGCCGAGATTCCCGACCTCATATTGCCGGTTGTCGCCAAGGACGCAGGCAATGGACGCTACACAATCGGTCATGAATCTTATTACGACAGGTTTGCCCCGCCGGCAGCCACATTTGCCGCCGCCAATGTCGAGGGAGAGGGAGAAGCACGTCACACAGTCAGGCAATTTATGCCCCTCTTCCCCTCCGCAACGCCCGGCGAGCCACCCATACCCTCCCTTGCCTACGCCCTTGTAGCAAAAAAGTCGCCGGAAATTGCCGGGAAGATAAGCCACCGCGGCTGCAATGACGAAGCACTGCGCTACGCATCACGCTATTTTGACATCGTGGACCACGACTCAGTGCTTCACTATCCTGAAAAAATCGAGGACAAAATCGTGATTGTAGGCAAGCTCCATGACATAGGCGACCTCCACGCCACACCACTCAACAACTTCACCCCCGGAGTGCTGCTCCACGCCTATGCCGCCGCCACCATGCTCGACGGAGACCTCACACGTCGTCTCTCCACACGGGAAAGCTGGCTCATCGCCGGAATAGCCTGCTATCTTGTGGTGTTACTCAGCCTTAAACTCTCTCAACACTCCCTCGGCGACCTAATCGTAAGAGGCGCGCAGCTGGCAGCTCTCTACCTTATGATTACGGGAGGCACCATGATATATATACGCTACAATATCGACCTTGACTTTGCCAACGCCATGCTCATGACCTCGCTTGGTGTCGTGGCGTGTGACCTCTTCAACGGCATCTTCGCCGACGACGGCATAATCATCTCCTGCCGTAAAAAATTTCTTTCACTCACCATATATGTTAAAACTTTTGCCAATGAACTTTACAAAAAATGCTCTTTTAAAAACCTTGACGCTTCTGCTGCTAATGACGACAGGGGCATCTCCGGCGCTTGAGGCATCATTGAAAGTCTACAAGATAAAGGGAAATGTCACCCTCAATGCCTCAGGACGATGGACTCCACTGCAACGACGCGCCACAGTTGGCGGTAACGATATGCTGCGCATACCATCCGGCTCAATGGTGGAGATACTCAACACCGACACTCGCCGTGTGTACTCATCGACCGTGCCCGGCGACATGACCGTTGACGCGCTTATTGCCGCAGCAATGGAAGACGCGGCAAATATCACCCGCGCCACCAACCGCAGGATTACCGACACCTTCGGGCAGAAAGGACAGAAAACATCACGTTTTAACAGCGTAGGATTGTCACGACACGATACCGATGCAGGCACAAGCGCCCTCACCGCCTTTGACCCGTCGGTCCCCTATCTGAGACAGCTGATGGAACTACCCGACACCACCGAATACGACGGTTACAGCGACATCATCCTCATACGCCGCGACATTGACGGCAGCGACGGCTCGTTTAACTTCGCCGTGTTCAACACCCTCGACACCCCGCTATTCATCAACATAATCGACCAGCACGACAAGGGCGACATCAACTTCTATTTTGATGAAAACAGGATTGTCACCGCACGTGGCGAAACCATCATCGGGGAATACCGCTATATCCTCCCCGAAAAAACGGCGGGCTATATAGTGATAGCTTCCGACAAGCCATTCTCCGCTGCCGACATCCGCTCCCTTCTGGAAGGCAACACTCCTGCCTCCACAGGCAACTTCTTCTATTCACTCCTCCGCATCTAATCACCACCATTTAAACAATCTCCTTTGTCATCTATCTCTTCCTGTATTGCTCTACATGGGATGAGTTTTGGCAACGTCTGGAGAAGGTATTCAACAACGCCGGCTGAGCCTGATGTTCTTATGCGGTGCAATAGGCTTGTCACGCCTGTTGCTCCGCCTTTTTCTTTTCAAGAAATTCGTTGATACCGCAAAGATGTTCTCTTACGCGTCCTCCGCCAAATTCATATACCTTTGACACAAGTCCGTCAAGGAAATCACGGTCATGGCTCACCACGATGAGCGTGCCGTCAAAATCGCGTAGTGCCTGTTTCAGTATATCTTTTGTCTTAAGGTCAAGATGATTGGTCGGTTCATCAAGGATGAGAAGATTAATCGGTTCGAGCAAAAGTTTAATCATGCACAGGCGCACCCTTTCGCCGCCGGAAAGCACTTTTACCTTTTTCTGGTTTTCCTCGCCGCCAAACATAAAGGCACCCAGAAGGTCGCGGATTTTCAATCTCACATCTCCTACGGCGATATCGTCAATAGTCTGGAACACAGTAAGGTTCTCGTCAAGTAGCGCGGCACTGTTTTGGGCAAAATATCCAATCTTGACGTTATTGCCGAGCGTAAGGGTACCGTCATGGCTTATCTCGTTCATTATCGCCTTCACCATAGTCGATTTTCCCTCACCGTTTCTGCCGGCAAACGCCACCTTGTCGCCACGCTCGATGGTAAATGTAGCATTGGCAAAAACAGGATTTCCATCATAACTCTTACCTACGCCCTCAGCTATCACCGGATAACTGCCGCTACGCGGACATGGCGGGAATTTCAGGCGCAACGCCGACGTGTCTTCCTCATCGACTTCAACTATCTCAAGCTTTTCAAGCCACTTCACCTTGCTCTGCACCTGGTAGGTCTTCGAGTAAGTGCCTTTGAACCGCTCTATAAACTCGCGAGCCTCGGCTATCTGTTTTTGCTGGTCGTCATATTGTTTCTGCTGCTGTTGGCGGCGTTCTTTACGCAATTCCAGATAGTGGCTGTAACGTGCCTTATAGTCATAAATCCTGCCAAGTGTCACCTCTATGGTGCGTGTGGTGATGTTGTCTATAAAGCGGCGGTCGTGACTGATTACCACTACAGCCATGGGGCTGTTGATGATAAAGTCTTCCAGCCATCCGATTGATTCGATATCAAGATGATTGGTCGGCTCGTCGAGCAGCAACACATCAGGATTGCGCAGCAGGAGCTTCGCCAGTTCGATACGCATGCGCCAACCGCCCGAAAACTCCGAGGTCGGACGGTTGAAGTCGCTCCGTTCAAAACCCAGTCCGAGAAGCGTTTTTTCCACATCCTCCTCAAAATGGGTCATATCGATTGCATAAAATTTCTCGCTTACCGCCGACACTTTCTCAATCAGCGCCATGTAGGAATCGCTTTCATAGTCGGTGCGTGTGGCAAGCTCATTATTCATCGCCTCAATCTCCGCCTCCATCTCTTTAAGATGGGCAAAGGCGAGTGACGCCTCCTCAAATACCGTGCGTCCATCCTCAGTCATCATATGCTGTGGCAGATAGCAGACATTGCAGTCTTTCGGGATTGAGACCGACCCGCGTGTAGGCGTACGTATACCGGCAAGAATCTTCAGGAGAGTACTTTTCCCGGCTCCGTTTTTACCCATAAGGGCTATCCTGTCCTTCGGGTTAATCACAAATGACACATCTTTGAATAGGGTCGTTCCCCCAAACTCGACAGTTAATCCGTCTATCGATACCATATTTTAATCAGATATAATATTTAGCAATCTTTGTTGCAAATTTACGCATTTTTTCCGAGCTTTCCCGCACTCCCCACCCCCAACACCGACAACCTCTGACAACCAAAAACTGAAAACCGAAAACCGACAACCAAGAAACCCTTCCCCGCAAGGGGATAATCCATTTGTAGCCGGGGGTTGAGCGCAGCGATACCCCCGGAAAGCCGCACAGAAGAAGATGTTTCCGCAGGAATCATCAATGACAATACAAGATGATTCCTACGGAAACAAAGCCGTCTTGGATTTCTTACCATCGGTATCGCTCCGCTCAACCGACGGCTAAACAAAGATGATGCCCTCCGGGCAACCACACACCACCAACATCTATGCTTCGGCTGAAACAACCTCGGCACATGGAGCGCCCTATTAATCTTGCTGCTACACCCAAACTTAAAATATCTTTTGTAGCCTGTGACCATCTGTCCTTCTGTATCAATCTCCAGCCCCCGAAATCTGGCAACCGACAACTCTCAGTCCAATTTTTTGCCTTTTCACAAATAATTGCTAACTTAGCGAGACTTATCAAACTTTAAATTGGCATGATTGATATACATCGCTATTGCGTAATTATGTGTGGAGGTATAGGTAGTCGTTTCTGGCCTTACAGCCGCGCCGAACGCCCTAAACAGTTTATTGACTTCTTTGGCACAGGGAGATCGCTCCTCCAGATGAGTTACGACCGTATATTACCCGTCGTACCGAAAGAGAATGTTATAATCGTAACCAACGATCAGTATGCGCCCCTGGTAAGGGAGCAGCTGCCGGAACTTGACGAGTCGCAGATACTCCTGGAGCCGGCACGCCGCAACACCGCGCCCTGCATCGCTTGGGCGGCTTATCATATAATGGCACGTGACCCTCAGGCATCAATGATTGTGACTCCGAGCGATCACCTTATCACCCGCGAAAATGAATTTGTAAAAGCCATCGAGCAAGGATTTGAGTTTGTCGAGAACCACGACTCACTGCTGACACTCGGCATCAAGCCCACTCGTCCCGAGACCGGCTACGGCTACATCCAGATAGGCAAACCCGTGACCGACGACATACTGAAGGTGAAGACTTTCACCGAAAAACCCGACATCGAGCTTGCAAAAGTATTTGTAGAGAGCGGCGAGTTTTTCTGGAACTCAGGTATATTTCTGTGGAGCGCCAAGTCAATACTCAACGCCCTCCACGAATATGCGCCCGACCTCACCAATACATTTGACCGCGGAGCCGACTCCTTCGGCACACCCGCCGAGAAAGATTTCATACTCAAGGAGTTTCCCGGCTGCGTAAGCATCTCGATTGACTACGCCGTGATGGAACGCGCCACCAATGTCTATGTAGAGTGTGTAAGCTTCGGCTGGAACGACCTCGGCACATGGAGCGCCCTCTACGACAATTCTCCCAAAAACCGCGAGGCAAACGTGACACAAAACTGCCGCGTGCTTGCCTACAACTCAACCGGCAACATATTTGCCGTGCGTGGCGACAAGCTCGTGGTTGCCAATGGCCTGAAAGACTATATCATCGCCGATGCCGGCGACGTGCTGCTCATATGCCCGAAAGCCGACGAGCAGACTATAAAGCAATATGTTAACGATGTAAAACTTGCATATGGCGACAAGTTCCTCTAATCCGAGAGTGCCGGTGCCGGAATTTCCATTCCGGCACAAGGTACCCTTGCAGATACGCTTCAACGACATTGACCTGCTCGGTCACCTCAACAACGCTGTCTATATCCAGTTTTTTGACCTCGGCAAGAGCCGATATTTCCAGGACGTAATGCCCGAAGGCGTAGACTGGAAACATATCAACATCGTGGTCGCCAACATAAACTGCGATTTCTTCGCGCCCACATATATCACCGAGCCGATTGCCGTGGTCACTACAATAACCCATATGGGAGAAAAAAGCTTCACGCTCGAACAGCGCATAATCAACACTGCGACCGATGAAGTGAAATGTATCGCCAGGACTATAATGGTAGGCTTCGACATAGCCACAGGTAAGTCGGCGCCCATCGACCACAAATGGGTGGAGGCGCTTGAAGCTTACGAACAACGAAAGCTCTGACAGCAAGGATGAAGACCCTATATGTCAGCGACCTCGACGGCACACTGCTCAACAGTGACAGCAAGGTAAGCCGGCGGTCGGCGGAAATATTGTCGCAGCTATCGTCGAAAGGCGCACTAATCACCGTAGCCACGGCACGCACCCCAGCCACAGTGGAGCCGCTGCTTGCCGATGTCGCCTCGACTGTGCCCGCGATTGTCATGACCGGCGCATCGCTGTGGGACAGGGTAAACAAATGCTATTTCGACACCCGTTTCATCGATGCAGCCACCAGCCGTAGTGTACGCGAGACCGCTGCACGCTACGGAGTCGACCCGTTTACCTACACCCTCGGTGACAACGGCATACTTGACATATACCGCAACGGCACAATCGCCCCGTGTGTACGCAACTTTATTGATGAGCGCTCCCATCTTCCGCTGAAACGCTTTCATCTCGACACCCCCGAGGGCGATGATTACGCGCTGCCACGCACAGTACTGTTTTTTGCGATGGGAAAACCTGACAAGATATTTCCTCTTGCCGATGAATTGCGCGCCACCATACCCTGCTCGGTAAGCAGCTATCTCGACATATTTTTTGACGACACGGCGATAATCGAGGTACTCGCGCCCGGTCTTAGCAAAGCCGACTCGGTAAAGAAAATCGCGAAGCGTTACGACGCCAAGCGCATAGTGACATTTGGCGACAACCTCAACGACCTCTCGATGATGGAAATCGCCGATGTAGCGGTAGCCGTTGACAATGCACGTGACGAGGTGAAGCGCGCTGCCGACATAATCATCGGCACCAATGATGAAGACTCAGTGGCACGCTTTATAGCCGACGACTTCAGCGCCATGCAATAATCGCCGTAAACTCTGCGTTAATCATGAGTATGGCAAACATTTACGACACCAGGCGATATGGCACGATGGCTTTTCTTGCCATCGCGATTGCCTTGGTGGCTTTGTTTCTTTACATCTCCAACCGTATCGTCAGGGACCTTGCATCACAAGAACACGAGCGCATGGAAATATGGGCCGACGCCACAAAGTCCATTATCACGATGGCAGATGACGACACAGGCGAAAATTCACCCGGCAACCTTGACTTCCTGCTACGCATAATCGAGGGCAACCGCACCATACCGGTATTGCTCACCGACGACCGGGGGACAATACTCATGCACCGAAACTTCGAGCTGCCCGAACCGGTCGACTCGCTCAACCCTCTTTTCATCTCCGACCGCAATGCCGAATATCTCGAAGAGAAACTCGCACGGCTGCGCAACACCTCAAATGTAATACATATCGTCATCGCACCCGGCGACTCCCAACATCTTTACTACGAAGACAGCCGCCTTTTGCGACTCCTGAATTATTACCCTTACATACAGATACTTACCATGCTCATTTTTGTCACAGTGGTCTACTACGCACTGATATCGACAAAAAAAGCGGAGCAAAATAAGGTATGGGTCGGGCTATCTAAAGAGACCGCCCATCAGCTCGGCACGCCTATATCATCGCTCATGGCGTGGATGGAACTTCTCGAATCGCTTGGAGTCGACCAGGAGACAGTGACAGAAATGAACAAAGATGTGCAGCGACTGTCGACAATCGCGTCAAGATTCGGTAAAATCGGGTCAAAACCGCAGATGGAATGTGGCGACGTCAACCTCCTTGTCGAGAAAGCGGCGGCCTACATGTCGTCACGCATCTCAAAGCGCATAAAAGTGACGGTAGTCACCGCCGGAGAGCCGCTGACGGTCAACCTGAGCGACTCGCTCTTTGAGTGGGTGATGGAAAATCTCATAAAAAATGCCGTGGATGCGATGGATGCCGACGGCTCCATCACCATCACGCTTCACCGTGAGCGCGACTGCGCCTGTATCGAAGTCACAGATACCGGAAAGGGCTTGCCGCGCAAACGTTTCAAGACCATATTCAACCCCGGCTACACCACAAAAAAACGCGGCTGGGGACTCGGGCTTACACTTGCAAAACGCATAATAGAGCAATACCACAGCGGAAAAATCTACGTGGCATCATCAGAAATCGGCGTCGGTACCACATTCCGTATCGAGCTACCCCTATGTGAAGAAAAAGCCTGACCTCACGATAGCAATCGGTAGAATATTTTTTGTACATTTGCGTGTGTGGCATAAAACCACATCTTAGGCTTGCTTTATAATAACCAAACATCACATTTAGTATGAAAAAATTCTACACTCTTATTCTGTCAACATTGATATGCGGGATGTCGGCAAGTGCCACCGACTACGTTTCCCCGGCATTGACATTTACCACGCCTGACAAAAAAGTGTCCACCGTGAAAGCTCCCGCCACAACACGTTCAGCCGACGATGACGACTCAGCATGGACACAGTGGCTTGACATGGGCACTGTTAATGTCACTTACAGCGGCGCCGTATACATGAATATAAATCCGGAACTCCCGATACTCATGCGCGCATCGACCGCGGAGCCGGAACATGTTCAATACCGCATCGACGGCTACCTTCTCTCCAACGTAGACACAAAGCTCAACCGTCCGCTAATAATCGACATCATTGAAGGCTCCCTATACATTTACCCTCAGGAATTGCCATCTCTGAAAATCAACAATTCCGACGGCACCCCATTTGAAGGAAAACTATATGTCACCGACACCTCCACCCATCTTGACATGGTAGGGCTGAGAGACCTCTATGAGTTTGACACCGACAAACTCAGCTTTGACCTCATGCTCACCTATTACGATGACCGGGGCAACACCCTCGGCACTGGCATAAGCACCGAGCTGGTGCGCTTCAACGTTCCCGGATGGATAAAACCGCCGGTACTGTTCAGCGTCGGAGGCAACGATGTCAGTGCGACCGTACCTGTGGAAATCGGTGCAGCCGTTGACCATTACGATTACACAATCGTGAAAGGGGGCGGCTATGACGATGATGACAATTTCCTCGGACAGCGTGTCGCCAACAAGGATGAATCACTCGACATCAAGACAAGCAGCCCGGTCGACCCTGAAGTGAGCTTCACCGGGGGCGAGGGAAGATACACAATCGGATTTGCCGCATATGACGCTGACGGCAAGCTGCTTTCAATGTCAAGCGGAGCAATATACTACATGCCGGAAGATGCCGCCAACTGGCAACCGGTAGGCAAGCGCAAGATTACCGACGGATATCTTGTAGATGTCTATGGTTTCGAGCTTATACCCTATGAAGTGGAATTGGAAAAGAGCCTTCTGACCGAGGGGCTGTATCGCGTGGCGGACATATATGGCGACAACCATCCCTACGCTGACAAAATCAAAGAGCATACCCTTGACTTCCCATCATATACCTATTTCCACTGTGAAGACCCGGAGGCGTGCTATATATCGGAGACACCCACAGGCACTGTTTTCGATGCCAGTGGTGAAATCGTGTTAAGCTCCATCCCTGAAGCCTACTTCATAAGACATGGATATGACATGGATGCAGCGAAAAATGCAGTACCCGGTGGATTTGGTAAAATCATCGGCGGCACTTGTGTATTCCCCAGCGGGTCGCTGACGGCAACCTCCTACATACTTCTTGAAGCAAACTACGGATGGCTTGATGTGGGAAGAGAGAATATCATGACCCTACAGATTGACCCTGAAGCAGGCATCAATACTGTTGAAGAAGAAAATTCTGACAAAATGGCGGAGTATTTCAACCTTCAAGGTATAAAAATCGTTAATCCTCAAAAAGGAAACGTTTACATTATGCTTAAAGATGGCATATCTAAGAAAGTCATCAAATAAAAGTAATTTATAATGAAGAAAAAACTTGTCATCTCCACAGGCGCGGGAATGAGTGCCGAAAGCGGCATATCGACATTTCGCGACAGCGGCGGACTATGGGAACAGTATCCGGTCATGGAAGTCGCCAGTGCCGACGGCTTTGCCCGCAACCCCAAGCTTGTACATGAATTTTACAACGCCCGACGCAAAGACCTGTTGAAAGCTCAGCCCAATGCCGGACATCTCGGGCTGGTAAAGCTCGAAAAGCTCTTTGACACATATATCATCACCCAAAATGTCGACGACCTGCATGAGCGTGCCGGAAGCAGCAATGTGCTTCATCTCCATGGCGAGCTGATGAAAGCGCGCGCCATCGATGACGACACCAAGGTTTACCAGTTAAAGCCGGAAGCGCTCGAAACCACTCCCGACACAATTATCGACGGTCACCGAGTAAGACCCCATATTGTATTTTTCCAGGAAGCCGTGCCCAATATCGAGCCGGCAATCGAGTTGGTCGAAGAGGCTGATATATTTGTCGTTATAGGCACTTCGCTAAATGTATATCCCGCAGCCGGATTACTCCATTATGTGCGCAAGGGAGTCCCCGTATATTACATCGACCCCAATCCGGCAAGCGTGCCAGCAGGAGTGACAGTGCTCAAAACAGGCGCCTCGGAAGGCGTGGAAAAGCTCTCGGAAATACTCAGTACATTAGCATAAATTTGCATTTGTAAACAAATTGCCGACCTAATCCCCCGGACAAAAAACAGCCCGGGGGATTTTATCGGTTAGCATATTGACGGTTATTGACAGAGTGTTGATAATTTATTGTAAAAAAATTAAAATTTGAGGATGTAAATTATTGGGATTTTTCATAACTTTACAATCTAATTTTCCCGCAATATCTCTACGAATATGTCACTGGAAGTCTATCACATACCCGCCCTGCTCAAGGAAACCATCCAAGGGCTTGATATCAAGCCTGATGGCATCTATGTAGATGTCACTTTCGGTGGTGGAGGCCACTCGCGCGCAATCGTGGAGAAGCTTTCACCCTCGGGACATCTCTATGGCTTTGACCAAGACCAGGATGCGCGGCAAAACGCAATTGACGACCAGCGGTTTACATTTGTATATAGCAACTTCAAGTTTCTACGTAACTTCCTGCGTTACTACGATGTAGACGGTGTCGACGGAATCCTTGCCGACCTCGGCGTATCGTTTCACCACTTTGACGACCCGGAGCGCGGGTTCTCTTTCCGTTGGGAGGGACCCCTTGACATGCGCATGAACCGCAACGCACCGCGTTCGGCGGCGTGGTATGTCAACAACTGGACCGAAGAGCAGCTTGCCGATGCGCTGTATCTCTACGGAGAGCTGAAAAACGCACGACGTTTTGCGGCAGCGATTGTAAAAGCGCGCGACGAGGCGCCCATAGAGACCGTCGAGGCATTTCTTGCGGCAGTCAATCATCTTATCAACCCCAAAAAGGAGAAGAAAGAGCTTGCCCAGCTCTTCCAGGCTTTGCGTATAGTCGTAAACGGGGAGATTGAAGCCCTGAGCGAATTTCTCGACCAGTCGCTCAAAGCGCTGAAGCCGGGCGGACGCCTTGTGATAATCACCTACCACTCCCTTGAAGACAGGCTCGTGAAAAACTTCATGCGTGCCGGCAATCTCGAAGGGAAGGTACAACAAGACTTCTATGGCAGAAAACTGTCGCCGCTGAAGCTCCTCACCTCAAAACCGCTTGTAGCCTCCGAAGAGGAAGTCGAGCGAAACCCGCGGGCGAGAAGCGCAAAGCTGAGAATAGCGGAAAAGACATCTTGACGCGACATCATCACAAAAAAGCCAACCTGCATAAACGACAATTCATCAACTACGACAAAGCGACGACAACCCACAAAAAGCTATGGCAAAACCGGCAGCAAAGAAAAAATCAGACGACAACATACTGAAGAAATTTATCTTCGGGCGCATTCTCTCGCTCGATTTCTTCAAAAAGCACTGGGTGGCGGTGTTTGTCGTGGTCGTGGCAATACTAATCTACATCACCAACCGTTACCAGTGTCTCACCCGCATGGAGGACATAAGGAAACTTGAACAGGAGCTGGAAATCGTGGAAACCGAGCGAATAAGGGAACGCAGCACCTACATGAGCCGTATCCGCGAGTCATCAATGCAGGAAATGGTCGACACCATGCACCTTAACCTGAAAGTACAAAAACAGCCGCCCTACAAACTGACCAAAAACGAAGCATCACAATGAAAAAAGAGAATCGCACACATATCCTGTTCCGCTATCTGGTAGTAATCGGCGCCCTCATGTTGCTTGTGGGCAGGGTAATCTATTTTGCCCTTGACAACACCGTGTTGTCGGCTCCCAAATGGAACGCGAAAGCCATGATCGAGCTGTCGCGCACCGACACCATACGCCCTGAACGCGGCGACATACTCGCCAACAACGGTCAGATTCTCGCAACAAACCTCTGCTTCTACACCATACGCATCGACTTCCGCAGCGAGCGATTCCTCGAAGGAAGATATCTGCTTGCTCTCGATTCCCTTGCCGACTCTCTCGCGCTGCACTTTCCGGTACGCACCCGCGAGGAATGGCTGAAGCGCCTGAAAAAGCCGATGGACATACCCGACAAAAACAAGCGTCCCCGCGCCTACAAGATACTTTCCAACATCTCTTACTCACAATATCAGCTGCTCCGCACATTTCCGTTTTTCTGCATCAAAAACCCCAATAAAAACGGACTCACACGAGAGCGCAACAACCGTCGTGTCAATCCCTACGGCGCAATGGCACGCCGAAGCATCGGCGGTGTCGGCATAGACTCCGTGACCGGACAGACCCACGGCATCTCGGGTCTTGAACGCGCACTCGACACCCTCCTGTACGGCAAACCCGGCGTAGCAAAAAAAGTGCCACTGACCAAAGACATCGTAAACTGGACCGATATCCCGCCCACTCCCGGCTACGACATACGCACAACCATTGACATCAACATGCAGGATATCGTGGAAAATGAGCTTAACAACATACTCACCACCTGCAACGCCGACTGGGGCGTGGCTGTGTTGATGGAAGTAAAGACCGGAAACATACGCGCCATCTCCAATCTTGAAAAAAGCCCCTATTCCGACGAGTATATCGAGGGCATGAACCGCGCAGTACTCGGCTACGAGCCCGGCTCGGTAGTGAAAACCCTGTCCATGATGATAGCCCTTGAGGACGACATAGTGAAAAATGTCGATGACGTGATTGAGACCGGTCACTCATTTGCCTACGCGGGCGGCAAGCCGATTACCGACTCCCACGGCGCCCCCTCCATGAAAATAAGCGAGGTCATCGAGCGCTCATCCAACATAGGCATGGCAAAAATCATCACCTCCCGCTACGGAGAGAAGCCGGGTGCATTTTATTCACGCCTGAAGGAACTCGGTTTTCTCGACCCCATGCATACCGGTATAGCCGGCGAGCGTCCGCCACGCATCGACTCCGTGGCGAGCAACCGTGGAGGACGAATCGCCCTGTCACGTATGTGTTACGGCTACACCACAGAGATACCGCCGCTATATACCCTCTCTATCTACAATGCCATCGCCAACGACGGCATATATGTCAAGCCACGACTCGTAGAGGAGATGACAGGCGAAAATATCGACTCCATACTCCCCATCTCATACATGGGCAACGGCAGGGCATGCTCATCGAAAAATGCCGCCTTGATGCGCGAAATGCTGACCAATGTAGTGTGGGGTGAACATGGCACCGGTAAACTCCTCCGCAACGACCGCGTGAGAATCGCGGGAAAGACAGGCACATGCTACATCATCGAGAATGGCGGCTACAACACAAGCAAGAAACGCCTTGCTTTCTGTGGATTTTTCCCCGCCGAAAATCCGCTCTACTCCTGCATTGTGCTTACATGCTACCCGAAGCAAAACATGTTTGGCGCGGCATGCACCTCGGGCACCGTGCTTAAAAACATAGCCTTGAAAATGTATTCGCGCGGCATGCTCGAAAATAGCTCCGACTACCGCGAAGGCACCCCCAAGGACACGCGCCCCACGCTATACGCCACGGCAAACCGCAACCGCTTCGACCATCTGCGCAGCCGCCTCGAAATGGGTCCGATGCGCTACTACGAGCCACGCAAATCCACTTCGGGCATGCCGAGCGTGGTAGGCTACAACCTGCGCGACGCCATCCACCTTCTCGAAAAGGCGGGAGTCGATGTAGTGATTCACGGCACAGGATATGTCGTAGCCCAGTCACTCCCCGCAGGGTCGAGGATAGCCCCGGGTCAGCGGGTAACACTCACCCTCGCACAATAACACAAACATTAACTCACAACAACATAAAATCACTCCCATATGAAATCCCTCTCAACACTCCTCTCCTCGATACTGGTGGAAGAAATAATCGGTTCCGATGACAAGGTAATCACCGATGTAGTCAGCGACTCGCGCAAAGTCACCACAGGTTCCCTGTTTGTTGCCGTGCGCGGAACCAATGTCGACGGACACTCTTTCATCCCACTGCTTCAATACAGCGGTGTAGCAGCAATCGTTTGTGAGGAATTTCCCGAATTTCTCGAAACGTCAATCACATATATCAAGGTAAGCAACTCGGCTATCGCCCTCGGATACCTCGCTTCGGAATGGTGGGACAACCCCTCCCGCAAGCTGAAGCTCGTAGGCGTTACCGGAACCAACGGCAAGACCACCACAGCCACCCTCATCTACGAGATGGCGCGCCTTATGGGCTACAAGGCGGGATTGCTGTCGACTGTGTGCAACTATATCGAGACCGAGGCGGTGCCTACCAGCCAGACCACTCCCGACCCTCTCACAATCAACTCGCTCCTCCACCGCATGGTAGAGGCGGGATGTTCCTACGCGTCGATGGAGGTAAGCTCTCATGCAGCCCATCAGCACCGCATAGCCGGACTTCACTTCGCCGGCGGTATCTTCTCCAATCTCACCCGCGACCACCTCGACTATCACAAGACCGTCGAAGCATATCTCGCCGCCAAAAAGTCATTTTTTGACGGACTGCCCGCAAGCGCGTTCGCGCTCACCAATCTCGACGACAAGGTAGGAGAGGTGATGCTGCAGAACACCGACGCCAAGAAATACACCTACTCCCTGCGCACACGTGCCGACTTTACGGGACGCATCATCGAGAGCCGTCTTGACGGCACCACCATGAGCTTCAACGGCAGAGAAGTGGAAGTGTTGTTTACCGGAAAATTCAACGCCTACAACCTTACCGCCGTCTATGGAGTATCCGAGCTGCTCGGCTGGGACACAGAAGAGATACTTGTCAACATGAGCCGCCTTGTGCCCGTGGCAGGTCGTTTCCAGGCATTCCACTCGCCCAAGGGCTACACGGCGATTGTCGATTATGCCCACACACCTGATGCAGTGGTCAACGTGCTCCAGGCGATACGCGAGGTGATAGGCAACCGCGGGTCAATCATCACCGTGGTAGGTGCGGGCGGTAACCGCGACAAAGGCAAACGCCCGATTATGGCGAAAGAAGCGTCGTTACGCAGCGACCGCCTAATCCTCACCTCCGACAATCCACGCGACGAAGACCCGCAGGAGATACTTCACGACATGGAAGCCGGTCTTGAAATCGAGGGTAAGAAAAAGACCCTCAGCATAGTCGACCGCCGCGAGGCAATACGCACAGCGGCAGCACTCGCATCTCCGGGCGATGTAATCCTGATTGCCGGAAAGGGACATGAGGATTATCAGGAAATAAAGGGTGTTAAACATCACTTTGACGACCGCGAAGTGGTCAAGGAAATATTTGTCACCGAAGCATAACCAGATTCTGACATGTTATATTATCTATTTAATTATCTCGGACAACTCGGATTTCCCGGCGCGCGACTGATGGACTACATCACGTTTCGCTCAGGGGCGGCGCTTGTGTTGTCGCTCTTTATCGCCATCGTATTCGGCAGGCGCATCATTGACCGCCTGCAACTCATGCAGGTAGGAGAGATTATACGCGATCTCGGACTCGAAGGACAGATGAAAAAGACCGGCACCCCCACGATGGGTGGCGTGATAATCATCATTTCGATTCTCATCCCGTGTCTGCTCGTGGGCAATCTGAGCAACGTCTACATGCTGCTGATGATAGTCGCCACGATATGGCTCGGCACGCTCGGCTTTCTCGACGACTATATCAAGGTGGCGCGACGCGACAAAGATGGATTGAAAGGCAAGTTCAAGATTGTAGGTCAGGTAGGCCTCGGTCTTATCGTAGGTCTCACAATGGTCTTCAGCCCATCAATCTCCATAAGGGAAAATGTCGAGACTGAGAATGTCGAAAATCACGAGATTGTGGTCGAGTACAAGGCTGAAAACATAAAATCGCCCCAGACCACCATACCTTTCGTAAAAAACAACAACTTCAACTACGCCTATTTCACACAGTGGATGGGAAAATATGCGGCGACCGGAGGGTGGATACTATTTGTGCTGGTGACAATATTTGTCGTGACCGCCACTTCCAACGGTGCAAATCTTACCGACGGGCTTGACGGTCTCGCCACAGGCACATCGGCGATAATAGGCACCGCACTCGCCATCATGGCATATCTCGGTGCCAATATCATCTACTCCTCCTACCTCAACATCATGTATATCCCGGGGTCGGAAGAGCTGGTGGTGTACATGGCGGCGTTTATCGGCGCCCTGATAGGCTTCTTGTGGTATAACGCCTATCCGGCACAGGTATTCATGGGCGATACCGGCAGTCTCACACTGGGCGGTATCATAGCCGTGTTTGCAATCCTCATCCGCAAGGAGCTGCTTCTCCCGATACTTTGCGCGATATTCTTCATCGAAGACCTTTCGGTGATAATACAGGTAGCCTACTTCAAGTACACCAAGCGCAAGACCGGAGAAGGAAAGCGTGTGTTCAAGATGACACCGCTCCACCACCATTACCAGAAGCAGGGAGGCACCATACAGGCACTTATCCAGCGCCCCTTCACGGCAATCCCCGAATCAAAGATTGTCACCCGCTTCTGGATTATAGGCATATTTCTCGCAGTAATAACTTTTGTCACTCTAAAAATAAGATAATGACTCAAAATCGCATAGTAATATTAGGCGGCGGTGAAAGCGGTGTAGGAGCCGCAATACTCGCCAAGGACAAGGGATTTGACGTGTTTTTGTCAGACTCCGGCTCTATTCGCGCCCACTACAAGGAGCAGCTCGACACAGAAGGAATACCTTATGAGGAGGGCGGACACACTGAAACCCTTATCCTTAATGCCTCGGAAGTAGTGAAAAGCCCCGGAATTCCGCCTACAGCCCCGCTTATGCAGAAAATCACCGCACTCGGCATTCCGGTAATCTCGGAAATCGAATTTGCGGGCAGGTTTACCGATGCGAAGATGGTGTGTATAACCGGTAGCAACGGAAAGACCACCACCACACTTCTCACCTATCACATACTCAAGAATGCGGGTATCAACGTAGGTCTTGCCGGAAATGTGGGCAAGAGCCTTGCCCTTCAGGTGGCTCGTGCCCCCCACGAGGTGTATGTAATCGAGCTGAGCAGCTTCCAGCTTGAAAACATGTATGACTTCAAGGCAAACATAGCCGTGATGCTCAACATCACCCCCGACCACATGGACCGCTATGATTACAAGATGCAGAATTACATCAACGCCAAGTTCCGCATCATACGTAACCAAACCCCCGAAGATGCGTTCATATTCTGGCAGGATGACCCTGTTATAACCGCGCAGCTGAAAAGCATAAAGACTGAGGCAAAGCTCTATCCGTTTAGCGAACATTTCGAGCAAAACGCCGACGCTTATGTCGATGAAAACGGCGAGCTGGTGCTCAACACCACCCACACCTCGCTCACCATGCCGCGCAAAGAGCTGTCGCTCCACGGGCTTCACAACCTCTACAACTCTATGGCGGCAGGATTGTCGGCATGTCTGCTTGACATCAAGAAAGATGTGATACGCCGTGCGCTCGAAGACTTTGACGGAGTGGAACACCGCCTCGAATATGTGGCAACGATAGATGGCGTGCGATATATCAACGACTCGAAGGCTACCAATGTGAACTCTTGCTGGTATGCTCTCGAAAGCATGCCTGAGTCACGCAACACGATACTCATACTCGGAGGCAAGGACAAGGGCAACGACTATACTGAAATCGAACATCTTGTCGACAAGAAAGTAAAAGCAATCGTGTGCATGGGAAAAGACAACAAGAAACTCCTCGACTTCTTCTCAGGAAAAGTGCCCGCAATCCACGACACCCACTCCATAGATGAAGCCGTGGCGACATGCGCGTCAATTGCCGCCGACGGTGACACTGTGCTGCTCTCGCCATGCTGTGCGAGCTTCGACCTGTTCAAGAGCTACGAAGACAGGGGCGAGCAGTTCAAGGCTACCGTAAAAAAACTCGAAAAGTAGTCAACATACACATTAGAAGAATATTACGACTAAATGAACGATAACGATTCCTATATGTTCGGCACAGCCGAGGCAACTACCGCAGGTGCGGCGGCAACAGCCTCAGCCCCCTCTGCGGCACAGCCTGCCGCAAGCGCCATCCCCTACAAGCGTCATGGCGACAAATCGATATGGGGCATTTTCATAATGCTATGCCTGGTGTCGGTAATCGAGCTGTATAGCGCTTCGAGCCGCGAGGTGGCTTCAGCCGGTGTCTACGGACCGATACTCCGTCACTGCATCATGCTTGGTGTAGGCGTAGCTATAGTGTGGACGCTCGAAAAAGTCCATTACAAATGGTTTTTCGGTCTGACATGGATACTTGCCGGACTGAGTCTTCTTGCCATGATTTATGTAAGCGCGTTTGGCGAGATTGTCAACGGCGCCAGGCGCAGTGTGAGCCTTTTTGGCATCACATTGCAGCCATCGGAGTTCATAAAGATGTCGGCAGTACTCGTGGTGGCGCGCATCATGGCGCGTTCACAAAAGAAGACGATAGGAGTCAACAACAGCGGCATAATATGGTCGGCGCTATGGGTGCTTGCATTCGGCGCGGTGTTGTTCAAGCAGGGACTCACCAACACCATCCTGCTCATGATGATAAGCGGGGCGATGATGATACTCGGAGGCACGGAGTGGAAAAAGCTGTTAGTGGTAGGACTGGTCTATTCGGTGATTGCCGGCGGCGCATTCCTGCTTAAAGACGCGTTTTCCGACAAATCGGCAAAAGAAGCCACCGCGGTAACGGCACTGACCAACGCCCCGGAAGATGTAGCCAACCAGCGTCACCACACATGGGAGGCGCGCGTCAACCGCTACCTGTCGTCGACCCCGAAATATGAGGAACCGATAACCGCCACCAACCGCCAGGAACAGTATTCCTACATGGCTCAGGCAAACGGCGGTCTTATAGGTGTATTTCCCGGAAATTCACGCGAGACAGCACGACTGCCACTCGCCTTCTCCGACTATATCTTTGCCATCATCCTTGAGGATACCGGCTTCATCGGGGGCTTGTTTCTCCTGATACTATATCTCGCCTTGCTGGCACGCGCCGGGGTGATTGCCCGAAAATGCCATCGCGCGTTCCCGGTGCTTCTTGTGATAGGCATGGCTGTGATGATAGTACTTCAGGCGTTATTCCACATGGCGATTACCACCGGGGCATTCCCTGTCTCAGGTCAGCCATTACCGCTAATCTCCAAGGGCGGAACGTCGATACTCGTCACCTCGATTGCCTTCGGGGCTATGCTGAGCGTAAGCCGCACCGCCGTGCAAAACGGCTCCAAGCAAGCTGTCAAGGAAGAGCTTAGCGAACTTCCTGAAGACCTGCGCGCCAACAACCCCGTACAATTCTGACAACAAAAAAACGACTAATCAACATGCAACCATATAAGATACTTATAAGCGGAGGAGGAACAGGCGGACATATATTTCCCGCCCTTTCCATAGCCAATGCCCTCCGTCGCCGCGACCCCAAGACTGAAATACTCTTCGTCGGTGCCGAAGGCAGGATGGAGATGGAACGTGTTCCGGCTGCGGGATATGACATAATAGGTCTGCCCGTCAGTGGATTTAACCGCAAAAAACTGCTGAGCAACGTGAAAGTAGTGGTGCGTCTGCTGCGAAGCATGTATCGCGCTAAAAAAGTGCTTAAAGAGTTTCACCCCGACATAGCAATCGGCGTGGGGGGCTATGCGAGCGGGCCTATGCTTAAAGAGGCGCAGAAACATGGCATACCCACCCTGCTCCAGGAGCAGAATTCCTACGCCGGAGTCACCAACAAGCTCCTTGCAAAGGAAGCGAGGGCGATATGCGTGGCATACCCCGACATGCAGCGCTTTTTCCCCGCCGATAAAATCATATTGACCGGCAATCCCGTGCGCGACAATATCCTCAACACCGACATAAGCAAAGAGGAAGCACGCCGACGCCTCGGAGTGCCTGCCCACCGCAAGCTGGTGCTTGTGATAGGCGGCAGCCTTGGTGCGCGCACCATCAACGAAAGCATATCAAAAGCATTCAACAAGATTGAAAACGCCGGAGGCTACGTGCTATGGCAGACCGGCAAACTTTATGCCGACGATTGCCGAAAGATTGCCGACAAATATAATAATGTAGTAAAAGCCACGCCATTCATCTCGTCGATGGACCTTGCCTACAGGGCTGCCGATGTAGTCGTGTCACGCGCCGGAGCCGGCACTATATCAGAGCTACAGTTGCTCGGACTGCCGACGATACTCATACCGTCGCCCAACGTGGCGGAAGACCACCAACGCAAAAACGCCGAGGCTCTCGTGCAGTGCAACGCCGCCGTAATGATACTCGATGCCGATGCCCCTGACCGCCTTGGAAGCGAGGTGGTGGCTCTGCTCAACGACCCCGACCGCTGTGACCTTCTTGCCGAAAACATCAAGAAGATGGCTCTACGCGAGGCTGACGAGAAAATCGTGGACACAATATATAAAATACTTTCCGACAAAGGATAATGGAGAAGAAAAAGATATATTTTGCAGGCGCCGGCGGCATAGGCATGGCTGCGCTTGAACGCTACTATCTCTCCCGTGGCTGCAAGGTGGCGGGATATGACCGCACACCCACCGACCTCACCCGCGCACTCATCGGCGAGGGGGTAGACATTAATTTCGACGACTCCGTAGAGGCGATTCCTGCCGGATTCCGCTCTGCACCCGACGAAGTGCTCGTAATATACACGCCCGCTCTCCCTGCCGACCATCCGCAGCTTAACTATTTCCGCGCCAACGGTTATGAAGTGGTCAAACGCGCCGAAGCACTCGGACGTATCACCCGCGACAGCAAGGGAATATGTTTTGCCGGCACACATGGAAAGACCACCACTTCATCAATTGCCGCCCATGTGCTGCACACCTGCAAAATCGGGTGCAACGCCTTTTTGGGAGGCATACTCCGCAACTATGACAGCAACCTGCTGCTGAGTGCGACATCGCCCTACTCGGTGATTGAGGCCGACGAGTATGACCGCTCGTTTCACCACCTGTCGCCCTACATCGCTGTAATCACCGCCACCGACCCTGACCATCTTGACATATACGGTACAGAAGAGGCTTATCTTGAGAGCTTTGCCCATTTCACAGAGCTGATACGCCCCGGCGGCTCACTCATCCTGCATGAAGGGCTGAAGCTGGTGCCACGCCCCGGAAAAGATGTGAAAGTCTACACCTATTCACGCGACAAAGGCGACTTCCACGCCGAAAACATACGTCACTCCGACGGCGAGATTATATTTGATTTCGTCGCACCCGGCGAAGTGATACGCGACATAAGCCTCGGAGTGCCGGTAGAGATAAATATCGAAAACGCCGTTGCATCGCTTGCAGCATGTTACCTCACCGGCGACATGGAAGCTGACGCCGCCCGCCAAGCCGTGGCGACATTCATGGGACCAAAACGCCGCTTTGAGTTCTGGCTGAAAGAGACTTCACCCGTAAGAGCTGTCATAGACGACTACGCCCATCATCCCGATGAGCTGAAAGCGTCCATCAACTCCGTGAAGTCGCTCTATCCCGGCAGAAAGCTCACTGTGGCTTTCCAGCCCCACCTGTACAGCCGCACCCGCGATTTTGCCCCGGAATTTGCCGCCGCTCTTTCGCTTGCCGACGAGGTGATACTCCTCGACATCTACCCGGCGCGCGAGGAGCCGATACCGGGAGTGACCTCCAAAATTATTTTTGACCATATCACCGCTCCTGTCAAGACAATGATTACCAAAGATAACTTGACAAAGACAATAAAAAATTGTAACTTTGAAATCTTATTGACCGTAGGGGCGGGTGATATATGCAATTACCTTCCTGAAATCATTAAAACTGTCAAAGACAACTGATGAAGACCCTGTTACGCTGCATAGTATCAATCGTGCTCATCGCCTATATAATCATGGCGGTGGCATGGTCACGCATGCAGGCATCGACAGCCTATTGTTCGGGTGTCGAAATTGTGGTCAACGATTCATTGCGCTCACGATTTGTGACAGGAAAAGAGATTGCGAAGGAGATAGGCGACCTACCGGAATATGCCGACTCGACACTCCTGTCGGAGATAAATATCGACAGCATTGAAAGGATACTGTCGAAGATTGACAAAATCGAGGATGTAAACTGCGTGGTCACCACTGCCGGAAAGATACGTATATCGGTCAATCCGCTACAGCCGGTAGCGCGTGTGTTTGACGGCTCAAAATCCTACTACATCAACAAGACGGGGAAGCGCATCTCGGCGACAGCACGCTACCACTCCGACGTACCGGTAATCACCGGACGCTTCGACTCGGTATTTACGCCTCAGGCACTACTGCCGCTCGTCAACTACCTGAGCAACGACTCGGCATGGAACTCACTCGTTACCTACATAAAAGCAGAAAGCCCGCGCAACATCATCCTGATTCCGCTCATCCACGGACATGTAATCAATATCGGCGACATAAGCAATCTTGACAACAAGTTTTATCGCCTTACACGTGCCTACAGGGAAGTGTTGCCGGTAAAGGGATGGGATTATTACGACACCCTTTCAGTGAAATGGGGCGGACAGCTTGTAGCAACCCGGCGCGCCAAGCGTCTGCACCAGGCAATAAACCCTGTCGACTACGAGGCGGAGCAGGAAGCGCCCGATGTAGGCACGATGCTCTCGGGTGACACCGCCGGTCAAGTCAACCGTTCGGCTATAGGAATCCCGAAATCTCCCGACGCAACAAAACAAAACTAAAAAACAATCTGTTTCATCATCATGGAAGAAAAATATATCGCAGCCCTTGAAATAGGCAGTTCACATATCAGAGCCGCGGTCGGTACTGTCGACGACTCCGGCTATCTCACACTTCTTGCAGTCGAGGAAGAACATGCCGTCGATGTAGTACGCTACGGAATAGTGCAGAACGTGGATGAAGTAAGCAACCGCATAAAACGCCTGATATTGCGTCTTGAAAACTATCCGTCAATCAGCCCACGCAAGATAAAGGGCGTATATGTCGGGATAGGCGGCCGCTCAACAGCAAGCACGTCAAGGGAAGTCATAAGACAGTTTGATGAAGAAACCGACATCACCGCCCATATCATTGACCAGATAAAAGAAGAGGCAAAGGCTAACGGGCTGACCGAGCGCACGGTAATCGACGTGTTGCCCAAAGACTTCGTGGTTGACAACTTTGAATGCCCCAACCCGATAGGAACACTCGGGAAAAACATACGTGCCGACATCAATCTCATCACCTGCCGCCCAAAGATATTGCGTAACCTCGACATAGCCATAGCCGAACGACAGCAGCTTGCCGTAAAGGACCGCTTCGTAAGGCAGATATCCATAGCTGACCTCGTGCTCACCGGCGATGAGAAGCAGCTCGGATGCATGCTCGTGGATTTCGGTGCAGAAACCACTACGGTGTCTATCTACCGCGGAGGCTCTCTGCGCTATCTCGCCACCCTGCCGCTCGGCTCGCGCAACATCACCCGCGATGTCATGGTGCTCAACAACATCACCGAAGAGAGAGCCGAAGAGCTTAAACGCGCCCTCGGCGATGCCATGAACGAAGAGCCCAATTTCCGCAAAAGCGACTTTGACGGTGATGCAACAAAGGTAAATAGCGGCATCCGCGCCCGTGCAGGCGAAATTGTGGCAAACATACTTGAACAGGTAAAATACGCCGGATATTCGCTCCCCAATGACATGGCGGGAGGTATCGTGGTAGTAGGTTCCGGTGCTAAACTGAAAGGATTTATCGACCTGCTTGCCGAACAGAGCAAAGTAAAGGTACACCTCGGCGCGCTACCTAACACCATACGCATCACCGATACGCGACTCCAGAATACCGGCATGATTGACATAATCGCGCTGCTCAACGCCGCCGCCACCCATAACCCCGCGGAGTGCATGGAAAAACCCGTCACCACCACTCCGGCTCCCGACCCGTTTGTCGACGGCGAGGACGATGGCCCCGGCATCAAGCCCATGAAGGGTGGCAAAAAGTCAAAGGATAGAAATGAAGAGCCAAAAGGCCCCTCACGAATAAAAAAAATCTTCGGCAATCTCGTCAAGGGATGGGATACACTTCTTGACGACGGAGAAGGAGACGATGATGAATGATACTGACCTATTAATGCAATCTACAAATACAAGGATACAATGACAGATCAAGACAATATACCTCCCATGTCGGAAGCAGGATTTACCGACGGAAAAGCGCGACAGCCCATCATTAAGGTGATAGGCGTAGGCGGTGGCGGCAACAATGCTGTAAGCCATATGTATGAGCAAGACATTAATGATGTGTCTTTTGTCATTCTCAACACCGACCGCCAGGCACTCGACCACTCGCCGGTGCCGACGCGTGTACAGATAGGTACCGGACTCGGTGCGGGCAACAAGCCTGAAGTGGCACGTGCCGCCGCCGAGGAGGCATCCGACAAGATTCTGGAGCTTTTTGAAGACGATACCAAGATGGTATTTATCACCGCCGGCATGGGTGGTGGCACAGGTACCGGCGCGGCACCCGTGGTAGCTCGCCTTGCCCGTGAAAAAGGACTCCTTACAATCGGTATCGTCACCATACCATTCCTCTTTGAAGGAGTAAGAAAGATAGACAAGGCTCTTGCCGGAGCGGAAGAGATGAGCAAATTTGTCGACGCGCTCCTTATTATCAACAATGAGCGACTCAACGTGATATACCCCGACCTCAACTTTGTCAATGCGTTTGACAAAGCCGACGACACACTCACCACAGCGGCGCGCTCGATATCGGAGCTTATCACAAGCGAGGGTAAAATCAACCTTGACTTCAACGATGTCGACACTACGTTACGCAATGGTGGCGCCGCCATCATCTCTACCGGATATGGCGAAGGCGAGCACCGCATCACCAAAGCTATCGACGACGCGCTTAACTCCCCGTTGCTGAAAAACCGCAACATCCTCACTTCCAAGAAGTTGCTGTTCAACCTCTACTTCAACCCCGATGCAGAGACTCCGCTGAAAGCCGGCGAGACCGACGAGCTTACTACATTTATCGGCGGTATCGACTCTAACGTGGATGTAATCTGGGGTACGGCTTACGACCGCAGCCTCGGCGACCGCATAAAAATCACCATACTTGCCGCCGGATTTGAGTTGTCGATAGACACAATGAAAGATGGCAAAAAAGGCAGCGGAACATTTACATTCGGCACCAACAAGCAACACAATCCGACAGAAACCGACATCAAGAGAAAAATAGGTGAAGAGTATGGTGAAGGTGCCGTGATACGTATGCAGGGCGACCAGGCAAAGGCACGCTACATCGTAATCGAGCCGTCGCAGATGGACGATGACACCTTTATCGACGCCCTTGAAAAGAGTCCGACACTCAACCGCGAGAAAAAGACATCTGATGAAATCAAGGAGATAGGCAAGTCACCGGCAGCGGCAAAAACCTCATTCACCGAACACCGTTCCACCCCCCAGACAGGTGGCGGCAACACCATCCACTTCGGATAAACTTCTCCACCCAACATAAAAATAGGGATACCGCTTTCGCAGTATCCCTATTTTTCACTATAATAAACGTTTTGTTGCTAAAAGTGTTTTACTATTTTCCAAGAGCGTCCTTAACCTTATCGGCAGCCTGAGTAGCAGCGTCAGCCGCCTTTGTTTTTGCATCGTCAGCCACCTGCGCAGCCTTAGCCTTTGCATTGTCGACAGCATCGGCAGCCTTTGCTTTTGCATCGTCAGCAGCCTGAGAAGCGGCAGCCTTCGCAGCGTCAACCTTATCAGATACGGCATCGCCTACTGCATTTGCAGCGGCAGCCACTGAATCGCCGGCTGCCTTCATGGCATCGTTAGCATCACCGGCAACTGAATCAGCCGCCGACTCAATCTTATTAAGTACGGATGTCGCCGAGGGATCTTTTGCTGCTACCACGGGAGCGATTTCATTAAGATAAGCCTCCGCTTCCTTGTCTTTGCCTTCGCTTACAAGCTTGGTGGCATATGCCTTTGCCTGATCCACATAAACCTTCAGACTGTCGGGGTTGGTACAGCTCTCAATCTTTGATTTCAAATCGGCACCCTCATCCTTAGCCTTCTGTGTTGATGAACAAGAGGCAAACACCATTGTAGCAACTAATGCCACGGTCAAATAAATCTTTTTCATAAGTCCTTAGTAAATAAAATCCATTTTAAAGTAAGAACAGATATTGTTGAAAAATGTTTTTAACATGGCGAAATATATTTTTAATACAGATATTATATTTTATTGCTGTCCGATAAAACTTTTTGAGGCACGACAAAATTAGGGCTGATTCC